>NC_019780.1:0-630168 GCF_000317615.1 Dactylococcopsis salina PCC 8305 | reverse complement strand
AGTTTTTCTGGGGGAGCATACAGTTGTCCCCCTTTATCTGTGGGGGAAATAATGAAAATCCCCATATCTAGATCATGAGCAAGGGCGATCGCGCGTTCATTGCGTTGCCAAAAGTAGTAATAATGAAGGTTAATGAAGGAGAATAATTCTGTTTTTAGGGTGGCGAGGATAATCTCTAAGGGCGCATGAGTGGAAAACCCAATATTGCCGATTTTTCCCTGTGTTTGCGCTTTCTGGAGAGGGGCTAAACAGTTGTTTTCTCCTGTTACCCATTGGTAATGTTCCCAAGTGTTAATGCCATGAATCGCAACTTGATCAATGTAATCCACTTGTAAACGCTTGAGACTCTTTTCTAGCTCAATTTCGATTTTTTTCGGGTCTGGAGTCGGAGAGAGTTTTGTGGTTAGGTAAATTTCGTTTCTCGATCGAGGCGTTTGTTGCAGTGCATCACCAATGTATTGTTCACTTTCACCATAAGCGCTGGCGGTTTCGATGTGGTTAATTCCCGATTGAAGAGCCTTTTGGAGAGTGGCGATAAACAAAGATGAATCACTTAAACCTCGCATTGTTCCCAAAGAGAAAACCGAAAGGGGAAGATTAGTTTTTCCGAACCGCCGATATTCCATGATTAACTAGATTCTTCGTTGTTTTTGGAGGATTGTCCGCGAATAAAGTCTTCTGGTCTCAGATTAGAAATAAATTCTTTGAAGGCTTTTTTCTCTTCTTCGTCTGCGTCTCGATCGACGGGAATTGACGCTTCCACAATCACTTCTTCCATCACCCAAATCGGGCTACGGGTGCGAACCGCGATCGCGATCGCATCACTAGGACGACAATCAATTTCACGGGTGTTTTCTCCCTGTTGCAGACAAAGCAAGGCATAAAAGGTATTATCCTGTAAGGCATGAATAATGACACGAGTAACGCTCATTTCCCAAGCATCCAAGACATTCACCATTAAATCATGGGTGAGGGGACGCGGTGGGGTTTGTCCCTCGATCGCGCCCATAATTGCTTTTGCTTGATCCTGTCCAATATAAATCGGTAACGCCCTACGTTCGGAACTATCTTTTAAAAGCGCGATCGGACTTCGGGTTATAGCATCTAAGGCAATCCCAGCAACTTTCATTTCAATCATCAGCTTCGCCTCTTTCCACTGCTTTCAGCATTGAGTTTTACATCCAAGCGATGCGGTACACTAATTTTAAGCACCGATCATCCCCTATTGTACTTTCTTCCTCACCTCTTATTTATCATACTCCGATACTCATGTTTACTGGATTAATTCAAGCACAAGGCATTATTCAAGAATTGGGAGGCGATCGATTTAAGATTACCATTCCCCCAGGACATACCCATCCCCTCCTCGATGAAATGATTATGGGTGATAGTGTCGCCGTTGATGGCGTTTGTCTCACCGTAGAAAACCTTTTACCCGATGGCTTCATCGCCACTGCTTCCCCAGAAACCCTCAACCGAACCACTCTTGGTAGTCGCGGTGAGGCAAGTCATTATGTCAACCTTGAACCCTCTCTAAAAGTTGGCTCGAAATTAGGCGGACATTTTGTCACAGGTCACGTTGACGGGGTGGGATGTGTCTTAAAATTGATCGCGACCGATCGCGCCTGGGAAATAACTTTTGGTCCACTGAACGCATTGGCGACAGTATGGGAAGAAAACATTGCTCCTTATATTATCCCGAAAGGAAGTATTGCGATCAATGGGATTAGTTTAACGATCGCCGAATGTGATCCCAATGGGAGTTGGTTTCAATGTGCCGTGATTCCTGTTACCTATCAAGAAACGAACCTCTCTAGTTTGCAGGAAGGAAACTGGGTTAATTTAGAAAGTGATATTTTAGGAAAATACGTCAATAAACTGCTTCATCATCGTTCTAGCAACAATTCCGACAGTGAAATCAGCTTCTCTTTCCTCGCTGAACATGGTTATATTTAGTGCCTCCTGAAAAAAAAGTCCATTGGTTGGTTGAGTAAGGCAAGAGGCAAAAGGCAAAAGGCAAGAGGCAAGTTGCCTTAGGCAAGAGGCAAGAGGGTTGAACAATCAATGAACTTGCGTTTTTACTCAGATATTAATCGCCTCAAATCCTTATTTGGTAAAACTTGCAGCTTCCCAACAGCAAACCCTGTTTAGAAAACAAATATTTCGGTTTAAAAATGAGTGGAAGAGAGTTACAATTTCAGCCCTTAAAATTTATTGATCTGTTTGCTGGTATCGGAGGGTTTCATTATGGATTACATGATCTAGGGTTACAATGCGTTTTTGCCAGTGAACTCGATCGAAAAGCGCGAGAGACTTATGAACATAATTTTAAGCAGATTTCTCCTCAACTTTTCACAGGAGAAACGCAACCGTTGTTTAATCAAGATATAACACAACAAGATTTTAATTTAATTCCAGACCATGATGTTTTATGTGGTGGGTTTCCTTGTCAACCGTTTTCTATTGCGGGTTATCGCAAGGGATTAAAAGATCAAGGAAGAGGAGATTTATTCTTTACAATTTTAGAAATTATTCGGAGAAAAAAGCCTGCTGTAATTTTCTTAGAAAATGTCAAGAATTTATTGAGTCATGATCAGGGGAAAACTTATAATTATATGAAAACATTAATCAGTGAAGAAGGATATTATGTAACAGAGAAAGTTCTCAATACAATGACCTATGGAAACCTCCCACAAAATCGAGAACGGTTGTATATTTTAGGATTTAAAAGTAAAATTGCATATTCCCATTTTGCGTTCCCTCAACCCGTTCCTTTAACTACTGAATTTCGATCGATGCTGGAGAATAAAGAAATTGATGATTACTTTTATTATAACAATAAACCTTTATATGAACGCTTAAAAAAGGAAGTGGTTAAAACGAATACAGTTTACCAGTGGAGAAGGGTTTATGTGCGAGAAAATAAAAGGGGAGTCTGTCCGACTTTAACCGCAAATATGGGAACAGGGGGTCATAATGTTCCAATTATTAAAGATGAAAAAGGGATTAGAAAATTAACGCCATTAGAATGTTTAAGATTACAGGGATTTCCCAAAGAGTTCACTTTTCCAGAAACTCTCTCTAGAGGAAACCAGTATAAACAAGTAGGAAATGCGGTTTCAGTTTCAGTTGTGAAATCGATCGCGCAACAAATCAAATTACAGTGTATTAATTAGGGGTTGCTGAAAAAGTCCATTGGTTGGTTTAGTAAGGCAAAAGGCAAGAGGCAAGAGGCAAAAGGCAAAAGGCAAAAGGCAAGAGGCAAGAGGGTTGAACAATCAATGAACTTGCGTTTTTACTCAGATATTAATCGCCTCAAATCCTTATTTGGTAAAACTTTCAGTTTCCCAACAGCAAGCCCTAATTAAAAGTACCATCAAAATTAATTTTACACTGAGGAGTATTAGGAGCAAAATCACAAGTATAAGTAGCTAAACAATCTTGTTGTTGACTAATCACTTGTAGATTATAATTAGATTCACGAGCAACTGTTCCAAGCTGATTAACAAAGCGATATTTTCCTAAATAATCTAAACCATTCCAAAACCGATTATTAACAATAATATCAATCACTTTTTTGTTTTTATTTGCGATCCAATTTATCACTAATTTGCCATCAAATGGATCATTTTTTTCCACAGCCCACCATAAACTCGGCTTGGTGATTTCAGTTTGGGAAGGAGTTTTGGCGCTGATGATTTCCGCTTCGGTTTGAGTGTCTCTGGCTTGAATTTGAAAGCCAACTTGAAAGTCATCAGATGAGGATAAATTACAAGTTTGATTAACTGTTTGAGCGTTGGCTATTGGGGTTAAGTTTCCTAAAATTAAGCAGGATAAGGAAACCAGTACAATTGTCTTTTTTCGTTTCATACTTGGAAAAAGTGGGATTAAAAAAAGTTGGGTTTTGTCACCCTACAGTTTACTTTTCCCCCCAATCATCGGGGGGGGTAGGGGGGATTTAATGACTAATTGATGTTGGGTTTCGTTACCCTCCACCCAACCTACGGTTGACTACTCCACCCAACATACGGTTGACATAAATTTTAACGCAATCATTAAATTGGCTTGTGTCCATAAGAGAGGAGTCGCGTCACTGGGAACATATTTCTCTCCTTCTCTATGATAAAGTTCAGGACATTTATAAGCACCAAATTCGCTATCCTTTCCCGTAATTTGTCCTAATGAACGGTTGAGATAATGGGTTTGTTGTTGAAGGTTATTTGAGCGAGGATTTTCTTGATATTTTTGTCCAAAAATTGCTGATATAATCGGATCAAAAATACACCATTGCGCTTCTTCGCCAGGTTGTAAAAATGCGTCTCGTTTTTCAATTTCGTTACTAAAGTCGGCGGTGCGTTCCTTTTGGCTTAAAATGCTTTTATAGTTGGGAAACCAGAAAGAATCTCCTAAATAACGTTTAATTCCATAGTTTCCTTCTAAGTTTTCTAAAACCCGATCGAGCAGGGTTTCTCTCATGGTTTTGGAGACAACATTTAAAGGATAAATCAAAAACAATAACGCCCCGTCATATTCCCGTTTTTTCTTGGGATCATCTTGAATACATTCGGCTGGAAGAATACGATTTAGTGCTGCGTTTCCTTGTTGAATTAATTCTTCTAAAAGACGAGGAGTAATCACAATTCCATTATACTGACAGCAGTGGGCGACAAAATCAGCATTAAAATTCAGTTGTTTTAATGCTTTTAAACCCGCTATCACACAGCCGATACTAGAAGCGGAAATTTTGCGAGTTTCTTCCCAATGTCCACTATCTTCATCTTGCCAAAATTCGATCGCCCTAAAGTAAAGAGGAAACAGTGCTAAGGTTTCCACATCCGACTCACTAACTTTAATTAACCCTTCTCGCGCGAGGAGACAATAAAACCATAAAAAGTAACCTAACGCATCATTTTGAGCGTGGGGCCAGTCTTCTGAGTTTTCTTCTAAAGTGTTACCATTAAACCGAATGTGAGGACGATTCATTACATTTTTTGCTAAACTCGGTTGTTGAATAATGGCTTCAAAGCGCGATCGATGCTTTGTAAAATACCGCATCAAAGTTTGTGCATTTTTTGTCGCAATATCGGTTTTTCCCCACACATAATGAGCATGAGCAACATGAACATTATCACGCACCCAAACATTAGAATAACCCGTATATTCGGTGTTTTCATCCAGCATCGCCGCTGGAAATAAACCGTTTTTTAGTGTCGAAAATTTGAGGGTGTTTTGTTTTTGCAAAAAGGCGAATATTTCTTGTAGATCAGACTTACTGTAATTTCGTTTTAAGAAGTTGAGTAATTGTTCATTCTGAATCAGTAGCATGAGTTTTCTTTCACTTTCTAAATGATCAATTAAGTAGGGATCAATTCTTTTCCCTGCTTATTAAGGGGGATTGGGGGGGATCAACTCTTTTCCCCCCTTAATAAGGGGGGTTAGGGGGGATCAACTTTGATCAGAAAAGTTAGAGGAAATCAAATCCTCAATCATTCCTACAACTCCTGTAAAATTCTGTAAGACCTCTTCATTATTAAATCGAATCACCCTTAACCCATACCCTTGTAAAACCTCAGTCCTTTCTCGATCGTATTCCTGAGCATTTTCAGTGTAATGACTCTCACCATCAATTTCTATCACTAACTTTAATTTTGGACAATAAAAATCAACAATAAATTGCTCGATCGGGCGCTGTCGATAAACACGATGGGGAAAATTTCTGAGATATTCAAACCAAATTTTCCTCTCAGCTAAAGTCATGTTTTTTCTTAATTCTTTAGCTCTTGAGACTAATTTTTTATTGTAAGGTAAGTAAGACATTGATCAGTTTTGATCCCCCCAACCCCCCTTCCATAAGGGGGGCTTTTACGGTTACTTCTTTTTGAAAGTTTAGCGCGATCGAGTTTGATCCCCCCAACCCCCCTTCCATAAGGCAGGGCTGTTTCATTCTCGGGGTCAAAATTGAATGCGATCGCCTGAACCCCTTATTGTACGTTCGATCGAACGCTTTTTCTTACTTTTTGGCTTTTTCTTAACAAAAAAGCCGTAAAACCCCTGCTATTCCTAACATCTGGAAAAGGCAAAAAAATAGAATGAAACAGCCCTGCCTTCCATAAGGGGGGCTTTTACGGTTACTTCTTTTTGAAAGTTTAGCGCGATCGAGTTTGATCCCTCCAACCCCCCTTCCATAAGGGGGGCTTTTACGGTTACTTCTTTTTGAAAGTTTAGCGCGATCGAGTTTGATCCCCCCAACCCCCTTCCATAAGGGGGGCTTTTACGGTTACTTCTTTTTGAAAGTTTAGCGCGATCGAGTTTGATCCCCCCAACCCCCCTTCCATAAGGGGGGCTTTTACGGTTACTTCTTTTTGAAAGTTTAGCGCGATCGAGTTTGATCCCCCCAACCCCCCTTCCATAAGGGGGGCTTTTACGGTTACTTCTTTTTGAAAGTTTAGCGCGATCGAGTTTGATCCCCCCAACCCCCCTTCCATAAGGGGGGCTTTTACGGTTGCTTCTTTTTGAAAGTTTAGCGCGATCGAGTTTGATCCCCCCAACCCCCCTTCCATAAGGGGGGCTTTTACGGTTGCTTCTTTTTGAAAGTTTAGCGCGATCGAGTTTGATCCCCCCAACCCCCCTTCCATAAGGCAGGGCTGTTTCATTCTCGGGGTAAAATTGTAAATGTAAAGCGCGATCGCGATAATAAATCAGTAGCGCGATCGCGCATTTCTAGAAAAATTTCTGATATGTCTAGTTTAATCAGTTACTTAAAACAAGTCAAGGACTGGCGCGATCGCAGTGGACAAAGACATCCCCTATGGTGGGTACTTTTCATTGTTATTCTTGGTTTAATGATGGGTAACTTAAGTTACCGAGACTTAGCTGCCTTTGGAAAAAATAAGCATTACTACCTCACTCGTTTAGGAAAATCTCCTAAGCTAAAGTCGCCATCTTATTCAACAATTAGAAGAGCCATGATGGGAGTAGATAATAATGATTTAATTCAAGTTTTTAACCAATGGGCTGCTCAATTATCTTCCCCAGATGAACTTTCTAATTGGATCGCGATTGATGGTAAAAGTATTAAGTCAACTTTAACTGATACCTACGGAAATAAGCAGAATTTTGCTTCAATTGTCTCTTGGTTTAGTCAGGACAATGGGTTAGTTTTAGCTCTAGAAAAATTAGAGAATAAAAAGACTTCAGAAATTTACTGTGTTCGAGAGATGGTGAATAACACGCCTTTATCAAATCAAGTTTTGACTCTGGATGCAGTTCACTGTCAAAAAGAAACAATTAAAACGATTAATCGCTCTCGTAATGATTATGTAATTGCGGTGAAGAAAAATCAACCGAAATTGTACAACCGTTTAGAAGAAATCGCTCATAATCAGATTTCTGATCAGGAAGATATTCGAACAGAAACGAGTCACGGACGACAAGTTACTCGAACCGTATCTGTCTTTAGAATTCCAGAAACTCTTCAAGAAATTTGGATCAGTAGTCAGTGTTTTATCAAAGTAGAAAGGAAAGGCACTCGAAAAAATAGCCTTATCATCAAATTGTTTATTATTTAAGTAGTTGTTACCAAACGGCTCAAAATTTTAGTAAAAAGATTCAGGGACATTGGGGAATTGAGAACCAACTACATTGGGTTAAAGATGTTATTTTTTCTGAAGATGTTTCCCCGGTACACCATCTTCAGTCAGCAGTCAACTTTTCAGTATTAAAAACCATTTGTCTTAATCTTTTCAGACTATTAGGCTTTTTATCAGTTACTGAAGCCCGAAGATGGCTTGGAGAGAGGCTTTGGCTACTACCCATTTTGATAGAATGAAACAGCCCTGCCTTCCATAAGGGGGGCTTTTACGGTTACTTCTTTTTGAAAGTTTAGCGCGATCGAGTTTGATCCCCCCAACCCCCCTTCTTCCATAAGGGGGGCTTTTACGGTTACTTCTTTTTGAAAGTTTAGCGCGATCGATTCCTTAATTTTCCCCCCTTGATAAGGGGGGTTAGGGGGGATCGATTCTTCCCCCCTTGATAAGGGGGGTTAGGGGGGATCGATTCTTCCCCCCTTGATAAGGCAGGGCTGTTTCATTCTATTTTTTTGCCTTTTCCAGATGTTAGGAATAGCAGGGGTTTTACGGCTTTTTTGTTAAGAAAAAGCCAAAAAGTAAGAAAAAGCGTTCGATCGAACGTACAATAAGGGGTTCAGGCGATCGCATTCAATTTTGACCCCGAGAATGAAACAGCCCTGCCTTGATAAGGGGGGTTAGGGGGGATCGATTCTTTCCCCCCCTTAATCAGTGAGGGGGGATAAACTATTCAGGAACGACAAAAACCGCAGCTGTGCGAGGGGGAACTTCAAACTCGCCGCTACTTATCTGAAAATTAGCAGACTTAACCCGATCATCTCGTGAATTGGCTTGTACTGGATGTAATACCATTGGCGTACCAGCAAACTCCGAAACCTTGATTTTCTGAGCAAACTTATCCGCGTTGAACAAAGCAACAATTTTCTGATAATTCGGGTCTAAATTTTCTCCCACTGTGTCATCAAGAGACATCACAATTAAACCATCTTTCTGATTTTGTCCCATATTATGGAATTTAACCCGTTGTTCAATTGCTTCTTTCGTTCGTAAACGGAATAAGGGAGAACTGCGCCGAATTTTGAGAACTTCTTGGAAATGAGTCGCATTATCCAAAATCTGCTCTTTTTTCGGGTCAAATTTGGAATTTTTCAGCATCGGTGACATGATTCCCCAACGTTCCTGATTACTCCACGCGGGTGGTAATCCCACGCCAAAGTTACTTTTGGTGTAAGTAAAATCAACTCGATTAAACCAGTCTCCAGAATCATAACTATTATGATCCAAAGATTTAGAACGTAAGAGATCACTTCCCATTTGGAAAAATGGAATCCCCTGACTGAAAGCAACAAGACTCAACCCTAAATTTTGAGCGCGGACTCGTTCACTCATACTGGTGACGGCGGTTCCAGATTTACCCAAAGGCATTTTGAACATATTTAAGTCAAACAGCGTTTCGTTGTCATGTTTGGAAATGTAATTAATGCTTTCTTGGGGGTCTTTTGTGTAGCCAGTTCCCTGTAATTCAATACCAGAGACTTGATTGTTATTTTGGTCGGTAATACGGAAGTCTTGGAGACTACCCGCCAGATTAATCCGCAGTCGGTCACTGGTGGTGCGAAGATTATTCCGAAAACGTCTTTCGTAGAAATAGCCATTCCAGTCGTAGGATTGACCGTTGATAAACCCTTGACGGTGGATTTCTTGGGGGTTGGTTGAATAACCGCCATGAACCACATCTCGAATTTTATCGTTAAATGTGCCGATACCCGTACCAGCCATGTTGTATTGGTTGGCGTGATGGAGTCCTTTTCCTTTTGCTGAACCGAAATCCCAGCCTTCTCCATAAACATAGATGCTTTCCCCATCCACACCGTCTTGTTCTACATTGAGACGGTTTAAGGTGTCTCGCAAATGATCCATGTTTTTAACGGTGTGCAGGTTCATTAAGTCGAAGCGGAAACCATCAACTTTGTAGGCTTTTGCCCAACGAAGAATCGTATCTACCATGAGTTTTTCCATCATCTCAAACTCGGTAGCAGTATCAGGACAACAACTGGAGTTTTCCTGATCGCCTTCGTTGTTATAACGGTGATAGTACCCAGGAACGACTTTATCGAGGACGGCTTGGGTATAAAGTCCGTTAGCGAAGGTGTGATTATAAACCACATCCATCACCACTCTTAATCCACTTTGGTTGAGGGATTGTACCATCTTCCGAAATTCAAGGATGCGGGTGGTGTCGTTTTGCGCGGTGGCATAACTTCCTTCAGGAACGCCATAGTGATAGGGATCATATCCCCAGTTAAAGCTATCATTGCCACGAGTTGAACCGATGATGGCTTGTTGTTGAACGGAGTCTCGTCCAAAACTTTCGAGGAGGTTCGGATCAGGGTTAAGTCGGGCTTGGGTATTTTCTTCGACGGAAGCAAAATCAAAAGCAGGTAAAAGATGGATATGGGTTAATCCAGCTTCGGCGAGTTTCGTGAGGTGTTTCATCCCGTCGGAGAAGGGTTTGCCATTTTGCCCGTTATAGCTGAAGGCGTTAAATGTCCCTCGATCGACCTCAGCAACGGTTAAATCATCGCGACTAAAGTCTCGCACATGGACTTCATAAATTGCCATGTCTTCGGGTGCGTCTAATGGCGGTTTCGCTATCTGATTCCAACCCTCTGGTTTCAAACTCGGATCGTCATAGATATCGACAATCTGGCTGAAACGACTATCTTGAGAGAGATTCACCGAATAAGGATCGGTGACAAAATTTTTCTCTACTTTGCCAGTAAAGGGAACATACACTTCTACTTCGTAAAGATAATACTGTTTATCCCAGCTTCGATCGCCCACTACTGTCCAGACTCCTGTTTGGGGATCAAAGTTCATTTCCGATGGAGTAGAAGAAGCATTGGGACTCGCATTTTCATAGCGATGGAGGGTGACGGATTTCGCCGTTGGGGCCCACACTTTGAGGGCGGGTGTTCCCTGATTGTAAACCACCCCTAGCTCACCAGAATAGTTATACAGATCATCAAGAACCCCTTGTAACTGAATCCCTGTCGCATCGATCAGCTTACCGTTTTCATCATACGCCGCGATCGCGCTTTCACTTTTCAAAATTGCTGAGATTAAAGGCTTGACGGCGGAAGGAACTTGCCAGGCTTGATAACCATTAATATGGGGAAAGTTTTCATAACTATCCCAAGATAAAGTTTCACCACCTGTTAAATTAATCCCATCACCACTTCGCACTGGCACCATTAAATTACCACTTGGCGCGTAATGTAACTCATAAGTTACACCTTCCTCTTGATTCCAAGCAATATTTTTTTGGTCTAACCACATAGCTTGTCTTCTTTCTGGCGCGTTGGGAACGGGGCTAATGGTAAGACGACCATTGCCGCCACTTTGCCAGCGTACTGTAGAAGTTTTCTCTTCCGCGCAGCGAGTGGTATATTCATATAACCCTGTGTCAGGAGAAATTACGGCGCGATACTCATCGTTATCGTTAGCATCGCCAATGTAGGACATCGGGGTCATATTGACGGTTTGCCAATCGCCGCCAAAACGCTTCACTTCTCCCCAGTAAAGGGTACAAACAATGTCGCTCCCCTGTCCATAAGAACCCGTTACGCCTTCTTTATACACTTGGGTATAAACGCTAAAGGATTCTCCTGTGGGGAGAATAATGTTGGAAGTGCCAGAGGGAAACATATTTCCCACCCAATTTAAAGTAGAAAAGTTGGAATCAGCACAAGCAGGCTGACCCCAACTAAAAAATAAACTAATAATGCTGACGAGAATCAGTCTTTTCCAAGAACTCAATTTAGGGGCATTATGCCCCCAATTACTTACTTTTGACAGTCTTTTGGTCATTAGGTTACGGACGGTATTTTTCAGTGTAGAATGGCTCATCATTGAAGCCAGTCCGCTTGATGGGTGCTTCATCGGGAATGTCTGTTGCTGGTACGGGTTGATAACCGTCAGCTTGGACTAAACCCACAACCCCATAAGCGTCCAAAGAAAACTCTACCTTATGATCTTGCGCTTGGGTATAGGTCGGATTGTTTCCTTCACCGCCGTAAATTTCTCGATCGCTGTCTAAAGCAATCTCAAATTTCGCCTCTTCGGGGAAGACAGGGAGCGCGTAATTCTCGATCGCGTGATCCCCTAAATTCGTCACCGCATAAACCCGTTGTCCCGTTTCGTAGTCGATGCGCTCAAAGACAATCACTTTATTTTCGTGATCGACCCAGTGCAACATATTACGGTGCATATTATAAGGAGCAAACGCGGGTTGAGAACGGAAAAATCGTTTCATATCCCCTTGAAACTGCACCATTTGCGCCACTTCTGGCTTCGTCAATTGCGACCAGTCCACAGGTGAATTGCTGTTTAAGTTCCCTTCTTGCATTGTCCACAGTTGGAACATATCTAAATAATAGGAACTAGCAAACATGGTTAATGCTGACCAAGAACGAATTTTCTGGTTATGTTCTCCCCCATCTATGGCATCTGCTAAATAGCGACCTCTTGCTTGGAAGGAGTTTCCTGGATTGGCAAACTCATCATGGTTGCCTGGATAATATAACATCGCCAAAGACCAATCTTCGGAAAGCATATGGTCTAATTTCCAAGTGTCGATTTCCTCGGTATATTTCAGCAGATTTTCCGTAAACCAGAGATAAAACCGATCGCTGTAAGTGGTGAGTAAGCCAGCACCACCCGCATCCCGCGATCGATTCAAGATTGGATCACCGAAGTAACCTTCTCCAATCACTACCGCTTGTGGGCGATAAGCATCAACCGCTTCCGTCAACTCTCGGAGAAACTCTCGTCCATTCGGTTGAGCATCAATTCCATTGACATTATCAATCCGCAAGCCATCAAACCCATAATCAATCAAATTCACCAAACCAGCATCAATGAGATTTTGACGAACTTCTGGAGTGTAATTAAAGCGACGAGTTCCCCATTCCGTCAAATTTCCCGCATATAATTCGTTTCCATCTTCTCCCACATACTGAGAAAATCCCACAGGAGCAAATTCACGGGGAGGATTATTCCCACGCGGGGAATAGTGACTATAAACCACATCTAATAACACCGCAACATCAGTTTCATGGAACGCATCAATCATCTGACGCAATTCATCGGGACTTCCAAAGTCGGGATGTTTCCCATAAAAACTAATCGTTTGATAGCTATAACGCCAGTCTGGAAGATATTCCGCGTCAGGTTGCCAGAAATCAACATGGGTATCCAGAGGCATAAATTCCACTGTGTTATAGCCTAATTTTGCCATTGCTTCCGGTAAACCACATTCGCGGACAAAATTGTATAAACGGGGAATATGTTCTTCTCCCGTATCCCCATAAAAACCAGAATGGGGGTTTTGACATTGCCATTTTAAGGCGAGAGAGAGAACATCAGCTTCTGCGATCGTTAATTGTTTTCCTCTCAAATCCAAAGGAGAAGGCTGTTCCTGATTCTGATTAGCAGTGGGTTTCCAGAAAATAGAATTAAGTTGCTCACTGCTGAGAGTATCATAGAAGCGTTCATTAAATGCGGGAGTGGAGAGCATCGTAGCCCCTAAATCTAACCGTTGCTCGCCATCTTGATCCACAAGCCGATATTGTTTTTTATGGTAGTCATCTGGCGGAAGCGTTACCGCGTGGATATGGGGATTTTTGGCGGTGGGTTGCAATTGATAGTCCGCTAAATTTTCCGCTTCTCCCCAGTTATTGAAATCACCAATCACGTGCAAGCGCTCAAAATCATTTCCTACTAGCACTCGTAACGTTACCGAACCATCATCATGGAATCTTGTTCCCACTTGCGGCTCAAACTGATTGTATTTGGGTTGTTGATCCAGTTTTTCTACCGAAGCTAGACGCAATTTTTCCACATCTGGGCTCACCACTGGCTTTTTCGCCATGGGAGCAAAATCGTTGATTTCTCTGGCAGAGAGACGAGTTAAATTATTAATATCTTTAATTCCCAGATAGCGCAACTGAGAGAAAGTTGGCTCTGAGACCAATTCCGCTTCTTCTTCTGTTTCTCCTTCAGGGACGTTGATGATTAAATTTTGTAACGTCTTGATGATTCTCATCACACTTTCTCGGAGTGTGTTTAAAACGCCAGACCAAAAGGAACTCAAATCGTTACCATTATTATCATTAAAGGCAACCTGCAACCCTTGCCCTAGATTATTGATTTTAACCGTTAGCGGTTCTTGGTCAGCATCAGAGGAGACATTTGAGTTGCTCTTGGTTGCTGACCGTTGCTCAACTGTCGGTTCTGCTAGTTGCGAGGGTTGTTCTGTTGAAGCAATTTGAAACACCAATTGCATCTCCTCGTTGCTGAAATCTCTAGCGAGGTCTGGCGTTGGTGAAACGACATTTAATTGGTAAGCTAACCACAGTGAAATAAAATCCATTTATTATATCTTTGTAATTTATGTAACCAAACTTGTAATTACTTCAGCACAATTCCTCAACAACCATGAGGACGTTTGCTCAAGTTAGGTTTATTATACTTAACATACCGTTAAAAATAAAAATATTTTCTTAACAAACACAGCTAGACCATTGAGATTATGCAAACTAAAAGCAACTTTCTATTATCAAAACTTATCAAGGGCGATCGCAGCGCCATCAAGAATGAGGAATGGGAATCAGGCTATTGCGCCCAATATCTCTCGCAAGTAACCGCCGTATTTTCCGATGACACGGTGAATCTAAAACTGGCGGTTTATCTCCCAGGGGGCGAACAAAATCCCAACGCTTTCACAGTGGAAGTCAAAGCAACGCAAGAATGGCAACCGTTAAATCCACCAGATGGAGAGCATTCTGCTTGGTGGCTAGAATTAGAAGCAATTGCGATCGGAACGCAGTTGCAATTTCGCTACAAGCAAGAGGGAGGAGACTGGCAACTGATCGCGCCTTTAAATCATCTTGCCAGTTGCTACGAGAAAATTTATGTGCCGCAGTTGCGTCATCAGTGGGAACATGATCCTCCCGCAATTAAACAGGGTCGCATTTTGATGGAAACCACTTTAGAAGGCTTGTTGGCTGGGTATAAAGGGGGAAAATATGCACCGAATAATCAACGAGAAGATTTAGCCAATCAATCTCTAGCGAGTCGCATTCTACAAACAGATATCCCTGGCAGTTTGGCAGAATTAGCAGTGGATGAGATTATGGTTGCGGTTAGCTCTTCTGTCGCCGATCGAAGCCATCTTAACCCCAAATACAACTATCTCACCTATAATTTTGTTGATCTCGATTGGCAAATCGGCACACCGCAAGAATTTAAACGCCTCGTCGATCGATTCTACGGCGAACAAATTCAAATCATCCCCGATCTGATTTTTGCTCACCAAGTGCGAAACCCGTTTCCAGGTTCGATGGATCAAATCAACCCCCCTCAATCCCCCCTATTAGGGGGGAAGCAAGGGGGGTTTGTGGATTACGAAGCCTATCTCTTCCGAGATTATGGCACTTGGATGTTAAATCTCGCGCTTCCCGAAATTCGACGAATGTTGATTGAGAAGATTGTGAGTTTTATCAAAACCTATCGTCTCAAAATCATTCGCATTGACTACATTGATGGCTTAATTCTCCAATACTGCCAACGAGATTACAATCATGCCGAACAATTTCTGCGAGAATTAAAAGCAGAGTTGAGAGAGTCTTGTCCAAACTTGATTACCCTCGGAGAAACCTTTGAAGTCTCTCAAAATGAAGTCGTCCAAGACTTTATTGATGTGTTTTACGCGCCCATGGGATTTTCGATCGTTGAGGAATTATACAAACCCGTCGGAAAACGAGATCATCATCTTGCCCCCAATATTGGTTTAATTGCCGATCATGTGCGGAATGTGGTGCAATCTCAACGTCCAGAAGCAGTTTATGCCCAATTACACGACGAAACCTGGTATTGTCCCCATATTATGGCAGGTCGTCCCCATGTGGATTGGGCTTATGGTGGACATCCAGCACAGTTAGCGAAAAATCAAGGCAATGAATTAGTGGAAATGGGAGCATTAGATGCTCATCATCTATTAGACTATGTTCGTCGCACCGTGCGAAATGCTGAAGCCTTAACGATGTTTATTGCTCGTGAGCGCTATATGTTTACCCCTGGTGTGGATGCCTTGAGTTTAGGGGCATTAGATGATCCTGATCAATGGAAGATGCAATGGGAAGGCGCATCGATCGCGCAATTGGAAACATGGCAAAAAACGGGTTTATCCAGTCGTACCATTTACCATTTCCATGAACAGCATCGCCACGATATGATCCAACTGCGTCAGATATTTCGCCGTTACACTAAACTTGATGTCAATAGCGGTCGATCGCTCATCTTTCCTGAAATGAATCACTGTAACGGCTTTGCCTCTCTAATCAGTGTTTTCCGTCGCAGCCATTACCGCAAAGACGACTCCCTGATGATTATCTTCAACTTGGGAACACAAACCTTTGAAGGGGAACACACCTACGAATTACCGATTCCCGAAGGATTCACCGGTTATTGGGAAGTGTTATTTGATGGAGAAGCATTAAGCAAAGCCTCGCAGCCGCATCTCCAGGAATTTCAAACCACCACCCCCTACAATCCAGGAACACTTGTAAAAACCACTCAGGGAGAGTATTCCAACGTAGCAGATATAATTCCCTTAAAAATTGGCGCAAGAAGTATCGTCGTTTTGAAATATCGGGAAAATTAAACCCAAAAAAAAGAGACGTACCGTAATACGTCTCTTCCTTCTTTCCCCCCTTTCTAAGGGTGTCTTAGCTAAAAGAAGCACCGCTTCGATCGTAAGAATTACGGAAGCTAGGTTGGGGTTGTCCTTGAATATGTCCCCAATACTGGGCGCTATCAACATCCATACCAATTTCAGACGCAGCCCGTCCTAGCATAGACTGTTGACGATTTTTAATCATTTTGTGGTGACGCATCATTAAAGCGCGAGCTTGTTGTTCTGCAGACATAACCTTTCTCCTTTATCTATGTATTAATTAAAGATATTTTTTGCTCATGTGTTCACTATAACACGAAATTCTGTATCTGTTGTTACAAAACTCAGATTATTTTATTAAGGATTGTAAACATTTTCGGTTCGCTCCATCAGATAAAAAGTAGGTTGGGTGGAGCGAAGCGAAACCCAACACCAATCAGTGACCAGTTAAGCAGTGACCAGTGACCAGTAGTTTTCAAACTTAATTAGTAATACCATGCGTGAACAATACACCCAACCTACGCTCTTGGTGTTGGGTTTCATTTCCTTACACCCAACCTACGCTCTTGGTGTTGGGCTTCATTTCCTTACACCCAACCTACTAGGTTTTATTTGGGAAAGAGAGGACAGCTTGCTATGCTAAATAAACTGTAGATTAAGTAAAACTAAAACCTGATTGTGACAGCGACATCTAATCAAACCTTACGGACTCCGTTATTCGATCGAATCATCCAACAGAAAGCTCGTATCACCGAATTTGCTGGCTGGGAGATGCCAGTTCAGTTTTCTGGTTTAAAACCCGAACATTCTGCCGCGCGCGAAAGCGTAGGAATGTTTGATATTTCCCACATGGGAAAATTTCTCCTCTCTGGAGAGAATCTCACCGAACAACTGCAATTTTTAGTCCCCTCCGACTTATCTCGTCTTCAACCTGGGGAATCTCAATACACCGTCTTACTCAACCCTCAAGGCGGCATCATTGACGACTTCATCTTTTACTATCAAGGGGATAACCGCGCCGTTGCCATTGTTAACGCTGCTACCACTGACAAGGATAAAAACTGGCTGTTAGAAAACTTGCAAGATACCTCAGTTCAATTAGAAGATGTATCTCAAGAGAGAATTTTACTCGCTATACAAGGACCGCAAGCCATTGCGACGCTCACTGATCTTGTTGAAGGAGAGATAGCAACGCTTAAAGCCTTTGGTCATACAGAAGTTTCTGTCTTTGGGGAAAAAGCCTTTGTCTCGCGTACTGGCTACACTGGTGAAGATGGCGTGGAAATCATGCTTCCTGTCAATGCGGGACAACAATTGTGGGATACTCTCATCGCGAAAGGTGTTACCCCTTGTGGTTTAGGCGCACGGGACACCTTACGTTTAGAAGCGGCTTTATCTTTATACACTCAAGATATTGATGACACCACGACTCCCATCGAAGCTGGACTGGGTTGGATTGTTCACCTGAACAGTAAAAAAGACTTTATTGGACGGGAAGTCTTAGCCGAACAAAAAGAAGAAGGGGTAAAGCGGCGTTTAGTGGGAATCGAAATGCAGGGACGCGGCATTGCTCGCCATGATTACCCAATTTTATGTGAAGGAGAAGAAGTGGGAATCGTGACCAGTGGCACTTTATCACCCACTCTCGGGAAAGCCATTGCTCTCGGTTATGTCCCTCAATCTCTCTCAAAAGTAGGACAAGCTCTAGAAATCGACATTCGGGGCAAAAAATATCCCGCCGTCGTGGTGAAAAAACCTTTCTATCGCACCAATACCCCTCCGCCGAAACGATAATCGCATTTCTAGGGTCAAGAGAGACGTTCTAGGGAGCGTCTCTATAATTAGGGCTTACTGAATAAACCTAAAACCTTTATCCAATCAGCTTTTAAGGCTCTTAATGCTTTGAAAAAATGCAAGGGAGAAATGGGAGACAAGGGAGACAAGGGAGCAATGGGAGACAAGGAAGACAAAGAAGACAAGGAAGACAAGGGAGCGATTTTTCTCCCCCATCTCCCCCATCTCCCCATCTCCCCATCTTCCCCATCTTCCCCATCTCCCCATCTTCCCCATCTCCCCCCATCTCCCCCATCTCCCCTTTTGCCTTTTGCCTCTTGCCTTTTGCCTTACTACACCGAAAACATGAACTTTTTCAGCAAACCCTAATTATGCTTTTTCTGTCTTGAATTGGGCGAGAAACTTCTGCATAACAGCGATTTGTGCGGGATCAGGATGGGCGTAAGGATGTCGATCCTGAACTTTGGCAATCGCTTCCTCTAAAGAAATTCCTTCTAATTGCGTTAAATATAAAGCGCAAACAGACGGAGAACGTCCCACTCCTGCGAGACAGTGAACATAAGTGGCATGACCTTTCTTTCCCCACCGCGATAAAATTGTGCAGGCTTCCTCAAACTGTTCTACTTTGGGGATTCCTCCTGTTGCGCCATCGGGAATGGGAACATTTCGCCAGACAAATCTATTTTTGATATCTTGAGGAACTTTTACTTCTTTCCGTTCCATTAAACATAAAACTGAAGTAATACCAACTCGACTTAAATAAGTAATTTCATTATCTAACTTTGGGAAAGAACCAACAGCGAGATGATTAGGAATGATCCAAGAAAAACGATGAGACATTAGGTTTGAATATGAACTACCCACTTTCAGGATAACAAGGATTTTATTCTTATTATCTGGTTTTGTTTCTGATGATTTTAATTATGATCTAATGATTCAGGTGAAGTAACTTCCCCAATTTGGAGAAGGGTTACTTCCCAGACTAAACGCGGTTGAACATAGCTTAAAAGCATTTTTTGACTGGTTTCTAATTGCTCTAATCCTGATAATCTCTTGAGAGGAACTTGAGTTTTTAATCCCTGCTTCCAAAATCGTTGTTGGAGATAGTTTATTAACCATATTTGCGTCGGAAAGTCAAGATTCTGACTGATTTCTTTTCCTAAATTTAGGGCAATTTCAGTGTTAATTAAGGAAGATTGTTCCTGATGATTAATCAGAGTTTCTAATTGTTGTAATATAGATTTAGGGATTTCCGTTAAATTTTCCTTTGCAATCATTGCTTCTCCTGGACTTCCTTGTGCGATCGCGCAAAGGGTTTCTTGTTCGATAATTTCACTCTGATCAGTCTGTGCTAACACTTGTTTTAAGTCTGGCATTGATAAACGATAAAATGGAATCCGTTGACAGCGAGAAACTAATGTCGGTAGGAGAGAATCAGCACTGGGAGCAATTAAAATAATTGTGGCTTTTCCAGGTTCTTCTAGGGTTTTTAACAAAGCGTTTGCCGCCGCTTCTGCCATTGTGTGCGCCGCTTCAATGATAACCACAGCACGAGACGCTTCCAACGGTGGACGAGATAAAAACCGCGCAATCTCCCTGATTTGTTCGACTCGTATTTGCGGGGGGGCTTTCCGTTTTAAACCCTCTGCTTGTGCTTGTGCTTCCGTCAAGAGTTTCCCCTGCTGAAGATAGGTGGGTTCAACTGTGAGCAAATCAGGATGATTTTGGCTCTGAACTTTATGTCGGACTAAATTAAGATTTTGTTCCTCAGCAAGGATTAAAGTGGTAAACTCGATCGCAGCTAAATGTCGTCCCACGCCTTCTGGACCATTGAATAAGTAAGCGGGAGCAATGCGTTGACGGGTAACAGCACTGGTTAATAATTCTACTGCTTGCTTTTGACCAATGAGTGCGGAAAAAGCAGTCATAATTAGACCATTTTCAAAAAGTCAGGTAACAGTATATCCCCCCCTAGCCCCCCTTTGAAAGGGGGGAAGGTGTGTAGCGCCAATTATTCACCATCAGTTTCTGGTAATGGTAAAAGGGAGGTGCGATCGCACAAGAAAGATGATTTGGTATTGACAAAGATTTTATTGTATCATTATTAGAGATTTAATTACGGTTTTTGTTAACTATACAATGTCCAAATATGGAAATTATTAAGACGAAAATTCCTGATGTTTTAATCATTAAACCCCAAATTTTTGGGGACGATCGAGGCTTTTTCTTTGAAAGTTTTAATCATAAAGAATTTACCCAAAAAAGTGGCGTAAATACTCAATTTGTTCAAGGTAATCATTCTCGCTCTCAGCAAAATGTCCTCCGAGGATTACATTATCAAATTCAACAACCTCAAGGAAAATTAGTGCGATCAATTATGGGAGAAGTCCTTGATGTTGCCGTTGATATTCGTCGCAGTTCTCCAACATTTTGTCAATGGGTGAGTTGTGTTTTAAGTGCTGAAAATAAACAACAGTTGTGGATTCCTCCTGGTTTTGCTCACGGTTTTTATGTTCTCTCAGAAGCAGCAGAAGTTTTATACAAAACGACTGATTATTATGCGCCAAAACAGGAAAGAACCATTTTATGGAATGACCCTGAACTTAATATTAACTGGGAGAATATAACAACTCCAATTTTATCCTCAAAAGACCAAGCTGGAAAACTTTTAAAAGATGCAGAGTTATATGAATAAAATTCTTTTAACGGGAAAAAATGGGCAATTGGGTAAAGAGTTACAGCCGTTGTTATCGACAATCGGAGAATTGATTGCGTTTGGAAAAGACGAACTGGATTTGAGTAACTCGGATCAGATTCGGGATTGTGTTCAAAAACATCAACCTGATATTATTATTAATGCAGGGGCTTATACCAGCGTCGATCGAGCAGAAAGTGAACCCGAATTGGCTCACGCTGTCAATAGCAATGCGCCGACAATTCTAGCAGAAAGTGCCGAAAAAATTGGTGCAAGATTGTTTCATATTTCTACAGATTATGTCTTTGATGGAACAAAAAATAAACCCTATACCGAACAAGATAAAACGCATCCAATTGGGGTTTATGGTCGATCAAAACAAGGGGGAGAAGAAGGAATAAAAAGTCATTGCAATAATTATGTAATTCTCCGTACCGCTTGGGTTTATGGGGTTTATGGAAAAGGAAACTTTGTCAAAACCATGTTACGACTGGGACAAGAAAGAGAAGAATTAAAAGTCGTTTTTGATCAAGTGGGAACGCCGACTTGGACGAATGACATCGCGAAAGCAATCATGGGATTAATTGCAAAATTACCATCGTCTCCTGTTCAAGAAATTTATCATTTTACGAATAGTGGTGTCGCCAGTTGGTATGATTTTTCGATCGCCATTTTTGAAGAAGCGAAAGTGTTACATTTCCCTGTAACAGTTCATCGTGTTTCCCCCATTCCCACCGAAGAATATCCCACCCCAGCAAAAAGACCCGCTTATTCTGTATTATCAGGAGAAAAAATTGGTAAAATTTTGGGAACTCCTCCCCCACAATGGCGAGTCAGTTTAAGAGAAATGTTAACCCAATTATCAACTCAAAAATAATGAAAGCATTAATTCTTTCTGGTGGAAAAGGAACAAGATTACGTCCGCTTACTTATACAGGTGCGAAACAATTAGTTCCCGTCGCGAATAAACCGATTTTATGGTACGGAATCGAAGCAATTGTCGAAGCGGGAATTACAGACATTGGAATTATTATTAGTCCAGAAACGGGAGAAGAAATTAAAAATAAAACAGGAGACGGAAGCCAATTTGGTGCGACCATTACTTATATTGTTCAAGAAAAACCAGCAGGTTTAGCCCACGCGGTAAAAATTGCCCAACCGTTTTTAGGGGATTCTCCTTTTGTTATGTATTTAGGAGACAACTTAGTTGAAGCCAGTTTAACGAACTTTTTAAATGCCTTTCAAACGCAAGAATTAGACTCTTTGATTTTACTTTGTCCAGTTTCTAATCCCAGTGCGTTTGGAGTGGCGAAAGTGGATGAACAGGGAACGGTTTTAGGATTAGTAGAAAAGCCGAAAATTCCCCCCTCTAAGTTAGCACTGGTGGGAATTTATTTCTTTAATCATAATATTCATCGCGCGCTCGCGCAAATTGAACCGTCAGCGAGAGGAGAATTAGAAATTACCGACGCGATTCAATGGTTAATTGATCATCAGAAAAATGTCGGTTCACGCCAAATCGAAGGTTGGTGGTTAGATACGGGAAAAAAAGACGATTTACTAGAAGCGAATCGGATTATTCTAGACACTCGTTTAGAAATAAAAGTCTTAGGGGAAGTCGATGAAAACTCAGAAATCATTGGACGAGTTAAGATTGGAAAAGGAACAAAAATTATTAACTCTACAATTCGGGGGCCAGTCATTATCGGTGAGAATTGTCTTTTAGAAAATTGTTTTATTGGTCCGTATAGTAGTATTGCTGACGAAGCGATTCTGAAGGAAGCTGATCTCGAACATAGTGTTATTCTAAGACAGGCGAAAGTGTTACAGATTCAGCAACGAATTGTTGATAGTTTAATTGGGGAGAGAGTAGAGTTAAAAGTTGCGCCAAAACGCCCAAAAGCCATGCGATTTTTAATTGGGGATGACTCACAAATTGAGTTAACTTAAACTTAAAGAAAGAGTAATTAATGACAGCACAGGAAGATTATCAATCTGAAATTAAGTTTTCCTTAGTGATTCCCACGTATCAAGAAAGTCAAACGATTTCTAGCTTAATCGCATCGGTAACTAATTGTTTAGATCAGGTGCTATTTCAGCAGTATGAAGTCATTATTATTGATGATAATAGTCCCGATTTAACTTGGGAAATTGCTAAAAAATTACAGAAATGTTATCCGCAATTACAAGTCATTTGTCGTCAAGGAAAACGAGGACTTTCCACTGCTGTTTTAGACGGATGGAAGGTAGCGAAAGGAGACGTTTTAGGGGTGATTGACGCTGACTTACAACATCCTCCACAGGTGTTGAAACAATTATGGCAAGAAATCGAAAAAGGTGCAGATTTAGCAATTGCGACTCGTTATAAAAAAGGGGGAAAAGTTGAACATTGGAGTGTGACTCGTCAAGTTTTATCGAAGGGAGCGCATTGGTTAGGATTGATTTTTATTCCTGATGTGATCAGTGGTGTTTCTGATCCCATGAGTGGTTATTTTTTAGTGCGTCGCTGTTGTTTAGAATACAGTTTTTTACGTCCCGTTGGCTATAAAATCCTATTGGAGGTGTTGGGAAAAGGGAAGATTGAAAAAGTAGCAGAAGTGGGATATTGTTTTCAAGCTCGATTGAGGGGAAAAAGTAAAGTTAGCTATCAACAAAGTTTAGACTACTTACACCATTTATTCCGTCTCCGTTTGGCTTTATTTCCCACCCAAAAATTTTTTCGCTTTGCGATCGTTGGCATCTTAGGAATTGGCGTTGATTTAGGGAGTTTTTGGTTATTACAGCAATTCAATTTTAACCTAACCAGTAGTGCTATTCTCTCTACAGAAATCGCAATCATCCATAACTTTTTCTGGAACGATCGATGGACATTTCACGAAATCACGCAAACCCAAAAACAATTGAAACAGCAGTTGCGTCGCGGGTTAAGTTTTAATATAATTTGTGGTGCAGGGTTAGTGATTAATGGTTTAATCGTAGGAGGATTATCAGAACAATTCGGAGTCAATCAATATTTGGCAAAATTAAGCGCGATCCTGCTGGTGATGTTATGGAACTTTTACTTAAACTTAAAATTTAGTTGGCAATGGAAACCAAAAAACTCAAAGTTCTCTTGATTATAGAACAATGTAATCCTGATTGGTCATCAGTGCCTTTAGTAGGATATCGTTTCTATGAAACAATTAGTAGTAGGGTGGGCAGTGCCCACCCTACAAGATGTAACATATACTTTTTAAATTGGTATTACGAAAAAAAATGTCTTTAAGTTCAGTAGAACAAGCTAAGGAGTTGATTTGGGCGAATAAAGCTCAAAAAATATTAATGATTTACAATCAGCTACTTACAAAAATGAATTAGCTTCAGAATAGTTGAGCATTAAATTGTCTGTAATTTTTCTAGTCATTGGCAATTCTCGCCTTCATTGGGGATGGTTTCAAGAAGGGAAAATTCTACAAAGTTGGAATACTCCTCATTTAGAAAAACCAGTCAATACTTTACCCACTCATTTATTCCCCACTGAAATCACTCAGTCTCTATCGGAAACGGTATTTATTTACTTAGTGTCAGTCGTAGAGAAACAAACTCAACTTTGGGAAAATTATCCCCATAAACACATCATTACCCTCGATGATATTCCCCTCACTAACATTTATTCTACATTAGGGGTCGATCGAGCGTTATGCGCTTATGGCGCTGGCGAAATTTATGGTTATCCAGTGTTAGTGATTGACGGCGGAACCGCCCTCACCTATACTACTGTGGGAACATGGCGTAACTTTCAAGGTGGCGCGATTTTACCAGGTTTGAGCTTACAGTTAAACGCCTTAACCGAACATACCGCAGCCCTTCCCCAAGTGAGTTTACCTCCTACTTTACCGCAATTGTGGGCAACTTCCACTTCCAGCGCGATCGAGAGTGGAGTTATTCACACTGTCACCGCAGGAATTTACGATTATGTTAGCCATTGGTGGCGAGACTTTTCTGATGGAGTTGTCATCTTAACAGGAGGAGATGCGATACTACTTCAAACCTACTTAAAACAGAAATATCCTCTTTTCAGTGAAAACATAATTGTTGATCAAACCCTCATGTTTCGAGGAATCGCTCAATTGATTTGATCACACCATTTTTATTTTTTACAAACTCAAATCATCTTGTTATATCGTCTTCTTAACCACCGCAAAAAAGGATGACATTGATCATAATAAACTTCCCATTTCTCTAAAACTTGAGTCATCATCTCAGCAATAGATGGAGACGGAAAAGACATAGAAGTGAGTTGTTTCATCGTCATTTTCCTAGATATAGCCATCGCCAAAATACTGGCTAATTCCGCCGCATCTTTTCCGAAAATATGTCCGCCTAAAATCTTACCATTGCGATGAACAACGATTTTGAATAATCCTGTAATTTCTCCACCAACCAGGCTAACTAAATTGGTTTTAAAATACTCTTTAATGATAATTACCTGATTTTGATAATAGCTTTGAGCTTGTGCTTCCGTCATCCCTACTCTTCCGAAAGCAGGGTGAGTTGAAATTACGCAAGGAATCGGTTGATAATTTACCTGATGTCTCGGAATCAATAAAGCATTTTTAAGCGCAACTTTCGCTTCATATTGCGCTAAATTCAGAAAAGAATATCCACCGAGAATACAACCACAAGCATAGATTTTTGAGTTCGTTGTTTGTAATTTTTCATTGATAATCAATTTCTGTTTGGAATAACTGACTTGGACTCCTTCTAAATTTAAGCCCTCAATATTGGGCTGAGTTTGAGGAATAATAATTAATTCATCGGTTTCTCTTTCTGTTTCCCCTAACTTTAACCATTTACGTTTTCCCACTGCTTTAATTTCTACAAGAGGACTTTGTTTTAAAATCTCGATTCCCTCTGCTTCTAACTGTTTCTCTAATAAATTGACAATTTCTTGATCTTCAGTGGGAAATAAACCAGTTTTTGTCAGAGATAAAGTGACTTTCTTGTTCAGTTTTGCTAAATTTTGCGCCAGAGTGATTGCTGTGGGTGTGTCTCCGACAATGGTCAAGTTATCGGGTAACGTTTCTAAAGTTTGTTTCTGTCTTAAGTCAGCGAGAGTGAGATAACCAATTTCTGATAAATTGGGAATGGTTGGGAAAATTGGTGTGGTTTCTGTGGTGATTAAATAAGCACCAGCTTGTAACTTTTCATTATTAACAATCAATGCTTGTTTCGGAAGCCGACAAAATTCTCCTTTTCCTGAAATGATATCAACCCCTTTAGCGGTAAGTTTCACTAAAGACTCTTTTTCCTCGATAACTTCTATGACTTCTTGCGCCCATTTTTGGTAACTTGTTGATGAGACACTAGAGGAAAATTGAATTTTTTCCTGTTGTTCGGTTGTCTCAATTAATTGAGATAAAGTAAAGTTATAAAGCCAGTCTGCATAATCAGAGAAGATAATTTCTTGCGTTACTAAAGCGACTCGCGCTTCCCATAAACTAGCAGTAAAAGCGGCGTAACGTCCGACAGGAGTATTACCAATAATAATTAGATCATAGTTCATTATTTGTTATTCGCTATTCCTTGCTTTGTTGGGTTGCGTTTTCACTTCACCCAACCTACGACTATAGTAATTCTAAATGAGATTGGCAGGATTGTTTCATTATGAATAAAATCAACTCGCAAGGGTGGAGATGAAGAGAGATATTGCTAGGTTTTTTTTGACGATTAATTGTTATTTATTCCTTTTCTACATCATTCTTAATATTTAACGAATTTTCGCCATTTCAGGACGCTACTCTTGCCAAATGGCGTGTCCCGTTATAAAATGACCGTACCATGATGGGAAGTAGTGCCAATTTTCAGATTATTGCCATAAAACTCCTATGGTTTCGTTGGTTGCTTGCGATTTCCTCTTTTCTGGTTAGGGGTCGAAATGAACATTAAGTTAAATTAAGCTGACCACAAAAAAATCACTAACCGTAGGCAAAATCTAGAAAATATGGTATGCAAATGAATCCTCATGTTGAATAAAGCATCATTCCCATTCCACAATGCCTTTTTCGCCAATACCAAATCACAAATCACAAATAACAAATCAAGAGAAGCAAGAAAAGGGCGAAATTTTTTTTCAGGGGTTGCGCTCGATCGAGCTTTCTGATAGAGTATTCATATATAATGGGAAGTGTTGCCAATTTTAGAAAACGCCCCTGAAAGCAAGGAAACTCGTTCCTAATATCCCCCCTCCCCGTATTGACAAGCCTCGATCGAGCATCAGAATTTAAGGAAATCCTGAAGACTTACCATAAGTGAAAGCAGTGGGCAAAATCTAGAAAATATGGTAAGCAAATGAATCCTCATGTTGAATAAAGCATCATTCCCATTCCACAATACCTTTTTCGCCAATACCAAATCACAAATCACAAATAACAAATCAAGAGAAGCAAGAAAAGGGCGAAATTTTTTTTCAGGGGTTGCGCTCGATCGAGCTTTCTGATAGAGTATTTCTATATAATGGGAAGTGTTGCCAATTTTAGAAAACGCCCCTGAAAGCAAGGAAACTCGTTCCTCATCTCCCCCCTCCCCGTATTGACAAGCCTCGATCGAGTATAAGGGTTTAAAGAGTTATCGAAGAGTAACCATAGAGAAAGGTAGTGGTTAAAATCAAGAAAATATGGTATGCAAACGAATCCTCATGTTGAATAAAGCATCATTCCCATTCCACGATACCTTTTTCGCCAATACCAAATAACAAATAACAAATAACGGTCTTCACCGATACATGAACTTTTTCAGGAGACACTACAGAAAAACAGTCAGAGAGCCATCCGTTTGAAACGGATGGATGAATCCTTCGACAGGCTCAGGAACAGGCGAATGAGGACTTTAGTCCTCTGTGTCCAAAGATTTAATGTAGTCTCTTAACACCTCTGCCATAGACAAGTTCTTCTTTTCAGCAACTTTCTTCAAAGTTTCATACTCTTGAGTTGTGACATTAAATTGCATCTTTTTGGTTCTTGCCATATTCTATTATTGGAGTTACACTTAGAGTATATCTAAACGATCACACTTTAAGCAATGTCATATAGGACGACAAAAATCCTTCTTACAGGCAACATCACTGACCAAACTAGGGATGTTTTGGTGTTTCTGTGCCACGAAGCCAATAACTTATGGAACACGGCGGTGTATCAAATTAGACAAGCTCACTTTTCCAGTTGTGGAATCAGAGAGTTTTTCGATAAGGATGACTGTTTTCGTCGTCAATTCAAGGATAAAAAGGTAAAAGTTAGTTATTCTCAGCTTTGTAAAGACTTTAAGGAAAATCCTCATTACCAATGGTTAGGTGGACAGCAAGGTCAGCAACTGTTAAAGTCAGTCGAAGAGGCGTTTAAGTCTTATAACGAACTGCTAGAAATGTGGTTTGATGGAGAACTAGACCATAAACCAAAACTCCCTGGTTATAGAACAAAAGGAGGTCTATGTAGTTTTACTTTTCCTTCTGATGGGCTTCGTTTTAACCATGAAGAAGGTTCTTGGTTCTTACCAATGAGTCGAGTCATTACGCAGTATTGGGAAAAAGGAAAAGAAGAGGAATTTTCTATTCCCTCGGTTAGTTATATTGGTGATACTAACATCTCTGAGATCAGAATCCTTCCTCAGCATGGAAAACTTTGGGCGGAACTCGTTGGTGCGATTCGTTTCTGGTGAAATCACTGTAGTTCACTCGAACTGCGGAGTATAAACCAGAGCTTGGTAAAGAACCCTTCGGGGTACAGAACCTTGACAACTTGAATTCCATGTTGGTGAGAGCCTGTGGAGCTTCGGCTAAGAAACAGGTAGGGTATAACCCGTTAATTCAAGTCCATCCCTCTCAGGGTGTGAGAGGACAGCATAACCCTCATCTATAGAGTTGACTACTTGAGGATGAAGCAGGGTTAAATGGGGTCACTGCTGGAAGCCTAAACTGGTAAATCCCTAGCAAAAGGCGATGCCTAGTCAACGAACCTATGTTTGAACCATTCGTCATCCGCAACCTGCGTAAAGGCTACCGCAGGGAACAAAATAAGTTCAAAGCAAGAAGATATGGATTTCGCGAAGTTCATATCACACCTTCAATTTTGCTCGGTGGAAAGTAGGGGGCTAAGGTCTTAATCAATGGAAATCAGGAACGAAGTAACCCTCGTTCATACTCTTGGAAAGGTCGATTTCTCAAGTAGTCTGTCGGGACGCAATCTCTGACTCATTTGTCGGGTAGAACGAGGGAAGGATTGGATAAGAAGCAAATGCCTTCTACAACAGGAAGGATAAGCAGACGTATCCACTTTAGATTACGAAGATAATAAGTGAAGTAGAGTAATGTTATGAACCAAATCAGGTATAAATGTGATGCTCGGACAAAGACCTTTTTAATGCTCTGGTTAGGCTTTGGGTTTAATCTCATGGCAGAGACGGAGTGGAGTCAGATTGACTGGAAGGAGATTGAAATACGGGTGTTTAAGCTCCAAAAACGGATTTATCGAGCTTCTCTAAGTGGTGACGTGGCTAAAGTTCACAAACTCCAAAGATTATTGTTACGGTCTTGGTGTGCCAAACTCTTAGCGGTACGGCGCATTTCGCAGGATAACCAGGGTAAGAATACTGCGGGGATAGATGGTGTAAAAACCCTAAGTCCTAAGCAAAGATTAAACCTTGCTGAAAACCTGACTCTTACAGGGAAGGGTAAATCCTTAAGACGGGTCTGGATTCCAAAACCAGGTCGCAAAGAAAAACGTGGCTTGGGTATTCCAGTAATGGAAGACCGTGCGAGGCAGGCACTTCTCAAATTGGCTTTAGAGCCTGAATGGGAGGCAAAATTCGAGCCTAATTCGTACGGATTTAGACCAGGACGCTCTTGCCATGATGCGGAAGAGGCAATTTATAAGACGATTAAAACTAAAGCCAAATGGGTTTTGGATGCTGACATATCTAAATGTTTCGACCGTATAAACCACAATGTTCTCTTAAGAAAATTAAATACAACCCCGACTATGGCTCGACAAATTCGAGCTTGGTTGAAATCGGGGGTCTTGGATAGAGGCGATTGGTTTCCAACAAATGAGGGAACACCACAAGGAGGGGTGATAAGTCCTCTATTGGCAAACATCGCCCTGCATGGACTTGAGGAAAACATAAGACAATGGGCTGAAACTTGGAAAGGGAATAAACAAGCTAATAGTAAAAGTATCTCTCTTATCAGGTATGCAGATGATTTCGTTGTTCTCCACAAGGATAAATCCATCATCCAACAGGCGAAAACGCTTATTGAACAGTGGTTACATGGCTTAGGCTTAGAATTAAGCGAGAGCAAGACGAGAATATGTCACACCTTGCATAATTCTGAGAAAGAAAGAGCAGGGTTTGATTTTCTGGGATGGAACATCCGACAGTATGAAGTCGGGAAGAACCATACAGGAAAGAATACAAATGGCAAGTTACTCGGATTCAAGACAATAATCAAACCAAGCGACAAAAGTATCAAAACACATTACGAAAAGATTGTTTCGGTATTAGATTCAATGAAAGGTAAATCCCAAGAGGTAATCATTGATAAACTTAACCCCATAATTAGGGGATGGTGCAACTATCACAAAACAGTCTGCTCTAAGGAAACATTTGCACACATAGATTACATGGTCTATAACAAACTACGTCGCTGGATAAAAAGCCGTCACTCTAACAAAACCCTCAAATGGTGTGAAGAAAGATACTTTCATTTGACTAAGGAGAAAGATTTAGCAAAAGAAGATAGAAAAGACAAATGGGTCTTCTCAACTCCTTCTGATACACCAAATTCTCCTATTGCGGGTACGCACGAACTGTGGAAACACGCATGGACACCAATTGAAAGACATATAAAAATCGAGGGTACAAAGTCTCCTTACGATGGAGATTGGCGGTACTGGAGTAAACGTCGGGGTGAATACCCTGGCACACCGAAACGGGTTGCTACCCTGATGAAGCGTCAGAAAGGCAAATGCGCCCGTTGTGGACTTTACATCAAGGGTGAAGATGTAGTGGAGGTTGACCACATCGTCCCTAAAGCTGAAGGGGGCAAAGACCATTACAAGAATTTACAGTTACTTCATCGTCATTGTCACCATCAGAAAACTGCCGAAGACCGACAACGACAAATGGATAATAAGGGGCAAAAGAAAACCCAAAAGAAAACCAAGAAAAGTCGTAAATCGGAAACTAAGCAGGGAAGTGCTGTTAACACAGCGTAGTTTGGAGAGGAGCGGTATGAAGCGAAAGTTTCACGTACCGTTCTGAAGCCGAGTCAAGAGGGCGACCTCTTGGCTTAGGTTAACTACAGGGTGGAAGAAAAAGTAGCGACCGATTTAGATTATTCTCAGGCTTTGGGGTGTGACCCAGGGGTAAATAATCTTCTGACTTGTGTCTCCACTCTCGGAAGGAGTTTCATTGTTGACGGACATAAAATTAAGGGTGTGAATGCTAGATATAACAAAACAGTTGCTAAGTATAAACAAGGGAAGTCCTTCGACAAGTTTCGACAGGCTCAACTCCCGCTCAGGAACACAGACTTTTATTGGGATGAATACTTAGACGAGTTAACCCATAAACGATCCTGTTTCATGTGTGACGCTGTAAATAAGACAGCACGGTTTATCGTTAACTATTGTCTTAACCATCGTATCGGTAACATTGTTTTCGGTTGGGGACAAGGAGTTAAAACCAATTGCAATCTGGGTTCAAAAAATAACCAAAACTTTGTACAAATCCCCACTGCTAGACTCAAGAACCGAATTAAAGAGTTGGCAGAATCAGTAGGAATCAATTTTACCGAAACCGAGGAAAGTTACACTTCTCGTAGCTCGTTTTTGGATAATGATGATTTACCAGTGTTCGGCGGTGAGAAACCTGCTAACTGGAAAGCATCAGGAAAGAGAGTGAAAAGAGGTTTATATCAGACTCGTAAAGGTAGGCTAATCAATGCTGACTGTAATGGAGCGGCGAATATCTTAAGAAAGGTAAGTACACAGCTAGGGTTAACTCTAGCCGAGGTATGTCGGGAATGTTTGAGTGTTCCCAAGCGATATGATGTTTTCAGTACGCTGAAGAAATCATATCGTAAACGCTTCGATTGCGAGATTCAATCTCGCTTCGTAGCAACGTTTGGAATCCATGTTTTTCAAAACATGGAGAACTCAACTAGAGATTGATTGTGAGTTGATTGATCAGTTTTTGATTTTCTTCAGGGTAACGGATGGCGATACGGAAATAGTTTTCTCCTAATTCGGGGAAACTGAGACAGTCACGAATCAAAATTTGGGATTGTTTCAGGAGTTGGGTTTGTAGTTGGGAAGCGGGAATGTCGGTAGCAACGAGGAAGAAGTTGGCGGCGCTGGGAATAGGAGATAAGCCTGGAATTGTCAGCAAATCTTGATAGAATTTCGATCGAGCGCTTTCCAACCATTGCCAAGTTTTTTCCTGAAATTCTGTATCTGCTACTACCGCCACCGCCGCTACTGCTGCTAAACTATTAACTGACCAAGGGTCGCGCCATTTTTCCCACCGTTTTAACCGTTGGGGATGAGCCACCGCGTAACCAATACGCAACCCTGGCAAGGTGTAAAATTTAGTCATCGATCGAAGCACCACCAAGTTAGGATAGTTTTTAACGTCCTCAATGAGACTTTCTTGAGCGTCTGGGCGCAAAAAATCCATAAACGCCTCATCAATCACAACCAGCGCAAACTGCTCTAAATACGGCAAAATTTCCCGACGAGAGAACAATTGACCAGTGGGATTGTGAGGATTATTCAACAGCAGCCCGCAGTTACTCGTAATGGGTGCATCTAACTTTAAATCCTTTTCCAGTAGCGAGTTTTGGCTTCTTTTCGCCACATCAAGAGGACAAGAGATGATTTTTGCCCCAAAGGCATCTAACGCCCGTTTATAGTCCCGAAATCCTGGACTCAACACATAAACTGCATCCAAAGCCGCTAGTTCTCGCCCTCCCCAAGTAAGCAACTCCGCCGCCCCATTTCCAGGTAAAATCCATTCTGGGGGTAAATCGTGCCAATTTCCTAGCGTTAATCGCAATTCGGGATAATTGGGATCAGGATAATGTTCGAGTCCTCTCAGCCCCTTTTCAATAGCATTAATAGCACTTTTTGGCGGACCGAGAGGGTTAATACTCGCGGAAAAATCCAATAGCATAGAGGGAGGACAGCCAGCGATTTTTGCCGCCCAATTTAAATTACCTCCATGCATTGGTCGTTTGATCATGATTAAATCCTTTGTGGTGGATTATTCTTCATCGTCAGGAGCAACTCGATCTTTAAACAGTTTCCCAGCAGAAAATGCAGGGACTTTAGTTGCTGGGATTTCCATTTTATCTCCTGTTTTTGGATTCCGTCCTTCTCGTGCTTTGCGCTCCCGACGCTCAAACGATCCAAAACCCACTAAGGTCACTTTTTCCCCTTCTGATACCGCTTCCATAATCGTTTCCAGAGCAGCGGTTAATACTGCGTCTGCTTGTTTTTTGGTTACGGTCGCTCGATCGGCAATTTTATCAACTAAATCACCTTTATTCATGTTAATCTCCTGATTTTTGAGTGTTTCTCTACAATAACGACAGATTCCTTGCTCTGAGCAAGTTTTCTTTGCATTTACTAACATCTATCTTGAGAAAGATAGCTTCCAAAGCCTAGAATACTTATCTGTTCTATGTTTCACTGCATTATTCTAAACCCCGATCGCCCATTCTGGATCGTCAAAACCATTAAATTCTCTACATTTCGGGTTTTTTTTACGTTTCGCAACGTTTTTTGTGATTAAAATTACAGTTTAGTGATTAGATCAAACCTTCCGCTTCTGGATCAATCCCTAATTCTCTCAGCCGTTGCGCTAACCGCATCGTCTTTTGTCTTTCAACAGTTGCTTTTTCCTCACCAATAAGCAAAAGTTTACCGTTTAAGTCCCACCATCTCAACCACAGTTGATTTTGATTTTGATATGTGCCTCGCCATAAACCTAATTCTACTCCTAACGGTTCGATTTCATAATGTCCTCTTTGATTAGGGTTTAATTTTCGATAGGAAAAATCTTGCAGGTGATAGACTTCTAAGTTTCCCGTTTTAATCTCATAAATTCCATAATAAGGAATGCGAATAATTTTTTCATAAACCCAAAACTTTCCAGGTTTAATGGTACTACCATTCGTCGAAGATAAAGGGGTGTTGTCTCTTTCTTCTGAACCATCACCACTGGCAAATTCTAAGGCAATTAAAGGCGCTTTTAATTCTCGCCAAAATACATAAGAACGACGAATTTCTCCATTGTATAAGGGCGGAACATTGGGGACATAAAACCAGTCTGGTGCTTCTGCACCGCGTTCGGGTGGTTCAGTTTCTCGCCAGTAAATTCCACAGTCTTGACCAATTGCATAATTGCCATCAGGATGCAGTTTTTTTAAGACTTCTGATAAGGAATCTGTTAATAAAATGCTTTGGGGATGTTCTTGAAAGTTTTTCACGAATGTTCCATCTGATTCAGGGAGTTGATTATGATCGGGAAATCCTTTTATCGCTTCGATTTCTGATGATTGTTGTGCCATATTTCTCCTTGATTCTTGACAACAAAATTCGATCGAGCAACCATAAATATACCATTTGGGAAAAGTTATCCCCCCTAACCCCCCGATGATTGGGGGAAAAGAAAATTTGTAGTTGTCGGTTGAGTAAAGCTAAGGGTGTAACCCAACAAGACTGGGTTGTGGGTGTGAAAAAAACTGATCTCCCCTTGCTATCGTCCATTGTATTGAATCGTACAGCTTGCCTTATGATTAAGTGGGATATAGACAGTAATCTTCTTTTATGACCGTTCTTCTTCCTGCAATCATTCCAGTTGCCTTAATTATCTTTATCGGTGCAATTGGACAACGCTATCTTTCCCTAGACCAAGCAACACTCTCCCAACTTGCACTTTATATCCTCATTCCAGCTTTAGTGGGAGATAAACTTTATCGTACCACGATCGCGCCTCAAGGAGCGCTAGGATTAGTCGCTGGCTTTATTATTACCTCTGGTTTATTGTATTTATTGGTATTAGGAATTAATCGCTTGGGAAACCTTTCCGAAACAGTGGGAAAGAGTCTGATAGCGACAACAATGTTCGGAAATGTCGGTAATTTAGGACTCCCTTTAAACAGTTTTGCTTTTGGCGAAGCAGGTTTAGAACGGGCGATTATTTGTTTAATTACTTCTGCAATTCTTCTATTTGGAGTTATTCCCGCATTGCTAAAAGGTAACGGTTGGAAATATGGCGTTGTGATGACTTTAAAGTTACCTTTGTTTTGGGCAATGATTGCAGGAATTGTGTTTCATCTTCTCAATGTCGAATTTCCTTATCGGTTAGATGCTGGCATTGAACAGTTAGGGAAAGCATCCATTCCCATTGCTTTAATTATTTTAGGAATGCAGTTAGCTAGTACCCGTTTTACAGTGGGAAAATATCAATTGTTTGCCTCTGTTTTACGCCTAATTATTGCCCCCGCGATCGCGCTTTTTGTTGGTATTATGTTAAACTTAACAGGGCTTGATCTAAAAGTTTTAGTGCTTCAAACCGCAATGCCCGCAGCCGTCAATACCGTGTTAATGGTCGGGGAATTTGGCGGCGAACCCGATCGAGCCGCGAAAACTGTTGTCGTTTCTACAGTGTTGAGTTTTATCAGTTTGCCCGCCGTTTTATGGATATTAACCAACTTTCAACCCCTTCCAACTAATTAGAGTTTGCTGTTGGGAAGCTAAAATTTTTACCAAATAAGGATTTGAGGCGATTCAGATCTGAGTAAAAATGGAAGTTAATTGATTGTTCAATCGTCACGCACCCTGCCTCTTACCTCTTACCTCTTACCTCTTACCTCTTGCCTTTTACCTCTTACCTCTTACCTCTTACCTCTTACCTCTTACCTCTTGCCTCTTGCCTCTTGCCTTTTGCCTAAGGCAACTTACCTCAGAATTCATCTTGACAAACCCGAAAAAAAAGGGATACAATGGGGTGCTGTTGACTTAAAAACTTAGGCGACAGGAAATATAGCATTAAATTAGGAATTGTAAAAGGCTTGCCTCATGCCCACAATCCAGCAACTGATCCGAAACGAACGATCGAAGTTAACTCAAAAGACAAAATCACCCGCCTTAAAAGAATGTCCCCAACGGCGCGGAGTTTGCACGCGGGTTTATACCGCAACGCCTAAAAAACCCAACTCGGCACTAAGAAAAGTGGCGAGGGTGCGTCTAACTTCAGGATATGAAGTGACCGCCTACATTCCTGGAATTGGTCATAACTTGCAAGAACACTCAGTCGTTCTCATTAGAGGAGGACGGGTAAAAGATTTACCAGGGGTGCGCTATCACATTGTTCGTGGTACTCTCGACACCACTGGCGTGAAAGATCGCCGTCAAGGTCGATCGAAATACGGCACAAAACGTCCCAAAGAATAAGCGAAATTAGGAAAATTACTGAACTATGTCTCGTCGGAGTAATGTCAAAAAACCCCCAGTTCCTCCCGATCCTGTGTATAATAGCCGTTTGGTAAGCATGATGATTCGACGGTTGATGATGGACGGGAAAAAATCAGTGGCTTCCAGAATCCTCTACGATGCCTTCAAAATCGTAGAAGAAAAAACCAATGGCGATCCCCTAGATACCTTTGAACAAGCGGTGCGTAATGTTACCCCTTTAGTCCAGGTAAAAGCCAGACGGGTGGGGGGAGCAACCTATCAAGTCCCGATGGAAGTCCGTCCCGAAAGAGGAACCAGTCTCGCCTTGCGTTGGTTATCGCAGTATAGTCGCAATCGATCAGGAAAAACTATGGCGATGCGATTTGCCAACGAAATCATGGACGCAGCGAACGAAACGGGTAGCACCATCCGCAAGCGCGAAGAAACCCACAAAATGGCAGAAGCAAACAAAGCATTTGCACACTATCGCTATTAAGTGGGAAAACTGAGCAGTAATTCCCCGATCTGCGGTGGAAATGTAAAAAAAGTTATAAAATTGTAAACAGACAAAAATGTATAGAAAAACCAGCACTGCTCAAATAAGGAGGTCGCTATGGCACGTACTATCCCCCTAGAACGAGTCCGCAATATTGGAATCGCAGCCCACATTGATGCGGGAAAGACAACAACCACCGAACGCATCTTATATTATTCAGGGGTGGCTCATAAGCTGGGGGAAGTTCACGACGGTAACGCCGTAATGGATTGGATGTCTCAAGAAAGAGAAAGAGGGATCACCATTACCGCCGCCGCAATTAGTACCAGTTGGCTTGATAACAAAATCAACATCATTGATACCCCAGGTCACGTGGATTTTACGATCGAAGTCGAACGTTCCATGCGGGTGTTAGATGGCGTGATTACAGTTCTGTGTTCAGTGGGTGGGGTACAACCTCAAACCGAAACCGTGTGGCGACAAGCAGAACGTTACACGGTTCCCAGAATTGTCTTTGTGAACAAAATGGATCGCACCGGGGCGAACTTCTATAAAGTTTATGACCAACTGTGCGATCGCCTCCGTTGTAACGCTGTTCCCATTCAGCTTCCGATCGGTGCGGAAAGTGAGTTTTTAGGACTCGTTGACCTAGTGGGGATGAAAGCATACATCTACAACAATGACTTGGGAACAGACATTGAAGTCACCGAGATTCCCGAAGACATGATGGAGTTAGCACAAGAATATCGTGCCAAGCTCGTAGAAGCAGTTGCAGAAACCGATGAAGAACTGTTAGAGAAATATCTCGCCGAAGAAACCCTCAGCGAAGAAGAAATCCGCGCTGGATTACGTCGAGGAACATTGAATCGGGAAATTGTTCCCATGTTATGCGGTTCAGCGTTCAAAAACAAAGGCGTGCAACTGTTATTAAACGCAGTGGTGGATTATCTCCCCGCTCCCACCGAAGTTCCTCCCATTGAAGGGGTACTTCCTGATGGCACAGAAGCCACTCGTCCTTCTAGTGATGATGAGCCACTGGCAGCTTTAGCGTTTAAGGTGGCAGCGGACCCCTATGGACGGTTAACCTTTGTTCGCATTTATTCAGGGGTTCTGGCAAAAGGTAGCTATATCTATAACGCCACCAAAGATAAGAAAGAACGGCTCTCCCGTTTGATTGTGATGAAATCCAACGATCGGATCGAAGTGGATGAACTGCGGGCTGGAGAATTAGGCGCGATCGTGGGCTTGAAAAACACCACCACTGGGGATACCCTGTGTGATGAAAACAACCCGATTATATTAGAGTCTATCTTTATCCCTGAACCCGTAATTTCCGTAGCGGTTGAGCCAAAAACTAAAGCAGACATGGAGAAACTCTCCAAAGCCCTGCAAGCACTCGCCGATGAAGACCCCACCTTCCGCGTCACCACTGATGCAGAAACAAATCAAACCGTGATCGCAGGTATGGGAGAGCTTCACTTAGAAATTCTCGTCGATCGGATGCTGCGAGAATACAAAGTAGAAGCGAACATTGGTCAGCCTCAAGTTGCTTACCGTGAGACCATTCGCCAACCTGGAAACGCAGAAGGGAAATTTATTCGTCAAAGTGGCGGTAAAGGACAATACGGTCACGTGGTTTTAGAGGTAGAACCAGGAGAACCAGGTACAGGCTTTGAATTTACCTCTAAAATCGTCGGTGGGGTGATTCCCAAAGAATATATTCCTTCCGTAGAAGAAGGGATCAAAGAAACCTGTGAATCTGGTATATTAGCAGGTTATCCCTTGATCGATGTGAAAGTCAGATTAGTAGATGGGTCTTACCACGATGTGGACTCTTCGGAAATGGCTTTCAAAATTGCTGGATCAATGGGAATTCGGGAAGCAGCGAAAAAAGCCAGCCCCGCACTGTTAGAGCCAATGATGAAAGTGGAAGTAGAAGTCCCCGAAGACTTCTTGGGTGATGTCATGGGCGATCTCAACTCTCGTCGCGGTCAAATCGGTAATATGAATACCGATGATGGACTCGCCAAAATTTCGGCAGAAGTTCCTCTCGCGGAGATGTTTGGATATGCCACCGACATCCGCTCCAAAACACAAGGTCGAGGCATCTTTACAATGGAGTTCAGCCACTACGCTGAAGTTCCGAACCATGTTGCCGAAGCCGTCATTGCTAAAAATCAAGGGAACGCATAGTTAGGATATTTAAGGAAAAATAGACTCATGGCACGCGAAAAATTTGAACGGACAAAAGATCACGCTAACATTGGCACAGTGGGTCACGTTGACCACGGTAAAACCACATTAACTGCCGCTTTGACCCTCACCTTATCCCATTCGGGTCGGGCAAAAGCACGGAACTATGAAGACATTGATGCCGCTCCCGAAGAAAAAGCACGGGGAATCACCATCAATACCGCTCACGTGGAATATGAAACCAACAAGCGTCACTATGCCCACGTAGATTGTCCTGGACACGCAGACTATGTGAAAAACATGATCACGGGGGCAGCGCAGATGGATGGAGCAATTCTCGTTTGCTCCGCTGCCGATGGTCCGATGCCTCAAACTCGTGAGCATATTTTGCTTGCTCGTCAGGTGGGAATCTCTAACTTAGTTGTTTTTCTCAACAAAGTGGATCAAGTGGATGACGAAGAGCTTTTAGAGTTAGTAGAACTAGAAGTTCGGGAATTGCTCAGTGAATACGATTTCCCTGGGGATGATATTCCGATTATTTCGGGTTCAGCATTGATGGCAGTAGAGGCGCTTACCCAAAAACCCGATATCGCTCAAGGTGATAACGAGTGGGTTGATAAAATCTACGAACTGATGGATGCAGTGGATGATTATATTCCCACTCCTGAACGAGATGTTGATAAGCCTTTCTTGATGGCAATTGAGGACGTATTCTCCATTACGGGTCGGGGAACTGTTGCCACAGGTCGAATTGAGCGCGGTAAGGTCAAAGTCGGCGAAGAAGTGGAAATTGTCGGTATCGGCGACACTCGTAAAAGCACAGTAACCGGTGTGGAAATGTTCCAGAAAACTCTGGATGAAGGAATGGCTGGTGATAATGTCGGGATTCTTCTTCGGGGTGTCCAGAAAGATGATATTGAGCGCGGTATGGTCTTGGCGAAACCAGGCTCGATTACTCCTCATACTCAGTTTGAGGCTGAAGTGTATGTCCTGAAAAAAGAGGAAGGCGGTCGTCACACTCCTTTCTTCCCTAACTATCGTCCTCAGTTTTTTGTGCGAACCACTGATGTAACGGGTACGATTAACGCTTTTACCGCCGATGACGGTAGCGCCGCCGAGATGGTGATGCCAGGAGACCGTGTAAAAATGACGGTGGAATTGATTAACCCCGTTGCCATTGAGCAAGGAATGCGCTTTGCGATTCGTGAAGGGGGTCGCACGATCGGTGCTGGCGTGGTTTCCAAAATTGTGAAATAGCTCACTTCTAGAAATCCCTTCAGAGCAGCAGCGGCGTTTTCCCTGTTGCTCTTTTCTTCGCTCTGAACCTTGACAACTGAATTAGATTCTCTTAAAAACTTATGGCAACTCTCCAACAACAAAAAATTCGCATCCGTCTCAAAGGCTTTGATCGTCGATTATTAGATACCTCTTGCGACAAAATTGTCGAAACGGCACAGCGTACTGATGCCAATGCAGTGGGACCGATTCCCTTACCCACTAAGCGCAAAATTTACTGTGTGTTACGCTCTCCTCACGTGAATAAAGATTCCAGAGAACACTTTGAAACTCGCACCCACAGACGGATTATTGATATTTATCAGCCTTCTTCCAAAACAATCGATGCTTTGATGAAACTTGATTTACCCGCAGGTGTGGATATTGAAGTAAAACTCTAATTGATGCGATTCCCCCTGTTGGGGGGAAATTTGACGATGAAAGGGAAAAACTGGTCGCTGGAACATTTACCTCGTCTCGATGAAACCACTCGATCGCGCTTTCAAGATTTAGGGATTACAACCACTCAAGACTTACTTCTAAAAGCCCAAACTCAGCAGGGAAAAGAAGAAATTGCCCGTTATCTGCAACAAAAACCGCAACAGATCAGTAAATGGGTGATTATGGCAGATTTAGCTCGTCTTCCGAGTGTGGGGTGTGAATACTGTGGGTTATTGCTTCATGCTGGTATCGGCTCGATCGAGCAATTAAAGCAAATGCACCCCCAAAAACTCCATCAACAAGTTTTACGCCTACAAATCGCTCTTTTCAAGCGCAGAGATTATTGTCCATCCGTGTCGATCGTGCAAAATTGGATTCAAGACGCACGAAAAATTAATCAATAAAAAGTAGGTTGGGTGGAGTTTACGAAACCCAACATCTATTAGTCATCATTGTAGAGACGTTCCATGGAACGTCTGTACATCACATGGAACGTCTGTACATCAGTCATTAGTCATTGGTCATTGGTCATTGGAAAACAAAGGACGAAGGACGAAGGACGAAAGACAAAGGACAACCATGTAGGTGGGGGTAGAGACGTTCCATGGAACGTCTCCACGCCATGGAACGTCTGTACGCGAAACTCAACACCAATTATAAGCAATTACCCGAACCTAATATTACGCACTTGCCCCCTAAATCCCCCAAGTCTGGGGGACTTTATGAGTTCATTCCCCCCAAAGTTGGAGGGTAGGGGGCAAAATTCATTCAACTGCGTAAGTCCTGAGTAAATTGTTTACGATGTAAACTTCCCCACCCAATTGCTCAGGCAATGTGGATGGGGCTTTCAGTAGCCCTGGAAATCCTACAAGATAGAATCTCCGAGCCTCCAGGACGCATTACAATTGATCGCCCCCATTTAGCTATCATTTCAGAAGCATTATCATCTGCATCTCCTTCCCAACGGCAATCAGAATTAGAACACTTAAAACTTTTATTGGTTCTTAGTCCAATGTGGTTACAACAATGGCAAGTTTGGCTGGTATAGGCAGGAGGAATAGCAATTACTTTTACTCCTTCCTTAATCCCTTTATACTCTAGAAACGTTCTTAACTGATAGAAAGCCCAAGAATTAGACCTTCTTCTTTCTGTTTTATTTCTTGGTTTTTCATTCGTTCGTTCACGAATCCCAGTCAGGTCTTCGATTGCCACTGCGGAGTTAGTCTCTTTTGCTCCTTTGATGATAGCTTTACTTATGTTGTGGTTAACCCACTTTTGATATCTCTTTTCGCGTCCTGATAACCGTTTCAAGACCTCTCGACATCTACGTCTAGATGATCTTGTGCCTTTACGCGCTTTTTTCTGAAGAGATGATCTTACTCTAGAAAACTTATCTCTTTTTTGTTGAACTTCTTTCCCGTCCCATCCTTGATTGGTGGATGTTCTAGCTATTTCCCGTCTCCCAAAATCAACACCGATAACTTTGTCAGTTTTTTGGGGTTCGGCATAATCAATGGTGACTTGAATATGGCAATACCATTGACCATCTTTATGTTTACAGATTTGAGCTGAAGTTGGCTTACGACCAGTCAATTTACCCTTATGATAATTGCTGGCTCTTAACGGTAGTCTTAATCTCTTACCAAGAGTTGAGACACTAATTGTCCAATCTTTTTCCCGAAAAGAGAAAGTCCTACCGTCACAATCGAAGGAGGTAGGTTGGAAGCCTTTAACCTTCCGACCTTTATGTTTGGCAGTCTTTCGGTTAGAAGCGACTCTGGCGCAAGCACGAACAATATGGTTAGCCTTTAATCCAAACTTTTCTTTAACATCGTTATAGCAGACAGCCTGAATTGAATTGCGATTGGTTAAACGATGGTTTATGTTCTCATTAATCCAAGAGCAAGCATCAGCAAAAGTCTGAGCAGTTTCTTCAAGCTGAGTTGCCTGCTCAGGTTCTACTTCTAGCTTTACTACAATGGTTAGAGTCTGTTCCATCGTTAGGAAATTTTCACCATAATTGAGTATATTAGCATAGAAATAAGTCCCTTGGCATTCCTCCCACAACTAAATCCGAAGGATTAGTTGGGGCATCCTGCCAAGATTAGGGTGAATAGTGAAAACAATGGAGAAAAGTAATGAGTGCAACCTTTAAGCACGTCATGTTAATGGTTAACGACGTGAACGCTTCTGTCAAATTTTATTCCGAAGGCTTGGGTTTACCCGTGAAAAAAAATAGCCCTGCTTGGGCAGAATTAGACGCTGGGGGAACAACGATCGCGCTTCATGCCGCAGAAGGCGCAAATGCGGGGAGTTCACCGATTTTGAGTTTTCATGTGGAAGATGTGTTAGAAAGTGTTAAATCCTTAGAAGCATTGGGAGCAAATTTAGAGGGGCGGATTCGTGAGCCTTCCTTTGGGAAAGTCGCTGCCATACGCACTCCAGACGGGCATTTAGTGAGCTTATTACAGCCCAATACCAATTAGTGACCAGTTAAGCAGTTACCAGTTACCAGTAGTTCTCAAACTTAATCAGTAAGTAGGGTTTGCTGAAAAAGTCCATTGGTCGGTGAAGACCGTTATTCGTTATTTGTTATTTGTTCACTGGTCACTGGTCACTGGTCACTGGTCACTGATCACTGGTCACTGGTCACTGGTCACTGGTCACTGGTCACTGGTCACTGGTCACTGGTCACTGATCACTGGTCACTGATCACTGGTCACTGGTCACTGGTCACTGGTCACTGGTCACTGATCACTGGTCACCTTAACAGCGAGGACAATCCACCCAGTTGGCTTCGATCGAGCCGTCAGGATTAATACTCGCTTCTTTCTTCCAGATGGGGGCGTTGTGTTTAAGGGTATCGATCGCATACTGACAAGCCTCAAACGCTTCTCGACGATGGGGACATCCCACCGCCACTAACACGCTAATTTCGCCAATTTTTAACCGTCCAATGCGATGATGAATCACTACCCGATTCACCGATGACCATTGCTGACGAAGGTTTTGGGCGATTTGTTGAAACAGCTTGATCGCCATCGGTTCATAAGCCTGATATTCTAAAAAAGCCACTGGTTTTCCTGCTGTTTGTTCCCGTACCGTCCCACTCATCAGCACGATCGCGCCGTTTGCCCCATCATCTGCTAACTGATACACTTCTTCTAGAATCAAGGGCGCAAAAACAATCTTAAAACTATCTTGGTTCTCCATCATCCCGAATCATTAATGAATCGCTGTTAATCGTTCACGGTTCAGCGTAGAACCACTGGAAAATAACTGTAACATTCCTTCCTCGATCGTCAGCTTCACTGCTGTTTTTGGGACTAAAGGAGGCGTTTGATGCGTGCGAACCTTTAACTGCATTCCCGAAGGTAATTGCAACCGATAACGGTGTTCTCGTCCTAAAAATTCTCGATCGAGGATCACAATCTCAGAACTCTCATCAGGGGTTAAACTCATATCCTCCTGACGAATCATCAACTCGCCACTGTCTCCCCCCACCGCATCCGAGACTTGAGACGCATCTAACGCAAACGTTCCGATTTCCGTTTCCCACCCCTTACCGTTGCGAGAAGCGGGTAAAAAATTACCCTGAGTGACAAACTCTGCCACAAAACGGGACGCTGGACTGAGATAAACCTGTTCTGGTGTCTCATGTTGTTCGATCGAGCCTTGTTGCATCACCGCCACCGAATCAGAAATTGAAAGCGCTTCCTCTTGGTCGTGAGTCACAAACACCGCCGCAATCCCCGCCGCTTTCAGAATATCTCGTAACTCAGTTCGCAACCGTAGCCGCACTTGTACATCTAAATTACTCAACGGTTCATCTAATAGCACTAAATTCGGACGAGGGGCTAAAGCCCTAGCTAAAGCAACCCGTTGTTGTTGACCACCCGATAACTCGTGAGGATAGCGATTCTCCAACCCATCTAATCCCACTAAATCTAAAGCCGCTTGTACTTGCTTTTTAATTTCCGTCCCACTGAGACTGCGATTTTGCTTCAAACCAAAGGCGATATTTTTTCCCACATTGAGATGAGGAAACAACGCATAATCTTGAAACACCATCCCCACATCCCGTTTCTCTGGAGGAAGATAAAAACCCGTATTTGCCACCACCGTTCCTGCAATGGTAATCTCTCCCTGTAAGGGTTGCTCAAATCCTGCAATGAGACGTAACAAAGTCGTTTTCCCACACCCAGAAGGTCCCAAGAGACTGAGTAAGTGTCCTTGAGGTAAACTCAAACTCACTTCCTTCACAGCAGGAATCCCTTGACGAGAATATTTCTTACTGATTTTTTGTAATTTTAAAATTGGGTCTTGTTTCATGGAGGACCATAAAGATGATTCGTCTCTCAATTTTACTGTAGAAAATGACGTGAGATGGCAATAATATCTATCCAACAGCAATTTTGCTAAGTTGAGGGAAGGACAAACAAGGAATTAGTTTAATATGGAAGGTAAACAAGTTCTTCTCACTGGTGGCGCTGGTGGTTTAGGTTTAGGGGTTACTCCTGCTGTGGTTAGACAGGGGGCAAAAGTTACCATTCCCTATCGCAACGAAGCATCAATAGAACGTCTCAAGCAACAATTATCTCCCAGTGAGTTTGAGAGTATCCGCTTTGTTAGCGTTGATTTAAGCAAAGAAAGCGCGATCGCGCAACTGGTAGAAGACATGGGACGAGTTGACGTTTTAATTCATCTCGTCGGCGGTTTTTCAATGGGACAACTGATTGATTACAGTTATGAAGACTGGAAAAAAGACTTTCAGCTAAACCTAGACACAACCTTCCTCGTCTGTAAACACAGCTTACGTTCGATGATCAACTCTGGTTATGGGCGCATTGTCACCGTTGGTTCAAAAGGCGCTGTGCAACCCATGGGCGGACTTGCCTCTTATTGTGCCTCAAAAGCGGGAGTTGTTGCCTTAACGCAGGCGATCGCGGAGGAGGTAAAAGACTACGATAACATCACCGCTAACTGTGTTCTTCCCAGCATCATCGACACTCCTACTAACCGAGAAGCAATGGGAAGTGATCAAGCCGATCAATGGATTAAACCCGAATCACTCGCGGCTGGTATCTGTTATTTAGCTTCAGAAGCGGCGAAAGATGTTCGCGGTGCGACCCTTCCCGTTTACGGACAACTTTAGGTGGGGTTTAATCCTAAACCTATTAATGTAGTAAAGACGTTCCATGGAACGTCTCTACAGGTTTTTTAAATATCTTTCTCACTTAACTCACGATTCATGTGATCAAACGGCTGATCAAGGAAAGAGGTATCTGTCACCCCAGCTTCTTCTACCATCTGTTTCACCATCTCCTTCATAATCTCAATTCCTCGCACCGTTGGCGCAATGGGAACACCCAAAGAATTATAAGTTTCCCGTAATCCTTGTAACACTCGTTCATCGAGAACATAAGTATCTCCCGCAACAATTGCGTAGGTTGCATAACGGAGATAATAATCCATATCTCTTAAACAAGCGGAATAACGACGAGTGGTGTAAGCATTCCCACTGGGACGGATTAATTCTGGTTGTTCATCAAAGAGTTGACGACCAGCTTCCTTGACAATGGAAGCCGCATTACCATTAATAATCGTCGCCGCTTGAATTCGCGCCTGTCCCGATGCAAAATAGGATTCAAGTTCATCCATTGCATCACGGTCTAAATAGCGACCTGTAACATCATAGTTTTTAATTAACGTGGTTACTGCATCTTGCATTTTATATATTCCTCCCAAAGTAACTGATTTTATTGTTGTGTGAAAAAAGTAAGTTTATTGTTTGACCCATTGTTCTTTTCAGTAAAACAAGCATCGAGTCGGTGATTATTGTATCGTCGATCTGTCCCTATCTTCCCTTTTCTTGCGACATTTCCTTAGTAACTTGGTTACAAAACTTAATGTTTGGTTAGTAAAAAGTAGGCCCTAGTGAAGCGAAGCGAAACCCAACACCAATTATAAGCAATCACCTAAACCTTATATAACCACTCAAATCATCTTGCTAGAAATACAATGAACAGGATTACAATCGCTATTAGGGCGACCCAAACAAATTGATTATCCTTTGTATTAATTTCACTGGGATCGATCGGTTTTGGTTCGAGTTTTTTCCGTTGGCGAGGTTTACTACTCCCCACAGGACGATAACGAGTTTTTGTTTCCTCTTCTTCCGAAAGTTGCGATAAATCGGGGATTTTAGTTAGCCATTCTTCTGGACGTTTTAAGGCGGGTGCTTTGAGGATGTAGAGGATGCGTTCGCTTTGTTTACGGATATCGGAAGAAGGATGTTTAATTAAATCTTGACACAACTCGATCGCGCTTTGCATTTGATTGGCAGCTTGATAAGCACTCACTAACCAAATGCGTACTTCTCCCCCCATTTTAGAATAAGGATTACTCAGTTTTTTTGCCATTTCCAACTGTTCAATACTAATTCGATAGCGCCCTCGTTCTAACGCCAATTTCCCTTTGTAATACGCTTGCTTAAAGTCTTCTTGTTTCTCACTCATCAACCTGATTCTTAATTATTCTCTATCCTTCGCTTTTTCTAGTTTTCTCTCCTTTCAATTGCTCAAAATTTAACTTTTTCTGAGTTTGCAAATTTTGTAATACGTGAGAGAGTTTTTCCCGTTGATTAATTAAATAAATACTGACTAAAGTTAAACTCACTCCCACCCATTGTAAAGGACTCAAGGTTTCCGCTAATAATAAATTACCAAACAATAAAGCAAAAACTGGCGTTAGAAACGTCAGAGAAGAAAAGCTCGTTAAATTGCGAGTTGAAGCCAAATAAAAGAAAATTCCATAAGCGATCGCGCTGCCAAAAATAGTCGCATAACTAATCGCCAGCCACCCGTCAAAACTGATATTTTGCCATTGTTGGGTTTCCAGACTTCCTGATAAGAAAAACAAAGGAATTCCCCCTAAAATCAAATGCCATCCCGTCGCCATAACTGAATCAACATGACGGCAAACATAACGAATTAAAATTGTTCCCGTTGCCATTGATAAAGAAGCCAATAGCATCAACCATTCACCACTATCAAACAAACGAGAAATCTCAAATTCTAAACCCGTAAAATTGCCTTGTAATCCTTGCAAAATCCACTGTTCTGGTAAACCAATTAAACTCACTCCCAACACACCAAACCCTAATCCCAACCAGCCGATTTTTCGCACGCGATCGCTAAACAAAATACTAGATAACAGTGCCACTGTCAACGGCTGAGTATCAATCATTACCGAACCAATTCCCGCGCCAGTTCGCACTAATCCCTCGGCGAGAAACCCTTGAAATAAAGCCCCATCTACCAGCGCAAACAAACTTAACCATCCCCACGCTAACCATCCTTTTGGTTGGGGACGCTTTAGAATTATACCGAAAATTAACACCAAAATTCCTGCAGGAAGAATCCGCATCCCTCCTAAGAATAGCGGCGTTGTATTTGGGATTACGCCCTTCATGGCGACCATGGCGGTTCCCCAGAGGAAAAAAGGTGCAATTAAAGCAAGAGGAAACAATAACTGTTGAGGTTGCTTGACTTTCAGTTCCATTTCGTCATCATTAAAAACTATTTAAACTATTGTATAGTTTTATTACGAAATCTTACCTGAACCGCAATGTAGAGACGTGGGATCAGATGTCTCTACCGTCATCGCCACCTAGGAAAGGGGTTGTAATGGCGCAATTCTGGGATCGAGAATTTTACGCCCTAAACCTGGAAACTCTACCGCGAGGTTGGTTTTGTTCCCACTTCCGAGAACATGGGTGACATTTCCTTCCCCGAATGTCTTATGAAACACTCGATCGCCCACTTCCCAATTGCGAGAGGATTGATCTGATGTTTTCTTCGTTTCTTTATTATTCTTACTTGTCGTTTTTTTCTGACGACGAGGTTGGAGAGGAGGAGAACTAAAATTAATCAAATCTTTGGGCAATTCTGCGATAAATTGTGAAGGAATCGCTGGTTCTCGTGATCCCCATAAACGACGTTCTTGAGCATAACATAAGAATAATTGTTCTTGGGCGCGAGTAATCCCCACATAACATAATCGTCGTTCTTCTTCTAACGCAGTCGGATCATTTAAGGTGCGATGATTCGGAAATAAACCTTGTTCCAATCCCACTAAAAACACCACAGGAAATTCTAACCCTTTCGCAGAATGTAAGGTCATTAAAGAGACTTTTTCCTCTTCCTCATTTAAGTTATCTAAATCAGACGCTAAAGCCGCATTTGCCAAGAAACCTTCTAAACTCGAATCCTCATTTTCCTCTGCAAATTGCATCATGGCGCTGTCTAACTCTTTCAAGTTTTCCAGTCGATTTTCTGCTTCATCTGTTCCTTGATTTTTCAAGTCTTCCCGATAGTTTGATTCATCTAAAATTCCATCTAAAATTTCAGCGCCTGGTAAGGTTTCTAAACTTGCTTGGTATTTTTTGATGATTTGGGCAAATTCATTAACGGCTTTTGTTGCGCGTCCAGCTAAAGTATTAACTGAAGTTTCATCGCTTATGATCTCCCAGAGAGGAACATTTAATTCTTGAGATGCGGTAATCAATTGATCGAGAGTTTTTTGTCCGATTCCTCGCCGAGGTGTGTTGATAATTCGCAGTAAACTAACCGTATCGTTGGGATTATTTAGTAATCGTAAATAGGCGAGTGCGTCTTTAATCTCTTTTCGATCGTAAAACTTTAATCCGCCAACAACATGATAAGGAATATCAGAAAGGAGTGCTTCTTCAATGACACGAGATTGAGCATTCGTTCGATATAAAATCGCAAAACTTCCCCACCCAAGTTCGGGATTTTCTTGCGTTAATTTTAGAATTTGGTTATGAATAAATTTGGCTTCTTCAATTTCATTATCCGCTTTGTAGCAATAGATTTCTTCCCCATAACCTCGCGTCGGTTTCAGAATTTTGTCAATGCGTTCGGTGTTATTTTCGATTAATGTATTTGCCACTTCTAAGATGTTTTCGCGCGATCGATAATTCTCCTCTAATTTAACCATTGTTCGCGTATCATCATCGGGTAAACCATCCCCAAAATCTTCTTGAAAATCAAGAAGAATGGTAAAGTCAGCCATGCGAAAAGAATAAATAGATTGATCCGCATCTCCCACCACAAAAATCGATCGATTCTCCCAATTTAAGTTTTTTCGATTCGTTTCGCCATTAGTCGCAAGAAGATTAATTAATTGGTATTGGATGCGATTCGTATCTTGATATTCATCCACTAAAATATGTTTAAACTGTTGATGCCAATACCCTAAAACCGATTCATTTTGAGCAAATAATCGCGTCGGAATCAGAATCAGATCATCAAAATCTAGAGCATTATTAGCCGCCAGCTGCGCTTGATATTCTTGATAAACTTCTGAGATGACTCTTCCCCGATAGGTAGGCTGTTGGGTGAGGACATCTTCTGGGTAAAGTCCTTGATTTTTGGCATTACTAATGCTGTATCGAAGAGAACGAGGATTGAACTTTTTATCATCAATATTCAGTTCTTTAGTAGCAATTTTTTTAACTAAACTTTGGGCATCAGATTCATCATATATTGTGAAACTTTTTGTCCATTCGTAGCCTTTTTTGTCTTGGTATTTATTGATATCATAACGTAAAATTCGCGCAAAAAGACTGTGAAACGTTCCAATCCAAAGATATTTTATTATACTTCTATAAGCGCTCGATCGAAGTTTAGTTTGTTCATATTCAGAAAGTAATTCTAACCGTTGTCCGTGTTTTTCTTGCGCTAACCGTCGAGAAAAAATAAGCTCAATACGCTCCTTCATCTCCTTCGCCGCTTTATTAGTAAAAGTTACCGCTAAAATATTTTCAGGATTAACCTTATGATTTAAAATTAAATGAGCAATGCGATAAGTAAGAGCGCGAGTTTTTCCAGAACCCGCACCCGCAACCACCAATAAAGGACCACAAAAATGTTGAACAGCTTGACGTTGTGAAGAATTAAGCGAGGCTAAAAAATCTGTTTCCACTGACATAATTAAATGAGTAATTGAGTGTTTGTTGCTTGTGATTGTTTTTTACATGGTAGCGGAAAAATATTTTACCCTAGTGAGTAGATTGAATCGAAAAAAGTAAAACTTGAGGCTAAGAATGAGTAAAGTTGGGTTATCACCCAACCTACTATTTGACTCAAGTAGGTTGGGTGGAGAGAAACGTAACCCAACACAAGATGTAGGTTGGGTGGAGAGAAACGTAACCCAACACAAGATGTAGGTTGGGTGAAGGGAAACGTAACCCAACACCACCTGTAGGTTGGGTGAAGAGAAACGTAACCCAACACAAGATGTAGGTTGGGTGAAGAGAAACGTAACCCAACACAAGATGTAGGTTGGGTGAAGGGAAACGTAACCCAACACAAGATGTAGGTTGGGTGAAGGGAAACGTAACCCAACACAAGATGTAGTGGAGATGAGGATAAGATGATGTTGGGTTATCACCCAACCTACAGTTTCAAAATAATTATAGAAATGTCTGACGATCGAAGTATTCATTCCGCAGTTGCAAATCTTTACAATACTTATCCCTTTCCCCCTGAACCTCTCTTAGATGAACCCCCACCTGGTTACAATTGGCGCTGGAGTTGGATTGCTGCTTATGATTTTTGTACAGGACGTAAACCCCCACAACAAGAGATTCGCATTTTGGACGCGGGTTGTGGAACAGGTGTCGGGACAGAATATTTAGTTCATCTCAATCCTGAAGCATCAGTTGTCGGAATTGATATCAGTGAAAGCGCGATCGAGGTGGCAAAAGAAAGGTGTCAGCGCAGTGGTGCAAATCGTGTTCAATTTCAGCAAATGAATTTAGAAAACGCACACCAATTAGATGGTCAGTTTCAGATGATTAACTGTGTCGGTGTGTTACACCATCTTCCTGATCCAACGGCGGGAATTAAAGCCCTCGCAGAAAAACTCACTCCTGGTGGGATTATGCACATTTTTGTTTATGGGGAGTTAGGACGGTGGGAAGTGCGTTTAATGCAGAATGCGATCTCCCTTCTCCAACCAGAAAACTATCAAGAAGGGGTCAAAATTGGTCGGAAACTGTTTGAAACGCTTCCTCAAGAGAATCGCATCGTTAAACGAGAAAAAGAGCGTTGGGCGCTTGATAATCAACGAGATGCTTGCTTTGCTGATATGTATGTTCATCCTCAAGAAATTGACTACAATATCAATACTTTATTTGATTTAGTTACAGCGTCAGGATTAGAGTTTGTCGGCTTTTCTAATCCCAAGTTTTGGCAAATTGAACGGCTGTTAGGAAATGCTCCAGAAATCTTAGCAAAGACAAATCAACTTTCGCCGCGCGATCGATATCGACTTATCGAATTACTTGATCCTGAAGTCACTCACTACGAATTTTTCCTCGCTAAACCGCCGCTTCCTCAATTTAATTGGTCAAAAGATACAGACTTTTTAAACGCAATTCCAGAACGTCATCCCTGTTTAGAAGGTTGGGAAAGTCAAACTTTATTTAACCCTGATTATGAATTAGTTACTTTGTCTGAAAATTCATTTAAACTCTTACAAGCGATCGACCAAAATGTTGAAAAACAGCTTTCATTAGCAGAGATGATCAAACAAACTACAGCCACCCTCGAAGACGCTCGATCGTTGCATCAACAAAAATTAATTACCCTCATTCCTAATCCCAAATAAGACTGAGGTGAGGTGGAAAAACAATCAACCCAACCTCACCTCTTACCTGTTTCAGGGAACACCAATTCACCGCGATAAAATTAACTTTTCTCAACTTCTTACGTTAAATAATTACAATTACTTATATTACAAACAGTAACAAAGAACGAAATCAGGATTTTTGGGGTGGGTGGACTTGCGCGTCAACATTTTTCGTGATAGAGTATTTCTAAATAATGGGTATTAGTGCCAAAAATAGAAATTGCCGACTCAGATAGCGGAAACTCGTGATATTTTCGAGAATCACTCCCCTTGACAAAGCAATCTATTCACATTGATTTTTGTTAAGCTAAACTTAACCCCAAAAGGAAAGACTTGACATTAGCAAATAAATTTGTTACAGCAATCCAAAAAACAAAAAGCTGGGAGAGACAAATCAACCCAGCCTTATGTTATAATTTCTAAACGCTTAAATTTAACTTGGGAGAGGAAGGAGGTAGATTACCACTCCCGCCCAAAAATGAATACGATTTTAGTTTAGAGAAGTCCCCAGAAATGGAGTACACCTTGTCCACTGAGGATTTCGGTGAGTAAAGCAGCCACAAAGCCGATCATTGCTAGGCGACCGTTCCAGTTTTCTGCGGAAGGGTTGAAACCAAATTTGAAATCGTTACGATTTTCTTCCATGATGACCTCTTAATGAATAAATACTCGTTCAATTAGCTTCTGTAAATAAATGTAACTGATTTTTTACAATAAAGCAATCATCTGTAAGGAATAGAAGTATTGCTATTTTGAATCTAATCAATAAAAGTCAATGCTAGATAAACAAACCTTGTTCGCCGCTTCCCTATTTCCCTACCTGGGCTTTCTTTGGTTTCTCACTCGATCGGGTCAATTTCCACGTTTAGCCGTTATTGGGTTCTATGTGCTGTTATTATTTGTGTTGGTGACAATTCCCGCTGGTATTTACGCCGAACGGGTTTATGGCGAATCCCTAGCCAATGTGGATTGGTTACATGGCAGCGCAGAATCTTTTCTCACGCTGTCCAACATTCTCGTTGCTTTAGGGTTTCTCCTCGCGATTCGTCGCCAAGAAACCGCTTCTTCCGAGCAAGAAAAATGACTTTCTCTGGTGAGATAAATTCCGTATCAATGACTCCCAAAACAGCGACTGTGTTGGGAATCCAAGTTCATCTGCTCTCTGATTATGTTCGTTGGTTACGAACTTGTTGGCATCTGGGTCAAGGAGTTCATGTGGTGACGCTCAATGCAGAAATGGTGATGTTAGCGAGGAAAGACGGTGACTTAGCCAAGGCGATCGAGCAAGCCGAATTAGTGATCCCCGACGGAGCAGGAGTCGTGTTATCCTTACGCCTACAGGGAAAACAACAGGAGCGTTGTCCAGGAATTGAACTGGCGGGGTATTTGATCAAAAGTATCGCTGAGAAGAAGACAGAGAGGGAAATTTTTTTCTATGGGGGAGTTCCCAACCGCGCTGAAGCCGCCGCTCAACAGTGGCGTGATCAGTATCCCAATTTGTCTATCACCACTCAACATGGATACCTCTCCCCAGAAGAACAAACGCAACTCTGTCAACAACTAAGTGAACAGCAACCCCGTTTAATTTTAGTCGGGTTAGGTGTACCTCGTCAGGAGCTTTGGATTGCTAAAAACCGTCATCTTTGTCCACAAGCGATTTGGATTGGAGTTGGCGGCGCTTTTGATATTTGGGGAGGAGCAAAACAACGAGCGCCGACTTGGTTCTGTGAACACAATTTAGAATGGTTATATCGCCTCTATCAAGAGCCTTCGCGCTGGCGACGGATGCTCGTTTTACCCCAATTCGCTTGGGCTTCTCTTATTACCAGAAATCGAGGCTAACCAGCGACTTTATTTAATAATTGCCACTGGGAATATGCGACTAAAGCCTCTTGCATTAGATCAAACATTTGGCGACAGTGGTTGTTGGTTTGTAACGGGAGTTCTTCATTTTTCATCACTAAATTCATGCGAACTTCCTCAGCAGTCGCGGTGGTGCGATCGATCAAAACTTCTGCTGTCACCAGCTTCGGAAAAGGAGCGCGGTTCGGTACTTCTCGCGCCATGAGGTACTCTCCAGTGTCATAGATCATTTCTAGATGACAGGATTCTAAAACCTCCATAAGAGATGATTCAAGGTGCTCTAAAGGGATCGCAACAGAAAATCTGCAAGTGTATCGAGCCATGGTTTTAAAAGAGAGTAATCAGGTTAAGCGTCTTCACCCATCATATTATCGAACCAATTTGATTTCGCTTCAAGAGGAGAAGACTGCTATCTTGGAAAGCGTTTGATCACGCCAAGACTAACAGATTTTCAACGACTCCCGTTAACCCTTCGGGTATAACGGGAGATTGGAGGATGAAGCAGGGTTAAATGGGGTCACTGCTGGAAGCCTAAACTGGTAAATCCCTAGCAAGAGGCTATGTCTAGTCAACAAACCTATGCTTGAACCTTCGTAATTAGGAACTTGCGTAAAGGCTGTCGCAAGGGTCGAAATAAGACCAGAGTAAAATGATATAAGTATCAAGTAGCTTATATCACACCTATAGATTTACTCGGAGGATAGTAGGGGGCTAAAGTCTCAATGAATGGAAATCAGAAACGAAATAACCTTCGTTCATACTCTTGGGGAAGGTCGATTTCTCAAGTAGTCTGTCGGGATGCAATCTCTGGCTCATTTGTCAGGTAGGACGAGGGCAGGATTGGCTAAGAAGCAAAAGCCTTCTTTAACAAGGAGGATAAGCAGACGTAGCCACTTTAGATTACGAAGATAATAAGTGAAGTAGGGTAAAGTTATGAACTCAATGAAGTATAAATGTGATGCTCGGACAAAAACCTTCTTAATGCTCTGGTTAGGCTTTGGGTTGAATCTCATGGCAGAAACAGAGTGGAGTCAGATTGACTGGCGAGAGGTGGAATTAAGAGTATTTAAGCTCCAAAAACGGATTTATCGAGCTTCTCAAAGTGGTGACGTGGCTAAAGTTCACAAACTTCAAAGATTATTGTTACGGTCTTGGTGTGCCAAGCTCTTAGCAGTACGGCGCATTTCGCAGGATAACAAGGGAAAAAATACCGCAGGGATAGATGGTATAAAAAGCCTAAGTCCTAAACAACGGTTGAGCCTTGCTGAAAGCCTAACCCTTACAGGGAAGGGTAAATCCTTAAGACGGGTCTGGATTCCAAAACCAGGTCGCGCAGAAAAGCGGGGTCTGGGCATTCCAGTAATGGAAGACCGTGCGAGACAGGCACTTCTCAAATTGGCTTTGGAGCCAGAATGGGAAGCAAAATTCGAGCCGAATTCGTACGGATTCAGACCAGGACGTTCTTGCCATGATGCGGAAAAAGCAATTTTCAAATCCATAAGTCTAAAAGATAAATGGGTTTTAGACGCTGATATTTCCAAATGCTTCGACCGTATAAACCACAGTGTTCTCTTAGAAAAATTAAATACAACCCCGACTATGGCTCGACAGATTCGAGCTTGGTTGAAATCGGGGGTCTTGGATAGAGGCGATTGGTTTCCAACAAATGAGGGAACACCACAAGGAGGGGTGATAAGTCCTCTATTGGCAAACATCGCCCTGCATGGACTTGAGGAGTACATTAAACAATGGGCTGAAACCTGGAAAGGGAGAGGAAAGTCGGTAAACCGTCGGAGTATATCCATCGTAAGGTATGCAGATGATTTTGTTGTTCTCCACAAGGAAAAATCCATCATCCAACAAGCTAAAATGCTGATTGAAAGGAGGTAATAAATACCCCAAACGAGCGAGTGAAACTTGTGAACAGTTGGGAAATGCCCAAAGCTAACTCGACACGACGAGTTTACCTACCCAAACCCAACGGGAAGAAACGTCCCCTCGGAATCCCTACCGTGCGGGATAGAGTCGCACAAGCAATGGTTAAGAATATACTGGAACCCCAATGGGAAGCTGTATTTGAGCCTAATTCTTATGGGTTTAGATGCGGTCGGAGTTGTCACGATGCCATAGCTCAATGTTTTACGAGAGTTCAAGGAGGACGTGACACTTGGGTTCTAGACGCTGATATTAAAGGATTCTTCGACAACATTGCCCATGAATCCATCCTGATAGCAATTGAGTCTGTTCCACGTGGGGATTTAATTGAAGGATGGTTAAAAACTGGTTATCTCGATAAGGGTGTACTGAATCCGACCGACATGGGAACACCACAAGGTGGAGTGATTAGCCCTCTACTAGCAAACATTGGGTTACACGGGTTGGAGGATTTTATTAAGTCAGTCAATCCGAAGCTCGGAGTTATTCGATATGCGGATGACTTCGTGGTTACTTCTAAGGATAAGGAAAGCCTAGAACACATACTTGACCAGATAAAGCAGTGGATGTTAGAACGAGGTCTGGAAATAAGCTCGGAGAAGACGAGAATCGTCCCAATGGAAGAAGGTTTTGACTTTCTTGGGTTCAACTTACGTCACTACGGTGGCAAACTATTGATTAAGCCCCAGAAAAAGAAGGTACTTGCCTTCTGTAAAAAGATTGGGGAAACTCTAAGCAAAATGAAAGCCTGTACTCAGGAAGAAGTCATTAAAGTCCTAAATCCACTTCTCCGAGGTTTTGCTAACTACTACAGAGGGGTGGTTAGCAAAGAAACCTTTAGTTACATCTCACATCGAGTGTGGCAATACCTCTGGAAATGGTGCTGTCGGCGACACCCCCTAAAGTCCAAAATGTGGGTACGAGATAGATATTTCGGTTCATACAAAGGGAATCATTGGACTTTCATGTGTAAAGGGACTGGTCGTGGAAATAAGGATACACTCTTTATCCTCTATGACATTGGTAGTACACCCATAGTAAGGCACGTGAAGGTCAAAGGGACAGCAAGCCCTGATGACCCCTCACTTCGGGATTACTGGCAAAATCGAAGCCTCAAGATAGGAAAACAAAAATGGGCAAAAGGTTCTAAATACGAGCAAGTAGCCAAGATGCAAGAGCATAAATGTCCTGTCTGTGGTGATAGCCTTTATAACGGAGAAGAAATCGAGACTCACCATATAGTACCTGCGAAAGACGGTGGCTCAGACGACGCTGAGAATCTAGTCCACTTACACAAAGCGTGTCATAAGCAGGTACACAGTTCAAAAACCAAGACGAAGGCTGGAAGTAAGGCTTGAGCCGTATGATGGGAAACTGTCACGTACGGTTCTTAGGGGAGGGGAGAGAGGCGACTCTCGAACCTTACCCGATCTCCTCTAGTTCGGATTATCTCTAAAACTCGTTGGAGGGTTGCCTTAAGAAGGGACCGCCGACCCTGCCCGAATTCGATTCGGGCAGGAACGCGGCGGCGCATTCCGCGCATCTTGGTCAAGGTGGGCGAAGAGGTTAAAAACTTCCAGAGCGAAAGGATTATCTCCATGTCTCGTGTACCAGTTCGATCAAAAAACGGAAAACCATTAATGCCTACTAAGGCTAGTCGTGCTAGACGTTGGCTTAAAGAAGGAAAGGCGGTGATTTACAAAAACGACTTACATTTCTTCGCAGTTCAGTTAACCATTGAATCTGGAGAAGAAATCCAACCTGTAGCGGTGGGAATTGACCCAGGAAAGCATTACTCAGGGATTGGAGTTCAATCATCTAAAGCTACTTTATTCACCGCCCATCTAGAGTTACCATTCCAACGGGTTAAAAACCACATGGAAACCAGAGCGATGATGCGTCGTGGAAGAAGAGGAAGACGAATTAATCGTAAATTACCCTTTGACCAACGTTCTCACCGTCAGAAACGGTTTAATAATCGTCGTTGCCACAAACTTCCTCAAGCGTATTAAAGCGAATCGACAGCTTGAATATCGTGTGGTCAAAGAGTTATCCCAACTTTTTCCCATCTCTTCTATCATCTACGAAATCGTTAAAGCGAAAGGTGATCAGGGATTCTCCCCAGTGATGGTAGGACAAAAGGTAATGACAGAACAGTGGCTGCCGAGCATTGCTCTTGTCACCACGCTTTTTGGGTGGGAAACTTCAGCAAGAAGAGAACTTCTTGGGTTAGAGAAAGACCGAAATAAGTCTAATCAAACCCCTGCCACTCATGCCGTTGATGGAGTTGCTTTAGCTTCCCACGAGTTCTTGAAGTACAAATATTTAAAAGGAGACAAAGGATGGTTTGAAGGAAGTGTTGAGATAACAAATGCCCCTTTCTCAGTAATTAAAAGACCTCCAGTTAGTCGCCGTCAGCTTCAATTAATGATTCCTACTACAGGTGGGGTGAGACGGAAATATGGAGGCACAACAACTCGACATGGCTTCCGTAAGGGAGATTATGTCGAGACAGAAAGGAAAGGAATCAAATATCAAGGCTGGGTTTCAGGAGACACCAAAACTCAAGTCTCAGTTTCTGACTTTGATTGGAAAAGACTGGGACAATTTTCAGCCAAAAAGACTCAACTTTTGAAACGGAACACTAACTTAATTGTAAACACATTAAATGGAGGACGTGCTTTCCTCTCCCAATAAATCAGAACAACGACCGCGCTCAGTTACCGATTATATTGGGAGTCTCCAGCACGAAGAATAGATGAAAACACTTGCAGGGAAAATCGCTCTAGTCACTGGTGCGACACGGGGAATTGGGAAGGGAATTGCCATTGGCTTAGGAGAAGCTGGCGCAACGGTTTATATTACAGGTCGCACCCTTTCCCCTTCTGGAGAGGAATCAGGAACGCTCACCGACACTCAAACGGCGGTAGAAGCAGCCGGTGGGGTTTGTTTTCCCGTACAGGTGGATCATAGTGATGATGAACAAGTCCGACAGTTGTTTCAGCGCATCGATCGAGAGCAAAAGGGCAGGCTTGATGTATTAGTCAATAATGTATTTGCAGGAGTAAGCTCGATCGCCCAAGCCTCGGGACAACCATTTTGGGAAAACGAACCCGACTTATGGGATGCGGTGAATAACGTAGGGCTACGGAGTCATTACATAGCGAGTTTATTCGCAGCACGGTTAATGAGTCAGCGTCAACAAGGATTAATTTGTACAATTTCCTCTTGGGGAGGAATGTCTCCCATTTTTGGGGTTGCTTATGGCGTAGGAAAAGCCGCTTGCGATCGATTAGCCGCAGAAATGGCACAGGAATTAAAATCAAAAAATGTTACTTCGATCGCCCTGTGGCCAGGTATTGTTGGAACAGAAGCGATTTCACGATTTGCTGATCAAATGAGCCAAGAAGACATTGATCCGCAAACTTCTGTCTTGCGCGATCGATATAATTGGGAAACTCCCCTTTTTACGGGACGAGTAATTGCTGCTTTAGCCGCAGAAACCAATTTACAATCTCTCACGGGAAAAGTGCAAATTGTCGCCGAAGTCGCTCAACGGTATAATTTGCTCGATCGAGACGGGAATCGTCCTGTTTCTTTGCGATCGTTGCGATTTATTCTTCCCGCAGCGATTCCAGCCTTAAGACAGGCTTCTTGGCTCGTTCCTGATTTTAAAGTACCTTGGTGGCTTCTTCTTTTAGGAATTTTACCCTCTCCTAAAATTTAAGATTATTTCCTCAGCAAGATATCATCAAAGTATCATTAAGTCTTTTCCTCGGATTTGGTAGAGAACTTGGAGCAAACATCACGGCAAAATTTGAATGAATACGAATGAAACCTATATAAATCACCCAACTTTTGGCTTACTTTACCGCGTTTGTATTATTGAGTCGAACCAAGAAATTTTTGCTACTCTTTATGCTCAACGTCTCTTTTTTGTAGTGACAGTGAGCGAGGAAGGATTAACCTTTGAAAGCAAAAGCCGCTCCGACGCTCGTCTGATGATAGAAAATCGGTTACGGAAACTGCGTCGTCTCGGCGCTAAGGAAGACTATTCCCTCTTAAATGAAACCTATAAACGTATTTTTCAATGACTGGTAAAATCACAAAACGCATTCAAGAACTGAGTGAAACTTTACCGTCACAGGTGAGGTTGATTGCAGTAACAAAAACTGTATCGGAGGAAGCAATACGAGAAGCATACGCCGCAGGAATTCGAGATTTTGGTGAGAATAAAATCCAAGAAGCACTCACCAAACAAAAAGCATTACAAGATTTAAAAGATATTCGCTGGCATTTTATTGGTCATCTTCAAACCAATAAAGCGAAATTGGCTCTCACTCACTTTGATTGGATTCATACTTGTGATCGTGTAAAACTTGCCAGTCGGCTCGATCGACTCCTGGGCGATCTCGAAATCACTTCCCCGAAAATTCTCCTCCAAGTGAAACCGCTATCTGATCCCAACAAATACGGCTGGACAATTCCCGAATTATTAGACGCACTCCCCACTCTTGAACAGTATCATCATTTAAGTATTCAAGGTTTGATGACGATTCTCCCCTTTGGTCAATCCGCAGCAGAAACCCAAACTGGATTTGAGAAAGTCCGTGATTTAGCACAACAAATTCAATCTCAAAATCATCATTTTTCCATGAAAGAACTCTCAATGGGAATGTCTGGGGATTATCCTCTCGCCATAGAAGCAGGAGCAACCATGATTCGGTTAGGACAAACGATTTTTGGCAAACGTCCCCAATAGTCAGTGACCAGTGATCAGTGACCAGTGATCAGTGACCAGTGATCAGTGACCAGTGATCAGTAACCAGTGATCAGTGACCAGTGATCAGTGACCAGTGATCAGTGACCAGTGATCAGTAACCAGTGATCACTGGTCACTGATCAGTGACCAGTGATCAGTGACCAGTGATCAGTGACCAGTGAACAAATAACAAATATTGATGTTGGGTTTCGTTACCTTCACCCAACCTACGGAGTCTTTTGCTGAAGACTTACCATAAGGAAAAGTAGTGGGTGAAATTGGGAAAATATGGTATGCAAGCCGATTCAGGAGTTGTCAGTGTAAATTTAAGGGGGAGAATGAAAAGAACCTGCCTTAGAAAGGGGCGAATATTTGTTTACGGTGTTCCCCAAATTACCGTTTCTCGATCGTATATTACCATCCCTGGTTTTGCTCCTTTTGGTTTATAAACATATTTGGGTTTTGTATAAATAACAGGAACTTGTTGACTTTCTCTCCCGCGACTATGATAAGCAGCAACATTGGCAACAAATTGTAAGTCTTTTTCGTCTGGAATTGCACCAGCAGGTAAGCGTAATAAGACATGACTGCCTGGGATTTCTTGAGCGTGAAACCATAAATCATAATCAGTCGCCAGACGAAAGGTTAACTGATCATTTTGTCGATTATTTCGTCCCACTAAAACCTCATAACCATGAGGAGAATAATAAGTAATGGGTTGGGTTGCTTGCGAGGTCGATCGTTCTCTTTGGGGAATAATATAGCCTTGTTCGATTAATTCTTCTTGAATTTCTTTTAGGGTTTGTAAATCTTCCCCTTGCTGATAATCTTTTAATTGTTTGAGTGCAGCTTCCACTTGCTGTAAATAATTAATTTCTTGATTAGTTTCTCCTAATAAAGGTTCTACCGCCGTGCGAGCGCGTTTTAATTTTTGATGACGTTTATAGTAACTTTGAGCGTTTTGAATCGCATTTTTTTCTGGGTTAAGGGGAATACGGATTAAGTCTCCTGTCTCAAAATCAGGTAACTCTATGGCATCCATTCCAGGTTCCCATTGATAGGAATAAGCCATCAATAAGTCTCCCCGTTGACGATAGATTTCCGCCTCATCTGATTGTTTCAATCGCTGTTGAAAGGTTTCTTGTTTTTGGGTTTGTTTTTTAATTAAGTTACTAACTTTCTGGAAGAGTTGGTGATGAAGTTGTTTAAAAACTTGTTGATTCAGTTGTTCGGTGTAATAATCTTTAATGATGGTTTGGATTGAAGAAACTGGTTCAATCATTCCCCAACCTAAAACTGTAAAACCGTTTTCTGTCCAACCTGGTTGGAATTGTTCACTTTCGAGAATGTGTAACCATTCTTGCCAAATTTGAAAGAGCGTATTCCAGTTTTCTTGAGTAAGCGTGTCAGCGGTTTGTTGAGGGTTTAAGTCAGCACGTTGGATCATTGCTTTTACTAAATTTGGTCCCAAACCGCGATAAGTTTTGAGGAGTTGTTGTTTCAATTGGGTGGGAATTAAACTGACTTTTTCTTGCCAGGTTTCTTGGTATTCCTTAACATTGGGGATGCTTCCAGTGAGGGGAGGAGGAGGTTCGTAAATGTGTCCAGTTTGAATGGGACGCAAACTGGATTTTTCTGCACTGACTTGGTGTGCGGCGGTGATAATTTGTTGATTAGCATCGGTAAGAATAATGTTGCTGTATTTCCCCATAATTTCAGCGTAGAGATGCCATAAAGGGGGGTCGTCGGGTCGGGGGGCGAATTGGAAGTTAATCACCCGTTCCCAGGGCGAAATTAGGGGCATTGCTGTGAGTGCTAAACCTTGCAGTTGATGGCGAAGTTGGTCGCTAAAGGTGAAGGTGTCGGGAGTGCGAGGCGGTGCGTCATCAAGGCAAATTCTGGCGGCTTGAGGATGCCAAGAAAGGGTTAACCAATCTCTTCCTTTTAGGGTACGGAGGGCTAGAGATATTGTAGCGCGATCGCGCTGATAGACTTGTTCAAGACGAGCAGGTAGCCAACCTTTCCGTAATTCGGCGCAAATGGCTCTGAGAGTGGTTAAATCAACGGGCTGCATAGGTTTCTGGAAAAATAAAGCAATGCTTTTCTAGTGTAATCCAGTCACCAATAATGAAACCCAACATCAGCAATGAAACCCAACAGGATGTCGGTTCGGTGCAATGATAATGAAACCCAACGGGATGTCGGTTCGGTGCAATGATAATGAAACCCAACATCAAGCAGCAATTTTGCAATGTTGGGTTATCACCCAACCTACGGATAACATTTGTTGGGTTATCACCCAACCGACAGAAAAAAATTTTTAGCGTTTTATCTTCCTTCTATTTACAAAAACCAAGATATTAGAATTTTAATCAACAGATTCCCCGATCGAGCAACCTCTGTAAACAACACTGATAAAATAAAAACATTTGCCTATTCTCTATGATTCTATGCTAGTTCCCATCACTCGCAAGAAATTTGAGCAATTAATCCCCTTCACAGCCACTGCCGAACAATATCGCTATTATGCGGGTGAGTGGCCCGATTTTCTCCGTAAACTGTTAATCTCGTTTGTGGGGGTTGTTGTGATTTGGTTACTGGGAGAAATTACTAGGAGTGGTGGGGCGACAACTTCTTTATTTTGCGCGATCGCTGGTTTATATTGGTTATGGTCTCCAGTTTACTGGGCAACTCGACGCAATAGCACTTATCGCCGTTTTCCTTATAGTGGGTTTTGGCGAGGGCGAGTTTTAGAAGTCTTTGTCAGCGAAGAGTTAGTGGGAACAGAAGAAACCGTTAACGAACAGGGAGAATTAGTCATTGTCGAAAACCGAGAACGGCGAATTAACCTACAAGTGGGGGATAAAAGTGGTTTTGAAATCCAAATTCAAGCCCCTCTCCGTCGTCTCCATCGCAACATTAAAACCGGTCAAGTGGTGGAATTATTAGTTCTATCTAAAGACCCTGATCTGGCTCGTATCAGCAAAATTAGTGATGCTTATCTCCCACAACTTGATCTCTGGGTCAGTAATTATCCTGTCTTGAGACGAGATACTTTTATTGAAGTGAGTTTAGAATTGAGAAAACCTGCTAGGCGTTCCTACAGCAGAAAACGTTAAGCCCCCCAGCCCCCAATTATGGGGGAGTAATTGCCTAACGAGGTAAGATAAAAGTAATGTGGCGATCGCGCAATTCGGTTAACTATCGCTTGATCCAAACTTATGCAACCCGCCTCTTTTCTCAATCAAAAAAAACGAAAACAGTCCTGGTGGAAACGAAAACTGCGCTATCTCTATTTACGAATCATTCGTTTGCGTAGTACCACCCCAGCAATTGCGCGGGGTTTAGCCATGGGAGTTTTTGCTGGTTTATTCCCTTTTTTTGGCGCACAAACCCTTCTCGGCGTTCTTTTGGCGATTTTAGTACGAGGAAACAAAATTACTGCCGCCGTTGGCACTTGGATTAGTAATCCTTTGACTTATATTCCCATTTATTTATTTAACTTTAAAGTGGGACAATTCTTGTTAGGAACTCACTATTTATCGACGGATATTGATTGGACTTCTAGCACAGAAATTTTAGAAGCGGGAAAAACCTTTATTGCAACCTTATTATTAGGATGTACGGTTGTGGGCGCGATCGTTGCGATCAATGCCTATTTTATCGGATTATGGCTCATTCCGAAGCTACGAAATAAGAATTAAGAAAAGCGATTAATGAAAGTTGTTGAGATTTTATCTACAGAAGAAATCAGACGTGCGATTACTCGATTAGCGTCTCAAGTCATCGAAAAAGCTGATAATTTATCTAATCTTGTGCTTTTAGGGATTCACACCAGAGGTGTTCCCCTGGCGAAAATGTTAGGACAACAAATTGAGACGTTAGAAGGGGTTTCTGTCGCCGTTGGCGCTTTAGATATTACCTTTTATCGAGACGATTTAGATCAAATTAAAACTCGGACTCCTGCTAAAACTGATATTCCCTTTGATTTAACGAACAAAACGGTGGTTTTAGTGGATGATGTTATTTATAAAGGACGTACCGCCCGCGCTGCTTTGAATGCGGTCACAGAATATGGGCGACCTGTTAGCATTTGGTTGGTGGTTCTGGTCGATCGCGGACACCGTCAGCTTCCCATTCATCCTGATTTTGTGGGGAAAACTCTCCCCACTTCTACAGAGGAACAGGTTAAGGTTTATTTACAGCCCCTTGATGGACGGGATGCGGTGGAACTTACTAAATAGGAGTTTATATATTTGTGTTGGGTTTCGCTTCGCTTCACCCAACCTACTTTTCTAAATAGGGTTCTGGTAATCTTGTAATGCTTTCACATCTAATGATCCAGATTGTAACGATCGAATGCCTTGGACATTAGCATTTGCACCCGCGATCGTTGTCACCATCGGAATTTTATAAGCTAAAGCGGTGCGTCGAATTAATTGTCCGTCGGTTTGTGCTTCCTGTCCAGTGGGTGTATTAATAATCAGTTGAATCTCACGGTTTTTAATTGCATCTAACACATGAGGACGACCTTGATGTAATTTCAAAAGTAATCCCACTGTTAAGCCTTCTGCTTCTAAGGCGACTTTTGTGCCTTCAGTGGCGATAATATTAAATCCTAATGCTATAAATTCTTTAATCACAGGAATCACCGCTTTTTTATCTCGATCGTTCGTGGAAACAAAAACCGTTCCTGATAGGGGTAAACGTTGACCAGCGGCTAATTCTGCTTTGGCAAACGCTTTCCCAAAATCATAGTCGATTCCCATCACTTCCCCAGTAGAACGCATTTCTGGACCGAGAATAACATCGGTTTCGGGGAATTTTTCAAAGGGTAAAACTGCCTCTTTTACCGCAATATGTCGCGGTTGCGGTTCTTGGGTAAAGTTTAACTCAGGTAGGGTTTGTCCAGACATCACCAGCGAGGCAATTTTCGCAAGGGGAACACCAGTGGCTTTAGAGACAAAGGGAACGGTTCGAGAAGCGCGGGGGTTGGCTTCTAAAATGTAAACTGTTTCTCCTTGAACCGCAAATTGGATATTCATTAATCCCACAACTTTCAGCGCTTTTGCGAGTTGTTCTGTACCTTTGCGGATAGTATTGACCACAGTTTCACTGAGAGAGACATAGGGGAGAGAACAAGCTGAGTCCCCAGAATGAATCCCCGCTTGTTCAATGTGTTCCATAATACCGCCAATGACCACATTTCCTTGTTGATCTGCGATCGCATCTACATCCACTTCGATCGCGTTTTCTAAAAACTTATCAATCAGAATCGGATGTTCGGGTTCTACTTGCACCGCAAAACTCATATAATGTTCTAACTCTTGGTCAGAATAGACGATTTCCATCGCCCGACCCCCCAACACATAAGACGGACGCACAACGACGGGATAGCCAATATTTCCTGCGATCACCAACGCTTCCTCATAACTTCTCGCCAGTCCATTGGGAGGCTGATCAATCACTAATTGCCGTAAAATTTGCTCAAATCGTTCTCTGTCTTCTGCGATATCGATCGAGTCGGGAGACGTTCCCCAAATCTTAGTAGGAATCGTATCTTGATGTTGGTCGAGATATTCTTCTAGAGAAACCGCTAGTTTTAACGGCGTTTGTCCCCCAAACTGAATAATAATCCCTTGCGGACGTTCCACAGCGATGATATTAAAAACATCTTCCCGTGTTAAGGGTTCAAAATACAATCGATCACTGGTATCGTAATCGGTGGAAACCGTTTCGGGATTCGAGTTCACCATAATCGTCTCATAACCCGCATCGGACAGGGAAAAAGACGCATGACAACAGCAATAATCAAATTCAATTCCTTGTCCAATGCGATTCGGTCCACCGCCTAAAATCATCACTTTTGGCTTTTCAGAAGGAATCACCTCTGATTCTCCCTCCTCATAGGTGGAATAATAATAGGGAGTAAACGCTTCAAATTCTGCGGCGCAGGTATCCACCATTTTATAAACGGGAAAAATGTTGAGATCGCCCCGTTTTTTTGCCACTGCGGCTTCTGTGGTTTCCGTAGCGAAGGCAATTTGTGGATCGCTGAAACCCAGTTGTTTGATTTCTCGCATTTGTTCGGCGGTGATGGCTTCGAGAGGGGTTGCTTTCAGGAATTTTTCCCCTGCAATAATGCTAGATAAGTGGTTTAAGAACCAAGGATCGATCGCCGTTAGCTGATGAATCTCCTCTGTTGTCATTCCCAACTGGAAAGCGTGGCGCACCGTAAAGATGCGATCGGGCGTTGCGGTGCGTAATTGGGCGCGAATTTGATTAACAGAGGGCAATTTTTCCTTCTGGTCGCATCCCCACCCATAACGCCCAGTTTCGAGGGAACGTAGTGCTTTTTGGAAGGATTCGCAGAAAGTGCGCCCGATCGCCATGGCTTCCCCTACTGACTTCATTTGTGTGCTAAGGTTTGGTTTAGAGCCAGGGAACTTTTCAAAGGTGAAGCGAGGAATTTTTGTCACCACATAATCAATTGTCGGTTCAAAGGAAGCTGGAGTTTGCTTCGTGATGTCGTTGGGAATTTCATTGAGGGTGTAACCCACCGCTAACTTCGCCGCAAATTTAGCAATAGGAAATCCCGTCGCTTTCGAGGCTAAAGCAGAAGAACGAGACACGCGAGGATTCATTTCAATTACCACCACTTCCCCATCCACTGGGTTAACGGCAAATTGAATATTTGATCCGCCTGTTTCGACTCCAATTTCACGGATAATTTGTTTAGAATAGTCTCGTAAGCGTTGATATTCTTTATCGGTGAGCGTTTGCGCGGGTGCGACTGTAATCGAGTCTCCTGTATGCACTCCCATCGGATCAAGGTTTTCGATCGAGCAAATAATCACCACATTATCCGCCAGATCACGCATCACCTCTAATTCGTATTCTTTCCAACCCAGCAACGATCGCTCAATGAGAATCTGAGAAACGGGACTCGCATCCAGTCCTTGCTGCGCTTTTTCTTCAAATTCCTCTTGATTGTAAGCGATACCGCCGCCACTCCCGCCGAGAGTATAAGCAGGACGAATAATGATCGGATAGCTACCAATTTCTTCTAGGGCGATCGTCCGTGCTTGCTTTAAATTACTAGCAATTCCTGATGGACACACAGGAATATTAATCCGCGCCATTGCCTCCTTAAACAACTGGCGATCTTCTGCCATTGTAATTGCTGGTAATTTCGCCCCAATCAACTCCACCTGATACCGTTCCAAAATCCCAGCTTGTGCCAACTCCACCGCCACATTTAACGCCGTTTGTCCTCCCATCGTCGGTAGAAGCGCGTCAGGACGTTCTTTCGCAATCACCTTTTCCACAATTTCAGCCGTTAACGGTTCAATGTAGGTGCGTTCCGTCGTTTCTGGATCGGTCATAATCGTTGCGGGGTTAGAATTGACCAATACCACCTCATAACCTTCTTCTCGTAGTGCTTTACAAGCCTGCGTTCCAGAATAGTCAAACTCACAGGCTTGTCCAATAATAATCGGACCAGCACCCAACACTAGAATTTTTTTTAAATCGGTACGACGGGGCATATTTTTCTTACGGAGGTCTTACGCACGTTTAAGCCTCAGTTATTTTACCAAAAATGTCGCTGTTACAATTTTTGATTTCATGTTTTTCTGAAGGGGGGATTTGACAATGGTTTAAGATATTTCAATTCTTCATCAGTTAGAGGAGGATTGTCAGGATCATCAAGTGCGTTTTGCTCGATTTCCTCCTCAGTCATGTTATTCACTCGTTCCCAATCGGTTAAGTCTTCCATTTGATCAAGTTTATCCCAAGTAACTCTGGTAATAGATTCGTTTTTCATTTTTGCTTGCTTTTCTTGCGCTGATAATTCTGATTTTGTCATTGCGATAAGTCAAACGTAGGTTGGGTGGAGAATACGAAACCCAACAACAATCAGTCAAACGTAGGTTGTGTAGAGACGTTCCATGGAACGTCTCTACACGAAACCCAACATCAATCAGTTACCAGTAATATAGCAATCCCATAAGAATTGTAAATCAATCCCCCCTAACCCCCCTTCGTAAGGGGGGAACGGTTTATCAACTTTTTACAAATGAATTAGAACTGCTATAGCAATCCCATAAGAATTGTCAATCAATCCCCCCTAACCCCCCTTCGTAAGGGGGGAACGGTTTATCAACTTTTTACAAATGAATTAGAACTGCTATAGCAATCCCATAAGAATTGTCAATCAATCCCCCCTAACCCCCCTTCGTAAGGGGGGAACAGTTAATCAACTTTTTACGATCGTCTTATCATCTCTCAATCTCTGGCTGAAAGCATTCCGATCGTGACACTTGATGCAGCTTTTAGCCACTATTCGATCGCACTCCGTTTGATCAGGTAAGGGCGATCGAGCGCCCCTACGGAAATTGAGAAACTAAGCGAAACGACGACGCAGTAGCGGCTGAATGAGAAAGAGAATTACTAAATCAAAAGCAACTAAAGCGAGAATGGATGCGCCGAAGGAGAAGTTAAACCAGGATGTTTCTAAAACCGTGCTGGTGAGACTCCATTCTCCGTTGAGATAAATATAGCGAATTGGTTCGATCGCGTAGGTTAAAGGATTGACACTCGCCACAACTTTTAACCAGTCTGCCATAAAGTTTAAAGGCGCAAGGGCGGTACTGGCAAACAGTAGGGGAAGATTCGTCACAAAGATCACTGCAATCAGTTCGATGTGACCGGGTAACGCAAAGGCTAAACCGAGACTTAAAGCAGTGACACCAGCGACAATTAAGAACACAATCAATGCGATCGCGCCTAAACCTGCTAAACTGGGTAAACCAGCGCCGATTACCGCACTTAACGCCACGATCGAGGCGGTTTGTAACAAGCTGAGACTAATAATATAAATCGTAGAAGCCGCAACGATCGAATAGCGAGAACTCAACGGCGCGACTAGCAAACGATTGAGAAAACCAAACTCTCGATCGAACATCACAGGAAGTCCCGCATTTAAAGCCCCCGAAAAAGCAGTAAATACAATCACACCAGGGGCGAGAAACTTCCCATAACTCAGCCCTTCTCCTAACAACCCTTCTGGTGCATACTGAAACAAAGCACCAAACAAAATCAACCACATTAACGGTTGAATAATCCCAGCGACGAGGGTAGAAGGGCGACGTTTTAATTGGATAAAGAGACGTTTGGTTAAAGCCCCCGTTTCTTGGAAAAATTCACCAACGGGATTTTCCGAACTGGTTTCCTGTTCGATCGCAATGGAATTTGGGGATAAAGGGGTCATACTATCACTCATAATTTGTGTTCTCCTATGTTTTCTCGATTAACTTCCTTTCATCGCTTGTTTTTTCTCCGCTTTGAGATCACGATTACTCGCTGCTGCCATTTCCGCATCCATTAAAGTGCGTCCAGTGGCGGCGAGATAAACATCATCTAAACTGGGACGAGATTGAGAAATGCCGAAGGTGGGTAAGTCTAAATTAGAGAGAGTTTGCTCGATCGAACCAATGGGATTACTATTGGGTTCTACCACCAAATTCAGGGAATTTCCCTGCGCGGGATTAACAATAATTTCTCTAACAAAATCTAAATTAGAGAGATGGGTTTTTGCTTTTTCCGCTTCTGCTGTGGGAGTAAACTCTCGGATGCGGAGGGTAACTCGATCGCCCCCTAAACGGTCTTTCAACTCATTAGGCGTACCACTGGCGATAACTTCTCCTTGGTCGATGATAGCAACTCGATCGGCGAGAGCATCCACCTCTTCTAAATAATGGCTAGTCAGGAGAACCGTTGTTCCCGCTTCCCGCAACTTTCGCAGAAAATCCCAAACCACAAAACGGCTTTCGATATCCAATCCAACAGTTGGTTCATCTAACACCAACACATCGGGTTGATGAAGTAATCCCGCCGCGAGATCGAGGCGTTTTTTTAAGCCACCAGAATAAGTTCCTGTTTTTTTGTGAGCGTAATCTTCTAATCCTAGTAACTTCAACAATTGGGGAATGCGTTCCCGCGCGATCGATCTCGGGATATGATACAAACTAGCTTGGAGTTGTAATAACTCTTCTCCAGTGAGAACCTTATCCAAAGCCACCTCTTGCGCCACATAACCCAGTTTCCGTCGCGCCGCTTTCGGTTGTTCGATGCTAGAGACACCCCCCACCGTCACACGCCCTTGATCAGGTTTCGTTAACGTACATAAACAGCGTATGGTGGTTGTCTTTCCCGCGCCGTTGGGCCCCAGCAACCCGAAGATTTCTCCAGGTTGGACAGTAAAGGTAACATCTTTAACTGCTGCTACCTCACCATAGGATTTTTGCAAGTGTTCGATGGAAACAGCAGGTGTCATAAATGTTTAATCCTCAGATTTCATGGCAATGTTATCTAGGGACGTGCCACAGCACATCCCTACCTTCTATGGTACATTGCTAAAATTTTTCCCCAATCCCAAAATGAATGCGACTCTCTCCCTCATCATTCAAGCCAAAATCAACTCGAATCGCCCCTAATGGGGATTGTACTCGCACACCAGCACCATAACCGAAACCACTGCCAGGTTTACCTCGTACCTCCGCCGGTTCCCCTGGAACATCGTCTCCTGTTCCTAAATCCGTTCCCACATCCACAAATAAAGCACCGCCAACAATGGAGAAAATGGGGAAACGATATTCGGCGGTTGCTTGGACAAAACTCCGTCCAGCCCCCACATCACCTTGTTCATAGCCTCGCACAGAATTACTTCCTCCTAAAGTAAAGGCTTCATAAGGAGGTAAATCACCAAGAACGGTTCCCGCTTGTAAATTAAAGGCAAGAGTTTCTCCTCCTTCCTCACTAAAGCTGGTGAAGTCAACCGGGATAAAATAACTGTAACTGCCTCGAATGCGATTAAAGAAGATATTTCCTGAACCGACAGGAATCGATTGATCGACTCCTAAACGCAACACCGAACCACTGGTGGTTTGACTGGAACGATTGCGTCGATCGCGCACTGCGTCTAATTCTAGGACAAATAAATCATCCTTCCCACTTTCATCAAACGCCAATTGATTCCCAAACTCATCCACTGGTGAAATCTCCCCATCATCGTCTTCAATTTGCACCCGTTCGTAATTTAAACCAGCCGAGACTCTCCAATCAGCACGAGTAAAGGGATCAGGGGCTAACGGACGACTAAAGGTTAAGCCGCCTCCTGTTCTCACTACACGGGGGGTGTCACCGTTGGGTAAATCCACATCTTCTTCCCCTTCATCAAAAATCACAGAAAGAGAACGACGACGGAATAAATTCACCGCGTAGGAAGTGCGCTTGGGATCACCAGCAATCCAAGGGTCAACAAAACGGGTATTAAAGAGGAGGGTTCTTCCCCCCACTTGGACTTCTGTGGATAAGTTTTGATTATTTCCCCCTAAATTTCGTTCTTGATAGCTAATTGTCCCAAAAAGACCACTGGAAGAGCTAACACCAGCGCCAGCACCAATTGACCCTGTATTTCCTTCTATCACATCAAAATTTAAAACCACTTTTCGCGGATCATCACCAGGGGTAAAAGAAAGACTGGCATCCTCAAAAATACCTAAACCAAAAATTCGTTCTAAATCAGAGCGAGCGGTTTGTCGTTTAAATACATCTCCTTCTGATAACTCAACTTCTCGCGTCACAATAAAATCACGGGTTTTCCCCTCAATTTGTTCTCCCTCTTCATCAAAAATCCGAACTTGGATATCTTCAATGACTCCTTCGGCGACGGTTAGCGTCACCACGCCATCAGAAGATACTTCTGGAGAACCAACCACTTGCGCTAAGTCAAAACCGTTCTCTTGATACCATTGGTTTAATTCGTCTATATTGCCTTGTAATTCTTGTAAGTTTAGAATCTCCCCATATTGTTCCCTAAAAATTTCATCAACAACCGATGCGGGTAATACTCTTTCTTCGACTCCTTCGGGAACTGTTGTCACTTCTACTTCTTCTAAAACTGGGTTCGGTTCGACAACAAAGGTTACTCGCACTCCTAAAGGGGTGTCTTCGGGAACAACTCTCACGTTAGCGAAAAAACCAGTGGCAAAGATTGCGTTCACATCTTCTTGTAGTTGAGAACGAGTGGTTAAGCGTCCAGGTTGGACATCTGTCGCTTCAAAAACCACATCTTCTAATTCTCCTTCTACTCCTTCTACATCTACTTCTACGATTAAAACTTGTGGCTCTTCGGCAGGAGCGTTATTATTGGGAGATTGAGACGGTAAGGGTTCAAAATTATTATTCTGACTCAGGTTTTCTGTGTTTCCCTCAGTTTGAGCCAACATGGGCTTTGGGTAACTGATTAAAGAACACAGCACTGCGGTTGCAATTACTGGAGATAAATGTTGCTTTTTTCGTTTTTTTAACACTGCCACACACCAAATTGATTAATTGTTAATTAGCTAATTTTTGATTATTCATTGTTTATTGTCAATTTAAACTGTGACAATATTCGGGTTTGCACTTCCTGATAGGCGTTTTCGACGTTTCCTAAGTCTTTCCGAAAGCGATCTTTGTCCATTACCCGATCGTCTGATTCTTCGCTTTGGCTTTGATCCCATAAGCGACAAGTATCAGGGCTGATTTCATCGGCTAAAAGTAGATTTTGCTCTGAATCTAAACCAAATTCTAGTTTGAAATCAACGAGGGTAATTTTACAGTCATTAAAAAAGGTTTTTAAGTGAGTGTTAATGGCAAGTGCTTTGTTTTGCAGTTGTTCCAGTTGGTTGAGGGTGGCAAGATTGAGAATTAAAATTCGATCGCGCGTCAGTAAGGGATCGCCTAATTCGTCTTTTTTGTAATAAAATTCTACGAGGGGAAAAGGTAGATTTGTCCCTTCTTCTAAACCTGTTTCTCGACATAAACTTCCCGCCGCGATGTTTCGCACCACTACTTCTAAGGGAAGAATCGTTACTGCTTTTACTCGCATTTGTTTCGCTGACGGTTGATCGATGTAGTGGGTGGCGATTCCTTGTTTTTCTAATAGTTGAAAGAGAACACTACTGATTTTACAGTTGATTTCTCCTTTTTGCTCGATCGTTCCTCGTTTTTGAGCGTTAAATGCGGTTGCATCATCTTTAAATTCTGTTAGTAATATATTCGGATTATCCGTCGGATAGATGATTTTTGCTTTTCCTTCGTATAATTTTTGTTCCATCACCTTTGTTTACCTGTTATCACCAGAAAGCCTCTATTATAATCTTTCCCTGCGATTGATAGCGTCGAAGTGATTTTAATCTTTCAGCCAGAACTGTAGCGGATCAGGAGTAGGCTGACAAGGGGGCCAATTTTGCAGTTGTGATTCTGGTAAGCCTTGAGGAGGGGGAGGAGGGAGGGCTAACCCTAAACAAAGGTGAGTGAGGATGGAGCAGAAGGCGGGGTGATGCCCTGCAATTCCGATTTGTGCGTGGGCGTATTCGTGGGCAACCGCATTGAGCCAGTGCGGTTGGATGATGCGACCGACATCAATTAAAATTGTGATGGGGTCTGCTTCGAGATTACACAAGGCATCAATTTTGAGGTGGGGTGCAAATGGGGTGGCGAAAATTTGTATGGGGAGACGCTGTTCTGGATAAAAACAGTTTTGACATCGATCGAGCAAACTGACCAGATTTTCATTAATGCTGGTAATTTTTCGCCCGATCGTGCGACAAATCTGCTCTTCCCACTGCTGACTCACTCTTAATTCCACTAAGCTGGGATCAAAAGCAAGGTGTCGCATTTGTTCTAGATAAACCCTCCCCTGCGCCACTTCCGAACTCAGCAATTACCACCCCCAAAAAGATTGAACCCCATCTTGATCCGTTGTTTCTGAAGTTGCGCCATCAGTGTTATCCACCCGAATTTCGGCGCAAAATGTGGCGGTACTTAAGCCACCAAAGCGTTTAACGGTACTGGTTCGCAGTCTGAGACTGGGATGAGGAAACCAAAAGCGCTCGTTAATGCTCATGGTGTCATATTCTGTGATTAAAACCAGTGCGTCTTCTTGGTCGATGTGATATTCTCCCATGACGGGAACAACTTCCGCATATCCTCTTTCTCGCAAGAGTTTTCCTTGTTGCGGATTTTCTTGATCAGGAACAAGGGAAAAAACACTGGTTCCTGAATGGTCTTCCCCTTCTTTATCCCATTCCATCGCGCCATCCCAACTGACGAACGCACCACCAACGGCGTTACTAGGATCAACGGAGTGCATCTGACAAATTTCTGCGATGCGATGATCTTCAGCACCTAGAGATTTTACGGTAATGTCTGAACCCCCAGTTTCAGCGCGACGAAAGGGGAGATGGTGGGTTGTACGCAATGAGTACCATTGACCCGCGCTTTTTTGGAAAAATTGCAGTCCGTCCATTCCTTTTTTCACTCCTTAATGATTATTTAATACTATGAGAGCGCCAACGATTGATCTGTTTTTCTCCGATGTTAGCGAAACTTTGTAGCTGTTGGATTTGTGCTTTTAATTCCTTAATTTGTTGGTCTTTAGCGGCGGTTTCACTTTCTGTCTGACTGGAGATTGCTGTTAGTTGTGCTTGGAGTTGGTTGATTTCCTGACGATGCTTCGATCGCGCTTCTTCTAACTCGTTAATATACACTTCTTGCTGTTGATTTTGTAGAGAAATATGTTGATATTGCTGTTGAATTTCTTCTTGTTGCGCTAACTGTTTTTCCAATTTGGCAATCTGTGAGTCTTTTTCCGCAATTGTTGCTTCTAATTGACTGACTTGTTCTGTATTTTCTACATTACCGTTTTGATTTTCTAATTCTCCGAATCCTTTTGCTCTTTTTGTCCGTTTTGTTGCCATATTTGTTTGTTATTTGTTTGTTTGTTACTGTTGAATTTTGGGTATTAAGTTTGAGAACTACTGGTAACTGATCACTGGTCACTGATTGATGTTGGGTTTCGTAAACTCCACCCAACCTACAACTGATCACTGGTCACTGGTCACTGATCACTGGTCACTGATCACTGGTCACTGTTTAAGGGGTACTCACTTTCTGTTCTACCCCAAACCCAACCAGTCTAACGTTTTTTAATGATTCTCCTGCTGGCGGCCGATCGTAATTAATAATTTTACGGATTCTTAGGTTGGGGTTAACGAGAGTGATTGAATCCACAGACACGACTTGGGTGTAAGGTGTCGTCATTAACAATTCTGACACAGTGGGATCAAAGCGAAAATGAGACACGATCGGGCGAGATTCTTCATAGGCGCGATCGCGCAGATAATCCCCTTCTAACATTTTTCCCGCTTGCGTTTTGGGAACAAACAAAGCATTCAGAGACTGCGCCACTTCCTCCCCTTTATCGGAAATGGTATGAAAAGAAAGCTGAAACCCTGACAGCACAACATTTTGGTCAGAGATATCATATTGATTATCTACCAAAACCTTCGTCTGCAATTCTGGCGTGAGGGGCTTCACTTCAAACTTCGTGTGCGATCGCTCTACTTCTTGACGGGTGAGATAGTGATAAGTGCGCTCAATATCCCAGTGACCTAAACAACAGTCAAAAAAATGTTGTAACTCTGCTGTGTCCATTATTTCAATATCAATAAACTTTTTTTAATCTAACTTAAGCAACCATTTTCAGTCGCTCCCTGTTAACGAAGCTGAGACTGTTTAGCTTGTAACGCTTCAATTTTTGCATCTATCCTCATTATTTCTGGATTTTTCCCAATGTTTGCCATTGCGGTTTTATGAGGCACATCAACTCGCCGTGCTGACTGAAACAAATCATTTACAATCCTTTCTCGATATCTTTCCAATTCAGTGATCGCTTGTTCTATTTCTTCTGGTGAGCAGAGCCTCTTCTGCTGATCTAACATCTTGACCACATCCTTTGATTGCCGAACTTGCCTTAATTCTCCCAAAAGCTGTTCTTAACTGCCAGATTTATTAAGGAAAGTTAAATCCTCACGGAAGCAAATTGCATAGCATAAAACTTGCTCTTTGCTTCTTATGTTTAGGATATTTTAACTTTCTTTTTGTTTTTAAATCTAACCGTAACAATCTTAATATACTGTAACACAAAAATTAGGAAATAGGGTGTATAAATTTACAAGAAGGGTTTAAGACAACGGCAAAAGTCAAAGGGAATGACGAACTGAGAAATAGGTGAGCTTTCTCATCTAATCAAGAAAACTTCTCATAATTCTTTCTTTCCCGATCGCCAATCCAAACCAAGTCACCCTTCAAACCATAGTCAATACAATCGATCTAAGGAGATTAGAAAACAATGTTCGACGCATTTAGCCGTGTTGTTTCCCAAGCAGATAGCCGTGGTGAGTTTCTCAGCACCGAACAACTCGATGCGCTGACCCAAATGGTTAAAGAGGGTAACAAGCGTTTAGATACCGTTAACCGTATGACCAGCAACAGCGCCAGCATCGTCACCAACGCTGCTCGTGGTTTATTTGCGGATCAACCTCAATTAGTACAACCAGGTGGTAATGCTTACACCAACCGTCGGATGGCTGCTTGCTTACGTGACATGGAAATCATCCTCCGTTACGTGACTTATGCCACTCTCGCTGGTGATGCAAGCGTCCTCGAAGATCGTTGCTTAAACGGACTCCGTGAAACTTATCAAGCACTGGGTGTTCCTGGCGCGTCCGTAGCGGCTGGCGTACAAAAAATGAAAGAAGAAGCAGTTCGTTTGGCGAGTGACCCCAACGGAATTACTCAAGGCGATTGCAGTCAACTGATGTCTGAAGTTGCAAGCTACTTTGATCGCGCTGCGGCTGCGGTTGCTTAAACTGGCTTGTCTAGCTCCCAGAAATGGGAATTTTTGTTTAGCTTAAATCTTTTTTGTAAATCTATTGTCAACGTAACGTTAGGAAGAGAAAACCAAAATGAAAACTCCAATCACCGAAGCCATTGCTGCTGCTGATAGCCAAGGACGTTTCTTAGGAAATACCGAATTACAATCCGCTAATGGTCGTTTTGAACGTGCTTTAGCAAGCATGGAAGCGGCTCGTGGACTGACTCAAAAGTCCAATGATTTAATCAACGGCGCAGCGAACGCAGTTTATCAGAAGTTCCCTTACACCACTCAAATGCAGGGACCCCAATACGCTCATGATCAGCGTGGCAAAGATAAATGCGCTCGTGACATTGGTCACTACCTCCGCATGGTTACTTATTGCCTCATCGCAGGTGGTACTGGTCCAATGGATGAATACCTCATCGCAGGGTTAGATGAAATCAACCGTACCTTTGAATTGTCTCCTTCCTGGTATATTGAGGCTCTCAAGCACATCAAAGCGAATCATGGCTTAAATGGTCAAGCGGCTAACGAAGCCAATACCTATCTCGACTATGCAATCAACGCTCTGAGCTAATTGTTCTTAGTGTGAGCCCGGAAGACTGAGCGAATGTTGACCTGGAAATTAGTTCTCCGCGTTAGCATTTGTGAAATTTTTCGGGCTTTGTGATTGTGTTTCACCCAAATGTATAGCTGCAAAATTTTTCTATGGGGAGGGTGTCAAATATGAAAACCTTAGTTGCTTCAAATCTTGCGAATGCGGGACGTTTAGGTTTAGAATCTTTCAGCGGTGATCCAGTTGAACTCCGTTGGAATGCAAGCGAAGATGATTTACAAACGGTGATTCGAGCGGCTTATCGGCAGGTATTAGGAAATGATTATGTAATGGAGTCAGAACGCCTAATTTCTGCAGAATCTTTGTTACGTCAGGGAAACTTGACGGTACGAGGGTTGGTTCGCGCGATCGCCAAGTCCAATTTATATAAAGAAAAGTTTTTTTATCCCAATTCCAATCAGCGTTTTGTTGAATTGAACTTTAAGCATTTGCTTGGTCGTCCGCCTTATGATGAGGAGGAATGGGCGTATCATACAGGGCTATGTGAAGAGAAGGGCGTTGATGCTGAAATTGATTCCTATCTCGATAGTGAAGAATACGTGAGTAAGTTTGGTGAAGACATTGTTCCTTATTACACGGGTTTCCAAGTCGGTTTAGGAGCAAGAACTACCAACTTTACTCGGATGTTCCAATTGTATCGCGGTTATGGTAGCAGCGATCGCGCTCAAGCGGGAGGAAAAGAAGCTCGCTTAACGTGGGAACTGGGCAAAAATGAAGCCTCAACCATTGTTGAACCTTCAACCAGTACCGAAGAAGGAACATCTCGCACCCCTCAAACTGCTTATGGTGGTGTTGGCAATCAAAGCGCCAGAATGTATCGTGTGGAAGTCAGTGGACAAATTGGGCGAAAAATTCGTCCTGTGATCCGCTATAGCAATAATGCTTATCTCGTTCCCTACGATCAGTTATCCCAGCGCTTACAGCAAATTGTCCGTCAAGGCGGAAAAGTGGTCAGTGTCAGACCGGCTTAAAAATACAGGGTAGAGGAGGGAAGAATTGGCTTTTGAAAGTTAGTGTTCCTCCTCTTCCTTTTTTTCAAAAAGGAGTTTAAGAATTATGTACGGTCAAACTACAGTTACGACTCCCAGTAGTGCTGCCAGTCGGATGTATCGCATCGAAGTAGAAGGAATGCGTCAAAGTAGTGAGTCGGATAAACAATCTTATGCGATTCGCAAAAGTGGAAGCGTCTTTTTTACTGTTCCTTATAGCAGAATGAATGAACAGATGCGACGGATTAATCGCATGGGGGGCAAAATTGTTAGTATTGAACCCCTGAACACAGAACCAGAAACTGAAAGTTCTGAAAATTAATTCTCGATCGGGTGGGTTTTTGTTGCCCACCTTAATTATTACAATTGCAATATGGTTCAATCTCCAATTCAACAATTAAGTGTCGAACAATACTGCTGAACAGATTTTTAGTAATTCTCAATTATGACCATTTATGATGCGGAAAGGGCGATCGCGCACTTAAACCAAACTGAAGATTTAAGTTTGCGCTATTATGCAGCTTGGTGGCTGGGAAAATTCCGCGTCACTGATCCGAAAGCAATTGCTGCTTTGTTAACGGCTTTAGAAGATGAAGCCGATCGCTCTCCAGATGGCGGTTATCCCCTACGACGAAACGCCGCCAGAGCATTGGGAAAATTGGGCGACAAGCAAGCTGTTTCTTTGTTAATTGAAAATTTGAACTGTAGTGATTATTATGTGCGAGAAGCCAGCGCTCAGGCTTTAGAGGAAATTGGTGATCCGAAAGCGATTCCTCCCCTCAGAGAATTGTTAGCGGGTGGGGTAGAAGCCGCGCAATCGGTTGCTGGAAAACCCCATTTAGTGCAGCCCTACGAGGCGATAATTGAGGCGTTGGGAACATTGGGGGCGATGGAAGTCAAGGCGGAAATTGAGCCGTTTTTAGACCATCCTGTGGCGAAAGTGCAGTTTGCTACGGCTCGCGCTCTTTATCAGTTGACAAAAGATGAAAAGTATGGTAAGCAATTAATAGATGGACTGAGGGCAGAAAAACTTCCCTTGCGACGTTCGGCATTGATGGATTTAGGAGCAACGGATTATTTACCTGCTGCCAGCGCGATCGCCCAGAGTCCGACGGAAAATAGCTTAAAATTGATTGCATTGAAAGGGATATTAGAAAATCATTTAAAACACCCTGATCAGGAACTATCAGAAGACGCAGTACAGTTATTAACTTTGATGGATTCTCTCTTGTAATTAGTCTATAATTTGTGTTGGGTTTCGGTTTACGCCATCCCTAAGATAACTAATGACTAATGACCAGCTTGCCCTGAGCGTGGTCGTTGGGTGACCAATGACAAATTTTGTTGGGTTTCGTGTACAGACGTTCCATGGAACGTCTGTACCCAACCTACGACTAGAGTTTTTAGGTTACGATCGAAGAAATTATTAATAACTAATAATGCTTGATATTACCAAACTCACTGGACAATTGCCAGCAATTAGTGAACACTTACAACAAGAAGCAAGAGCGAGTAATAAACGCTTAAATCAAGCCTACGATCTGCTTGAAGAAACCGTGAGTCAACAAGAAGAATTGGAAAGGAAACAACAACAATGGCTCGATCGAGCGATATTTAGAGCCGCGATTCCAGTCGAACCCTTAGACACTTGTAAAGAGATTCCAGTTCCCCCCTACGCTCACAGCGTCTTCGCTACTGATGGCTCACAAATTGCTCCTTCCCACCACGAAATCGCCTACTGTTATTTGATTAATATTGGGCGAGTGATGTTGCATTACGGACAGAGTTTATTTCCAGTATTGGATAGTCTTCCAGAAGTTTTTTATACCCAAGAAGATTTATATGAATCTCGCCAATGGGGGATTCCTACCGAAGAATGGTTAGGTCATCGTCGCACGGTTTCTGAGATTGAAGCCTTAGCAGAAATGGCGTATCGTTGGGTTAAGCCCCCTGGCGCTCACAGTGAGCCAAATTTAGCCTTAGTGGATGGTTCATTGATTTATTGGTTTCTCGATAGTTTACCCACCCCCGCGCGCGATCGATTGCTTCCTTCAATTTTCCGTGCTTGGGAACAGTTACAAGAAGCAAAAGTCCCCTTAATCGGTTATCTCAGTGCCAATCGTCATACCGAGGCGGTGCGATTTCTGCGCTACGTTGCTTGTCCTTACTCCGTTCCTGATTGTCAAAGCCATTGTGGGAGTCAACAAGGAAAACAGTTACCCTGTCAGGTTTGTGAACCCTTACGAGATACAACCTTATGGCAAACCTTACTCTCTCCAGGAGAACGATCGAGCTTGTGGCGAAGTCAAAACCCAATTTTAGAATTATATCCTGAAACCTTTTCCATTTACTTTTGTTATGTCAATGTGGGAACTGAAATCGCCCGCGTGGAGTTTCCCGCTTGGGTAGCAGAAGATATGGACTTGTTAGAGCAATCTTTAGGCATTTTGTTGGCGCAAGTGTATAAAGGTTATGGCTATCCCGTAGCGATTGCTGAATCTCACAATCAAGCTGTGGTTAGAAGCGGCGATCGCGCTCAGTTTTTTGCACTTTTGGAACGAGAAATGATCAAAGCCGGTTTACAAAATGTGGGCGTTTCTTACAAAGAAAGCCATAAAAGAGGAAGTATTGCTTAACGTAGGTTGGGTGGAGGTAACGAAACCCAACACCAATATTCGTTATTCGTTATTCGTTATTTGTTATTCGTTCACTGATTACTGGTCACTGATCACTGATCACTGATCACTGGTCACTGCAATGGGTGGAGGTAACGAAACCCAACACCAATATTCGTTATTCGTTATTCGTTATTTGTTATTCGTTCACTGATTACTGGTCACTGATCACTGATCACTGATCACTGGTCACTGCAATGGGTGAAAGTAACGAAACCCAACACTGGTCAAAAGGTGTTGAGAAATTCGAGAGGATTACTCATCTTTTCAGCAAATCCTAAAATTCCTCGATCGCGCCATTCATAAACTAATTCTCGGTTTTCATTAAATAAAAAAGTTCCCCCACGTTGAGTAATGTAACTCGCATCAGGAACATAAGTTTTCCAATGACTTAGCACTTCTCCCATATTTCGTAAACGCAAAGTTGCCAGTTCTAAAGGACGCTGAAACCCGTTTCCCCCTGCTAAATTGAACGATGAACCTTGTAGTGCTGGGAGAGGAGGAGCTTTTACCACTTCCTCATCAGCAATTAATTGTGGTGCGTTGCGATCGCCCGTGTAGCCTCGTAACACTTCTCTTAATGTTCCAGGGCTACCAATTCCCGCACACATTAATAATAAATTAATCCAAGCATTTTGAGCAGCAGAGAGTCTGGGGATATTCAAAGATAAACCAGAATAAAGTCCTAATTTTTGATGTAAAGTAGCATCAGGAGTAACAAATAAATTCTTTTCTGGAAAACCAGTATAGTCGCAAAAACGTTTACCTGCAGCTAAATTTCCAATTCCGATCGATCGGACAACGATCTCCGAGGTTTCTAATTGCTCACGGCTTTTCTGTAACCACCAAACATATTCTAAGCTATCAAAATCTCCAAGTTGCGGCATGACAATAACTAATAAATAGTTTGCCGTTTCACAATTACTAAGTATTAAGCGTTTTTTACCATCACTGACTTGTTGCAGTGGGATGGTTTGAAATAATTGATAAGGATGTAAAGAGGAAGTGATTTTAGAATTAAGTGTTTCCATTAAGGACTCGATTTATAAATTAATTTCAGGATTTTAAATGATAGAGCAACATGATTCCTAACCTCAAAGATAACTCATCTCACCTATGAGTTAATACCATTTTGGAGAATTGGCGCTACAGTATCGACGACTTAAGCCCCCCAAACTTGGGGGGTTGGGGGGCTTTATCGACGACTTAAGCCCCCCAAACTTGGGCAGGGCTGTTTCATTCTCGGTGTTAAAATCGAAAGCGATTGCGCTCCGCGCACCGATGCGAAGCATCGATTGAGCCGAAGGCTCACCGAGCTTCGCTCGATCGCCTGAACCTCTTACGGTACGTTCGATGTGGCGAAGCCACCGCCCTTCTTGCCTCGAACGCTTTTTCTTACTTTTTGGCTTTTTCTTAAGAAAAAAGCCGTAAAACCCTTGCTATTCCTAATATCTGGAAAAGGCAAAAAAATAGAATGAAACAGCCCTGCCCAAACTTGGGGGGGTGGGGGGCTTTATCGACGACTTAAGCCCCCCAAACTTGGGGGGTTGGGGGGCTTTAAGGTAACTTGACTTTTCCAAAATGGTATAAGACAGGCAGTTGGCCTCGATCGTTGACTTTTGCAAGAGGTCTAAGGAAGAGGTTTATCATGATCAAACCTCTTATATCAGGTTCGGGTAATTGTTTATAATTGGTGTTGGGTTTCGCGTAGAGACGTTCCATGGAACGTCTCTACCCAACCTACTTTTTATCATTGATTGAGCGAACCTGATCTTACTCATTCTCCATATTAAGCGTCAAGTTCCACTCGTCCAACTGGTGTGGCAATGCAAGTTAAAAGATGTCCACTCTCGGGTTCATAGGATGGATCTTGTAGATAACGATAGTCTCCCGATAAGCATTTGACTTGACAGGTTCCACAAGCTCCTAAACCACAACTGTAGTCAATTTCAATCCCCGATTCTAAAGCCAGTTCTAGGATACTTTTTCCTTCTTCACCGATTAACTCCTCTTGAGAAGTTTGGAAAACGACAACTGGTTTCGCGGATACTGCTGCTTTCGGTGCTGGTGCAGAGACACTTTCTTTTGTCTCAGTAGCAGGAGAAGGATAGGTTTCTTTGTCTGGGGTACTGATAAGAGTTGGCGCTTGATCTGAGTTGGCAACCGTTTGGAATAGTTCCGGTCTTTCTTGAGATAACCTTGATACCACTGCTTCATGTTGTTGTTCAGTTAACTCCAACTGATGCTGCATTTGGTTCAGCCATTCCCAGGTGGCTGGAGATTGAACCGAGTTTTTCTTAATTGCTTCTATCATCAAGCCCTTATACAAAGCGAGTGCCTTATCTTTGCCGAGTTCGGGAACAACGTGCGCCAAAATATAGACTTCTTCTGGCTTTAGTGCGTCGATAGTGCGTCCTTTCAAATATTGAGATAAATCAATGGGTAATTTTTTCAGTTGACGGCGTAGGCTGGTTGTTTTTTCTTCCAGTTCGTAAGTGGCGCGATCGCGCTGGAAATTTCTCCCTAACCACCAAGCACTGAGTAAGGCGATACCTAGGGTAAAAACATGATGGAACATGGAATCCATGTTGAATAAGGTTCGCCAACCAAAGGCAAAAAATAAGTTGAAGGCAACGACAGTAAAAATTGCAAACACCTGATGGCGCGATCGTTCCTTGAGAGAAATGCTTGGTTCTTGAGCATTCAAGTTTCGGACTAAATACCCCTTATAGAATTTTTCTAATTGCGTACCAACCGTTGTAAATACCGCCACTGATACGATTAGGGTCATTGGAATCGCAACCACACGGGGAATGGCAGTAAAAAAGAAACCCTGACCCCATAATGGATTTATTGCTTGTGGTTGATAGAATTCTCCCTGATAGTAGTAATCCCATCCACCGTGATCAAGGAAAAAGTAGCCAAAGAAGCCCAGCACTAGCCCTAAATAGCCATATTGCACTAGATGACGACCTGGCTTAAACAGTTCCTCCCAATAGGTTTTTTCTGCATCAATATCGACGCAGGAAGACTTACAGGTGACACATGCACTCACATCCTTATTTTGTGTGCCATCCCAAGTTCGACATTTGGAATGGGTCAAACTTAATGGCGGCGCAGTGTGAGCAGAACTGGTAAAAATTCCTCGCGGACCACTAATCACTGTTTGCACCGGTGACATGGGGCAAAAATAATGACACCAGCTTTTTCCACCGTAAAGATAGCCGATAACAATTGCAGTGAAAATAGTAACCACTAAAAGAATCCCTAAAGCAATGGGATTATCATTAAACCAGATTAACCGTAAGGCTAAACCCAGAAAAAGTAATCCAAATTGGATATAAAGATGATTCTTACCTAACCAGGAATTCTCTGCAATTCGACTCGGTGATTTTATTCCTAATTTTTGGCTAATTTGAGACATAAATGCTAGGGGACATACTCTGCGCCAGCCCTCATGTCCAAATACCAACAAAATGATGATAGCGGAAGGAACAATAAGCCCCCAAAAATTAGAGGTTCCCTTACGATGCGCCCACTCTAGGGGGGGTAGCCCCGAGAGATGACCAAAAAATAGACTTAAAATTAATCCGATCCAACCAATTGCAAGTCCCCAACGAATTAGGTGCATTGGCTTTTGAGGTATCTTAGAAATCATGGTTGAATGCTGAAGAATTGTACCATCCCATTTTAATCCGCATTTTTAATTTTATTTACTGGTCACTGATGACTGATAACTATTTACTGCAAGGCCTAGCGTAACGCCATGCGCCAGCCTCCATACCCGCGATGAACTCTCAAATGTAATCCCTTTCTCACACCCGTCAATGGCGCTGGCTGACATCGAGACGAAATGGACGGGGATTTATCGGGGGATTACTCAGAGATTTTTCTGTAGCGCGATCGCGCATTCCACCCCAGACGAACAAACCCACTGTTGTTACCCTTTTACAAGATAACGAGTGGTCTCAGTGGAGCGATCGCGCGATCGCCCGTCAGTGCCAAGTGACACAACCTTTTGTATCAAAACTGAGAAAGATAAGCGATCGCGCTAAAGGAAACCACCAATTCTGAAATCATTGAAGGTATTATAGAAGGTGAACAAAACCGCTAAGACCGATTACTATGTGGTTGCAAATGCCTCCACGAAGATGTCAGAGCTAATCTGTGGAAATCATCATGAATGATCAAGGAAAACTTATGAGATTAATTGCCGTTTTTGGAGGAAATGATGAGGATAAAGCGTCGTGAATTGGTAAGTTGGATGAGTTTGGGAACGGCAATCGCTACTGTTATTGGCTTTAATCAAACCCGTAGCCTATCTTCTGAAAAGAAAACAGAAACGAAAGCAAAACCAGAATCAACTCTTTCTGAAGGATTCCAAGCAGTAGGAAGTTTGGAACAATTAGAAGAAAATGGTGTCCTAATTAATGAGAATCTAAGAGTAGTTGTTCTTCAAGGTGTTCTTGGCGATTTAATTGCCTTAGAGCAAACTTGCCCCCATCAAGGATGTGCCGTTTTACCGACAGAAGAAAGAAAAAGACTCATTTGCCCTTGTCATGGTTCACAATTTACCATTCGGGGGAAATTACTGAGAGGTCCTGCAAAAACTGATCTTGAAACTTATGAAGTTAAGGCGGAAGACAAGCAAGTTTTGGTAAAACTAAATCATTAAAAATCACGGTGTTATAGGAAACCAAATCCTGTTGAATCGCAAATGGTTATTTGACGAGCGTCTTGTTTGATTTCTGGCTCGATCATGATCGCGCCCCGAATTCGGTTTCCCGTTGATTTCGACATTGCTTGGAAGATTGTTGGGTATTCTACTAAAGCAGCAAGTGCGAAACGAAAATTGACCGCGAAAGATGCACTGTTAACTGAGGGAGACAATTATCTCACCCAATCGGGAGGATGGAGTCAGCAAGGGCGCTTCAGCGATTCGATCTACTTAACGATCGATGCCTTTAAACAATTTTGCTTGATGGCTCAAATCGAGAAGCGACCAGTGAGTTGGCAGTATTTAGAACAAGCTGAAAAACAATTCTGTTCAGTTTACGGTTGTGTTCCTTTGTATCCTGCCGATCAAGGAAACTCAGTTGCCATCGCGCCCAATAAAGTGATTTCGCGGTTCTAAACACTATCATCAACCCAACCACAACTAGGACAATCCCAATGTACTTTAGGCGAATTCTCCTTTGGGAATTGATAACCGCACTCTGGACAAACACCAGTAAATAAAGGATGATTATCTAAATTGAATCTTTAGCCACTTAACCGTTGTTGCATAATTTCCTTCGCCATTTCATATTCGCTTCCTACGAGGTAAGAGAAATGATAGTAAGATGCAATGTAAAAATCACATCCGTAATTTTGGTAGCGTTCGGCAACCGCTAGAAATCCATAACGGGCCTCGCGAAGCTGAGTAAACCAACTACGGTGGTAAGTGTCGAACAAAAACAATGTTATCCGATTATTATCAGTGCTGGGATGCAACCGCAGTAAATGAATATGGGGGTGGTGTGCTTGTCCAATGGGTAAGAGCAAATCATATCCATCAAAGTTGATCAATTCTGCCATTTCCCCTTCCTCATGATTCGTAGTCTGTGAATTAGGGAGCAGATACTCCCAACGCAGGAAAAACTCATGTTTAGCATCTAATCCGGGGTCAATATCGATGCGCCAGTATTCACTTTGACAAAGTTCTTCCATGACCAATGTCGGTAAATCAGCTACTTTCATAGTTACTTCCGTGAAACAGGTTGGACGTTTTATTCGTTCGCTTTCTTCTTACTCCCGTAGCACAAGCGAGCCAAAAAGGGTGGGTTTCCAGAGAAGAAAGCCGGTTCTCTCTATTTTTGCGTATAATGTTGAGGTAGCTTATTTTTTTAATGTTTGATTGATCATTATTGGAGTTGAAATACTTGGGACTTGGGAAGACTTGCTGATAGGCTCAACAGGTATTATATTTTAGCAGAATAAGCGAAAATCCCCCATCCACAATTTTTGATTTGGGTGGGGATGAGAGCGTATCAATCGAGGGGGTTCAATACCCCTGAGATTGATAATTTTCTAATCTGCTCTCTAATTACTTCATTCTGACTTCTTCCTTTATGCTTACAGTAAGAGAGAAGTTGCTGATGTTCTTCCTCAGTGCATCTAATTGTTATCTTTTTCATTATTACCGTCAAAATGACTTGTATCTGTTATAATGAAGCTAACACGGGTTCACTAATTAAAGCAATGCGAGTTTCCTATCAATATCGCTTAAAACCTAATAAAGAGCAAATAGCCAAAATTGAAAAATGGCTAGAATTATTGAGGTGTCAATACAACTATCTGTTAGGTCAAAGATTTAATTGGTGGGAAACTCATCGTACGGCGGTCAACTCTTGCCCTTTAATTTGTCACCTTCCTGAATTGTCTGACCGTCCAACTTATTTCTCGCAAAAACAAAGTCTAACTCAACTCAAAAAAGACCGTCCTTGGTATAAGGAAATCCAGTCACAAGTTCTTCAAGATTGTGTTAAAAGAGTTGATTTAAGTTTTCAACGTTGGCTTAGAGGGGATAAGAAGGGGAAAAAATCAGGCAAGCCAAGATTTAAGGGAAAAGGACGTTATCGAACAATTCTCTTTCCACAGGTGAAAGCTGATTGTGTCCAAGATAATCACATCAATTTACCTAAGTTCGGAAAAATTCGGTTTATTAAACATCGTCCAATTCCAGAAGGATTTAAGGTAAAAACAGCGCAGATAACTAGAAAAGCTGATGGCTATTACTTAACACTCTCTCTAGAAGATAAAAATGTACCAGAGTCAACTATAGATATTGTTCCTACTTCAGAAAATACGTTGGGAATTGATATGGGATTGAAGGACTTTTTGGTAACTTCTGAAGGTGAAAAAGTAGAAATTCCTCAGTTTTATCGAAAAGGACGAGAAAGACTTAAGAAGCTACAGCAGAAGGTTTCTCGTCGTCAGAAGGGAAGTAATCGTTATCTGAAAGCAGTTAAACAACTTGGAAAACATCATCAAAAAGTTGCCAGACAGAGAAAAGACTTTCACTTTAACACCATTAAATTGATTCTCAGTAAAGGAGATGTCATTGCCCATGAAAAACTCAACATCAAGGGACTTGCTAGAACCAGACTAAGCAAATCAATCTATGATGCTGGTTGGGGAACATTTCTAAGTAGATTAGCTGTCAAAGCCGAAAATGCTGGTCAGTTAACGATAGAAGTCAACCCCAAAAACACATCACAGAATTGCTCAGGCTGTGGCGAGAAAGTTCCGAAAAAGCTATCAGAGAGAACTCATGATTGCCCTCATTGTGGTTTAACAATGTGCCGTGACAAAAACGCAGCCATTAACATAAAAAACATGGCAATAAATATAAGAAATTTGGCGGTTGGGATACCCGTCAGTAGTAAAGCTCAGTCACGAACCGAAGCGAAAGCTGGTGCTGCTGAGAAGCCCCACTCATATCGCATAGCGATTGAGTGTGGGTAATTCACAGAATACACGACTGAATGTTTAATCCAGAACTGGCTCGACTTTATACAGAATTAGTTTCTCTTTCTACGTTGCGCGATCGAGCAAGCAAAAGGGGGAACCGCTGACCTTTCTCTTTTTCCACCTGGGTTGGTAGTAAAGCAAGATAAGACTGGATATCAGTTTGTGGAACGAGAGGGGTTACTGAATGAGTTTTTGCTGCGTTCGATTCTTGATGTTCACGCTGCGGTATTTCAGGAATTTTGGGAGTTAGGTGGGGTTCACGCCGATCCGCATCTGAAGAATTTTATTGTTGGTATGGATCGCCAACAAAATTGGCAGGTTTGGATCATTAAACTTTTGGAATCCCCAAACGTTTAGCCCGATCGAGATGTAGCAGATTTAGATTAATATTTGCAAACTCTCATTAACTCTTCTTACGAAACTAACTCATTCACTCAAACTTTAGCTTTAATGATGATCAACGAAGTAGCAAAGTGGTTTTAGTGAATAGAGATTAAGATGAAACGATATCAACAACTAACGCGGTTAATTTGGAACTATTATCGGGAGGACAACTCCGAATCCCAACGACTCAAAATATTAGGAAATTGTAAAGTTAATCGGCGTTGGGGTGATTTTCGGATTAATTGTCCCAGTATCGAAATTGCAGAAACAGTTAGTGATTTAATTCCTTTATTAGAACTGCCAATCATTAAGTTACGTTTAGCAAAACGCATCAAGATTTTGATTGAAGGGGAGTTGTTTTCTTTAGTTACTGTGGGTTCTCAGTATCTCACTCCTGCGGATGCGAAAAAGTTTTTAAGCAACTATTGACGATCGCGCCGCCATCTGTTTTCCTAAAAAAAGAGAGTAATCTTGCCCGATCACTCTCGAATGCGTTATCTGGATAAGTGGGAAAACTTATTTGGAAGCAACTTTTTCTTCGTTTTTTACAGTAGCCTGTTGAGCATCTTGGCGGATCGTTTCAGGCTGCTGTTCTTCGGAGAAGGTTTGGCTGCTTAACCAACTGCTGATGAAGGTATCCACAGAGAATAAACCGCCACCGTTAACGAGGAAGAAAAGAAAGCAACTGGCGTAAATTGCTGATAGTTCTAAGTAAGGAATGCTGAAACCAGCAACTAAGATGTGGTGATACATCGCAACTGCCATCGTTCCCACTAAGCCTAACGCCGCTGGACGAGTTAAGAAGCCTAAAGCAACAAGAGGCGCGCCGATGAGTTCGGTGTAAGCGGCAACGTAACTAAAGAAAATTGGGAAGGGAAGTCCAATTACTTCCACGTAAGCAGTAGCAAAACTTTCAATGTCAGAGAGCTTATCGAGTCCGTTGTGAATCATCATCACACCGACGACAACCCGTAAGATTGTCCAAGCGGACTGAGACCAATAGTTAGCACTAAAGTTGGAGCGGAAGACTTTTGTTGATAAATCGAGTGTTTTTTGAAGCATTATATTTGAAATATACCCTTAACTAGCAAGCACAGTGGTTTTAGTTCTAGGAAGAATAAGGATGAGGTGAGTTAATTAGCGATCGCAAACGTTTGATTAAAGTGATCTAACTTGGAAATCAACCTTTTCTTTACTCTTCATTTACAAATATAAAGTAAAAATAAATATATCGCAATAAAACTTAGTAAAATATCTGTCTTTTCTCAGAGAGCTTAAAATTGGGTAAGAACTCTCATCCCTTGCTAAACTGATAAAGACCGCTCGCGCTGCGTGGAGGAGAAACCTTGTCTGTTGGGAATAATCAACCCTCTCCTGATGAAATACCAGAAGCTCTGAGAGATGCGACACCGCTACCAGAGAAAAAATTAAACCGCTCTTGGCTCTTCTTAGGCGGTGGCCTTAGTTTTGTCTTGCTGGCGGGATTTATGGGATGGTATTGGTGGGATCAAAATTCGGAAGCGAGTATTGCTTCACAAGTGGAAGAAGTCACTCCTCCCGTCAACACTGAAAACAAACCTTCATCCTCTCCCACCGAAGCCTCATCCTCAGATCAAACCTCCGTTACAGCAACAACAGCATCGGATAATGATTTGTTAGGACATTTACCCTACGAAGAAACTAAGCCTGAAAATTTAACCCCAGTTACCCGTGATGGTCGAATTAAATTAAGAACAGAAGCGGCGAAGAAATTTGTGGAAATGCAGGGGGATGCGCGTCGAGATGGGGTGCTTTTAGTTCCTTTGTCGGGATTTCGCTCGGTGGAGGAGCAAGAATATCTCTTCTTCGAGATTAAAGCTCAAAGAGGACAGGTGACAACTGAACGAGCGGAAGTAAGTGCGCCGCCAGGTTATAGTGAACATCATACGGGCTACGCGATCGATATTGGTGATGGGAAAGCTCCAGCGACTCATGTAGAACAAAGGTTTGAGAAAACAGAAGCCTTTGCTTGGCTTGAAGCAAACGCACCGCGCTACAGTTTTGAGTTGTCCTTTCCGAAAGATAATCCCCAAGAGGTGAGTTACGAACCCTGGCATTGGCGGTATGTTGGTAATCAGGAAAGTCTAAAGATTTTTTATAAAAATAAATAATCAATCAATCAATTAATTATGAGTGATGTTAATCTGGAAACGATATCGCAGCAGTTAGAAAGTTCGAGTCAGCGCGATCGAATGGTGGCTTTAGCACAATTGAGGGATGTTGAACCGGAACAAGCCGTTCCCTTGATTAAAAAAGTTTTACAGGATGAAAGTCTGCAAATTCGATCGATGGCGGTGTTTGCATTAGGAATTAAACCGACATCAGAATCCTATTCTCTCCTCTTGAATTTTCTCGAAGATGAGGATTATGGGATTCGCGCTGATGCCGCTGGCGCAATGGGATATTTACAAGATCAACGAGCATTTGAGCCACTGGTAAGATTGTTTTATGAGGATACTCATTGGTTAGTGCGTTTTAGTGCGGCAGTATCTTTAGGGAATTTGCAAAACCCGAAAGCAAAGGAAGTTTTATTAGAAGCCCTGAAAAGTGAAGAAGTGGTGTTACAACAAGCGGCGATCGCAGCTTTAGGGGAAATTAAGAGTATCGACGCTGTAGAACAAATGTTAAACTTTGTGCAATCAAAAGACTGGCTCCTGCGTCAACGTCTCGCCGAAGCTCTCGGAAATCTTCCCTGTGATCAAAGTGTTTCTGCTTTGAATTATTTACAGAAAGATAGTCATTCTCAAGTGAGTAAAGCTGCAACAATTTCTTTGGAAAAACTCAGAAACTAATTGAATTTAGATTGAATTTAGAAACGATGATCGATATTAAAGCCTTTTTTGAACAAAGCGAAGGAAAATGGTTCACTCAGCGCACTCGCTATGATTTAGCACAGAAAAAAGTGGAAAATGGTAACGCTGATTTAACAGTGGAGCTGCTTAACAGTGATGATAGCGCGATGCTCGTAGAGCGGTGGCTTCGCCACATCGAGGCGCTTTATGAGCAAGGAAAAAGCACACTTCAAGGTAATGCTTCAATTGAACAAGGATTATTAGACCTTTCCGCCGCTAAAATTAGTTGGGATGCGGGAGAGGAAAAAGGCGCGAATTTAATTCTCTTTCTTCCCGACAATGACAGCCAACAACAAGGTCAATTTCTCCAAAATCAGATTAACACCGATCGAGCGGTTACAGTAGGTAATTTTATCATTGGAGAAGACGAAGCTCTTACGCTTTTTACCCTTTCCAATGACAATAATGTAATTAAAGAGCGTCTCTGGTTTGCTCATCCCAACTTGCGATTACGAACAGTTTGGCAAGAAAATGAAACTGGACAACAAGGATGGGTGATGTTTTATTCTGAAATCCGACGCATCAACAGTGACCAGTGACCAGTGACCAGTGACCAGTGACCAGTTACGCTTTAACTGCTACTTCTAACATTTCCTCTGGGGTGAGATGGGAATAAATCACCTCTCCATCTCGAAACCAGACAATGCGCTTACTCTCACGAGCCACTTCTACTTCGTGTGTCACCATTACCACCGTGATTCCGTCGTCATGGAGTTCTTGAAAAATGTCTAAAACTTCCCTCACCGTTCGAGAATCTAAAGCTCCTGTCGGCTCGTCCGCAAGCAATAAACGGGGATTATTGACGATCGCGCGAGCAATGGCGACTCGTTGTTGTTGTCCTCCCGAAAGCTGATTTGGCTGATTATGGAGACGGCTTCCTAGTCCCATTTTTTCTAAAGCAGTAACGGCTCGTTCTTTCCTCTCATCAACAGAAACACCCGCATAAATCATGGGTAACATCACATTATCTAACGCCGTCAGATGACTTAATAGGTGAAACTGTTGGAAAACAAAGCCAATTTTACGATTGCGAATCTCAGCTAACTGTTCATTGGGTAACTGAGAAATATCTTGATTGTCTAGATAATAACGTCCATCACTAGGACGATCTAAGCAACCAATGACATTCATCGTTGTGGACTTTCCAGACCCAGAAGCGCCCATAATTGAGCAGTATTCTCCATCATCCACAGTCAGGTTAACATGATTAAGCGCATGGACGGCGGTGTTTCCTGTGCCATACACTTTGGAAATATCTTCTAAACGAATCAGAGTTGATTTCATATTATGATTAATGTTGGGTTTCGCGACTCTACACCCAACTGACGGATTAACTGCTAAAATTTTACTGGCTGGAATGGCATTCGATCGAGAAACTCCCCCCTTCGACAAGCTCAGGGTAAAACCTAACCCCCCAACCATCGGCAGGGCTGTTTCATTCTCGGGGTCAAAATTGAATGCGATCGCCTGAACCCCTTATTGTACGTTCGATCGAACGCTTTTTCTTACTTTTTGGCTTTTTCTTAACAAAAAAGCCGTAAAACCCCTGCTATTCCTAACATCTGGAAAAGGCAAAAAAATAGAATGAAACAGCCCTGCCAACCATCGGGGGGAATTAGGCTAAAGTAATCAAAATTACACCAGCGACCATGACTGTTGCGCCAGCAACTCGTTCTTTTAGTCCTTGTTCTTTAAAGATCAAATGTCCCCACAGCACACTGAGTAACGCACTTGTCCGTTTAATTGAGATCACCTGAGCCACCAAAGCGAGACTAATGGCTTGCATCTGACACAGCACCATTAATCCTTGTAAAAATCCAATGGGGGCTAACTTGGGTAAGTTGTGAATAATGATATTGAGACTTTTACGAGACTGATAAAGCATAATCGGGAGCATTCCTGTGGCGATGTAACTATGGATCGCGATCGCCCAAAAGGTGGGAGAAGAATTACGCACGCCCACTTTATCAAAGGTGGAACTAAAACTCCACATAAAAGCGACTAATAACATCAATTGTGAGCCTTTCTCCTTTAATAAAGCTCGAAATGGGGCAAAATAACCTTGTTGCTTGGGTTTGAGGTTGAGAATGTAAGAGCCGATCACAATAAAAAGAATACCCACCGCATCGATCGGGCTGGGCATTTCATTGGCAATCAAAGGAGAAGTAACTAACAAGAACAAAGGAGTAAACGTAATCAGGGGAACTGCCAAAGATAAATCCGCTAACTTGATCGCCCGAATATAAAGCAGGATCGCCACAACATTAATGCTTCCCCCTGCGAATAATGCGCCCCAAAAATTTTCTCCTAGTTGCGGAATCTCAATCACTCCTAACAAAGGAAGCATCAACGGCAAACTAAAGAAAACCATTGACCAAGCGACCACATATTCATCTAAACTCTGTAACCCGCGTTTACTCACAACATCCTTTGTGGATTCAAACAAGGCGGTCAAAGTTGCAAAAATAATCCAGGTCATTAATTTTCAACCTGGGCAAATAATTCTTCCCAACTTCTTGCGGAGGCTTCTGGCTGGGCGATAATTTCCACAATTTTATTTTTGGCGCTGGGTTCACGGAGAGAATTAACACTCACTTGAGCGACTTTTGTCCGAGGAATACTCCCTTCAAACAAAGTGTCTGCTTTGGACATCACTACCGCGTCTGGAGTATCATCATTTTTTAATCCCCCAGGACGCACGATCGTGTAAGTTAAGCCGCTGGCTTGTAGGGCTTCTTCGGCTTGCTTCTTCCAAAACAGAACCAGCCAAAACAGATTTAAGGGATGGAAAAAACGGGAGACACACAGAGAAGACACCATCACAAAATGCTCAATATTCTTCTCTTTCGCCACCGCAATCAGATTTTTAGTTCCCTGATAATCCACTTGATAAGGACTTGTGGGATCAAAACTCGGACGCGCACCCGTAGCAGATAACAACACGGTACAATCTCCCACGGCTTCCCGTAAACTATCTGGTTTCAGCACATCTCCCAACACCAATTCTGCTTCTGGCGGTAAGATTGTCTTGGCTTGTTCTAAATTTCTGACCAATGCTCGCACGGGAATGTTAGACTGCACCAATTCGCTAACGATGCGTCGTCCCGTGTCCCCTGTTGCGCCTGCTACTAATGCTTTCATCTTTTGTTACTCCTTCCTTCCTATATTAAAAGCGATCTTTCATTCCTCGTAACCGTCCAAAAGTCTGCACGGGATCATTACTGCGGGTAATGGTTTGTAAATTTTGGTCTTCCCAACGGAGAAAGGGATTCGTTTCTTTTTCCTGTGCTAACAGTGAGGGAACAGTGGCTTTTCCTTCCCGACGAGCTTTTTGTACTTCCTGATACCGTTGTTGGATCACTGGATTATTCGGTTCAACGCTAATGGCAAATTGATAATTTTTCAGGGTGTATTCGTGAGCGCACCACAGCCGCGTTCGATCGGGAAGGGTTTTGAGTTTTCCCAGAGAATCCACCATTTGAGTCGGTGTTCCCTCAAATAAACGTCCACAACCGCCGACAAACATGGTATCCCCTGCAAACAGTTCGCCAACGGTTTCCCCCTGATCGGGCGGAAAATAGTAGGCAATATGACCGCTTGTGTGTCCTGGAACAAAAAATATTTCTGCTGCTCGATCGCCAAAGGTGACGGTATCCCCTTCTTTGAGGAAGATTTCTTGCTCAGGGATTCGTCCTTGGTCTTCTGCGCTGCCATAAACCACAGCTTGGGGATAGTGTTTTTTAAGTTCTCGGTTTCCCCCCACGTGATCAAAGTGGTGATGGGTGTTAAAAATTGCCACTAATTCTGCATTGTGTTCCTTGAGAAACCTTAAGACGGGTTTCGCTTCTGCTGGATCAACGGTTGCCGCTATCTTCTCTTTTGGATCATAAAGGACGAAAATATAGTTATCCGAGAGAGCGGGTAAACGATTGACTTCCATGATTTCCTCCTTGTGAGGTTATTTATGTTCTTCTAAAGCTGCTGAATTGTCCTGTTGCGCCATGGCTTTCCCTTCATCGGGCAATTCTAAACAGTATCCCGCCCCATAAACGGTTTTAATATACATAGGATGACGGGGTTCTGGTTCGAGTTTGGTGCGAAGATGACGAATATGGACTCGAATTGTCTCAATGTCATCATCAGGATCATATCCCCACACTTCTTTCAGGATGTCACTGGGAGAAACGGTCTGTCCATGACGTTGCAGTAAGCAGTGCAGCAGTTCAAACTCAAGATGGGTGAGTTTGACGGTTTTTCCAAACCAGATGGCTTCAAACCGTTCGGGAACTAAGGTCAAGGGACCATAATTGAGGATCTCACTGTGTCTCGCGGCTTTGGGAATCCGATCGGTGCGACGAAGTAAAGCGCGGACTCGTGCTAACATCTCTTCCACCTCAAAAGGTTTAGTGAGATAGTCATCGGCACCAGCATTAAACCCTTCTACTTTATTTTGGGTTTGCCCTAAAGCCGTCAACATTAAGACGGGAATATCTGCGGTGCGCTCATCACGTCGCAGTCTTTGGCATACGGTTAAGCCATCCACACGGGGGAGCATTAAGTCAAGCATAATCAAGTCTGGCTGCAGTTGTACTGCGAGGGCTTGACCTTTAATGCCATCATTGGCAGGTTCTACGGTGTAACCAGCCATTTCAAGGTTGATTGTCACCAGTTCGGAAATGGCGGGATCATCATCAATAACAAGGATTCGAGGCATCATTATGATAGCGTCAGCTATACTTTGGTTTAGGGTTTTACAAGATGTATCAGCAAAAATTAAGATTTACTTAACGATTATACGGGGTTTGTATCCTTTTTTCTCTGTTGATCAAGACTTCCTAAAGAATTGATAAGTTTTGCTTTTATCTTCTTTAACAAGTCTTAAGAATTATAACGAATTATAGGTGTTTATTACCAGTGATGACAATTTCCTCTCCCGCTTATCTTCCGCCTTGGTCTCTCCGTGATGGAATTATACAAACGGTTTTTAGTTCCTATTGGTATGGCAAAACTTGGGAACGATGGCGAGAACAGGTTTGGTGGTTAAAGGGTTATCCCTCAATTACTTGGGAGGAAAAGGTGTTCACAGGGGCGGAAAATGTCCCTTTGTGGGGGAAATGGGCTTGTCCCCCTGATGCTCATGGTACGATGATTCTCAATTATGGAATTACGGGTGATACGGAAAAGTCTTGGTATGCTCATGTAACGGCGCATAAAGCATATTTTCAGGGTTGGGCGGTTTTATTGTACGATTGGCGCGGACATGGGAAAACGGCGGCGTTATCTCCTGTTCCCACGTCTGACGGTTGGCGCGAAGGGGCGGATCAAGTTTTGCTGGCGGAACAGTTGGTGGCGTTGGGATGTCCCCCGAAGGCGGTTTTGGTGGGATTTTCTTTGGGCGGACAGTTGGCGTTGTGGGGATTGAAGGAGGCGGTACAGAGTGATTTAATTCGCGGTGGTGCGGTGCTTGCGCCTAATTTGGAGTCTAATCGGTCTCTGGATTATTTGGTGAGTTATCCCTTTGGGCGGTTGGTAGAAGGGAATTTTACCAAAGAGTTGATCGCAGAAGCACGACGCAAAGCACAAGTTTTCCCTGATGCGGTTGCGGATGGAGCGCCCGATCGCATTGATTCTATTCGCAGTTTCGATCGAGAAATGGTGATCGATTATTACGGGTTTCGTAGTGTTACAGAATACTATCATCTCACGGGTGGGCTTTATCTGCTCGATCGATTAACGTTACCCTATCTAGTGGTTTATGCCGCCGATGATCCCATTTTCGATCCCAGTTTAGTCCCAGAAATTGAAAGCAGGGTCGCTAGTAATCCTCATGGTAAGCTGCTTTTAACGGATTGTGGTGGTCATGTCTCCCATATTGCGAGAAAGACGAAGGATGAGGATCAGTTTTGGGGGATTAACCGTTTGTTAGATTTTGTTAATCAGATGTAGGTTGGGCGAAATCTGATGAAACCCAACACTGTCCACGTAGGTTAGGTAAAATCTAATGAAACCCAACACTGTCCACGTAGGTGGGGTGAAATCTGATGAAACCCAACACTGTCCACGTAGGTGGGGTGAAATCTAATGAAACCCAACACTGTCCACGTAGGTGGGGTGAAATCTGATGAAACCCAACATTGTCCACGTAGGTTGGGTGAAATCTAATGAAACCCAACACTGTCCACGTAGCAGTAAACAGCATGAAATTATCGTAGGGTTTGCCTTGCCCACCCTACAAGTTATACCATTTCTAAAAAGTTAAGTTACAGTATATCCCCCCTAGCCCTCCTCACTTCGCTCCGGTTTGAAAGGGGGGAATAATGGGATGGGGAGTAGCCATAATTGATCGAAATGGTATTAGTATTAGTCCACGTAGGTTGGGTGAAATCTGATGAAACCCAACACCAATGGAAGGAGTTGGGTTACGTTTTCACTCCACCCAACCTACTTATCTACTTTGAAAGGGGGGAATACCGAAAGTTAAATCAAACCTAAGAAATTTTAATTTTTATGAAGAGTTTTCAGGGAGAGGCTCAGTATTGAGGAGATTATTAGTAATAATTGTTACAATCCCGAATTCGGAAAGTTGTTGCGCGATCGCCCTCTCATCTACTGTCCAAGTTACAATCTTCCAACCTTCTTCTTGTAAGGTTTTCGTGAGAGAAGGCTGTTCTAAAATCAGGGAAAAATGAGGTAAAATAATTCTCGCGTTTGGGTTCAATGCTTCTAGATAATGCGGAGAGTATTGAGTCTGATTTGATACAGCGTAACCGTAATTAAATTGAGGGTAGTCTAACTGGAGTTGGGTTAAAAATTTATGTTCAAAGGAAGCAATAACGCATCGATCGCGCACTGGTGCTAAAATTTCGATTAGGTAATCTCTCTCTGATTTTGACCAAAATTGAGGCGATTTTAATTCAATAAATAACTTGATCTTAGTGGAAGAAAAGAGATTTAAAACTTGTTCTAAAGAGGGGATGGTTTCCCTTGCAAATTTGGAATCAAACCAACTTCCCGCGTCAAAAGATTGTAGTTGGGCGATCGATTTTTCCGCGACGTTTCCACACCCATTTGTCGTTCGATCGAGCGTAGAATCATGAATAACAACAGGAATCCCATCGGCGGAAAAATGAACATCAAACTCCACCCCAAACACCTGTTTTTCTAACGCTAACTGAAAACTTGCCAGTGTATTTTCGGGCGCAACAGCACTATAACCCCGATGAGCAATTAAACGGTAATTCATAATTTCCAGTGAAGGCGAACCGCAGTTCGCCTAACATTTAAACGCTATTTTTTAAGTCACTATTCAACAGGCGTTAAAGCGCTGGGAAACGCATCAGCATTAATACAATCTTCCATTGCTTTCTGGGGAGTAATTGCTTGTTCTGGAGTATTGGTTAAACCCACCACGCATTCTGAATAACGTAAGGGAATCAAACTGCGGCGGCAATTTTCTATAACCGTTCCCAGTTCATTGGTTTCTACAGACTGATCAATATCAACCACACAGCTTGCTAAATCCAAAGGACGACGATCGCGGTAACAATAATATAAACCATCATCAGCAGGGATTCCCACCTCTTGATTCATGCTTAATACACACAAAGACAAATCTTTCGGACGAATTGCATCCGCACAAGCTGTAGAAGCCTCATTAGCAGACAATCCCGCTTCTTGTAAGTCTTCCGCACAAACTTTAAACTGATCGCCGGCTGCTGCTTGGAGAGGACGAGAGGGCGTTAGCATAAAGAAGACACCCGCTTGCAGAGCAACGATCGCGCTGAATCTGGTTGTCCATTGCAATACATTTAGAGGTTTCATAGGATATCAATTACCAATAAAATAGGTTGTTTGTTGATCAACTTAAAAATAACCCGAATAACAACAGGATACAATCATTTTCCCTAAAAAACACGATGAATCAAAACCCCCAATCTCTTTCTCTTCTCTTCCTATCTACGCCAGTGGGCGCTTTAGGTACAGGTGAAGGCGGTGGTGTAGAATTAACCATCAAAAACCTCGCCCAAGACTTACGACACACTCAACATCAAGTTACGATTCTCGCCCCTAGCGGTTCTCATTTTGAGGAAATTCCGATCGAACCCATTGCGGGAAACCGACAAATTCCCGTACAGGGAGAAGGAAGAAACGCAGGGATTTATTTACCGCCAAACTCGGTTTTAGGGAATATGTGCGACTATGCGCGACAAGTGCAAGCCGACTATGATTTAATCGTCAACTTTGCTTATGATTGGCTACCCTTTTACCTTACGCCTTTTTTCAACACGCCCATTGCTCATTTCATTAGTATGGGATCAATGAGTGATGCACTGGATCAAATCATGGCGCAAACGATCGAGCGCTTTCCTGGCACTTTTGGCGTTTATACGAAAACTCAAGCTGAAACCTTCCCGTTTGCTGATGCTTGTCGTTGTTTGAGTAGTGGGCTAGATTTAGGCTTATATGAGTTTAGCGCCGCTCATGAGCAGTCTTTAGTTTGGTTAGGTCGTATTGCGCCAGAAAAGGGCTTAGAAGACGCTGTGGCGGCGGTACAACAATTAGGGATTCCCCTGAAAATTTTCGGCTGGTTACAAGATCAAGAATACTGGCAGCAGATTCTCTCTCAATATCCGAATGCTCCCATTGAATATGGTGGGTTTTTGTCCACCACTGACTTACAACAAGAGATTCGTCGCTGTCGGGCGCTGTTGATGACTCCCCGTTGGGTAGAGGCTTTCGGAAACGTTGCGATCGAGGCTTTGGCTTGCGGTGTTCCCGTGATCTCCTATCAACGCGGTGGCCCAGCAGAGATTATTCGTGATGGGGAAACTGGTTTTTTAGTGCAGCCTGACAGTGTAGAAGGGTTAGTGAAAGCCATTAATCGCATTGATGAGATCGATCGCTGGGCGTGTCGTCAACAAGTGGAAACCGAATATTCTTTATCCGCACTGCGCGATCGGTTTTTGGCGTGGTTTGATCAAATTTTGTACCCCTCTTCTGTTCCCCCCTTCCAAAGGGGGGTTAGGGGGGGATAAATAGAAGTGAGAAAAAATTATGGCAACAATTCTGCGAAAATGGAGCTACCAATATCAATGGTTATACGATGCGATCGCGCAGCTTTCCGCATTAGCAGTGGGAGGAGAATCTCGTTTCCGTCAACTGGCGCTGAAAGGACTTTCTCTTAATGAGAATACCCAAATTTTAGACTTATGTTGTGGGGCTGGACAAACCACGCAATTTCTCGTTAAATATTCCGATCGCGTCACGGGTTTAGATGCGTCTCCTCTCGCCTTAAAACGGGCAAAAAAACGAGTGCCAAAAGCCGAATATATTGAAGGATTAGCAGAAGAACTTCCCTTTTCTGATTCCAGTTATGATTTAGTACAAACAAGCGTCGCGCTACATGAAATGAAACCCGAACAACTCACCCAAATCTTGCAAGAAGTTTACCGTGTTCTTAAACCCAAAGGAACATTTGCTTGTATTGATTTACATCAACCTCATAATCCTCTTTTTGTGCCAGGATTGTCCCTATTTATGACCTTATTTGAAACCGAAACCGCATGGCAATTTGTAGAAACTAACTTACCCGAAAAACTACGCTCGATCGACTTTCAAACTTGTCAGAAAACCCTTCACGCAGGAGGAAGTTTACAAGTAATTCAAGCTCAAAAATAACCCCCTTTTTGCTCAACATATCCAAAACGTAGGTTGGGTGAAGCGAAGCGAAACCCAACATCAATTAGGGCTTGCTGTTGGGAAACTGAAAGTTTTACCAAATAAGGATTTGAGGCGATTAAGTTCAGGTAAAAATGCAAGTTCATTGATTGTTCAATCGTCACGCACCTTGCATCAAAACCTTAAACTCCTACCGATCAATCAACCCTAAGGCAACTTGCCTCTTGCCTTTTGCCTCTTGCCTTACTAAACCAACCAATGGACTTTTTCAGCAAGCCCTAATTAGTCATCCCCCCAGAATTGGGGGCTAGGGGGCGAAATCAGAACAGTCTTACTTATTTTTGTTCCATCATTTGTAACTGATATAAACTCGCATATAATCCCCCTTGTTCGATTAAATCCTCATGGCTTCCCGACTCAATTAACTCCCCTTGTTTTAAAACCAAAATCCGATCGACATCTCGAATTGTCGAAAGACGATGAGCAATAATAATCGCCGTGCGATCCTCTAAAATATGACTTAACGCATCTTGAATTAAAGCCTCCGTTCCCACATCCAAACTTGCTGTTGCTTCATCTAAAACCAAAATTCTCGGATCACGAATTGCAACTCGCGCAAACGCCAAAAGTTGTTTTTGTCCTCCCGATAAATTATTTCCTCGTTCTCTTAAAGGAGTATCATAACCTTGGGGTAATCCCTCAATAAACTCATTAACATTAGTAATTTCTGCCGCTTCTTTAATCGCCTCAAACGGATAATGTTCACCGAGAGTAATGTTATCTTTCACATCACCAGCAAACAGGAAATTTTCTTGTAAAATTACTCCAACATGACGACGTAACTCATTTTGGGATAACTCTTTAATATCAATTCCATCTATTAAAATACGACCCGATGTCGGTTCATACAGACGACAAAGGAGACGAATAATCGAGCTTTTTCCAGCACCAGTCGGCCCAACCAAAGCCACTTTTTCTCCTGATCTAATTGTAAAATCTAGATTTCTAAGCACCAGTTCATCTTCCTTATAGCCAAAATAAACATTCTCAAAACAAATTTCTCCCGCCACATTTTTCTGTTGAGTTTCTACCGATAATTGTCTTTGCTGAGATGCTTCTAAATCCTGAATATTAATCGGTTCGTTTAATAATTCAGTAATCCGTTCAACCCCTGTAAAACCCGTTTGTAAGAGTGTAAATTTCTCAGCAAACTGTCTTAACGGTTCAAATAACCGTTGGGCGTACAAAATAAAAGCTGATAACGTTCCAAAATTTAAGTTATCGCCTAAAACTAGCGTTCCTCCTAATGCTAAAATTCCCGCAATGGCAACTAAAGAAATCCATTCTAAAGTAGCAGAAACAGCAGACTCATAAAAAATTGTCTGATCAATTTGTTTCAGATAACGCTGGTTAATGTTGCGAAACAAGTTATTATTAAAATTTTCTCGGCGAAATAGTTGGACGATATTAATGCCAGCTACGTTTTCTTGTAACATGGAATTCAGAGCCGACAATTCTTCCCGTGAACGATAGTTAGCATTCCGATATTGATCTTGGAAATAAATAATTAAAGCAGTAATCGGTAAGAACATTAAAATCAGCAATGTTGCTAACTGCCATTGAATTGTAAAAACTGTAATCGTAATCACTAAAATGTAAACAACATCACTAATAATTCCCACTGCGCCTGTTGAAAAAACATCTCCTAATGCTTCCACATCGCTGGTTAAACGGGTTACTAAACGTCCCACAGGAGTTCGATCGAAAAAATCGGCAGCCAAAGCAGTAACATGACGAAATAAATCATTGCGAATATTAGCCGTAATTTCTTGTCCCACTCGTTGCACTAAATAACCTTGTAGGGCATTAAAAGCAAGACGAATTAAAATTGTTCCTAATAACAATCCCGTGAGAATATTTAATCCTTGACCTAGAGGCATATCTTGTAGAAATGCCCAAGTTTTTTCCTCTCTTAAAAAAGAAATCGCTTGTCCAATAATTAAAGGTTGAACCGCGCCAGCGATGGAAAGTGGGATTAAAAGCGCAAGGGAAGTAATGAGGAGAGGTTTATTGCGAGTGGCGTAAGGAGTGAGACGGAGAAGCAGTCGCCAGTCATTTTCTTGAGGACGGCGATTTGATTCTACAGCAGGAGATGCAGTCATAACTTAATAATTAGATACAATTAACAATTACCATCTTAAGCCCTAAGCTCGATCGAGCGAGGACACCTAGTAATTGATCACGGTAATTGATGAATGTTGGGTTTCACCCAACCTACTCTTTATCATCGATCGAGCGAACCTGATATAACCCCCTTACGAAGGAGAGGGGATGAAGGCGAAACAACATTAAAAAATCAGGGTAAGAGAGAAACATATAAACACTAACCCTGATTAATTAATTTGATCCAGAAATTTAGGTGTCTTCGCTTTCTCGCGTTTGGATATAGAGAATGAGCAGAAACACTGTGGGAACTAGCACAAATAAAATGCTGGCGACAAATCCGAGTTGGTTAACTTCCATTGCTAATCAGGTTTTTATCACATTATCTCAAAGGACATTTTTAGGATATCACCTTATGGGAAGATGAAAACAAGGACTAACGAATCTGAGGTTTTGTCACAATGCTAACGTCCCCATGATTAACAATCGTTTGACAAGATAAGCGATAACTATCGGGTTTCTTCTTCAATTTTTTTTGTTCGGCAGGGGTTCGTTCCGATAAATTTTCCATACCTTCGACCACCTCCACAACACAAGTTCCACATTGCCCGTAGCCACCGCAGTTAAGCATTTTTCCTCGAAAAGTATAAATATCAACTCGGTTCTCTAGTGCCTTTTCGCGCAAGTTAGCGCCATCAGCAGCAATTACTTCCTTATCTTCCTGTATGAATTTAATATTAGCCATCTATAATCTATTTACCGCGCTTTCTTTCCTTTACATTGTATTAAGGAATCGTAACAAAATCAGTGCGATCGCATCAAACTTGGTGAATCACTAAGGCGTATCAAACAGACGACCATCGGGAAGATTGCTAACCGCCCGTTGTAAGGCAGCTAAAGAGCGATTGTAATCAATAATCGCCGTGAGAAGATTTCCTCTGGCGCGAGTTAATTCGCTTTGAGCGTTGATCACGTCGGTTTGTGTTCCTACCCCAGCTTGAAACCGTAAACGAGCCAAACGCAGACTTTCCTCCGCTTGTTCCACAGCAATTGTCGCCGTATCAATGTTTTGCTCATTTGCCTCTAAATTGTAGAAGGCTTGTTCCACCTCGCGACGAATTTGGTTACGAATTTGATCAAACCGATTTTCTGCAATGGCAACATCTTCTTTTGCTTGTTCGGCTCTCGCTCTTGCCTGTCCGCCATCATATAACGTCCATTGTAACTGCGCTCCAATGGCTAAACCATCCCCTGTTCCCGTGCCAGTGCCACTCCCATCATCAATGATGTCACGGACGTTATAGCGAGTAAATAAACTGACATTAGGCTTAATATTTGCTAAAGCAATATTTTGATTCGCCTCTCCAATTTCCTTTTGTTCTAACTGTTGTTCTAACTCGGAACGATTTTGATAAGCGCGAACAATACTTTCTTCTAGAGATAAATCCCAAGTTCCCGCAACTTCAGGCGGAGTAGCAGCAGTTACTTCAATTTGCTGTCCCAACCCTAACACTTCCACTAATTCTCGGCGCCGAATCCGTTGTTGAGAGAGGGCGCGGGTTAAGTTTTGTTCTTCATTGGCAAGTTGAACTTCCGCTTGTAACACATCAAAACGAGTGCCTAACCCTGCTTCTTCCAATAATTCCGCATCTCGCAAACTTTGTTCCGCATCGGAAACCGCAGCGCGAGCAATTTCTACTTGCGAGTCTGCTTGTTGCACACCATAATAAGCATCGGTGACATCAAATCGTAACTGTTCCGCCACTTGTTCTAGGGCAAGTTCTTGGGTGCGAACTTGGGATTCCGAAAGACGAATCTGTGCGGGTCGTTGTCCGCCAGTATAAAGATTATAGTTTAATTGCAGGGTGGCATTAAGATCAGTGGTAACACCATCAGTTGCTCCGAAACCGCCGCCACTAGCACGAATTTCATTACTTGCGGAGGTACTGCGTTGTAAATCCGTTTGTAAACTCAAGGTGGGAAACTCTGCCGCGAGAGCTTCTTGTAACTGGTCTTCTGCTTGGTTAAGATTCAGACGAGCCTCTTTAAAGGTTTGATTATTCTGACGAGCTAATTGAATCGCTTGTTCAAGGGTAATCGGAATGACCCCATCCACCCTAACCTCTTCCGCATTGGTGGGAAAATTTAAAGGATTAGAACTGGGGTTTAATTCCTCTGTATCTTCTACTGGTTCTAAGGGTTCGTCATAATCTTCCAGTCGATTTTGCTCAGATGATTGTGCTAACTCAATAACACGGGTTTCTACAATTTCTTGATTATTCTCCTTTTGGGAGTGGTCTGAAAATCGAACTAATTCACTTTCAGAAGCAATTTCTAAATTTTCGGCTTGTAAATCGGTAACACTGGGTTGTGTCTTAACAAGCGGTTCATCCAACGATTCTGCGGAGACAGTGGCTGTATCAAACACTGGTTCCCTAGCTGCATTAGAATCAGCAAGGGAAACTAAATTTTGAGCGGTGGCTGTTCCCGCATAACCCAAAGCAATTACCGCACCAGCACTCACACCAAATAAATGACGAAAGGTTAACATATTAATTTCGTTCCGTTTTCACTCTCAGATGCTGACTTTAGAATTTCTAAAGATACAGCAAACTAATCAACACACCTCATTACACATTTATATTGCCATTGACTGCTTAATAAACCAACCCTAAATCTGAGATTGTCTCCAATATTGTCTTGGGGAGAGAATCTGATAAGCAAGTCTCAATCAATTCTGGAATCCCAGTCACTGGAAAGATCGGGATACCCAATTTTTCACTAACGGTTTCTAGGGTCAAATCGTCTAAAAATCGAGTATCGTGATCTTTAAGCATTAGGGAAGGTAATAAAATTCCTTCTCCTAAGTTCCTCCCTTTTAGTTTAGTTAATAAATCAGAGCCAGTGAGCAAGCCTGTTACTGTAATCTCTTGTCCCCAATAGTTGCTTTGACAGGGGAAAAGTTCCACGGTTAAGCCTTGGACTTGGTTTAATTGCTTCACCAAGGGCTGAAATGCGATTTCGACGGCGTTTCCTACAACCCAAGTTAATTTTCGCGGGGGGTTAATTGCTTCGGGAAGCATTTCCTCGGCTATGCTATGAAATTCTTTGATAAATTGTCGAATTGACCCCACCCCATTTCCGAGTTGCGGATAGTCTTCATAGTGGGATTCGGGAGGAAGTTCCTCACGGGCGATTAAAAACCATTCATCGGCTAACCAAGCAAAGTTTGTTTCTAATTCTTGCTGAAATTGTTTCTGGTGCTGCTGCACTTGTTGGATAATGGTTTTGGCTTTGGTCATGGTGACGGGTTTGAGTTCGTCTTCTGGGGGACGGAAACGGGTTAAACCAACGGGAACAACGGCGGCGGAAATTACGGTGGGAATGTCTCCTTGATGGAATTTTGCTAAGTCGGTGAGGGTTTGGTCGAGGTGTCTTCCGTCGTTGATGTCGGGACAAACGACAACTTGAGCATGAATTTGCAGGCGATGGTTTTGAAACCATTCTAGTTGTTCGAGAATTTGACCAGCACGGGGGTTTTTAAGCAGTCTGGCTCTAATTTCGGGTTCGGTGGCGTGAATGGACACATAAAGCGGAGAAAGGCGCATTTGGGCGATGCGATCCCATTCTCGTTGGGTGAGGTTGGTGAGGGTGAGATAACTTCCGTAAAGAAAGCTCAACCGATAGTCGTCGTCTTTGAGGTAGAGGCTTTCTCGTTTACCAGGGGGTTGTTGATCGATGAAACAGAAGGGACAGCGATTGTTACATTGGATTAAACCATCAAAGAGGGCGGTTTCAAATTCTAAGCCGAGGTTGTCGTCATAGTCTTTTTCTAGTTCGATGTGATGGGTTTCCCCGTGTTTGTCGAGAACTTCGAGGGTGAGTTCTTCTTCGGCACACAAATATTGATAGTCGATGAGATCACGGGGATGTTGTTCATTAATCGCGACGATCGCGTCTCCGATTTCAAAGCCTAATTCTTCTCCAATTGAGTCGGGTAAGATGTGAGAAATACGAGCAGGTTTAATCATAGATGACTCTTTAAAAGGTGAGTTCTTTTTTTAAGGTAGCAAAGCCTAGAAGGTGTCAAAATAATGAAGACAGTTTTGTAAGTTGTAGGTGGGTAATGGGGAATCGTTTTGATCTTCGGTGTGAGGGCTGTGGTTATTCTTTACCAAAAGAAAAATTAATGGGATTAGCATCAAGCAGCAGTTGTCCGAGTTGCGATCGAGCGCTGTTGAATGCTCAATATGATTTAAGGGGCGATCGGTTTCTGGATTGGAAAAGCCAATTGTTACACCGAAAAGGGAGTTTATGGCGTTATTGGGAGTTACTGCCGATTACGGCTTGGGAAACGGTGGTCACGTTTGGAGAAGGATGGACTCCTTTGATTCCTTTACCGAAATTTGGGCGCTCGATCGGGCTAGAAAACCTTTATTTCAAAGATGAACGCCAGGGGCCTACTGCAACGTTTAAGGATCGACAAGCGACGGTGGCGATTTCCTATCTCAAGGAACAAGGAATTAATCGGATTGTCCTTGCTTCTACGGGGAACGTTGCGATCGCCTATTCCGCTTATGCTGCACGGGGAGGAATACAAGTCTATGCCTTTTTCCCTGCAGGAGTGGCTTCGGCAAAAATCAAAGAAGCGAGTTTATATGGTGCAAAAGTGATGGCAGTAGAAGGCACTTATGACGAAGCAAAGGCAGCAGCCGCCCGCTTTGCCAGTGATCAGGGATTTTTTCTCGATCAAGGGATTAAAACCTTTGCAGGAGTGGAAAGCATGAAAACCATGGGCTTTGAAATTGCCGAACAGTTGGGTTGGCGTTCTCCCGATTGGTATGTACAAGGGGTGAGTGGGGGAATGGGACCTGTCGGAGTAGCGAAAGGGTTCAAGGAGTTAAAAACACTGGGTTTGGTGGATAAAATTCCCGCTTTGGGATTGATTCAATCGGCAGGTTGTGCGCCCATTGCGAATAGTTTCCATCGGAGAGAAACGCAAGTTTCTACGGTTGCGTCTCCAGACACTTCGATCGCAACGTTAGCCACAGGAAATCCAGGTTTAGCTTATAATCTCTTGAAACAACATCTGGATAGGGATGGCGGCGACTGTGCGATCGTTACCGATGCTGAGGCTTGGGAAATGGTGCAAACTTTAGCGACAACGGAAGGGATTTTAGTCGAACCCGCAACGGCGGTGACGTTTGCTGGGGTGGTTAAGTTGGCACAACAAGGGATGATTCAACCTCAAGAAACGGTGGTGATTAATTGTTCAGGGCGAGAGAAAGATGTTCATTCCCTTTCCTTTTGAAAAGGATTAGCCCCCTAACCCCCAATCTTGGGGGAATTAACATAGATGTCGAGTGAACAAAATGCCCGCCCAAGGGATTTGATCAGATTATGACTAATATAGCAGTCCTATTTCATTTGTAAAAAAGTTTACTCATGGAAGCCCCCCAAACTTGGGGGGTTGGGGGGCAAAAACAATTTACGATTCATTTAGGATTGCTATATCAGGTTCAGGTAATTACTTAGAATTAGTGTTGGGTTTCGCTTCCCTTCACCCAACCTACTACTTTCTTAACTTAGAATTAGTGTTGGGTTTCGCTTCCCTTCACCCAACCTACTACTACTACTTTCTTAACTTATAATTTGTGTTGGGTTTCGCTTCCCTTCACCCAACCTACTACTTTCTTAACACTCGATCGCGCCGAGGCAAAAATTCGATACATCATCCCCGAACCCAGCGCATTATACTGTCACCAAAGGGTTGAGGAATAAACAATGTTAGCGAGAATCTGGAGTGCGGCGATCATTGGGATTGATGCGGTAAAAGTAGGGGCTGAGGTGGATGTTTCGGGAGGGCTACCAGGAATTGTTGTGGTGGGGCTTCCAGATACGGCGGTTCAAGAATCGCGAGAGAGGGTGAAAGCGGCGCTGAAAAATTCCGGGTTTGCTTTTCCTATGCGAAAAATTGTGATCAATCTCACGCCTGCGGATTTACGGAAAGAGGGCCCCAGTTTTGATTTACCGATTAGTGTGGGGATTTTAGCCGCGTCAGAACAAGTGGATGGTGGCTTATTGGGGGATTACTTGTTTTTAGGAGAAGTGTCTCTTGATGGCAGTTTACGCCCGATCGCAGGGGTATTACCGATCGCGGCGACGGCGAAAAAAATGGGAATGACAGGAATTGTCCTACCTGCAGATAACGCCCAAGAAGCTGCAGTGGTGGAAGGGTTAGCCGTGTATGGCTTTAAACATCTTTCCGAGGTGGCGCAATTTCTCAACCAACCAGAAAAACATCAACCGCTACAGCTTGATGTCAAAAAGGAATTAACCACCCAATTTCTGTCTTATGCAGACTTAAAAGAAGTGAAAGGACAAGCACACGCCCGTCGGGCGTTAGAAATTGCCGCCTCTGGGGGACACAATGTTATTTTAGTCGGTCCCCCTGGCAGTGGTAAAACCATGTTAGCGAAACGTTTACCAGGAATTTTACCCCCTCTGTCTTTTTCGGAAGCGTTGGAAGTCTCTCAAATCTATTCCGTAGCAGGTTTTTTAAAAAATCGCGGTTCACTGGTGAAAGAAAGACCATTTCGCAGCCCTCACCATTCCGCATCGGGTCCAGCGTTGGTGGGAGGAGGGAGTTTTCCGCGTCCAGGTGAAATTTCTCTAGCTGACCATGGAATTCTTTATTTGGATGAACTCACAGAATTTCGGCGGAATGTGTTAGAGTTTCTCCGACAACCGCTAGAAGATGGTTATGTGACTGTTTCTCGTACTCGTCAATCTGTGGTTTTTCCTGCCAGATTTACCTTAATTGCAAGCACGAATCCCTGTCCTTGTGGGTATTATGGCGATCCGATTCAGCCTTGTAGTTGTTCAACCTATGTCAGGGAAAAGTATTGGGCGAAATTGTCGGGTCCGTTGATGGATCGCATTGATTTACAAGTGACGGTGAATCGTCTCAAACCAGAAGAAATGACGAAACAGGGAACAGGAGAACCCTCGGAAAACGTCAGAAAAAGAGTGATTGCAGCCAGAGAAAAGGCGATCGAGCGCTTTCAAAATGAGAAAAATATTAATCAAAATGCCCAAATGCAGAGTCAACAGTTGCGGAAATATTGTCAGTTGGATGATACCAGTCGCACCTTGCTAGAAAATGCGATTCGGAAGTTAGGATTATCCGCGAGAGCGATGGATCGGGTGTTAAAAGTCGCTCGTACAATTGCAGATTTGGCACAAGAAGATAAAATTCAACCCTCTCATATTGCTGAGGCGATTCAATATCGAGCGCTCGATCGCGCTTAAAGAAGAAACAATAAATAAGACTCAAAAATAAGGAATAAATGTCGATCGCGCTAACACTTTGTATTTTAATTCTAGCTTTAATTTCCTTTGCCTTAGAGTGGTTTCCCGTTGATTTTACGGCTCTCCTAGTTGCAATTTTACTAATGGTGTTTGGGATTGTCACCCCAGAGGAAGGGGTTTCTGGGTTTAGTAATCCTGCAACAATTACAGTGATGGCGATGTTTATTTTAAGTGCTGGAATTTCTCGCACTGGTGCGATCCAAATTGTTGGCGATTGGTTGCTGAAATGGGGAGGAAATACTAGCCAACAACAAACATTTGTGATGAGTGGATTTGTCGGTAGCATTACGGCGGTTATTAACAATACGGCGGTGGTGGCGATTTTTCTTCCCATTATTGAGGAGTGGTGTAAAACGCAGAAAATTCCTGTTTCTAGAATGTTAATGCCACTTTCTTTTGCGACAATTTTAGGGGGAACAATTACGTTAATTGGAACATCAACGAATCTGTTAGCCAGTAGTATCTCTGAACAATTAGGCTATGGAACATTTAGTTTATTTCAATTTACAGAAGCAGGAATTATTAAGTTTGGTATTGGTATTATTTACCTGACTTTTGCCTCTTCTTGGTTACTTCCGAATCGTAATCCTACGAATAATGGTAATTCCTACGAACAGAGTTATCAATTAAAAGATTATGTCAGCGAATTAGTGATTTCTCCTCGTTCTAATTTAATTAAGCAAACGCTTCGATCGAGCGAGATTCAGCGTAAATTTGATATCGACGTTTTAGAAATCATTCGTGATGGGATTCATTTCTCGCAACCCTTAGCTGATAAAGTATTAAAAGCAGGAGACATTTTATTAGTTCGCGGTACGAAAGAAGAAATCTTAAAAATTAGAGATGAAAAAGGTTTAGATATTCTGCCAGCTATTAAGTTTAAAGATGATAATGTCGCCTCGCAATTAACGGATAATGAAGAAGGAATTGCGGAGATTTTAATTCTTTCTAATTCTCGTTTAGTGGGTTCAAACCTGAAAGATTTACGCTTTCGTCAGCGTTACAATGCAACGGTTTTGGCAATTCGTCGAGGAGAAGAAGTCTTGCGCGATCGATTGGGTCAAGTGCCTCTCCGTTTTGGGGATTTATTATTAGTTCAAGGGCCGAGAGAAAGTTTATCTGGTTTTCAAACCACGCGAGAATTATTAGTAATTGAACAAGGAAATCGAGAAGGATTAAGATTAGAAAAAGCATCGATCGCTGTTGCGATCGTGTTCGGTGTTATCATCAGCGCGGCGTTAGACTTAATGCCAATTTTAGTCAGCGCTTTAGTCGGTGTCGTCTTAATGGTATTAACGGGTTGTTTGAAACCAGGAGAAATTTATGGCGCGATTCGTTGGGATGTAATTTTTTTACTGGCTGGTTTAATTCCGATGGGAATTGCCATGGAAAAATCTGGCGCGACCACTTGGTTAGCCGATAAAATTATCATTGTTGGTAACAACTTCTCAGGATTTTGGGTGTTAATTTTCTTCTATTTTGTCACTACGATCCTTACAGAAATCTTATCGAATAATGCTTCTGTTATCCTAATGATTCCCATTGCGGTTAAAGTTGCTGAAGCCTTAACGATTAATCCCTTTGCGATTATGTTTACCGTTACTTTTGCGGCTTCTAATAGTTTTATGACCCCGATCGGTTATCAAACTAATACAATGGTTTATAGTCCTGGGGGTTATCGTTTTCGAGATTTTACTCGTTTTGGCGCACCCTTAAGTTTAATTCAAGGGATTATTACTCCTTTTCTGGTGATTTGGTTATATGGTTTATGAACTAATACCATTTCTAAGAAGTTATGAATGAAATCAACTCACTTGTGGGGAGATGGGGAGAGATTTTGTTAGGTTTTTTTGACGATTAATTGTTATTAATTCCTTTGCTACATTATTCTTAACATTTAACGAATTTTCGCCATTTGAGAACGCTGCTCTTGCCAAATGGCGTGTCCCGTTATAAAATAACCGTACCATGATGGGAAGTAGTGCAAATTTTAAAAATATTGCCATTAAACTCCTATCGTTTCGTTGGTTGCTTGCGATTTCCCTTTCTCTTTTTCGGGGTCGAAATGAACATTAAGTTAGATTAAGCTGACGACAAAAAAATCATTAGTAGTAGGCAAAATACTGAAAATATGGTATGCAAAAAGGTTTCAAGTTGAATTAAATATCATCTCCCCATCCCCAGAAAAGGGCGAAATTTTTTTTCAAGGCTTGCGCTTGATCGAGATTCCTGATAGAATGCTATTAAATAATGGGAAGTGTTGCCAATTTCAGAAAACACCCCTAAAAGCTAGGAAATTCGTTCTCCATATCCCCCCCACCCGTATTGACAAGCCTCGATCGAGTATAAAGATTTAAATAGTTATCGAAAAGTAACCATAAGGAAAGGTGATGGGTGGAAATGGGAAAATATGGTATGGGGACAAGTTAAAACTTGAATCAAACATCATGCCCAATCTCCACACCAACGAAAAAAGTTCCGATCGGGCGGAAATTTGCTAAAATCAGACACGCACAACCATTAAACACAGTGGCGAGCATTAATCAGAATCTATGGCAAATACCTACACCGTCGAAATTTATCACCAAGGACAAACCCACCAAATCGACGTTCCCGAAGACCAAACTATCCTCGAAACCGCTCAAAATCAAGGAATTGATCTGCCAAGTTCATGTACCGCAGGGGTTTGTACCACCTGCGCCGCCCTGATTTTAGAAGGAGAAGTGGATCAAACCGATGGGATGGGAGTCTCTCCAGAATTACAAGAAAAAGGTTATGCCTTGTTATGTGTGGCTTATCCTCGATCGAATCTCAAAATTGAATCGGAAAAAGAAGACGAAGTTTATACCCAACAGTTTCAACAACCTTAATTGATCTAAATTGTAGTTCTAACCCCCTGATATCAAGGGTTAGGGGGAATTAATACTTAAGTCTTATGCAACATCGCGCTTTATTTTCCTTCTCTCGACAGGGGAAACAAGTCTTTAAGTTTCTCAGTGTGTTTAGCTTGTGTCTTCTTCTCACCATCGGCTGTAACAATCAACAGCAGACAACCCCCGACAATAACTCCCAAAATATCATCGATCGAGTGAGAATCGGCACTACTTTAAAACCTCGCACCCTTGATCCTGCGGATAGCTACGAACTCGCAGGTTTAGGACTCATTTATAATCTTAGCGATCGACTCTATACTTATCAATTAGGCACAACCAACTTAGAACCACAGTTAGCCACCGCAAAGCCTACCATTAGCGAAGATGGGTTAACTTATACGATTCCCCTCCGCGAAGGAGTCACCTTTCACGATGGCACAGCGTTTAATGCCGAAGCGATGGTGTTCTCATTAACTCGATTTATTGAGAACGGCGGTAAACCCTCTTTTCTCCTTGCTGATCTCATCGCAAACATGGAAGCAACGGCGGAATATGAACTCACCATCACCTTAAAACAACCTTTTGCGGCGTTTCCATCATTACTCGCGTTTCCAGGGGCTTGTGCGGTGTCTCCTGAAGCCTATCAGATCGGCGCTGGAAAATTTAACCCCAGTGGATTTGTTGGAACGGGACGTTATCAACTCACCGAGTTTGCCAGTGATACCATACGCTTAGACCCCTTTCCCGATTATTGGGGAGAACAACCTGCAAATCAAGGGGTCGATATGCAGATTTATGCCAGCAATCCTGCTAACTTATTTAATGCCTTTCGTACAGGTGGGATAGATGTGGCTTATCAATCTTTTGATCCGAATCAGATTAAGAGTTTAAGACAAGCTGCAGACGAGGGAAAATGGCAAGAGATCGCCTCTTCGGGAACGGCGGTGAATTATTTAATGTTAAACACGCAAGCGGAAGCAGTGAGTGAAATTGAAGTGCGACGGGCGATCGCGCTAATGATGGATCGATCGTTGTTGAATCAACGAGTATTAGAAAATCAAGCGCAACCGATTTATAGTTTAATTCCGACTTCTTTTGCAGCCTATCAACCCACATTTAAAACCGAATATGGAGACGCGAATTTTGCACAAGCCAAACAAAAATTACAACAAGCTGGCTATTCGGAAAGTAATCCTGTCACCCTAGAAATCTGGCATCCTTCGGGATCAAACATTCGATCGTTAGTCGCAAGTACCCTCAGCGCGATCGCCCAACAAGAATTAGATGGTCTCCTCAACATTGAACCGCGAACCGTTGAATCAGCATCATTTTTTAGTAACATCAGTAAAGGCATTTATCCCGCCGCTTTAATTGATTGGTATCCCGACTTTTTAGACGCAGATAATTACATCCATCCCTTTTTATCTTGTAGCAAAGGAAGCGAAGAAACAGGTTGTGAAGAAGGCGGCGCAAACACTCAAGGATCGTTTTATTATAATGAAAAAATGAACCAATTAATCGCCCAACAGCGTCGATCGCGCAACCCAGAACAAAGGCAAGAAATCTTTGCCGAAATTCAAGAAATCCTCGCCAGAGATGTTCCTTATGTTCCCCTATGGCAAACGATCGACTATGCTTTTGCTCAGAATAATGTTGAAGGGGTTATGATTAATCCCAGTCAGAACTTTCCCTTTTGGACAATTGAAAAGTAACCTTTCTCTACCAACCAGTAGGTTGGGTGAAATGAAATGTAACCCAACATTAATTGGTATTACAACCTTTTCAATAACTCGTCATATTCTCCATGAGTACCAATCCAAAACCAATAAATGGACTCATCTTCCAATAATCCAAGCGCTCGATATTCCAAACTCACTCGAACTGCGTAAATTGGTTGGCGCTGGCTGACTCGTTTAAACTGAAGGCTATTGTGGTAGGGATTAGAACGCCAGAGTGCGTAGGCTTTTGTGGCTTGTTTTTGAACTGATGTTGGAAGTTGATCAAATTGTTTCCGAAAGGCTTTAGTAACACTTGATTTCATTACTCGGATTGAGAGGGAAAAATATCAATTATAGGAGTTGTATCACCAGTTTTAATTTCATTACGCACCATCTCAGCCATTTGATCCCACTGTTCATCTGTTGTTGATTCAAATTGAGTTTTCCAACTTTGCTCGTCTTCCACTTCCGCTAGGAGACGAGATGCGATCGCATTTTGTTCCTCTTCAGGTAAACTTTTCAATTTAGAAATTACCTGTTCCAGTAATCTAGTCATTGTTAACTTCTTCTCCCAAATAAAAAATACCAATTGTCATCTTATAACAAATAACAAATAACAAATAACTTTTTTCCCCAACCTACGTTATAAACAAGCAGAAATCGTCGCTACAACCGATCGAGCTAAAGCCTCCAAATCATAACCGCCTTCCAAACCAAAAACCACATTGGGAGTCACCGAGAGACATAACTCAGTAAAGAAATAATAGTCATCGGGTTTTAGAGAAACTTCTGCCAACGGATCAGCATGAGTCCCATCATAACCCGCACTTACCAGCAGTAAATCAGGATTAAAATCCTTTAAAAAAGGGATTACTCTTTCTTGAAACAAAGGATTATACTCATTACTCGTGCTACCAGGTAATATCGGAAGATTGAGAACATTATTATAAAAACCGCGTTCCGTTGCGGCCCCAGTGCCAGGATAACAGGGAGACTGATGAAGAGAACAATATGCAATGTTGGGAGAATCTTCTACTAGAGATTGAGTTCCGTTACCATGATGGACATCCCAATCCAGGATCGCAACGCGATTCACCTCTGGTAAAGTTAAAGCATAGTGAGCCGCGATCGCGCAATTAGAGAACAAACAGAAGCCCATTCCCCGTTGTTTTTCCGCATGATGACCGGGGGGACGTGCCAAAACAAAAGCTGGCTGATGCCTCTGTAAAGCCTGATCCACGCCATCCCACCACGCACTCACCGCTAGTAAAGCCACCTCATAACTATCTACAGAGACTGGAGTATCCAGATCAAGTCTTCCCCCACCTTTTCTCGCCAAACTTGCCACTTCTTGAACATATTCGGGAGTATGAAGTTTTTCCACCCAAGATAGTATGTTTCGATCGCCATAAGGAGTGGGCTGTTGCCAGTGTAGCTCATCCCCTGAAAATGAAGCCTGAAGCGCATCAACGATCGCTTTTAGACGTTCTGGGCGTTCTGGGTGTAATCGCCCTGTACGATGCTTAAGAAAGTCCTCAGAATAAATAATTGATAACATATCTCTATCATTGATGATGAATGATCTAAACTCACTTGCTCTGATAAAATCCCATCAGTGTCCGATCGCTCTATAATCTGCTTTCATTTGTGAGAACTCGATCAACCAAGTTCCCCCAGAATTGGGGGCTAGGGGGCGATTAATTCTCACAAATCATTCACCGATCGCGCCTGATTATTCATTAACCTTAAACAACAATTGATCTGTGGCTACTTTACCCTTTCAAATTTTAACAACCCTTGCTCACCGCGCTAAGAATCAATTAATCCAAGAAACAAAACAACCTTTAGCGGTACAAGAACAATACTTAAAAACCCTACTTCAACACCATCAAAACACAGAGTTAGGTCGTCATTACCATTTAGAAGAAATCAAAACCATTGACCAGTTTCGATCGCGCCTTCCCATCCTACCCTACAGTGCGTATGATCCCTACACAGAACGCATTGCTAAGGGAGAGAAAAACCTCCTCACTCCTGATCCCGTCATTTACATTAACGTTACCAGTGGTTCAACGGGAAAACAAAAGAAAATTCCTGTCACGCAACGCTTCCAAAACTCCCTCGGTAAAGCCAACTTAGCCAGTATGGGATTCCTAGACAGCGCCTTACGTCAACGAGGAAAAAAACTAGAAAAGTTATTAGTCACCAACCCCGCTTTAATTAAAGGTTACACCACAGGGGGAATTAAATATGGACCCGCCGGGCCAGGGGTTTTACATACCCGACGTTGGCTGTATGAGTGGTTATTTGCACATCCCTTTACGACTTTACAAGTAGAAGATAGCTTCACTCGGAACTATTTATGTTTACTATTCTCCTTACGAAATCCAGAGTTAGGGGGATTAATTGCGAACTTTCCCATGTTAATTCTGCGGATTTGTCGATATTTAGAAACATACGCCGCATCTTTTGTGGATGACTTGGAAAAAGGAAGCCTTCCCACTTGGTTGAATCTTGATCCCAAAATGAGATCACGACTCGATCGACGCTTTTCTGCAGCCCCAAAACGAGCGCAACAATTACGGGAAATCTTGAGATCAGAAGGAAGACTGACACCGCCTCTGGCTTGGAAAAATCTCGCTTATATCGCCACAGCGAGGGGAGGAACATCAGACTTTTATTTTCAACATTTCTCCGATTACGATTTGGATCAACTCCCCGCATTTGGAGCCGCTTATAGCACCGCCGAAGGCACTTGTGGCGTTTATCCTGATGTTAATGTTGATGCCAGTGTTTTAACTCCCAATACGGGTTTCTTTGAATTTATCCCTGAGTCAGAATGGGAGACGGAACAACCGAACACTCTCCTCGCCACAGAAGTCAAACCGGGGGAACGTTATCGGATTTTAATGACGAATTATAGTGGCTTCTATCGCTACGATATTGGGGATGTGGTGGAAATTAGCGACTTTTTTGAGCAAACCCCAACCCTGATTTTCCGTCATCGTCGCGGTGGGATTCTTTCCTCAACCACAGAAAAAACTACTGAAGCTCATGTTACAGCCGTGATGCGATCGTTGCAGAAGGAATGGGGCATAACAATCCATGACTTTTTTGTGACTCTCTCCGAGAAAGAGTTTCCCCCTCACTATCTCCTCAACATTGAGCTACCCCCTGAGACAAATTTAGAAGAGGGTTCTCATTTTTTGCGTCGGTTTGATGAACTTCTCAAAGAAACTAACCTCCGCTATGCTGACAAACGCCTAGGAGAAATTCCAGCCCCTCGACTGCGAATCCTTGGGAAAGGGAGTTTTGATATTGTACGCCAAAGACAGGTCGATCGAGGTATTCCCGACTCTCAACTCAAGTTTCCCCACATCAGCGAAGATCGTCAACTATTTGCAGGATTAACCGTCGAAAAGGAAATCACTCTCGCCCCCTAACCCCCAAGTTTGGGGAAACTAAAAGTAGGTTGGGTGGAGGGAAGCGAAACCCAACACAAATTATAAGCAATTGCTTGAACTTGAGATTAAAGGGTAAAATTTTTCAAGGTAGGGGAGTCGCGCTACTCAGACAACTGACCTTTAATCAAAAAAAGGGATAACCGAGAGGTCATCCCTGATCTTGATCATTAACATTCAATCTCTCAGTTTATTCGCTTTTGGCACTGGCAGCGAGAGTTTGCTTGCGCTTTTTGCGATTGCGATACCAGAAGAAGCCTCCTAACGCAGCTAAACCCATTGTTCCTTCCGCTTCAAAGGGAACCGCTTGAGAATCATTAGTAGGAGTGACTGATTGCAATTGCATGGTGTCTCCATTAAATCTACTCGCGCCATCAGTTTCATACTGAAGGTTGCCAGTACCTCTTAGAGCGTCAGAGGATAGGAATGGAAGGAGTCTGAACTCAGTTAACCCTTGACCAATTAACTCTTGGTTCAAATCAAGAGTATTGCCGCCCGTATTCCAATCAAGATTACCATAATCATTGATGTCGAAAGTGCCGTTACCAGAAGATGCCCCAGTTACCGTTACCTCTAAATCCGTTCACAAAAAATCAAGAGAGATAGCCAGAAAATTTTCCTTTTCAAGGTTTCTCCTTGGTTTATGCAGATAAACTGATTTCTGTCAAGCCCGGTTCTGTTTCTAGCCACCTTGCTTAACAGAAATTCATCTCATCTCTGCGTTCGGAAATGAAGCAATTATTTTTCTGAGTAACGATTGATTAGGGGAGAGAAGGCTCTTTTTTGAAGTTTAGTCACAGTTATTGACCATCCCCAACTCAAAATATCATAGAATTGGTCAAATTCCAAATTTGCACCTTCTAAACCTTGGTTTTTCGTGGCTTGTCAAATTTTGTAATATAAGTTTTTCTGAAGGAAAGAAGATAAACCTTATTAATGTCTGATGAATGCGCGAGGCTCTACGGCTCGGCTTTCAGCCTACGCGCTAATTTAGCGTAGCCAATCCAAGATTAACTCTCTTGTTGAAAGCGATCGCGCTTAGGACTCACCTTCCAGTTGACTTTGAAGTTCCTGAATCTTCTCTAGAGACAGCCCCGTTCCCTGAGCCACTTGCTCGGGACTTAAACCCATTCGCAGCAAGTTCAAAGCGACTGCTTGTTTTTCTTCTTTTCGACCTTCTTTTCGACCTTCTCTTCGACCTTCTTTTCGACCTTCTTTTCGACCTTCTGCCTTGGCTTCCAATTCCAAATGAGACAGTAGTGGCATCTGCGTTTCCTCCGTTTCTTGTTTCAATCGCGCTTAGGACTCAGATTCCAGTTGACTTTGAAGTTCCTGAATCTTCTCTAGAGACAGCCCCGTTCCCTGAGCCACTTGCTCGGGACTTAAACCCATTCGCAGCAAGTTCAGAGCGACTGCTTGTTTTTCTTCTCTTCGACCTTCTTTTCGACCTTCTGCCTTGGCTTCCAATTCCAAATGAGACAGTAGTGGCATCTGCGTTTCCTCCGTTTCTTGTTTCACTTGACGGTTAAATTCTTGCTGTAATGCTTCTGGCAACACCATCATCCAATCGATGACTCGGAATAGTTCTAATATATCACCGCGCTGATAACCCCGTTGATAGAGTCCTCGCACAATTGTCCATTTCCATTGCGCCCTCGCTTGAGCATCTTGGGTGGTGCTTTTGCTCTTGAGATGAGCCATGATAATCGGAGCAAACAGATTGTCGCTGCTTTCCAATTCTTGCCATCGTTCCTCAAAATCTAACAGTTTGGCCATGAGAAACTCCAGTTTCATTTGCGCTCCCCCTTGACCGTAACTATAGGAGTTCGGTCGCCAAGAGGGACGATCGTCCCCTAGCACCGCTAAACTCACCAGTGGGCTGCGGCAGCGATCGAAAATCCGATAGTGGTAAACAAACATCCTCTCGGAAAAATTGGCTTCATATTGTCCTTGTACTTCCAGATGAATCAGCAGTTGGGTTACTGAGCCATCGTTGAGAAACACTTGGAACAGTTTATCGGCGAAGCGAGTTCCTAAATCAGCATCACGTACTGCTTCCCTCAGTTCAGTGTCCAGAGACAGATAAGGCTGACTCCAATCGATGAGGTGGTGTAAGGAAGGAAAGCACAGAGCGAGAAAGGCTGGCAAATATCGCTCTAGAGCCTCTTTCCAAGGACTGTCGTATTCCGCGTTGGAGGGATTGGCGTTTGCTGTCATAATCTTTCAAAGGGATTGTCAGGATTTAACCTGCGCGATCGAACTAATCAACTTTGGGACATCACTCTGATGAGAATCGATCGCGCTTAGGACTCACCTTCCAGTTGACTTTGAAGTTCCTGAATCTTCTCCAGAGACAGCCCCGTTCCCTGAGCCACTTGTTCGGGACTTAAACCCATTCGCAGAAAGTTCAGAGCAACTGCTTGCTTTTCTTCTTTTTGACCTTCTTTTCGACCTTCTTTTCGACCTTCTTTTCGACCTTCTGCCTTGGCTTCCAATTCCAAATGAGACAGTAGTGGCATCTGCGTTTCCTCCGTTTCTTGTTTCAATCGCGCTTAGGACTCAGATTCCAATTGACTTTGAAGTTCCTGAATCTGCTCTAGAGACAGCCCCGTTCCCTGAGCCACTTGTTCGGGACTTAAACCCATTCGCAGAAAGTTCAGAGCGACTGCTTGTTTTTCTTCTTTTCGACCTTCTGCCTTGGCTTCCAATTCCAAATGAGACAGTAGTGGCATCTGCGTTTCCTCCGTTTCTTGTTTCACTTGACGGTTAAATTCTTGCTGTAATGCTTCTGGCAACACCATCATCCAATCGATGACTCGGAATAATTCTAATATATCACCGCGCTGATAACCCCGTTGATAGAGTCCTCGCACAATTGTCCATTTCCATTGCGCCCTCGCTTGAGCATCTTGGGTGGTACTTTTACTCTTGAGATGAGCCATGATAATCGGAGCAAACAGATTGTCGCTGCTTTCCAATTCTTGCCATCGTTCCTCAAAATCTAACAGCTTGACGATGAGAAACTCCAGCTTCATTTGCGCTCCCCCTTCACCATAACCATAGGAGTTCGGTCGCCAAGATGGACGATCGTCCCCTAGCACCGCTAAACTCACCAGTGGGCTGCGGCAGCGATCGAAAATCCGATAGTGGTAAACAAACATCCTCTCGGAAAAATTGGCTTCATATTGTCCTTGTACTTCCACATGAATCAGCAGTTGGGTCACTGAGCCATCGTTGAGAAACACTTGGAACAGTTTATCGGCGAAGCGAGTTCCTAAATCAGCATCACGTACTGCTTCCCTCAGTTCAGTGTCCAGAGACAGATAGGGCTGACTCCAATCGATGAGGTGGTGTAAGGAAGGAAAGCACAGAGCGAGAAAGGCTGGCAAATATCGCTCTAGAGCCTCTTTCCAAGGACTGTCATATTCCGCGTTGGAGGGATTGGCGTTTGCTGTCATGGAATAAGGGAGCTAAGGATGACATTATATTAAATGGATCAGGACGCGATCGCGCTGATAACCCCGTAAAATTTTGCTTTTCAACGTTTCTCCTTGGTTTACGCAGATAAACTGATTTTTGTCAAGCCCTGTTCTGTTTCTAGCCACCTTGCTTAACATAAATTCATCTCATCTCTGCGTTCGGAAATGAAGCAATTATTTTTCTGAGTAACGATTGATTAGGGGAGAGAAGCCTCTTTAAAGAAAGAGGAGAAACCTTATTAATGTCTGATGAATGCGCGATCGCGATCGAGTATTAACCAAATTGTTATGCTGAGGCTGGAGATTGGCTTGCTATTTCAGGAATTATGTTGATTTTTCATCCTGTAGAATGGGAAAAAAGAAGGATATTAAGCAAATTGAAGCGATCGCGAAAGAATTTCATATGTCTAAGGAGATTCGAGAAGCATTCGGAGAGTTCATTGAGCAAGAAAAAACTAATGGGAATCGTGGCAGTTTAAATCAAAGAGGTGATTTCACTTATGGAGAACTGCGTCAAAAAGCAAGAGAATTTTTAGACTTATTAGATTAAAAGAAAACTATGGTTACTTCTAAAAGATCCAGTCATTTTTCAGAAAAAAATCTGGGATTATCCAAAAAAATAGTAGAAATTGTTACGATTTTAACTGACCCTTTAATTGGAGAAACTTGTTATCAAGTGCGCTTTAGTTACGGAGATGAACTCCGTCTGAATTTTGGTGAACTGTCTCCCTACGAGCATCCTAAATTAAAGCATTTAGAAAAAGGAAGCTGGCAATTTGGCACAAGAGCAACACCTTGGTTACTAAAAAAAGACCATCAAACTTTACTAAACTCACAAAATCCTGAAACTGAAGAGGAATTAAAAGACGCAAAAGAATTAACTATAAACAGCCTAGAAAATCAAAAAATTCTTAAGCTGGATCTTAATTCAGAGAGTTTAGAATTGCAGTTATCTTTTACAGAAAATTACCAATTACTCTTACAACCTGATTTAAATGATGATGATTTGAGTTTAGCGGATTGGGAACTATTTATGCCAACTCAACAAATTTTGGAAGTGGGTCCTGGCTATTTTTGGTCATGTAAATCCATCCATGAAAGATACTGAAACATCGATCGAGTTTAGCAAACCCTAAGAATTATTTGAGTTTCTCAATCAAATCTCCACGACGAAAAGTTGCAGAAAGTTGTTGTAAAGAAATCATTTTACTGCCATAAAGGTCTTGAAGCGCATTTTGGACATCAATAAACATAAGCTAAAGATTTGAGTCTGGCTTGATCTGTGATTCCTAGCTCTTGCTTTGCCGGTTTTTGAATCTCATTGATGATTGAGTTTAAGCGTTGATCAATGATGGAAGCATTAATGTTCATTATTTTCAGCGATCTAACTAAGGTCTTGTCTGTTTTTCCAAAATTGAGGAAGATAGCAACGTAACATATTACTGCTAATACAGATGAGCGATACTATCTTTACAAAAATCATCAACCGTGAGATTCCCGCCGATATCGTTTATGAAGACGATCGCGCTCTTGCTTTCAAGGACATCAACCCCCAAGCCCCCACCCATATCTTAGTCATCCCCAAAAAACCGATTCCCCAAATTGCTGTTGCTGACACCGCAGATCAAGACCTTTTGGGACATTTATTGCTGATTGTTAAGCAAGTGGCGGCGCAAGCTGGTTTAGAAAATGGTTATCGGGTGGTGATTAATAATGGCTCGGATGGCGGTCAAACTGTTGATCATCTTCATTTACACATCCTCGGCGGTCGATCGATGCAGTGGCCCCCTGGCTAATCCCTAAGACAGAGAAATCTTAAATCGATCGGAAAAAACTTTACAAATCGAAATAATTAGCTTATATTAGTTTCAAGGCGTTACACAAAACGCTCAATCATAAACCAAACGGAATCATATCCAAAATGACAACCACTTTACAGCAACAACAAAGCCAGAATATCTGGGAACGCTTCTGCCAGTGGGTAACTAGCACCAACAACCGCCTTTATGTCGGCTGGTTCGGCGTGTTAATGATCCCTACCCTCTTAACCGCAACCACTTGCTTCATCATCGCGTTCGTCGCAGCACCTCCCGTTGACATCGACGGTATCCGTGAACCCGTAGCTGGTTCTTTACTCTACGGAAACAACATCATCTCCGGTGCAGTTGTTCCTTCCTCCAACGCCATTGGACTTCACTTCTATCCCATCTGGGAAGCAGCTTCCTTAGACGAATGGCTCTACAACGGTGGCCCTTACCAGTTGATCGCATTCCACTTCTTAATCGGAATCTTCTGCTACCTCGGACGTGAGTGGGAACTTTCCTACCGTCTCGGAATGCGCCCCTGGATTTGTGTCGCGTTCTCCGCACCAGTAGCGGCAGCAACTGCAGTGTTCTTAATCTATCCCATCGGACAAGGTTCTTTCTCTGATGGAATGCCATTAGGAATCAGTGGTACATTCAACTTCATGTTCGTCTTCCAAGCGGAACACAACATCTTAATGCACCCCTTCCATATGCTCGGAGTAGCAGGTGTATTCGGTGGGGCCTTATTCTCCGCCATGCACGGTTCTCTCGTAACTTCCAGCTTAGTACGTGAGACAACTGAAAACGAAAGCCAAAACAACGGCTACAAATTCGGACAAGAAGAAGAAACCTACAACATCGTGGCAGCACACGGCTACTTCGGTCGCTTAATCTTCCAATATGCGAGCTTCAACAACAGCCGTAGCTTACACTTCTTCTTAGCCGCTTGGCCCGTCATCGGAATCTGGTTCACCGCATTAGGAATCAGCACCATGGCGTTTAACCTCAACGGATTCAACTTCAACCAGTCCGTAATTGACAGCCAAGGTCGCGTCATCAACACTTGGGCGGACGTATTAAACCGCGCTAACTTAGGATTCGAGGTAATGCACGAACGTAACGCGCACAACTTCCCCTTAGACTTAGCGGCTGGTGAATCCACCCCTGTAGCAATGCAAGCACCTGAAATCAACGGTTAATCTTTCACAGATAACTAACTGATTTCTAACCCTCTCCTTCGGGAGGGGGTTTTTTGTTTGACTCCAGAGACGTACGATCGCAATTTTAAAAAGTAGATGTTACATCTTGTAGGGTGGGCAAGGCAAACCCTACGGTCTAATTATTGTTGGGTTTTCGTTTCCTCCACCCAACCTACGTTTTTGTCCTTCGTCCTTCGTCCTTTGTCCTTTGTTCTTTGTTTTCCAATGACTAATGACCAATGACCAATGACCAATGACTAATTATTGTTGGGTTTCGTTACCTCCACCCAACCTACCAAGTTAAAGATCAGCCCCCTAACCCCCAAGTTTGGGGGAATTTAAGGGGCGTAGCAACGATTAGATGAGTCAGGAAGGGAGATGACTATAAAGTTGCTGGATGGCTACAGAAATATCGGTTTTTTGAACACAATTGATAAACAGAGATCGATCGAGCAACGGAAGAAGTTGACTCTGAGACTGTTCTTGATAGTCTCCGTCACGCAGTGTATAAATTCGTAAAGAATTATGCTGCCAAAACCACACTTCTGGAATTTGCAAACGTTGGTAAATGTCTAAGCTACCAATTCCGCCACTGGTGGTAATGACTTCAATGGCTAAGTCGGGAAAGTCTTTTTCTGTTTCTAAACAGTAGCTTTCATCGGGTTCTTTTCCTCCCCGTTTACTTTTTTGCCGAAAGGTAGTCGAACCAAGAGGATAAAAGGGAATTTGTTGTTGAATGAAGTAGGTTTCTAATAGGATAGCAATGCGTTTTTTGATCGTTTCGTGAGCGCGACTCGGAGACAAGATAATTAATGTTCCATCTAGGTAACTCAGACGATAAAAGCTATCATCTGACAACTGGTTAATTAGTTTTTCGTATTTTTGCCAACTGACTCCTGTGGTTATGGTTAATTCTTCACAATCATAATTGTCTATTATCTCTAGGAGTTCATTTGGAGAAGCTACCATAAGCAAAATTGAATGGGGTTATATCAGGTTCGCTCAATCAATGATAAAAAGTAGGTTGGGTAGAGACGTTCCATGGAACGTCTCCACGCGAAACCCAACACCAATTATAAACAATTACCCGAACCTGATATTAATTGTATTTTAGTTTGACTTGGCGTAATCTGAGATTACGTTTCAACTTGATCGAGTAGATGACCAAGTTGATCCCACGACAAGAGTTTTACATTCGTTCTAGAACTTCAATTCCTAATAAGTTTAATCCCAGTTTCAGGGTTCGCGCTGTTAAATCTGCTAACATCAGGCGAGAGGTTCGTTTCGGTTCTTCTGCTTGTAACACGGGACATCGATCGTAAAACTGGTTAAATTTCTGAGAGAGTTCAAACAGATAGAGACATAAACGGTTCGGGAGTAAGTCTTTCTCCACTTCTTTGAGAATATCGCTGAGTTGAAGGATATGTTTGGCTAAAACTAATTCACTGTCATCTGCTAAAACAATGGTTTGATTTCCTAAAGTGGCTAAATCAATGTTTCCTTTCCGACTAATTCCTTGTACTCGCACATAAGCATAAAGCAAATAAGGGGCTGTGTTTCCCTGTAGCGCCAGCATTTTGTCGAAACTAAAGACATAATTACTGGTACGATTGCGACTGAGATCAGCATATTTCACCGCGCTAATTCCTACGCCTCGCGCTGTTTTTTCGATGAAGTCTTCGCTTTCGTTTCTTCCTTCTGCGGCGAAACGTTTTTCTAAATCTTGGCGCGATCGCGCGATCGCCTCATCTAATAAATCTCGTAAGCGAATGGTATCTCCCGATCGCGTTTTCAACTTCTTCCCATCTTCTCCCTGTACCAACCCAAAGGGAACATGAACCAACTCCACATCTTCTGGAATCCAACCCGCGCGTTTTGCTACCTGAAACACTTGTGTAAAGTGATTAGCTTGTCCTGCGTCAGTGACATAAATAATCCGTTGCGCCCCATCTTCTCGAATCCGATAGCGAATCGCCGCTAAATCTGTGGTTGCGTAATTATAGCCGCCATCAGTTTTCTGTACAATCAACGGTAAACGTTCCCCAGACTTATTACTAAATCCCTCTAAAAAAACACATTTCGCCCCTTGATCTTCCTCTAGCAAACCTTTTGCTTCCAACTCTCCCACGACATCTGGTAGCAACGGATTATAAAACGACTCTCCTCGTTCCGTTAATTTCACTCCCAATAAGTCATAAATCACCTGAAACTCTCGTCGTGATTGTTCGCAAAGCAATTGCCAGGCTTTTACACTATCTTCCGCGCCTTTCTGTAGTTTCACTACTTCCTCTCGCGCTGTTGTTTGGAACTGTTCATCCTCATCAAAACGTTTTTTCGCCTGACGATATAATGTCACCAAATCTCCTATAGCGAGAGCATCCGCTTTAATTAACGCATCGGGATAGGCTTCCCGCAAATAAGCAATCAGCATCCCAAACTGTGTTCCCCAATCACCGACATGATTGAGACGTAACACATTATGACCCCGAAACTCTAAAATTCGCGCAATACAATCCCCAATAATTGTGGAACGAAGATGTCCGACGTGCATTTCTTTGGCAATGTTGGGGCTAGAAAAATCAACAATAACTCGCTGTGGCGTTTCTGCTTTTTCCACTCCCAATTGGTCATCTTGGGCGATGGTTTGTAACTGATTTTCAAGATAACTGGGTTTGAGTTTTAAGTTGATAAATCCAGGTCCGGCGATTTCTGGCGGTTCACATAATTGAGCAATTTCTAAATGATCAAGAATTTGTTGGGCGGTATCTCTGGGTTTCTGTTTTAAGGTTTTAGCAAGAGAAAGGGCAACATTTGACTGATAATCTCCAAACTCTGGTTTTCCCGCGAGGGCGATTAAGGGATCAGTGTCTGCGTAATCGTCACCAAAGGCTTTGACAAGTGCTTGAGAGAATTGTTGTCGAAGTTGTTCTAAAAGTGAATACATAGTCGAAAGTACCGCTTACAAATTTTATGATCTTACAATATAACTCGATGCTAACTTTAGAAGGTCTGCGATTGATTAATTAGAGGGATGATTCGATGACAGTTGAGTCTGAGATTATTTTAGAGGCAAATCAGGTCAGTTTAAGGGATAGTTTAGGCTTAACTGAGATATTAAAGAAGATTTCTTTTCAGATTAAAAGCCGCGATCGTGTGGTAATTATCGGCGCATCAGGATCAGGGAAAACTTCTCTCTTACGTCTTCTTAATCGCTTGGTGGAAGCAACAACAGGAACGTTATTTTTTTACAGACAACCTTATACAAAGATTCCCGTTTTTAACCTCAGAAAACAAGTGGTTTTAGTTCCTCAAGAACCGAAATTCTTAGGAATGACAGTCAAGGAAACTCTAGCTTATCCCTTAAGTTTACAACAACTTCCGCAATCAGAAATTAAGGCTTGCATTACTACTTACTGCGAACAATTACATCTTCCTGAAAGCTGGTATGACAAAACAGAATTACAGTTATCATTAGGACAGCGCCAGTTAGTAACGATTACTAGAGGTTTAATGATGCAGCCAAAAGTGTTGTTATTAGATGAACCGACATCCGCTTTAGATATTGGAATCGCAACGCGAGTGATTGATGTTCTCAAAGCACAAGGAATTACAGTTTTAATGGTTAATCATCAGCTTGATCTAGCGGAAAAATTCTGCGATCGCGTTTTTTATCTTCAGCAAGGAGAATTAATCAAAGATGTCTCTAATGTTAATCTAAATTGGCAACAGTTGAAAGAAGAACTCATTACATCGGAACAAGAAATGGAACAAGAATGGACTTAGTGAACAGTGACCAGTGACCAGTGACCAGTGACCAGTGAACAGTGAACAGTGAACAAATAACAAATAACGAATGAAATACCAGAAGGAAAAACCATTTTCTTCTTCTAAAAGCACTCCCCAAACCTCTTCTTCTCTATCTAATAATTCTTGATTCTATTAAAGGGGTTAATAAGGAATCGCACGTTAAAACTTATCTTGTAAATAAGTTTTTAAATGGGCTTGAGTACGCTCATTTTCCGCAGGACTGCCAATTGTTATTCTAATTCCATTTGCGGTATGACGCAGTAATGTTCCTTGTTTTTGTAAAGTTTGAACTAAATGTTTCTGTTGTTGTTCTGGATCAGATACATTTAAACGCAAATATAAAAAGTTAGCGCTACTTTCCCAAACTTTTAACCGTGAGTCAGAAACTAACTCATTGTACAATCGATCGCGCTCTTTTTGCGTTTCCTCTACTGTTGTGAGCAATTTTTGACGCTGTTTTAACGCCACGATCGCAGCGGCTTGAGAGAAACTGGGAACGTTATAAGGGAGACGAATTTTCTCTAGTGCTTGTATCAATTGTGCATCACCAATACAGTAACCCACCCGATGCGCCGCCAGACGAAAGGCTTTAGAAAAGGTGCGGAGAATGATCCAATTGGGGTGTTGAGAAAGTTCTGTCACTAAAGACTGTCCACTAAATTCAAAATAGGCTTCGTCAATCACAATCAGGATATCTTCAGTACGTTCTTTTAACCATTGGATTTCTTCAGTGGTCAACAGATTTCCCGTGGGGGAGTTGGGATGAACGACAAAGATCACTTTAACAGGATGACCACTTGCCTCGGCTTGAGCGATCGCCTGGTCGGCTTGTCCCCGTTGGATGGTAAATTTTGTTTCTTCTCTCGGAATGGAAATCGTGGTAATGCCGAGGGTTTGCGCTAAAATCTTATACATGGAAAAGGTGGGATCAGCAAGCAGAATCGAGGCACTTGTTCCCACACAAGTGGCAATAAGAAGGGAACGAATTAACTCATCAGAACCGTTGCCAATAGAAATCTGATTTTCTGAGACGAACCCACTGGGATCAGTTTCGTTTATATATTCGACGATCGCGCTTTTTAATTCTCTATGGGTACTATCTGGATAACGATTACTTTGAATCAATTGCTGATATTGCCAAGCTAATTTTTCTTTTTCCTCAGCACCGAGATCGTAGGGACTTTCGTTAGTATCGAGTTTATCAACATTTGATGGCGTTTCCATCGCCTCAGCGTGAGAAGAATAAGCCAACAGTTGTGCAATTTCAGGACGAATGAAGTTAACCATGATGGAAAGATTTAGAGACTAGGAATTTTTATTTTATCCTCTTGTTGGGTATCGTACCGTTATATCAGTTGCAATCAATCCCTAAGTTTGCGAAGATAGAAATATTAAGATACCTTACAACATTAATAATCTAATATAAATCGCGTTTAAATCAAAACCCTCGACTATTGAATTAGAGGTAGGCTGATATTTAAGCAATGACATTTATGCAAAAACACACTCGACCCCGTTACGATGCGACTGCGATCGCCCAAAAATATCGTCAAGCACCATTGTTAGTTTTACGGCGACTGATAACAATTATCTGGATTTTAGGAGGGTTTTTCCTCCGCTTCAAGCTGGATGAATGGCGCGGTGTTGAGGATAAAAATAAATATAAACGTGCCAGAGAGTTACGAGAAATTCTGACGAAACTCGGTCCGACTTATATTAAAGTGGGACAAGCGCTTTCTACACGCCCAGATTTAATCCGAAAAGATTTCCTAGAAGAGTTGACCAAGTTACAAGATGAGCTTCCTTGTTTTGATAGCGCGATCGCCTTCCAAATTATTGAACAAGAATTGCAGCGTCCTGTCAAAGAGGTTTATCGAGAAATTTCTCCTCAACCTGTCGCCGCCGCCAGTTTAGGACAAGTTTATCGCGGTGTTCTCCACACTGGGGAAGAAGTCGCGGTGAAAGTACAACGTCCCAATTTAGAGCCAATTCTTACCCTTGATTTATTTATTATGCGATCGGGTATGAGTAAGTTTAAATCTTGGCTTCCTTTAAATCTCGGACATGATTTAACCCTGATCATTGATGAGTTTGGGATGAAACTTTTTGAAGAAATTGATTACATTAATGAAGGGAAAAATGCTGAAAAATTTGCTCGTAATTTCCAAAATGACTCAACAATTAAAGTGCCGAAGATTTATTGGGATTACAGCACTTATTGTGTTTTAACTTTGGAATGGATTAATGGCTTTAAGCTCACTGATACTGATCAAATTAAAGCCGCGAATTTAGAGCAGAATCAATTAGTTGAAGTCGGTGTTATTGCTGGTTTGCGACAGCTTTTAGAACATGGTTTTTTCCATGCTGATCCCCATCCTGGGAATTTATTTGCCATGGCAGATGGACGCATGGCTTATATTGATTTTGGCATGATGGATCAATTGGAGGAAGAGACAAAAGAAACCATTGCTAGTTCGATCGTTCACTTGTTAAATCAAGATTATCATCGTTTAGCTGAGGATTTTGTGTTTCTGGGTTTCCTCGCACCCAATACTAAAATTGAGCCGATTTTACCAGCTTTAGAACAAGTGTTGGGAAACGCGATGGGGGAAAGTGTTAAGAACTTTAATTTTAAAACCATTACCGATCAATTTTCAGAATTGATGTATGAATATCCCTTCCGAGTACCAGCAAAATTTGCGTTGATTATTCGCTCTTTAATTACTCAAGAAGGTTTAGCCTTAACCCTTGATCCAGACTTTAAAATCGTCGAAGTTGCTTATCCTTATGTTGCTCAAAGATTGCTACGCGGAGAGTCTCCTGAAATGCGTCAACGATTGTTGGAAGTGCTGTTTAAAGATGGTAAATTCCAATGGCAACGGTTGGAGAATATGATCTCGATCGCGCGCAGTAATGGTGAAAATTTTGATCTACTCCCCACCGCGCGGTTAGGTTTACAATATTTGCTTTCCGAGGAAGGGAATTATTTACGGCGGAAATTATTGTTAGCCTTAACTGAAGATGAGCAACTGCAAACTGAACAAATGCAACGGCTGTGGAATTTAGTTAAAGACGACCTAAAACCTGCTAAATTATTTGATGTTGCTTTAGATAGCTTACGAGAAATCTCCTTAACAGAAGCCGCAGCGATCCAACAAAGCAAGTAACCGCTCGATCGTTTAGTCATCAATCATTAATCATTACTCAAAAAAAGTCATTAAAATTATGTATTCCTATCTCTTTGCTCAACCTCCCTACTTACTCCTCTTGTTTGGAATTTTGATCAGTGTCAGTTGTGGTACAGCTTTCCAAAAAGTGCTTAAAGAAAATGTCAAGCAATGGTATAACTCTAAAGAACAAAATCAAGGAGAATCCTTACAAACTTTATCTCTCTTTGTTCCCTTTTTAGGGATTTGTGGCGGTATTTTTACCTTTTTAGCCGCTGGTTTACAAATTGTTATTAATAATTGGTTAATTTCCAGCGCGATTAGCCTACCTTTAACACTTCTCACTGGGCGCTTAGTTTGGTCACAACTGCGAATTTTACTATCTAAATTACAAGAAGGTGGCTCACAAGCATTAGATTTAGATAACATCTTCTAAACCTAAAAAAGTAGGTTGGGTGAAACCCAACATTTTTCAACTTCAGCCCCCTCACCCCCAATCTTGGGGGAAAGCAAGGTTATTTCTTTTCCCCCCTTTCAAAGGAGTGTTATTTCTTTTCCCCCCTTTCAAAGGCAGGGCTGTTTCATTCTCGGGGTCAAAATTGGCAGCGATTGCGCTCCGCGCACCGAGCTTCGCTCGATCGCCTGAACCTCTTACGGTACGTTCGATCGAGACGTTTTTCCTACTTTTTGGCTTTTTCATAAGAAAAAAGAGTCCTGAAATCTCCCCCATCTCCCTTGTCTCCCTTGTCTCCCCCATCTCCCTACCTCCCTTAATTTTAAAAGAATGAAACAGCCCTGCCTTTCAAAGGGGGGTTAGGGGGGATTATAGGGGGGTGTAGCAACAATAAGTCGATTTCATCTATTCTTCGTGCTGGAGACTCCCTCTATACCGAAGGTTAGGGGGAGACGGGGCGTATAAACGTCTGGGGAAACCCCAGACGACAGCCCCTTAGGAAAGCACGTCCTCCATTTGATATGTTTACAAAAGGTTAAAGGGAGAGAGGTGTAGTCTCCCTTTAGTTCCCAGTAATGGGATACTTCGCTACACCGAGTTAAGTATGCTTCGCCAAGGTTTCTAAAGTTTGTCAAGCTAACAGCACTTTCTTAACCCAGTTAGGAATGTTTAACTGTTAACCACAGAGCGGGGAACTAGCACGCATTCCGAGGTGTGATGGCTTTAGAAACGTAGTCTTCTAGAGACTTAGGCTGGTCAACTTGTGGGCTTCAAGAAGCCCCCGTTATAACCTCCCAAGAGGTTTAACGGTGGGTCGTTGACATTAGTTTTAACCGAATGAACTTATTTAACCTTGAAAATAAGGTGGTTCATTACCAGGCGCCCACTTGATATTACAGCCGATACTCGGTTGTTGTTCGGGGTTCACTGGTTGATCCGCTAAAACATTTTCGATCGCAGCTCGCAAGTCTTTCCCATTTACGGGTTCATCATTGCCTGGACTACTATCATCAAGTTGTCCACGATAAACTAGACTGCGATCGCGATCGAATAGGAAAAAATCAGGAGTACAAGCAGCTGTATAGGCTTTAGCCACCTCTTGGGTTTCGTCATAGCAGAAAGGGAAATTAAACCCTTCTTCTTCCGCCATCGCCTTAAGATTTTCAGGAGCATCATCAGGATGAGTTTCGACGCTATTAGAGCTAATCGCAACCACTCCTAAGCCCTTCTCCACATAATCTTTCCCAATGCGAGCCAACTCTGATTTAATATGCTTAACAAAAGGACAATGTTGACAAATAAACATCACCAACAACCCTTTTTTATCGGCAAATGTCTCTAGGGAAATCGTTTCCCCAGAAACCGTATCAGGAAGTTGAAAGTTGGGAGCTTTTGTCCCTAAATCCAACATTGTAGAAGCAGTTTTAACCATATCACTCCTTAATGAATTCAAGTTAACTCACGTTTAGGAATAGATTAGCCCATAAACAGCGGCAGTGTCTTCTTCGACGGCTTCCTCTTCTTCAGCGTCAGGAGTTGCGGTTTCCTCTACAACTTCTTCCTCTTCAAGATTAGCAGTGTCTTCTTCGACGGCTTCCTCTTCTTCAGCGTCAGGAGTTGCGGTTTCCTCTACAACTTCCTCTTCCTCAGCGTCAGGAGTTGCGGTTTCCTCTACAACTTCCTCTTCCTCAGCGTCAGGAGTCGTGGTTTCCTCGACTACTTCTTCCTCTTCAAGACTAGCAGTGTCTTCCTCTACAACTTCCTCTTCCTCAGCGTCAGAAGTTGCGGTGTCTTCCGTTTCTTGAGTCAACTCGGTAGGAATTTGCTGAACATCCTCATCTGATTGAGTTTGATCAGAGGCTTCACTTCCACAAGCGGTAGTAACAAATAAGAAAATACCTGCAATAAATACAATGAGAATTTGTCGTAATTTTTGCCAATTCATTAGAATCTCCTTCAGTCTTGCAAAATAAAAGCTGACTATACAGAACTTACATTATCAGAGAATTGATTTTCATGCTTTACGGATGCTTATACCATTTTGAAGAGTTGGTGCTACGGTATCGATTACTTAAGCCCCCCCAACCCCCCAAGTTTGGGGGGCTTAAATGTAACTTTACTTTTCCAAAATGGTATTAATCGAGCCATCCTTGATCCTGCATATAACTGAGCAACCAGTTTACCATGGTGGCGCGTCTCGTTTGTCGGGGACCAAATTCACCAATTTTGTAGCCCTTAAAGCCGAGTTTCTCCTTTAAAAGTTGTTTATTCGGCTTCGGAATCGATCGAGTAAGTTTGACAGTAGCTGGACGACTCTCAATAAAATCAGGAGGTTGGGGGTAAGTGTCGCGCCACTCCGATGGCACTTGTTCATTATGCCATGCTTGTTGCTGGGAATCATAGCGATAACCCAGATAGTGCCAAACTAATTCGTTAACCGTTCGATCGGGTATTTCCTCTCGTAGAATTCCCCATAAGGTATCTTGATTTAGGGGAGGTAAATTCAACATACCGTTTTCATTCGCCATTGCTTTCATTATTTTGACTTAGTGTAATCTCCATGTTGATGACTATAGTCACCGCAGATCATAATAAATTCTCAACTCGATCTAAACTGCAAAGCATGATCCCATCTTGTTCTCTAGTTCATCTGGGTTGGGAAACTTATCCCATCAGATAGTAGTCATTAATTAAACTAACGTGCTTTCTTTAACCAAGATATGACAGAGTAATCAAATCCTATTGACCTAGTATAAATTCGTGTCTATTCCCCTTAATATAAACAGGAAATCAGCAGTAATTATGTTTCATTGTCAATTCTCTAGAACTAAATAATCTACTTTTACCCTCATCAATCACACTTGTTGCCTTTACACTCAGTGATTATCATCAAATCATTATCAATGGTCAAACCCCTCGCAAAAATTTGTCAGAAAATTCATTCTTCTTTGTCTCGTTCTCAAAAACAGTGGAGCTTTATCACAATTGATTTAACACTGATTATCATCAGTTTGATCATTGCCTTTGGGATTAGATTTGAAACTTTATCCGTTGGTCGCTTACTCTTAGAATATTCTCCAATCACTCTCATCACCGTATTGGTTAAGTTAGCAGTGTTGCAAGCACTGGGAATGTATCGCTCTATTCTACGTTATGTGGGAGTAGAGCTTTTCTATAAGGTGACTTACCCAATTGCTGTCAGCTATGGCATTATTGTTTTCTTGGGCTTCCTTTTTCAAATCGAACAACTCCCCCGTTCTGTTATCCTTAATGATGCTCTGTTAAGTATTGTCCTTATGGTGACAGTACGTTTATCAATTCGTTGGTGTCTTTATAATCCTCAATCTCCTTTTTTTATTGGGGAACTGGCTTCAAGAGTGATCATTTATGGGGCTGGGGAAGCTGGAACACAATTAGCACAAGCTCTCTATCACCAACAAACATATCAAGTGATTGCTTTTGTCGATGATCAACTTCAATTGCAGGGACAACAAATTAATGGCATAACGGTTTATCCTGCTCAAAAACTGCCGAAACTGATTCGACATTACGGGGTAAAAACCATCCTCTTGGCGATGCCATCAGTACAAGGAGAAGCAAAACAGACAATCCTCGATCGCCTGAAAACTTTACCAGTAACGGTGAAAACAGTTCCAGGCATCAGCGAAATTATTAGCGGCAAAGTGCCTCTAAGTCAGTTGCGACAAATTGATATCATTGATTTATTGGGAAGACAGGAAGTTTCCCCACTCCCAGAGTTATTAAGTGTCAATATCACAGGAAAAACGGTTCTTGTGACTGGTGCAGGCGGCTCGATCGGTGCGGAGCTTTGTCGCCAAATTGTCCAACAAAAGCCTCGTTTACTGATTCTTTATGAGCGTAACGAATATGCCTTATACAATATCGATCAAGACTTAAAGGAAACGTATCCCGATTTAAACTTTATTCCTTGCTTAGGTTCAGTGACGGATGAGACACATTTCAAAAAAATGATCTCAGATTATCAAGTCGAAACCATTTATCACGCTGCCGCCTATAAGCACGTTCCCTTAGTAGAAGCAAATCCCGCTCAAGGAATTATCAATAACGTCCAAGGCACATTAACCGCCGCCAAAAGTGCCAGAGATTGTGGGGTGAAAAATTTTGTTTTAATTTCCACAGATAAAGCCGTTCGTCCAACTAATATCATGGGAGCAACCAAGCGCGTCGGAGAGTTAATTCTTCAGGCTTTTGCCGAAGATCACTCCCATCAAACCAGTTTTGTCATGGTGCGATTTGGTAATGTACTAGATAGCAATGGTTCAGTTGTCCCTCGGTTTCGTCAACAAATTGCGGAGAGAAAACCGATCACGGTTACTCATCGAGATATCACTCGTTACTTTATGTCCATTCCTGAAGCGGCACGTTTAGTCATTCAAGCGGGAGCATTGGGAACAGGAGGAGAAGTTTTTTTATTAGACATGGGAAAACCGATTAAAATCTACGATTTGGCATTACAAATGATTGATTTGAGTGGGTTAGAAGTCGGGAAGGATATTGAAGTCAAAATTACAGGTTTACGTCCCGGGGAAAAACTTTATGAAGAATTACTCATTGATCCAAATACGGCTCTTAAAACCTCTCATCCCAAAATTTATCGCGCAAGGGAATCTAGTATGTCTTGGCATCAATTAGAAACGCCATTAAATGCTTTGATTGAAGCAGCAGAACAGGAAGATGAACAAAAAATCCTCAGTGTGTTACGTTGGCTAGTGCCTGAGTTTCAAGGTCAAGAAGAAAAGCGTTTGCGGTACACTGCTACGCCACGAAATTAGATTTTCTCCGATCGAGGCGGAACAATTTTCCCTTTACTTAAAGTAACTTCAATTTTTTCTAGTGGTGCTAAATCCGCTTCTGGGAGAGGATAACTCGGTTGATTGATCGGTAATTCTTCTTTTTCCAAGAAACTAAATGCCTGACGAAACTCGCGGGGAGACGCTTCTAAAGGGGCTTGAAAATGACAGGGGATTAGTCGTTCAAAATGCCAACTCACCACTAAATTTGCCCATTTAATCGTCTCTCTGGGAGCGCGGTTTAAAATCAAGGTTTGCAACACTGGCGCTACTAATAGCCGTCCTTTCCCTTGTAGTTTCTCAAATGAGGCTTTCCAGTGCGATCGCCAACGGAAGGGATAAAACCCATAATACGCCCTTTGGGATCGATCGGGCGCTTGTTTTGCTTCTGTAAATACTTCCCCAAATTGCGGCACTTCTAAAGCATCAGGTTGGAAATAATTCGCAAACAAACAAATGCGCTGCCACCCTTTTTGTCGCATTTCTGGCGTATCTTCCACCACATCTAACCCATTATCCCTCGCGTGAAAAAGAAGCGGATAGGGGTCAAGCTGGACAATTTCAGGGGGCGTTTCTGGGATGGAAATCACGCTATCTGTGACTAAAGCAGTGCGAGAGGGTTTATGGAATAACGCCACCTCACCAAATGACCCTAAACCCAATTTAATCGGTCCGAGGATTGCGTAATCAAATTCGGGGGGAAAAGGATTATATTCGTAGGGATTAGAAAGAACATAAGTCCGTTGACGAGGAAACCCCAACCAACTTAAAGGGAGATTGACAGGAAAACTCCACTGTTGGGGGGCGATATAAACTGATGCTTTGGGAAACTGTCGCGCAAAAGGACCGACAAATACTTTATGTTCTAACCCCGAAACCGTAGGAAGAACGATCGATTTCACCGCACCGTGTTCCGCTTCTAATTCTCGCATTAAACGGATACATTCTGGCGTTGGTGCAACTGGCGCATAAACCAGCAATCCTCCTGTTTCTAACCGTACCACTGTCATCCGAATTGGGACAACCACATAAAAAATGCCTTGTACTTGGTCAAATGTCCAAATTGTGTTTTTTAGGACTTCTCGGCGCAGGGTGCGCCGATTTTGGTAGGGATAGATGGGGAGAAGAAACCAGTATCGCCAGAGGAGGTCACGTTGGGTCATTTATCTAGTTTTTGAATGCAGAGGGAAGAGAGAGTTTTCCATTATTACCATTGTTGGTGGGTTTGTCTTGTAAAGCAATGTTACGAATAAACCGCGCGATCGCCTTTTCTGTCAATTTTCCGACGATTTGCTGTCCCATGTGTTGAGTTTCGGGTTTCGATAACACTTTTGGCACTAAAGGAACAATTCGCATCGGATCAAACCCTGGGGTATCTCTTAAAATTTCGAGAATGTTTTGGATGTGTTCTAAGTTTTGATTATTATTTCCCAATTGCGGGGGATTTTCGTTCACCGCTAACCCCACTTGTTCTCGTACAGAAGCAGAGAAGTTGTAAAAGCTACGTTGTCCATAAATATCAATCGCTTTCACCAATTCATCCACTAATCGTTCCCGAATAAACTCTCCTCGTTCCGAGAATAAAAAGTCTAACGCTTGGTCTAACACTTTCTCAAAATCGTAATCTTGAGAGTCGCGGGCGTTACGAAGAAGATTTTCTAAACGATTCCAACGGAAACTGCCATCTTTAAATAATAAATCACGGAGAGACTCTCTTAACTGCGGTGAAGGGTCAATTAACAGCCGTTTAGCGACATAGGGATAGGCTTTACTTAATACCTTAAATTCTGGATCAATCCCGATCGCGATCCCTTCTAAAGTCACCAAAGAACGGATAATCAGCGCATAATAAGCGGGGACTTGAAACGGAAATTCATACATAATTTCCGACATCTGATCCGTAATACTTTTGAAGTTTAACTCCGCAACACTCGCACCGAGGGCGTTTTCAAATACACTTGCTAACGCGGGGATAATCGGACGTAAATCGGTATCTTCCGAGAGAAAATCTAACTGAACATAATCATGGGCGAGAGATTCAAAATCACGGTTGACTAAATGCACAATGGCTTGGATTAACCCATAGCGCTGATAGGGTTTAATTTCACTCATCATGCCAAAATCAAGATACGCCAATCGTCCATCGGACATGGCGAGAAGGTTTCCAGGATGAGGATCAGCATGGAAAAATCCAGATTCTAGCAGTTGACGTAAGGAACATTCGACACCGATTTCGACTAAGCTAGTGGCTTCGATTCCAGCGTCTTGGATGGCTTGGACATTGGTGAGTTTAATCCCAGCTATCCATTCCATTGTCAGAACTCGTCGTCCTGTATATTCCCAATAGATTGTCGGGATATAGATTTCTTCAATGTAGTTATAGAGTTCTTTAAAGCGTTCCGCATTGTAGCCTTCATAGGCGTAATTCATCTCCTCGAAAATGCGGTTGGCGAACTCGTCCATGATCGCCACTAAATCGCTACGGATGCGTTTGATGTTGTTGGTAGCGAAAAAGGAGACTTTCCGTAGGATGTAAAGATCAATTGTGATACGACGGAGTAAGTCGGGACGTTGAACTTTGATGGCGACTTCTTCTCCGCTTTTGAGTTTTCCTTTATAAACCTGTCCTAAAGAAGCGGCGGCGACGGGATCAGGGGAGATTTCAGCGTAAATGTCTTTGGGGGGTTTTCCGAGTTCTTCTTCTATAAAATGGTACGCGATCGCGTTATCAAAGGGAGGAAGTTGGTCTTGGAGTTGTGCCAATTCTTCGAGGTAGATGGGAGGAACAAGATCAGGACGAGTGGAGAGTGCTTGTCCGATTTTAATGTAGGTGGGTCCGAGTTCGGTAAGAATCTCTCGGAGTTCTATGGCGCGTTTTTGTTCGTTTTTTGCGATCTGTCCTGTGAGTTTATCAAACAATAAGCGCACTCCGAACGCCGTTCCAGGGAAGATTAAAGCAATTAAACGTCTGATTACTGCTAGGGGACGATTTTTATAGTAGTTATTAATTCTTTCGGGGTCATAACGCCACTCGTTATCGGCTAGAGAAGGATGTAGAGATTGAGTTGATGACTCCACTGTAATGGTGTCTGAGTTGGGGTTGGCGTGGGATTGATTGGGGGAAGAAACAGTTTTTTGAGTCATAAATCTTGCTTAGACCGACCGAGTAACGTTGTTAAGTATTGTAACAACATTCGGGACGCTGGGAGAGATTCGATCGATCTCTCTCTGGAAAGATTCTAACCAGTAGGTTCGGTGAAATGAAGTGTAACCCAACCATTCTGGGAGAGATTCGATCGATCTCTCTCTGGAAAGATTCTAACCAGTAGGTTCGGTGAAACGAAGTGTAACCCAACCATTCTGGGAGAGATTCGATCGATCTCTCTCTGGAAAGATTCTAACCAGTAGGTTCGGTGAAACGAAGTGTAACCGAAAAATTCTGGGAGAGATTCGATCGATCTCTCTCTGGAAAGATTCTAACCAGTAGGTTCGGTGAAACGAAGTGTAACCGAAAAATTCTGGGAGAGATTCGATCGATCTCTCTCTGGAAAGATTCTAACCAGTAGGTTGGGTGAAATGAAGTGTAACCGAAAAATTCTGGGAGAGATTCGATCGATCTCTCTCTGGAAAGATTCTAACCAGTAGGTTGGGTGAAATGAAGTGTAACCGAAAAATTCTGGGAGAGATTCGATCGGTCTCTCTCTGGAAAGATTCTAACCAGTAGGTTCGGTGAAATGAAGTGTAACCGAAAAATTCTGGGAGAGATTCGATCGGTCTCTCTCTGGAAAGATTCTAACCAGTAGGTTCGGTGAAACGAAGTGTAACCCAAAAATTCTGGGAGAGATTCGATCGGTCTCTCTCTGGAAAGATTCTAACCAGTAGGTTCGGTGAAACGAAGTGTAACCCAAAAATTCTGGGAGAGATTCGATCGGTCTCTCTCTGGAAAGATTCTCTGACAGCTATATTGAATTATTGCCCTAGTCTAGAAGTTTCAAGATCAAATATCATGGTTACTAATAAACAAGCTCTTACCAGTGTTACGATTTGTCAAAGCCTGACCAAGACTTTATGTTCAATAGAATTATTTAGATTCGACGAGACCAGAAGAGTTATTTATATTTTGGCAGTAACTAGCCGAAAAGAGGAATTAGAAGTCATCATCAATGAAAATGGAGAATTAAATCGACCATGACTAGCCAACTCGAACGGATGACTCGCGAACAAGTGAGAGATTATCTTCGCCATAACCCTGCTGATGATCAAGCCTGGGAAATTTTTTTCCAAAAACTAGACGAATCCCCCAAACAAAAAATTTCATCAATACAAGAATTTAATCAACTTCTCAAAGAAAAAACGAATCCTAATCAATAGCTGCTTTCTTGATTAGCTTGAACAACTGTTAAAGCTAGTTCTACCTGTGGGAAAATGATTTAAAATCAGCCACAAATTAGCGTTTTTTCAGGAGAGAAGAAAATGAGTAATGAATCTCTAGGTGTTGCGATCGTTGGGACAGGTTTCGGGAAAAAGGTACACATTCCAGCGTTTCAAATTCACGATCGAACCTCCCCTGTCGCTGTGTATAATCCTAATTTAGAAAAAGCTCGATCGATCGCGCAAGAATACGACATTCCCCACGCTAGTAACCAACTTGACACTATTCTCTCTCTTCCTGATGTGGATGCGGTCAGTATCTCCACACCGCCGTTTTTACATTACGACATGGCGAAAGCAACCCTCAAAGCGGGGAAACATCTTCTTTTAGAAAAACCCCTCAACTTAAACGCACAAGAAACCCGTGAACTATATCATTTAGCGAAACAAAATGGCGTAGTTGCTGCCAGTGATTTTGAATTTCGTGGTGTTCCCGAATGGCAATTGTTAGCCGAATACTTACAAAATGATTATGTGGGGAAAAAGCGGTTAGTAAAAATTGACTGGGTATTGGGAAGACGCGCTAATCCAGAACAAGCATGGAATTGGTACGCGCAAAAAGATCAAGGTGGCGGCGCTTTAGGGGCTGTCGGTTCTCACGCTTTTGATTATATTAACTGGTTATTTGGCGGTGTCAATCGTTTATCTGCTCAATTATACACCGCGATCGCGCAACGTCCAGACCCAAAAGAAGATGGGAAACTCAAACCCGTTGATTCTGATGATACTTGTTTATTAATGCTAGAATTAGCCGACGGAACGCCCTGTCAATTAACCATTAGTTCTGTTGCGTATCAAGGACGAGGACACTGGATCGAAGTATATGGCGATCGAGGAACGGTGGTTTTAGGTAGCGGCAATCTTTCTGATTATATTCATGGTTTCCGTTTTCTCGCCGCACCGTCGGGAGAATCCTTGTCAGAAGTTTTTATTCCCGATCGACTGGCTTTTCCGAAAGTTTATCCAGAAGGACGCATTGCGCCAGTTCTCCGTCTCATTGATCACTGGGTGAAAGCGATTCAAACTCAAACCCCAATGATTCCTTCTTTACGAGAGGGGGTTTACTCGCAATTATTAATGGATTTAAGCCATGAGTCTAACGAAAAAAATAGTTGGGTTGATGTTCCCAATTTTGAGGACTTTTTAAACCATTAATCAAAATCTGTTCCTAATGATCGATCGAATCCAACCAAAAAAAGATGACTCAAGCAACATCGAAACCTATAACACTGGAAGAATTTTTACAACAACCTGAAACCAAACCTCCTCAAGAATATATTGAGGGAAAAATTATACAAAAACCAGTGCCACAAGGAAAACATAGCATTATTCAGGGAGAATTATTATCCGTCATTAATCAGACCATAAAACCCAAGAGTTTCGGTCGAGCTTTTCCAGAATTACGTTGGACATTTGGGAATCGATCGATTGTTCCTGATCTGGTTGTCTTTACGCTCGATCGAATCCCTCGTGATGAAAATGGAGAAGTTTCTAATACGTTTAAAATTGCGCCCAATTGGACGATTGAGATTCTATCACCAAATCAAAATCAAACCCAAGTGACCAAAAATATTTTGCACTGTCTCCAACATGGAACTGAGATCGGTTGGTTAATTGATCCCAGCGAAAAAACCATATTTGTCTATCGTCCACGACAAGAAATCGCTGTTTTCGATCAACCCGAAATGATCCTTCCTCCTCCTGAGTTTGCTAAGGAATTACATTTAACAGTTAGTGATTTATTTGGTTGGTTATTAGAGTAAAATTATCAATCAAAACTATAGCAGTTCTAATTCTTATGTAAAAAGTTAATAAACCGTTCCCCCCTTTCAAAGGGGGGTTAGGAAGGATGAATTTACAATTCACCTCTGGGGAAATGGGGAGAGATGTTGCTAGGTTTTTTTGACGATTAATTGTTATTTATTGCTTGGCTACATCATTTTACCAGTGATAAATAATATGAAATACTCTAATAGTTGCTACAAATAAAGTTCATCAAGTTCCCCCAAACTTGGGGGTTAGGGGGCTGGTGTTATATAGCAAATTTTTTTCAATTTCAGATAACAAATAACAAATAACGAATAACAAATAACGAATTAACTTCTCCTCATTCCTTTCCAGAATCCTTGATATTGTTCCTCTGTTTTTGGCGATAATGGTAATAAAAACTCGCTCTTTTCTAATACTTCTGAAGAGGGGTTTTTAATCTTATCTTCTCCTAAACTCTTCGGAATTTTATCACGGTTAGCATTGATAAAAATGGGAGAAGACGCATTAGTAAAAATGCCAATTTGATTCGCTGCTTTAGGATTTAAACAAAAATCAATCCATTGTAAAATCGCCTCGGAAATGGCTTCGTTTCCTGTGGGATTCACCCATAAATCAGCCCAAAGCGCTGTTCCCGATCGCGGGATAATGGTTTTAATATCGGGGTAACGGGTGCGTAATTGTAAAAGGTCATTTGACCAACCCACAGCAACCCAAGTGTCTTCTAAAATTAAGGGTTGTAAATAGGATTGAGAACTATAAAATTTAACTTGTTGGTTGAGGGTTTTTAGTGCGGTTTTTAAGTCGGAAATTGAGTCTAAATCAGGAGTGTTATAAGAAAATCCGAGTTTTTTTAAGGTTAACCCAATGACTTCTCGCGGTTGATTGAGTAAAGAAATTCGATCGCGCAATTCTTCTCGCCATAAATCTCCCCAGTCTGTCGGCGGATCATATCCCGCTTGACGAAACCGATCTTCGCGGTAAGCAATCACTGTGCTTCCCCAACGGTAGGGAATCCCCCAAACCTTTCCTCTAGCATCTAGATTCCCGTTTCGATCGCGTTGGACTAATTTTTGCCAGGAAGCGGGTAGCATTTCCCAGTTACGGAGAGAATTAACGGTTAGCGGTTGAATTAACTCTTTTTTAATCGCTTTTTCTAGCCAAATATCTCCTAATGTGACTAAATTTGCTGTTTTTTGGTTGTCTTTGGTGACTGCATTTTCGAGGAATTGATAGAGACTTTCTAACTGCGAAATTGGCTTAATATCTAGGGTTCGATCGAGCGGAAACTGTTTTTTAAAATCTCCCAGAAGTTGAGGGGGAATCGAGTCTTCTAACACTTTAATCACTAGAGAATTGTTGCTAGTGCGACAAGATGACAAAAACGGTGCGATCGCGCTCATTAAAGTAATTAACAAAACTTCACGACGGTTTAACATAACTCTGAAAAATTAAATGAATCCGTAATATAAAGAGATATCTCGATACAGGGAATATCATGGTTAGGGAATAGGGTTTTACCTATCACCGTAGAACAACTGCTATTAGGATCGTTCATGGATCGACTGCAAAATCATATCATCACCCTCGAACAAAAAATCGATCGCCTTTATACGGTTGTTGAACACCTCAACAATCGTTTTGAAGAGACGATAACCATGCGTAACAGCGCAAGTGAAAACTCGGAAAATGTTGCGATTAATGAATCTTCCTCTGAAAACCATCACCGCGGTTTTAGTGCCATGATGGGTCATAAGGATGTTTTACTCGATGACGACACGAACACTGGTGGAAACCGAGCATCTGACGGGGAAGAAGTTTCTCCAGAAATCCAAATCCGTCGTTTAAACACTCAACTTGCCGCCGCCTATAACCGAATTGCGGCTTTAGAAGAACAACTCCTCGCCCAACGCATTCACTTTTAACTGATTTTGGCATATTGTTGGACTAACGCTTCAATTGTGCTTAACAATTGGGCTTGACTCCAACCTAAATCCAAATGAGCTGCGATCGCGCAACCTCCAGCCCCAACCCCTTCTTTGACATAACCATCTTCATAAGCAGTAAGTTGGGGAAACTCTGAGGTGGCAAAGCTCAATCCTGTAGCAAGTAATGGGACATCCTGTAAGGTTTTCGCCAGTCCAATCGTATCACCCGTAAGGTCTTCTGCAACCCAACGGGTTGTCCCAACGACAATTTTATCTAAATCGCCTCGACTCCCATTTCTCAATAAGCGTTGAATTAAGCCATAAACCGCCAGCATTTGTGTTCCTCCAGCGAGTAAAACGCCCACCTCTCGACTTGCAGATAACGCCATACCAGCAACAACGGCTTGCATCGGATCACCAACCGCAGCCACTACCGCAAAGGGATCAATAGCGGTTTGTTGAAAATACCAATCGGTTTTTCCTAACCCAGCTTGGACAATTTCCCATTTTTGCTGATGATTACATTGAGGATGACTGCTATTAATTTTGTTGGCGGCGGCGACTCTCAACCCCGTGAGTAACCCTAAAGCTGTGGTTGTTCCTCCGACAACACATTCCCCAATAGTTAAATAACTATCTTTTACTGTTTGCGCGAGAACTTCTCCCCAATGCCAGCCTTGGGCGAATAAATGTTCGACTGTTGCTTGAGGGAGTGCCTTTCCTGTGGAAACACATTGCGCGGGTTTTCCCGCGAGATCAATGTGAGGAATCGCAGGGGAATGGGGTAAACCCGCATTAAATACATAAACGGGGAGAGAAAGCGCTTCCACAAACGCACGGGAAATTAGAGTAGGAGAAGCGCCAACGGTGAGGGGAGGTAAGGGATGTTTCGGGTGCAGTTGGATGCCATTGACCAAACATTCTGCGTCCGCGATCGCAGTGTAGCGCCGATCGTCTGGGGTGGCTCCGGCGGCGGAAATTTTAGGCAATAATCCCGTTTCTGTAAACCCTAAAACACAAGCAAAGGCGGGGCGTTTTCCGCGATATTGAGTTAACCAGCGATGTCCTTGTTGAATTTGTGTATAAATCCGAATCATGTCTAAGCTAGTGAGTGATAGTTCAATTGTAAAGAGTTATGAATACGACCACACCGACTACGGTTGCTTTAGGGAAAAATGGTCCACAAGTTACGCCCCTCGGCGTTGGGACTTGGTCTTGGGGCGATCGATTATTTTGGGATTATGGCAAAGAATACGACCAAACTCAGGTCAAAGATGCGTTTCAAGCATCGATAGAAGCTGGTATTACGTTATTTGATACCGCCGAAGTCTATGGTTTGGGAGAGTCAGAACGATTATTAGGTCAGTTTGCTAAGGATAATGATACTCCTGTCTCGATCGCAACGAAATATTTTCCGTTACCTTGGCGGATTTTTCCGCAAGTTGTAGCAGATACGCTCACAGAAAGCCTAAAACGTTTGGAAGTGGAAAGCATTCCTTTATATCAGGTGCATTCTCCCTTTTCCTTTTTTATGAATCAAGAAACCCTCATGGATGCTTTGGCAAAAGAAGTGAAACAGGGAAGAATTAAAGCAGTAGGAGTGAGTAACTATTCCGCTAGTCAAATGCGAGAAGCTCACGAACACTTGCAAAAACGCGGTGTTCCTTTAGCGAGTAACCAGGTTCTTTATTCGTTGCTCGATCGAAAAATTGAAAACAATGGCATCTGGGAAACTGCCGAAGAATTAGGCGTTACGATCATCGCTTACAGCCCTTTAGCCCAAGGTTTGCTAACAGGAAAATATACTGGTTCGGAAAAACCCACTGGTGCGCGACGTTTAGACCCTAAATTCAAAGCCTCTGGGATCAATAAAATTTCTCCTGTTATTAATTCCCTGCAAAAACTCGCGGAAAAATACAACAAAACCCCTGCACAAGTCGCATTAAACTGGGTAATTTGTCGAGGCGCAATTCCGATTCCTGGTGCGAAAAATGCCACCCAGGCTCAACAAAATGCGGGGGCGATCGGCTGGAGTTTAGACTCAGAGGACGTTCAGGAATTAAACCAAGTGAGCCAGCTTTAATTCGTCGGTTGGGTGAAGTGAAAATGTAACCCAACCCCATAGTCGTCGGTTGGGTGAAGTGAAAACGTAACCCAACACCATAGTCGTCGGTTGGGTGAAGTGAAAACGTAACCCAACACCATATTCGTAGCCGTAGGCCCTAGTGAAGTGAAAACGTAACCCAACACCATAGTCGTAGGTTGGGTATTGAGCGAACTTGATACTACTGATCACTGGTCACTGTTTGAGAATTGCTATAAGCGTTACCTAATTCCTAAGTAATAGATAGAATAGGAGGGACAAACTGCACATATCAGCTAAACCGAAATGTCCCCAGTTGAAACGAATACCAAGTACGATCGAGCAGAAAATCACTATCTCAACGAAATCCCCGACGAGAAAGAGATGTCAATTTTTGATCATCTCGAAGAACTGCGTTGGCGCATTTTTTATTCCTTGATTGCGGTAGGGGTGGGAATCATTGGCTGTTTTATCTTCGTCAGACCAATTGTTGAAGCGCTACAAGTTCCCGCACAGGGGGTAAAATTCTTACAACTCGCCCCAGGAGAATATTTCTTTGTTTCTATTAAAGTCGCTGGTTACAGTGGCTTGTTAGTGGCGAGTCCATTCATTGTTTATCAGATTCTGTTATTTATCCTTCCTGGTTTAACTCGTGGCGAACGTCGTCTTTTAGTTCCAGTGATGGTCGGATCAACTTTGCTGTTTGGTGTGGGATTGGTTTTTGCTTATTATGCTTTAGTTCCGGCGGCGTTAAAGTTCTTTATTAATTATGGTGAGGATGTCGTAGAACAAATGTGGTCGATCGATAAGTATTTTCGTTTTGTTCTTCTCTTGTTGTTTAGTACCGCTTTGGCGTTCCAAATTCCCATTATTCAGGTATTGTTAGGACTGTTAGGAATTGTCTCCTCCCAGACAATGATTTCTGGGTGGCGTTACATCATTTTAGGTTCGGTGGTACTCGGTGCGGTTTTAACCCCTTCCACTGATCCGATGACTCAATCTCTCCTCGCGGGAGCGGTGTTAGGATTGTATTTTGGTGGGATTGGTGTGGTTAAAATGCTGGGAAGGTGAAATCAGTGACCAGTGATCAGTGATCAGTAACCAGTCATTAAGAAACGAGTAGAGAGAAAAGAGAAAAATAGGCATTTAAACTCATACCATTTTGATAAACTGGCGCTACACACCAACCCATTTTTCCCCCTTTTCAAAGCAGGGCTGTTTCATTATGAATGAAATCAAGGGAGGTAGGGAGATGGGGGAGACAAGGGAGACAAGGGAGATGGGGGAGATTTCAGGACTCTTTTTTCTTATGAATTAGTCAAAAAGTAAGAAAAAGGCTTCGATCGAACGTACCGTAAGAGGTTCAGGCGATCGAGCGAAGCTCGGTGAGCCTTCGGCTCAATCGATGCTTCGCATCGGTGCGCGGAGCGCAATCGCCTTCAATTTTGACCCCGAGAATGAAACAGCCCTGCCCTTTCAAAGGGGGGCTAGGGGGGATTTACTGTAACTTGACTTCTCCAAAATGGTATCACTTCTCACTTCTCACTTCTCACTTCTTGATTCCCAATGACTAATGACTAATGACCAATTTGTGTTGGGTTTCGCTTCGCTGCACCCAACCTACTTTTATTCAAATTCTTGCACGGGGAAGCGTTCCATTTGTTCTACGGCTAAACGAGCGTTCATCGCCAAGACATTGGGTAAATAGGGAACATGAGGAATCTGAGAGAGAAAATCGCGCGATCGACGCAAAATTCTCACTAAATCTCCCTCATCCAAACTGGTAGCATCACACAAGTCCTGCCATTCGATCCCCTCAACCCATTGTTCCACTAAACCAATTAAATCGGGTTCTAACCACAAAGGAATCGCGACTCGATTCCGTCTTTGTACTTGAAATAACTCGCGTCGTATTCCCCGTAATTCACTCAAGGCGTTAATCACTGGCATCGGTGGCGGGAAATCACTTTCACTATCGGGACGTGGGGTTTCCGTAATTAATGCGGAACAAGCAGCTGCTAAATAAGCAGGGGACAATTCATCAAAATGACCCGATCGAAGCGCTAAACCGAGCCATAATTCATTATCGCCACGAATTGCCGCCGCCGTTTGTCCGAGAGAGGTGGGTTGATACTTTTCTAAAGCGCCAAAGGTTTCCAACACTTCACAGATATCCAAAAACTCTCGCCAGTGTTGAGATTGATTTTCTCTCGTGTTGGCTTGGTGTCTTTCTAACTCTTCCTCTAGTTGTTGACGACGGCTGTAAGTTTTCAACAGTTGTTTCGGTTGTCCCCATTGCTGTAGCGGATGGCTACTCATGCGCTGTTGAATGTCTTTAATTTTCTCCTTCTGGGCGGCGACTTCTGGTGCATCTGTGTCGGGAATCTCAACCTCTTCCATTCTTTGAGCAATTTCGGCAGTGATTTCGTCTCCTTTACGGCGTTTTCCTGGTTTGATTTCTAAGTCTGGCGGTAGATCGATCGAGGAAAAATAAGATTCTGGTAGTAAAACTTCCCCGATCGCGCTCACATCCCGTTCTGTGGCGACATACCAACGATTATCCGCCGCTAAACAAATTAAAAGGGAGGATTGACCAGGAGAGCCTGTTGTTTGCACTAAAACCGCAGGAAGAGGAGAAGAAACTGTTACATACTTTCCTTTCAAGAATAAAAGATCGCCCGATCGCAACTGTGATATGGCTGCACTTAAAGCAGGAGTTCGATCGCGCTGTGCTTGTTTGTCTAAATACTTCAGAATCCGTTTCTCTTCCTTAAGATGTGCTTGTAGTTTTTCGTATTGATTAAAGTACGCCCTCGGAATTGGTGCAATTTGGACATCAATCCGAGCAATCTCTTGCGTCAACTGCGCGATCGCCTTTTGTTCTGGAATTAACTTTAGATTTGCCAAATACTGAGCAAAACTCCGTTGTAACAACGACTTCGCCTCCTGAATCGTCTGTCGTTGTAATAAATTCAACACCATCCCATAAGTCGGCGTAAACTGACTCACTAGCGGATCAGACTCTCTCGTCGCTAAATACGCCGCTTCTTTTGCTCCTTCAAAGCGAGTTTGCACACAAACCACATTCCCCCGTTGATCCATTCCTCTACGTCCGGCTCGTCCAGACATTTGTAGAAACTCGGAAGCTCGCAACAAGCGATGTCCTTGATCCGTTCGTTTCGATAACGAGGAAATCACAGTGGTTCGCGCTGGCATATTCACCCCAGCGGCGAGGGTTTCTGTGGCAAATACCACCTTCACCAAACCACGAGTAAATAACTCTTCTACCAACCCTTTCCATGCGGGTAGTACCCCTGCATGATGAGAAGCGACTCCCCGTTTTAACGGTTCAATTTGTCCTGATCTTGCTCCTTCTGGATGCTGTGCTAAAAATCGTTGGAGATGTTCTTGAATTTGTGCTTTTTCTTCGGGAGTCACTAAAGATAAGCGATTCAGTTGTTGTACTGATTGATCACAACCGCGCCGACTAAAAATAAAATAGATGGCGGGGAGCAGTTCTCTTGTTGCTAATTGTTCAACCACAAGATCGATCGTCGGACAATCCGATTTACTGATGCGAATTTTACGTCCTTTTTGCTTGGGTTTCAAGCGACTGTTCATTTTAGTTTTCTGTTCATTGAGCAATGGGAACAGTCCCTTAAGTGTGCTAAAGTAAAACTCCAGAGGAACTGGACGAAAATCGGATTTAATCAACTCAGTGGGACCGTGAATTTCATTAATCCAATCGGTCAGTTGTCCCGCATTAGCAATGGTTGCAGAAAGGGCGACTAATTGAATGCTTTTCGGACAGTAAATAATTGACTCTTCCCAAACCGTCCCTCGATTCGGATCATTCATGTAGTGACATTCATCTAACACCACTGCTTCCACATTTTCCAAAGAGGTTCCCACCTCTCCGATCGATGTTCCATAAAGCATATTGCGGAAAATTTCTGTAGTCATCACGACAACTCCCGCATCACGGTTAACGGAAACATCTCCTGTGAGTAGCCCCACTTGTTCCTCTCCAAATGTTTCTTGAAAGTCTCGCAATTTTTGGTTAGACAGTGCTTTTAATGGTGTCGTGTAAAATACTCGTTTCCCCTTGGCGAGTGCGCGGTGAATGGCATATTCTCCCACTAAGGTTTTCCCTGAACCGGTGGGAACAGAAACCACCACTGATTTTTTGGCATCTAATGCAGTAATGGCGCGAACTTGAAAGTTATCTAACTCAAAGGGAAAAAGCGTTTTTAAATCTAATTCTGTGGAAGAAACACTCACTTATATTCTCGTTATTGGTAATGGGTTATTGGTAATCTAGAAACTAAAAATGAGGGTAGAGAAATTGTTGGTCTATGTTTACTTATCTCCTCCTCTCCTTGATTTTGACAAATTACTCAGCAGAGTTTTTTTGATGACCGTAGAAGTTAATGCGATAATCTGTGATTTCGATACCAGTACGAGTTTCAATTTCTTGAATTAAATCTTCTGGTAATTCCACATACACATCTATAATTTTACCGCTATCCACACAGTTAATATGGCTATGTGCTGCGCTGACGTGACCATAGAGTCGCCCTTCCGAACGTTCCACACATTCAATAATGCCATGATTGGAAAGTGCTTCTAGGTTTTGATAGACGGAGGTATGTCCAATGTCTTTCCCTTCTTGGTTTAAACGATCATAAATTTCTCGTGCGGAGAGATGTTCTTCACACCGCCATAATAATTCTAAGATCGATCGACGCTGGCGACTCAGGCGCATTCCTTGATTTTGGCATTGCGCTAAAGCCTCTTCTAAAGTTTGGGTGGTCTCAGTTTTGGGAAGAGATGCTTCCGAGTTCATCGAGTTATTTTGATTGAGTATTCTAATCATCCTTAATTACGGGTCTGACACTACCTAACTTAACGCAGTTATTGTTTAAGACCTAGTTTTAAGCGCAAGGAGAGGATTTATCAATTCTAGTTTAATGATAGCTATCATCTTAGTTACCACTTTAACCAATTCGCTCTAAAAAACAAAAATCGAGCGAGTGATTCCCGCTCGACCAATGATGTTATAGTGAGCTTATTAATTATCTAAATCTTGACGGTTAGGGTTACGAGCGGGATCGTTGGATAAGAAACCGAAGATAAATAAGCTGACAAAGAAGCCAACAACGAGATAAACAGCAATTTTGAGTGTGAGCATAGTCTATATTTTTGAGTTAACTAGAGGTTTTACGATTCCCAAGCTGATGAGATTAGTACAGCTAGTTTCTAATGATAACATCTTCATAATACTTAACTCAAGGGAAAAACTGCAATCATTACGGGTGTAATAATTTTCTCCCTTGCATGACTTCCATCTTTTAATCGATTTCTTGATTAGGGAGAGGTAAATAATCATTAAATCTTTGTTGATCATAATAATAAACCGTGCGAATTGGATAGGGGATATTAATTTCAGCTTGATCAAAGTCTCTTTTAATAGCAATAATTACTTGTGTTTGTATTCGTCGCACGATGTGCTGTTGGGGAATTGTCCAATATCTGACGACAAAATCAATGGAACTATCCCCAAACCCAACTAAATCAATTTCTGGTTGGGGATTATCTAATACTCCTTCGACTTCTTGAAGAATGTTTTGGAGTCGTTCTTTTGCCATAGGTAATGAGGTATTATAGTCAACACCGACTCCTAAATTCGTGCGTCGATAGTCGTAAGCAGTGCGGACTTGTATTTCACTGGTAAAAACGGTGGCGTTGGGAACAATTACTTCTTCTCCTTGATAGGTGCGAATGCGAGTGGTGCGAATATCAATGTGTTCCACTGTTCCCTCGTATCCTGCGACAATAATTTGATCACCGATGCGGAAGGGTTCTTGTAATAAGAGTAAAATTCCAGCTAAAAAGTTTTTAAAGATATCTTGAAAGGCGAATCCGATCGCCACTGATCCTAACCCTAAAGCGGCGATAATGTCTCCCAGTCGCAATCCTGGAAAAGCAACAACGGCGGCGAATAAGACTCCTGCTGTGAATGCTAAAACATAACTGGTTTTTTGCAGCAAAAGTCGCAATGAGGCACTGCGAATCGTTTTTTTCCCAATTTTCCGAGCAACTTTCTGACTAAATTTTGCGCCATAGCGGGCTAAAAGAAGGATAATAATTCCAGCGATCAGTCCAGGTAAAGTCCGAATTAGATTGCCAACAATATCTTGAAGACTAATGATAATGGTTTCTAAAAGTCCGGTCATGTTTAAACTTACTTAAATTAAATACAGTAGCATCAATCATTGTAGGGGGCAGATCAGGTTTAAGTAATTGCTTATGATGGGTGTTGGGTTACGCTTTCCTCCACCCAGCCTACTGTTTATAATTGGTTCTGGGAAAGGGCTTATAGCTGTTGGATGACTCGTGTTAATTCTTCAATAATTGGGGTAATTTCTCGTTGACGAAAGGCGTTAAGTAAGGAGTTATAGTACCATAACGTCCCTTCTTTTTTGGCTTGAAAACGTTCCCAGATTTCTTCTCCGATGAGGCGATGATCTTTGATGATGGAGTTGGCGTTATAGATTTTGTCGGCGGCGGAAACTAAAGCGGCTTGGGAGGACATTTCTGGAATATGGGCGATATAGGCTTCTTTTCGTTCTCGCCAAGGCGGTTTCGGGGTTTTATTGGCATCGCTACAGGATTCGACGATCGAAACGACATTCTGACCGAACTCTTGTGCAATTTTGTCTCTGGTGGCGATTCCTCCTTGATCTTCGATCGCGTCGTGAAGCAGGGCGGCGATCGCGCTATCTTCGTCGCCACCGTATTCTAGGACTAAACTACACACTCCCAATAAGTGACTTATGTAGGGGACACCAGACCCTTTACGCATTTGTTTCCGATGTAGATCACTGGCAAAAGTTAAGGCTCGATCGAAGCGAGAAGAAAGTTCCATTGATTTAATTTTCAACTAGATTGTTTCCAATTTTTCGGTTGTCGTTGTCCCCACCCGATGACTACCACTAATGATATCGCTAAGACGAATCCTGTGGTCGCAATCAAGGGAGAATCCAGATGACGGATCGCAATGGCGGTAAACGCCCAAATAAAAACGCTACCAAAGGCAACATCTTGAGTCAAAAAACTGATGATGAGGGCGATCGCGCCTCCGATTCCCATCATAATTACTGTCCAAATTTCTGGTTCAATCCCCCATCCCTCCCAACCGAGATCAGTGAGGGAAACTGCGCCATTAACAATGGTTGCAACACTAATCCAAGCGAAATAAATACTTATAGGAATTCGCACCAACCATCTTTCTCGTTTTGACAGTCGAGTTGTCCTTGCTTGTAGCTGACCATAAATCCGTAGCAACGGCAATAAAATCATTAACATTGCTAAGAATGATGACAAAAAAAACCGTAACTGAAACAGAAACACCCAAACAATTTGGGCGCAACTGGCGATGATTAGCCAATAACTAATTGTATTTTGAAATAAAGGTTTTTCTTGTTGGGTTGGGAGTGCTTGATAAATGGCAAAACTAAATAAGCCTAAATAGATCACTCCCCAAATGGCAAAGGCATAATTGGCAGGTGTAATTAACACTTCCTGAAAGAGATTGTTAGAAATTTCTCCGAGGGTTAACCCGCCGATGGGTCGAACATTCGCGAGAACATTCACTCCAAATGCTGAGAAAACCGCAATCAGGTTAAGACTTTGACGAATAACATTCCGATTCGAGATCATGGCGACGACAGGGGACTTTCTTTCCTCAGTTTATCTTAATGTGACGAGAAGACCCCCGTCATACCGTTAGGTTGACGGGGTGATGAATCGTCACCAAATAAATAGAAGTCCGTGTTTGACATCCTTAAATTAACAATTAACAAGTTGACAACCCATGATAAACATCTTAGAATAGAGAAGTTACCAATAAATTAGGTCGATGTTAACTTTCAACTATCAGTACCGAATCTATCCCGATCAATCTCAAGAAGAAAAACTTCTTGAGATCATGGAAGTTTGTCGAAGTGCATATAATTACGCTCTTCGAGAAATTAAAGATTGGTGTAATAGTCGAAAATGTAGCATTGACCGATGTAGTTTAGTTTCGGAATATATCATTCCTGCTGATGCTAAATTTCCTAGCGAATTAAATCAACTTAATCAACTCCCAAAAGCGAAAAAGGAATTTCCGAGATTAAAAGAAGTTCCCTCTCAAGTTCTGCAACAAACCATTAAGCAGTTACATCGAGCTTGGGATTTTTTTCGAGAAAGAGGGTATGGGTTTCCGAGATTCAAAAAGTTTGGACAGTTTAAGTCGATTCTTTTTCCTCAATTTAAGGAATCCCCCCTAACCCCCCTTCGTAAGCAGGGCTGTTTCATTCTCGGTGTTAAAATCGAAAGCGATCGCCTGAACCCCTTCTGGTACGTTCGATCGAACGCTTTTTCTTACTTTTTGACTTTTTCTTAAGAAAAAAGCCGTAAAACCCCTGTTATTCCTAACATCTGGAACAAGCAAAAAAATAGAATGAAACAGCCCTGCCCTTCGTAAGGGGGGAAAAGAAGGGGGGATTTGGCAAATTAGTTTACCCAAAGTGGGGAAAATCAGAATCAATGTTCATCGTCCAATCCCAGAAGGGTTTCAGGTTAAGCAAGTTCGAGTCATTAGGAAAGCAGACCGATGGTATGTTTCAGTTTGTATTCAATTAGATGTTAATGTTCCTGATCCACAACCTCATGGTCACGCTTTAGGAGTTGACATTGGGTTAGAGAAATTCTTGGCAACAAGTGATGGGGTTCTCGTCAAACCGCCCAAGTTTTTTAAGAAAATGCAAAGCAAGTTGAAATTACTGCAACGCCGACTTTCTAGAAAACAGAAGCGGTCAAAGAATTACGAGAAACAACGCATCAAGGTGGCAAGAATGCACCACAAAATTAGCAACACTCGAAAAGATTTCCATTATAAACAAGCTCACGCCTTGTGTGATGCTGGTGACATGATCTTCTTAGAAGATTTAGATTACCGTATTACTGCCAAAGGAATGCTTGGAAAAGAAATGTTGGATGGTGGTTTTGGTCAGTTCCGAACCATTACTCAACAAGTCTGTTGGAAACGTGGAAAGTATTTCAGTGTTGTTGATGCGAGAGGATCAAGTCAAACTTGTCCGAATTGTGGTGTTCATGTCAAAAAAGATTTGAGTGTCAGAGTGCATAATTGTCCCGAATGTAGCTATGAAGCCGATCGGGATGTGGCAGCGGCAAGCGTCTTAAAAAATCGAGGAATCGAAAAAATTAGTACCGCAGGACTTGTGGGAAAGGAAACTGCCTAGGCAATCGGGCTGTCGGGGATAGAGTTCGCTCTGTCTAGATAAGTGGTGGAATCCCAGAGATGGGAGTAACTAGGAAGCCCTCGACATAATCTCTGATTTGTCGAGGGAGGATGTCACAGCGCTACGGACAAGGGGACAGCAGGGCTGTTTCATTATGAATGAAATCAAGGGAGGTAGGGAGATGGGGGAGACAAGGGAGACAAGGGAGATTTTTCTTTGCCTAAAGATTATTCTAAAATTTGGCAAAATAGACGTTTGCTCACTAGATTTCAAACTAAATCTGAGCCTCTTTTATTATAGCAAAAAATTTCGCGGCTGGGGGTGAATTTGAGATGATGTTGCGAGTTTGTCCTAAAAGCTGTAACCTCAGAGTGATTCCGATATTAAAGATTTAAAGATGGTCGCAGTTGCAGTTTTAGCCGCCGGACGTGGAACTCGTATGAAGTCAAACCTCCCGAAAGTGTTACATCCTTTGGGGGGAAAGTCGATGCTAGAGAGAGTGTTAGACAGTTGCGCTTTAATTCAACCATCCCGTTACTTTGTCATTGTTGGCTATGAAGCAGAGAAGGTGAAAGAAAGCCTCACGCATTGGGATCATACTGAGTTTGTATTACAATCACAACAGTTGGGAACGGGTCACGCGGTACAACAGTTACTTCCTTTTTTAGAGGGGAGTAAAGAGGATGTATTGATTCTCAATGGGGATGTGCCGCTTTTGCGTCAAGAAACGCTACAAGAGTTGTTGGAAACTCATCAAGAAAACAATAACGCAGCGACGCTATTAACCGCACAATTGGAGAACCCGAAAGGTTATGGGCGAGTGTTTTGTGATGAAAATAATCAAGTACAGGAAATTATAGAGGATAGAGATTGTACTGGGGAACAAAAGTTAAATCGGCGCATTAATGCGGGTGTCTATTGTTTTAATTGGCAAAAGTTGAGCGCAATTTTGCCTCATCTATCGGCTGAAAATGATCAGAAAGAGTATTATTTAACGGATGTGTTTACTTCTCTGTCTCCAGTGATGGCGATGGATGTGGCGGATATTGAGGAAATTAGTGGGATTAATAATCGTCAACATCTAGCTAATGCTTATACGGTTTTACAGGGACGGATTAAGGAAAAATGGTTATTATCAGGGGTAACTTTGATTGATCCCGATAGTGTTACGATCGATGAGACAGTGGAGTTGGGGTCTGATGTGACGATCGAGCCGCAAACTCATCTCCGAGGAAACACTGTGATTGGTTCGGGATGTCGTGTGGGTCCGGGGAGTTTAATCGAAAATAGCCAACTGGGAGAAAAGGTAACAGTTTTATATTCGGTGTTAACGGATAGTACGGTAGAAGCGGGAACTCGCATTGGCCCTTATAGCCATTTACGAGGAAAGGTGAAAGTTGGTTCGGGTTGTCGGGTGGGAAATTTTGTGGAGATGAAGAATACAGAGGTGGGAGAAGGCTGTAATGTTGCTCATTTATCTTATCTGGGAGATGCCACTCTGGGAAATCAGGTTAATGTTGGTGCTGGGACGATTACGGCAAATTATGATGGGGTAAGTAAACATCGAACGATCGTCGGGAATAATTGTAAAACGGGGTCAAATAGTGTTTTAGTAGCCCCGGTGACGTTAGGAGATGAGGTGACGGTGGCTGCAGGATCAGTGGTGACGGATGATGTGGATTCGGATGCGTTGGTGATTGCTCGATCGCGCCAAGTGGTTAAGCCAGGTTGGCGACTCCAGTGATCAGTGATCAGTAACCAGTGATCAGTGATCAGTGACCGGTGATCAGTGACCAGTGATCAGTGAGCAAGATTTGCCATGCCGACTTTATGAGATAATACACTTTGAAATAAATGTAAGCCATCGGTTGCCCCTAATACTTCATCAGAAGCACGTTCTGGGTGTGGCATCATTCCTAACACATTTCCAGTTTTATTGGTGATTCCTGCAATGTTATTTAATGACCCATTAGGATTACTTTCTGCTGTAATTTCTCCTTTCTGATTACAGTAACGAAAGAGAACTTGTCCGTTGTCTTCAATTTGTTTTAAGGTGTCGGGTTCGGCGAAATAGCGTCCTTCGCCGTGAGCGATCGGGAGCGTAATTACGGTTTGCTTGTGATAAGTTTCTGTCCAAACAGATGCGGTATTTTCTACTTTTAAGGGAACACGATCGCAGATGAAATGTAAGTTTTGATTACGAATTAATGCCCCTGGTAGTAATCCCACTTCAGTTAAAATTTGGAAACCATTACAGATTCCCAAAACTAATTTTCCTTGAGTGGCGTGTTGTTGAACCGCCTTCATAATGGGAGAAAATTGGGCGATCGCGCCGCATCGTAAATAATCCCCATAACTAAAGCCACCTGGAATAATAATGACATCGAGGTCTGAAATTTCGGTTTCTTGATGCCAAACCAATCTTGTAGGTTGCTTTAAGATATCTTGAAGAACATAAGCGACATCTCGATCGCAGTTTGACCCTGGAAACACCACCACTCCGAATTTCATGGTTTATCCTCCCACTGTTGTTGCTAACTGTTGTAACTCAAAGGAGTAATTTTCAATCACAGGATTAGCTAATAATTGATGACACATTCGATCCACCTGTTCTCTTGCTGAGGCTTCGGTATCGGTGGTAAGGGTTAACTGAATATACTTGCCAATTCTCACCGCTTCCACTCCAGTGTAACCTTGTTGTTGGAGTCCAGAAGCAACAGCCGTGCCAGCAGGATCAAGAACGGAGGGACGTAAGGTAACATAGATTTGGGCTTTATAGGTTTGTTGACTCACTGTTTTTCTCGCTAACAACCGCATTCCTAGAGTACAACAAAGTGTACTCAAACCATCCTGAGTTTATCGAAATAATTTGTAATGACCACCCAACGCAACCGTTCCCAAAAACGTATTCTTAACTTACTTTATCAGTTAGATGCTGCTGTTTCCGCCCAACAAATCTATGTGGAATTGCGTCAACGAGAACAACCTTTAGGGTTAGCGACGGTTTACCGTGCCTTAGAAGCGTTAAAATTAGAGGGTGCAGTGCAAGCCCGCACCCTTCCCACTGGGGAATCACTGTATGAGTCGATCGAGCATGATCAGCATTATCTTACTTGTCTAAACTGTGGGGAATCATTTCCTGTTAACCATTGTCCCGTGCATGAATTGGAAAAGGAATTAAAAACGTCACACCAGTTTCAAGTTTTCTACCACAGCTTAGAATTTTTCGGACTCTGTAAACAATGTCAAATCATTACGAGCGATAGTTAGCGATATAATCCTCGACAAACTGTTTCATGGGCGGTTTACTATCTAGAACTGTAAAACCCGCGTTTCTGGCTTCATTAAAGAGTTCCTCTGCACTTTTTCCTTCTCGTGTTCCTCTGTAGGCTAAAACCATAACACCAGCACGTAAGGCACTTCCACAATGCACTAAGACGGGTTTGGGAAGTGTCTCTAATTGTTGTATCACTTCTGGGGCAACTTCACTGATGGAACTAGGAGAAACGGGAATATTGACGTAGTTTAAGCCAGCGTTTTTGGCTTGGTTTTCTTCGTCGTCTAAAAATCCTTGTTCTCCAGGCACTCGTAAGTTTAGCACCGCTTGATATCCTTCTTGTTTGGCGGTTTTTAATTGTTCTGGAGTAATTTGTCCAGCGATGGTAAATTCTGGGGAGAGGGCGATCGTGTTATCCATTTTTTATTTTGCTTAATAACTAACCAGTTAAATTGTATCAAAGATTATATCAGGTTCTAGTGTTGGGTTTCGCGTGGAGACGTTCCATACTTCCACAAGCTCAGTAACAGGAACGTCTCTACCCAACCTACGTTTGATGATTGATTGAGCGAATCTGATATTACAGGGCAAGTGCGTAACTCTTAATTCTTTTGAGGGTAAGATAAAATAGTTTGGAGATCAAGCCATAATTTTTAAGATTGATTCGGAACTATAAGAACAAATATCATCAATCAATGACAACGACAAATATTGAGATTGGAACTTTAATTTCCCATTCTAATCAAATAAAGAATGGAAAACCAATTATTACGGGGACAGGGATAACTGTTAATCGTATTGTTAGTTGGTACAAACTCGGTTTAACACCAGAAGAAATTCTTAACCGAATGGGACATCCTAGTTTAAATTTGGCTAAAATTCATGCTGCCTTGAGTTATTATCATGCCAATCAAGAAAAGATGGAGGCTGATTTAGTGGCTGAATTAACAGAAGGAGATCAATTTGAACAAGAATGGTTGCAATTTAATCAGAAGCAACAATAATGTTATCTTTATATTTTGATGAAGACTCAATGGATCAAGCGTTGATAATTGCTTTACGAGCAAGAGGTGTGGATGTTATTAGTGCTGCCGATGCCGAAATGTTAGGAGTTAGTGATTTAGAGCAACTCGATTATGCTAAATCACAAAAAAGAGTTTTATTTTCTTTTAATCGCAGAGATTTCTATCGTTTACACGGTCAATATTTAGCTAAAGGGAAAAGTCATCAAGGGATTATTCTGGCGAAACAACAACGATATTCTATTGGTCAACAATTAAGGCAAGTTCTCGAAGTTTTGAATAGTAAATCTGAGGCAACAATGATCAATAATATTGTCTTTTTAAGTTAATAAGACGATGAAAGCGATTACCATTGAATCTTAAATCAAGTTGGGTTTCCTCACCTCATAGTCATTCTAATTTACTTAACAGCATAAACATCTTTTTCTCGTCCTGTGGCAAAACGGAAAGAATGTGCAATACTTTTGCTCGATCGAGTGATAAAAATGAGGAGCGCCACCAGTGCTAAACTAACTCCTAATTGGAACAAACCGCGATAGCCTAAAATCTCAGCAAAAGAGCCAATTCCGGGGCCGGCGAGAGCAATTCCTAAATCAAATCCGCCGATAGAGAGGGCGTAAATCCTGCCGCGTTCACTGGTGGTCGATCGATCGGACATGAGGGCAATCATCATCGGAATCAGTGTTCCTCCTCCCGCACCTTGCGCGATCGCAGCGACTAGAAACTCGATCGGAGTGTTAGCCGTTGCTAATAGGAACATCGCCACCACATAAAGGGTTAAACTCATAGTGATAAAAATTCCTCTACCAAATTGATCCGAGGCTTTACCGATAAAAATCCGCATGGCAAAACTAGCGATCGCAGAAGTCGTATAATAAAGTCCAGGATTAAGGTCAATTCCTAACTCTCTGACATACAAAGGAAGAAAAGTCGTTAACGTGCCAAACACCAATCCCACCATAAACAAAACCATGGCGGGGGTGCGAATGCGAGGGCTGAGTAACATTGTCCAAAAGGCCGCTTGTTGTGAAGTGTCCTCTCTCTCTTTCTCCTCAACCTGTTTCTTCCCTGCTTCTGTCACCTGAGAGGCAAATAATAACCCCAAATAGCCTAACGTTGCGGAAGTCATAAACAAGACTTCATACCCAACACTCACCTGTAGATATCCCCCTAAAGCGGGTCCTAACGCCAATCCAACGGGAACAACCAAACTCATATAACCAATTAATTCCCCGCGTTTTTCTGGGGGAGACCAATCGACAACGAGGGTGCTGTAACCTGTGGTAAAAGCGGCGATACTGATGCCATGAAACGCTCGAAATGCCATTAAAAGGGGAATTGAATCCACTGAAAGATAACCTAAAGGAGCAGTTCCGACAACAAATGTACCAATCATCACAACTAATTTGCGACTGCGTTGATCGGAAAGTTGTCCCAGTTGAGCGCGAAATAAGAGCAGCCCAATGGCAAAACTCCCCATCACCAGTCCCACTTGATGTTTGCTTCCCCCAACATCAGAGATGTAAGCGGGTAAAGTCGGTAATAAAGTGGTTAAGCTCGTCCAGAATAGTAAACCTGAAATGGCAAGAACCGCAAGATTCTTTTTTTGTGCTGGAGTGAGGGTTTTGAGGACGTTCACGCAGGTTGCTCCCTTAACAGTTTTCTTTACTTAGTTTACTATTCTTAACATTTTCTGTAATCTACTGTTTGGGATAAGATTTTAGCGAAGCTCCCTTATATAAGGTTCTTTTGATTACTTATAATTGGTGTTGGGTTTCGCGCTAGCTCCACCCAACCTACGTTTTCTGAGGGGATTAGAGAAAGATTTCCCTTAAAAATGATCGATGATTGCTTGGGCGAACTCGGAACATTTCAACGGCGGATCAACTTTTGGGGTCATCATCCGAGCCAAGTCATAAGTCACTTTTTTATGTGCGATCGCGCCAGCGAGTCCTTTTTCCACTAACTGGGCGGCTTCTGACCAACCTAAATATTCCAACATCATCACACCAGATAGAATCAGAGAACCAGGGTTAACGCGATCGAGTCCTGCGTGTTTCGGTGCTGTGCCGTGAGTTGCCTCGAAAATTGCACATTGATCACCAATATTCGCCCCTGGTCCCATACCTAAACCTCCCACCAAAGCGGCAGCCGCATCCGAGATATAATCGCCGTTGAGATTCATCGTGGCGAGAATAGAATACTCTTCAGGACGAGTTTGAATCTGCTGAAAAATACTATCAGCGATGCGATCGTTAACCATAACTTTCTGTTTCCATTTCCCGTCACCATGACTATCCCAAAGCGTGTCTAAAATCGCTTTCACCTCTGCGATAATCTCCTCTCGACGTTGTGGGGTAACACTATCAAAGCCTGGTTCTACCTGACGAGCATTTTCCTCTAAACTCAAATCTGGATTGTTTTCCTTATTACTTAAAATCCATGATTCTCGTTCCGTTACGCACTCTTGGCGAAACTCGGTGGTTGCTAACTCATAGCCCCAATCGCGAAACGCGCCTTCGGTGTACTTCATAATATTGCCTTTATGGACTAAAGTCACCATCTGCTTATTTTCAGGAAGTTGCAAAGCGTGTTTGATGGCGCGACGAACTAAACGCTGTGATCCTTTCTTGCTAATGGGTTTAATGCCAATGCCAGCATCAAGAGGAATTTGCTTTTTCCCATGTTCAGGGGTGTTGGGAATTAAATCTTGATTGAGGAAATCAATTAACTTTTTCGCGGTTTCTGTTTCCGCTTTCCATTCAATTCCGAGATAAATATCTTCTGTATTTTCCCGATAGATAATCACATCTAATCGTTCTGGATACTTGTGAGGGGAAGGCGTTCCAGGATAATAACGACAAGGACGCACACAAGCATATAAATCATTAATCTGACGGAGGGCAACATTTAAGGAACGAATCCCACCGCCGACGGGAGTGGTTAAAGGGCCCTTGATGGCAACCCCATACTCTCGAATCGCTTGCAGGGTATCTTCTGGCAAATACTGAAATTGACCATAATGTTCACAAGCCTCGTCGCCTGCATAGATTTTAAACCAATTGATTTTTTTCTTGTCACCATAGGCGGTTTTGACGGCAGCTTCTAAAACTTTCTGAGTCGCGGGCCAAATATCGTAACCCGTACCATCGCCGCGAATGAAGGGAATAATCGGATCATCAGGAACAATGGGTTCGCCATCTTTGAAGGTGATTTTTGTCCCAACGCTAGGGGCAGTAATTTTGTCGTACATTTTTCTGCTTTGAGTAACGGATAATCGTTCATATTGCCACAGGGGAGGGAATTTAACAAATGTTAATTAGGGATTGGTGAAAAAGTTCATTAGTTGGTGTAGTAAGGCAAGAGGCAAGAGGCAAGAGGCAAGAGGCAAGAGGCAAGAGGCAAGAGGCAAAAGGCAAAAGGCAAAAGGCAAAAGGCAAGAGGCAAGAGGCAAGAGGCAAGATTTCAAGGTTTTGATGCAGGGTGCGTGACTATTGAGCGTTCAATTTCCTTGCACTTTTTTGAGGAGTTAAGAGCATTAAAACCATAAGGTACGAGAGTTTTAGCTTTCTTCAGCAAACCTTAATTACTCTCTGGTTCAATCGTTGCGCTGTCTTCTTCTTTAATATCTTGCGCGGTTAATTCTAAAAATACGTCTTCTAGGGTAGGTTTGTCTCGCTTCATTTCATACAGATGCAGCCCTGAGTTAACAAGAACAGTGGCGATTTTATCACCGGGTTCGGTGTTGGGAGAACAGGTGATTTTGACTTGTTTTCTCTCTTGATTTTCTTGAGGGGAAATGCTGACGGAGGAAACTTCTGGTAAGTTATTGAGGGTGCTTTCAATGAGTTCAATGTCTCCTGAAATATCGAGGGTGTAACCGCCTCCTCCTGCTAATTCCATCATTAAGTTATCTGGGGTATTGGTGGCGACGACGGTTCCGTTGGCGATAATGGTGACGCGATCGCTGATCATACTGACTTCGGATAGAAGATGAGTGGAAAGAATGATCGTATGGTCGCCAGCTAGGCTTTTGATAAGGTTTCTGACTTCGATAATTTGACGGGGATCAAGTCCGATCGTCGGTTCATCTAAAATAATAACGGGAGGATTATGGACGATCGCGCTGGCAATGCCCACTCGTTGACGGTATCCTTTGGATAATTTCCGAATTAAGGTGTTGCGTTTATCTTCGAGAAAACAACGTTCGATCGCATTGTTCACACTTTTGGCTCGATCGCGTCGCGGTACACCTTTAATTTGAGTCACAAACGCTAAAAAACTTTTGACCGTCATATCTAGATACAACGGCGGATTTTCTGGTAAATAACCGATGCGTTTTCGCACGGCTAGGGAATGGCGATGCACTTCATACTCACCAATTTTCGCTGTTCCCCGATTCGCGGCAATATAACCGCTAAGGATTCGCATAGTGGTTGTTTTACCAGCGCCATTGGGTCCGAGAAACCCTAAAATTTCCCCTTCCCTCACAGAAAAGGTAACATCAGTAATGGCAGCAGTTGAACCAAAAAACTTGCTGAGATTTTGAACTTCAATCATAAACACCTAGGCAGGGAAATTATATTTTATGGGTCGTTATCCTCTAATCTTCCTCACCCTTACTTTTACTTTACAGGTCTTTGTCCCTCAAGCTAAAGCCCAACCTGATGCTTCTTTATCTTCGCCAGTGATTCCCGTTTGGGAATTAAAGGATGTTCAACCGACAGACTGGGCTTTTTCTGCTTTACAATCTCTCCAACAGCGTTATCAGTGTATTGAAGGATATCCTGATCGAACTTTTCGCGGTGAACAGGTGATGAGTCGTTATGAGTTTGCGACTTTGCTGAATCGCTGTTTAAGCCACGATGAGGTGATTAATCGAGAACAACCGACGATCGATCGTTTACAAACGGAATATGTGCGAGAATTAGCAATTTTGCGAGGAAGAGTGGATGGAAGCACCGCGCGGGTGCGTGAGTTAGAGATTACCGAATTTTCGACGACGACTAAACTTAAGGGTGTGGTTAATTTTGTTGTCACAGATAGTTCCCAAGAGGGAGAAGACACAGGGGTTGTTTTTCAAGCTCGATCGCGCCTTAATTTTAATACTAGCTTTACGGGGAAAGATTCTCTCCTCACTCGTCTTACAGTGGGAAATGCGCTCACTCCCAATTTAGCGGATGGCACAAAAGAAGTTACTCAAACCCACCAGTTTCAAGGAAACACAGACAATCAAGTGATCTTAGGTAAATTGAGTTATAAGTTTCCGATTGGGGAGAGGACGATCGCGATCTTAACCCCAGTGGGAGGACAACACAGAGATTATAATCTTCCCGCGATCAATCCGTTTTTTGAAGATGATAACGCGGGAACAACCACTCTTTCTACATTTGCTCAACGTCACCCTATTTTGAGTTTAGGCGGTGCCAGTGGCTTGGCTATGTCACATTTAATTAATGACTCTCTACAAGTAGGCGCTGGTTATTACACACCAGATGGGAGTGATACCGATACAGGATTATTTGGAGGGTCTTATAGTGCTGGCATCGGAGTAAAATGGGATGCTGGGAAAGATGTGTCGGTGGGGTTGAACTATCTTCATGGCTTTTTTCAAGAGGGAGACTTTGGCTTTACGGATGGTCTTTCTGAGTCTTCAAGTATTCTGGGAACTTCGATCGTTAATGATACCTTGTCGCAGTTTTCTACTGTTACCAACGCTTACGGAATAGAAGCCTTTTGGCGAGTTAATCGGAAGTTGGGTTTGGGAGGTCGATTGGGTTACACTGATGTTAAGGTGCTGGATGAGGGAGACGCAGCCATCTGGAATTATTCTCTGTCTCTTGTTTTTCCGAATGCGGGTGACAAAAATGATTTAGGGGGAATTATAATTGGGGTGCAGCCTTATTTGGGGCGATCAATGGGAAATTCTCAATTTAGTAACGAGATGCCGCTACATTTGGAGGGATTTTATAAATGGCAAGTCAGCGATGAGGTTTCCCTAACGCCTGGATTAATTTGGCATCCGAACCCCAATCAAAGCGTAACCGAAGCTGATCTTTTTACCAGCAGCCTCCGAATGACAGTTACCTTTTAAGAATTTTTGTGTCGATCAATTCCGTTGTGATCAGTAAAGTATGGGTAAGTCTGCTTTAAGCGAGTCTTCCTCAGCTAGCGTAATTTTGATCTGGTAAAAGTTGTGATGCAACAACTGATTGAAGTATTAATCGAAAATTATGGCTTTGAATTGGGTGAAGAAACGCCCTCAGAGTTAGCCATGCGATGGTTAGAGGAATATGAAGAACATTGGGTGCGTTTGGCAATCATAGAAGCATTATATCTGGGGCGATATAAAACTTTTTCTATTGAACAAATTCTATGTCTTTGGTCTCGTCGCGGTCAACCGAAATTTCATTTTACCCATGAGTTTGAACGTTTGATCTGTCGCCGCTTACCGAAAGCATTACATCAATTTTCAGAGGATGTAGAGGAAGTGGAAGAAGTTTCTCCCTCTGAGGGAATGGAGACGGAAGAAGACGAGGAAAGAGAAGAGACTGAGGAGGAAGTAGCAGAAACAGAGGAGACAACACCACCTCCCTTTAGCATCGATCGATTTACTCCTCTGTTCGATCGCTCTCATTTTTACTCTAAGCTGAAAGCAGTGGCTGACTATGACACAAATTAACAGCCAGTTACCAATGGTTAAGCAGAGTCATGTAGGTTGGGTGGAGTTTACGAAACCCAACACAAATTAGTCATTAGCCATGTAGGTTGGGTGGAGTTTACGAAACCCAACACCCATTCCTTTATGTTGGGTTACGCGGTGACTTCATCCCACCTACCTTTGATCTACCTTTGTTGGGTTACTTATAATTGGTGTTGGGTTACGCGGTGGCTTCACCCAACCTACTTTTGTTGGGTGAAGCGGTGGCTTCACCCAACCTACTTTTGTTGGATTACTTTTGTTGGGTGAAGCGGTGGCTTCACCCAACCTACTTTTGTTGGGTTACTTTTGTTGGGTGAAGCGGTGGCTTCACCCAACCTACTGGTTGCTGTTTGGAGATTTTCCCAAGCCAATTTCGCAGCCCCAACCATACCCGCTTGGTTTCCTAATTCTGCGGTTAAAAGCTGTGATTCCATTCGGGAAATACCAACGACTCGTTTTTCGATTTCTTTTTTCGTGCTAGGAAGGAAAAACTCAGCACTGGCGCTAATCCCACCACCAATAAGGATCGCTTCAGGGGTGAGAACATAGATTAAACTGGCTAATCCTGCGCCTAAGTCTTTTCCGTATTGTTCCCAAAAAGCAAGGGCGGTTTTGTCTCCAGAGGCGGCAAGTTTTGCTAATTCTGTCGGTGTTTTCTGAGTTTTACGCTTGATTGCTTGTACTGATAAATGTTGTTCGAGAGAGCCATTATTGCCACTATTACAGGGATCACCGTCAGCATCAATGGTAATTAAGCCTAACTCTCCTGCAGCCCCATAAGAACCAGTAAACAGTTGATTATTGAGGATAATTGCTCCGCCGACTCCTGTTCCTAATGTGAGGAGAATTAAGTTTTGAAAGTTACGCCCAGCACCAAGCCAAGATTCTCCTAAACCCGCACAATTGGCATCATTAGCAACAAATGTGGGGAGTCCTAGTTTTGCTTCTAATAAATCGGCAAGGGGAACTTCACGCCAACCTAGAAGATTGATCCCGATTAAGGCAATTCGACCTGATGGATCAGTGGGGCCAGGTGTTCCCACTCCGATCGCGCGATGGTTTGGTTTGGGATCAAGTTGCTCGATCGCCGCCGCGATTAATTCTACCATTGCCTGGGGATGAGGCGGTTGAGGGGTGGGGAGTGTGGTTTGATTAACACAAGCACCATCAGCCAGAAACTGTCCAATTTTTAGAGCCGTTCCTCCGATATCAATCCCAATTACTGTGGATGGTTTCACAATGAATTAATCCCAAATCTTGAAACTCACCTATATCTTACTATTGTCTGGCGCGTAGTGCTATAGCAGAAACAGAATGATCTAAGATGGTTGATAGTCCGTTTATGGAATCGCTCCTTTTTCCTCATTATTAATTATTTTTTATTAATTGTTTGAAAATCTCCCAAAATTTTAGTAACCGCTGACTGTGGAACTTTCTTGTAAAACCAAATACGCCTTACTCGCTTTGTTAGAGCTAACGAGCAACTATCAAAATCAAGAACCTTTGCAAATTCGGCAAATTGCCGAGAAACAAGATATATCCGATCGCTATTTAGAACAACTCCTAGCAACACTACGACGGGGAGGGTTCGTCAAAAGTCAACGGGGAGCAAAAGGAGGCTATTTATTAGCGCGATCGCCGTCTGAGATTACGCTACTAGAGATTGTGAAGTGTCTTGAAGGTTCAGAAGGAACAACGGAAGCAATCTCGAAATTTAAAACCCCTGAACAGTGCGTTGTCCAAGAAACTTGGCATGAAATCGATCGAGCGATGGAAGCGCAACTGAAAAAGTATAATTTACAAACTTTATCAGAACAACGCAATAATAAACAGCAAATTGATTTAATGTACTACATTTAAAACACTATCAACGGGTCGCTATTAAATTTTACCTATGCGTATCGCCAAAAATATTACTGAACTGATTGGTCGCACTCCCTTAGTTGAACTCAACAATATTCCAAATCGTGAGGGATGTGTCGGTCAAATTGTGCTTAAACTGGAAGGAATGAATCCCTCTGCATCCGTAAAAGATCGCATTGGGATCAGCATGATCAAAACTGCGGAAGAGCAAGGGATTATCGAACCTGGTAAAACCATTTTAGTTGAACCCACTTCTGGCAATACTGGAATTGCTCTCGCCATGACGGCGGCGGCGAAAGGGTATCAATTGATTTTAACAATGCCAGAAACCATGAGCCATGAGCGTCGATCGATGCTCAAAGCCTACGGAGCGCAATTAGAACTCACACCTGGTAGCCAAGGCATGGCGGGATGTATCCAAAAAGCACAGTCGATCGTTGATCAGACTGCCAACGCTTATATGTTGCAACAATTTAACAATCCTGCTAACCCCGAAATTCATCGTCAAACCACCGCCGAAGAAATCTGGGAAGATACAGATGGACAAGTGGATATTTTAGTCGCAGGAATTGGCACTGGTGGAACGATTACGGGTGTCGCAGAAGTAATTAAAGAACGCAAACCTGAATTTCAAGCGATCGCGGTTGAACCGAGTAATAGCCCCATTTTATCAGGAGGACAACCGGGTTCCCATAAAATTCAAGGTTTAGGCGCGGGATTTATTCCCAAAGTTTTAAATGTAGAAATTCTCGATGAAGTCGTTACTATCACCGATGAAGAAGCGATTTTCTATGGTCGTCGGTTAGCCAGTGAAGAGGGAATTTTGTCTGGTATTTCCACTGGTGCGGCGCTGTGTGCTGCGATTAAAGTCGCACAACGTCCTGAAAATGAAGGGAAATTAATTGTCATGGTTCAACCTAGTTATGGGGAACGTTATCTGAGTACCCCTCTTTTTCAAGATTTAGGGCTTGTAACAGAAATGTAGGTTGCGTAGAGACGTTCCATGGAACGTCTCTACGCGAAACCCAACATCAATCAGTTTTTAAAATGGCATTAATAACTGTTAGTTATCAAAGATGAGGTTGGATTCTCCAATTTGATCGGATTCTAGATTGAGTAATCTCGCGAGAGTGGTGTCGGTTGTGGTGAGAAGGGTATCTCGATCGTCCTGAACTAAACTTAAATCTTGAGGAGAGAGGTTAGTCAGTATCATTAAATCTATTTCAGGATTAAAATCAGCAATTACACTTTCCCCTCTGGATGCTGTCTCTGATTCTAAAACGAATCGATCGCGCCCTTCACCGCCAAATAAACGATTCTCAACACCAGCTTGAAGCCAATCCTCTCCTTTTCCACCAATAAGGGTGTCGTTGTTTCCTCCCACTAATCGATCGTTTCCCTCTCCTCCATAGAGACGATTATTCCCATTTCCCAGACTGGCGTTAAGGAAATCATTTCCTGATCCCCCAAACAGACGATCTCCCTGATTAGCGAAGATGATATCGTCTCCTTCTCCTCCATAAAGACGATGACGAGTGCTATTTCCAGAAAACGCTGAGAAGTTCATTAAATCATCTCCTGTACCACTTAGGGCGATCGTTGCTTCTCCTGTCAGGTTTAAGGTATCGTCTTCTAAACTTCCGATTTGAATCCCTTGAGAAGAATCAATAATTTCAATATTCTCTAAAGTGAGAGGTGTTCCTGTTGTGGATTCATGGAATACATCCACCTGATCCTCTGAAGAGAGATTGAGACGGGAAACGTTACTAAACGGTTTAGTAATGGCGGCTAAAATTTCTGCTGCGGTGAAGCCAAACTCTGGATCAATCTCAATGACTTCATTACTCACATCAAAATCGTTAATTCGATCTTTCCCATTTCCGAGATGAAAAATAAATCGATCGATCCCTTCTTGTCCAAACAGACTATCATTTCCTCCACCACCAATCAGACGATCGTTTCCTTCTCCTCCCTGTAACTCATCATCTCCTGTTCCACTGTCTAACCAATCATCCCCAATTCCAGCAAACAAAACATCCTCTCCTTCCTCCCCAAACAAAACATCGTTTTCAGTTTCCCCTTGTAACTGATCATTGTCTTCTCCTCCCAGTAAAACATCTCTCCCTTCTTCTCCAATTAAAAGATCAACGCCTCTTCTTCCCAGTAAATAATCATTTCCTTCCTCTCCGAATAACTCATCTTCTCCGTCTTCTCCGCTTAAGTGGTCGTTTCCTTCTCCTCCCTGTAACTCATCATCCCCTTTTCCACCAAAAACGAAATCATTTCCCCTGTTCGATCGAATGGTGTCGTTTCCATCTAACCCCCGAATCACATCAGAGAGAATTGTGCCGCGAATCGTATCATTATCATTAGTCGCCAAAGGCGGAATTTCTCCTTGTGGGGTAAAACCATCAATCTCCCAACCAATGTCTGCTAACATGGCTAATTCTGCTTCTGTGGGAAACGTTCGTCCAGAAACGACGGGTTCCATTAACGGGTTTTCTCCGTTATCGGTAAAATTTGGATCAATATGGGATAAATCTGAGGTGAGGGGAACTCCCATTTGTTCCGTAACATTCAATGTATTTTCCCCGTCAAAGTTGCCGCCACGACCGATGTCTTGGAAAATTGAAGCTGTACCAATCCCTAAAACATGACCGATTTCGTGTAACGCAGTGGAGAAAAAGTCAACCGCATTATTGGGGATGGATTCTTCGGTTTCTGGTGTGGTGTCGAAGAACCATTCTGCTGTACTGCCATCACTAAAGGTAGGTGAGTCGTTAAAGGAAATACTACCCGCCCAAGGGGTAAAATTAGAACCATCAATCCGATTTTGAAAAATTGTTCCGTCAATGTTCGTTCCCGTAAAGGTGGCTTGGGCTAAAGGAGAAATTTCAATTTCGGCGCTGGGTGGAGAGGCGGATTTTTTCGCTTTTGTCGGAGGTGGACAACAAAAACGACAGCTACAAATGCGACTGTGAGGTAAACTGGGATTACCTCCGAAAGGGGTGGCTTCTGCACCGACAAAAATTAAAAGATCGTCTATGGAGTCGCTGAGATTAACGGGGGTGCGTTCACCGTTACTGGGATTCAGTACACCAAATTCGATTCCTTCAGGAATCGCGGGTAAGTCTTCTTGGATTAGGTTTTCCCATGTTTCGGCGGCTTTTTCTAGACTCGATCGAGCGTCGGGATTATCAAAAAAACCATTACGATCGAAGCGATAATCTAATTTAATGTTCAAGGATTGACTCATAATTCAACACTCTGATCAACGTGAACCTTTTCTAATTTCTGTAAGGGTTGGCGTTGCTTAATGTTCCAATTTTGCCAACAGTGGTGTAACTGTAAGGTTTGCATACTTTCCAATAACCCTTGACGAATCATCGGTTCTGTTTCCACTTTGAACAACAAACTAAAATACTCGCTGATCTGTTTTAATTGTTCGGATTGTAAACGACCTTTAATCGCAAGTTGGGTTAAATCTTGAATCGCCAGCAACCGTTTTAGGGGATGTTCTGCGGTTAATTCTTCTATCCGTTGCGAAAATCGATCGCCTGTTGGGGTTTCTCCAGAATCTGTCACCAGTTTAGAAACCTGTAAGCACAACAAAAGCGTGATTAAAACCCCTTGCCCGATCGCGCCGCCAGCTAACCAATGATTTTCGATCTGAGTCCAAAGATTTAATCCCCAATAAACGGCAATTCCCGCGAAACTACTTCCAGCCAACGCTAACAACAAACGTTTATGAGACGCATTGACACGGGTTTCCCATTGTCGCCAATACATCCCCCAACGATCGATCGGAAAGCGAAATAATAAAATTAAAACGCCCATTCCCGTCAATGTCGCCAACAAGAGTTCCCAATTCCAAAGCAACATGATTGCAGCCAAGAGTAACCCCCAAAACCAAACCGAAGTTAAGAGAGAAGATTTCCGAGATTGACGTTGACGAGACTTGTGACTACCGCGTCGAGATGACTTCCTTGAGTCACTCAGCACGATTTTCAAGAATAACTTAATCTGGAATTGTAGTTGATCGATAAATTGTGCCATGTTTGAACCCATTGGAGTGAAACGAGACTCAATTGTTACGTCTCTCGGACGAATGGTTTATTATTGCCCTAGCGAACATCCCTGGCAACAGGAATCAGCCAATGATAACCCATCCACGTTAGTATTTTTACACGGTTTTGGCGGTGGGTCATCCGCTTATGAATGGTCAAAAGTTTATCCTGCTTTTGCCAGTGATTATCGTGTTCTTGCACCCGATTTAATTGGTTGGGGATGTTCTGAACATCTCGAACGCAGTTACACGATCGAGGATTACCTTACCACAATTCGAGAATTTTTAAGCGCCGTCGCTTCCGAACCCGTGACAGTCATCGCGTCTTCTCTGACTGCGGCTTTTACTATTCGCGTTGCGATCGAACATCCCGAACTCTTTAAGTCTCTGATTCTCACCACTCCTTCGGGATTGTCTGACTTTGGAGAAGATTACAGCCGTACTTTTATCGCCAGATTAGTCAGTCTTCCTGTGATTGATAGTTTCTTGTACAATGGCGCTGTTGCGACCAGTGGCGGCATCCAAAATTTCCTTGAGAGTCGTCAATTTGCGCGATCGGAACGGATTTATCCTGAGATTATCCAAGCCTATCTCGAATCAGCAACCCAAGACAACGCCGAATATTCTGCTTTATCTTTTGTTCGGGGGGATTTATCCTTTGATTTATCCCTGTATTTACCACAATTAACGATTCCAACAGCGATGATCTGGGGACGAAAAACGCAATTTACTTCACCCGAACTGGGGAAACGTCTCGCGAGTCTTAATCCCGATGCGATCCAACAGCTAAAAATTTTAGAGGATGTGGGATTAACGCCACAATTAGAACTCCCCGCCGTTACGATCGGTTTAATCCGCCGTTATCTGAAGTTACTCGGGAATCATCAGCTTAACGACACTTCCTCGGAAGTTGTAACTGAATCCCTCTAACTCTACTGTTGTCCCGATTTTAACTTTATTGCTGCCTAAAACCACACCATCATCGGCGACGGTTGCTTCTCCCATCAGGGTGATTAACCAATCGGTTTCAAATCGTTTTTCGGGACGGGGATCAGGTTTAGCGGCGACTGATCCATCGGGTTGAGGAACTGTCACCATTCTTGGTAGAAATTCTACTGATTTCACTTCTACTTGACCATGAGGTTGATTCCGAATAATTAACTGGGTGGTCTTTTTTTCTTCTAGTTCGTTTTCTAGGGTTTCAGGGTTTTCGATTCTTAAACCTTGAATTAAAACATCCATCTCGATCGATTTTGTTCCCCCAACTTGTGCCACTGATCCTGATGTTCCAGGAAAGATAAAAATCCCGATAATTACTAATAAAATTACTAAAGCTGCCCCTAAATCGAGGATGCTAATGGTGTTAAATAGTCGTCCTTTTGAGTCAATCAGTTTCATTTTTTTCTTAATTGAGATTGATTTTTTGCCCCCAACCCCCAATTCTGGGGGCTTTTAATTAGAGGATTGATTTTTTGCCCCCAACCCCCAATTCTGGGGGCTTTTAATTAGAGGATTGATTTTTTGCCCCCAACCCCCAATTCTGGGGGCTTTTAATTAGAGGATTTTATGTAATATTTTAGGTTCAGAACCATTGCTTATAATCGGTGTTGGGTTTCGCTTCGCTACACCCAACCTACTTTCTACGGTCTTGTTCCCCCCAATCATCGGGGGGTTAGGGGGGATAATTTACATTTCAAAGAAGAGTTTCTTGTAGGGTGGGCAAGGCAAACCCTACGATCAATGAGCAAATTGATTAACGAGATCATTCTAGCTTTTCAATGCTTTTTTGAACCGTTTGATAAAGCCCTTCTAACCCTTTTTCCTGATAGAGTTTTCCAGCTTTTTCTAAATCTGCGATCGCGCTTTCTTTTTCTCCCATTGCGGCACGAGTAACCCCTCGATTTGCATAAGCATCCGCTAGATTTTCATTTAATTCGATCGCCCGATTATAATCCTCGATCGCGCTTTCAAATTTCCCTTGTTGGGCGTAAGCAATGCCACGATTGAGATAGATTCTTTCTTGTTTTGGCTTCAACTCGATCGCCTGACTATAATCAGTAATTGCTTCTTGATAGTTGCCGAGTTCCGTCTCTGCTAAAGCACGATCGTAGTAAGCTCCCGCATTGCTCGCGTTTAATTCTATCACATTGGTTTGATCCGCGATCGCCTTTTCTAATTTACCTAATTCTAAGTAACTAATTCCTCGGAAATAATAGGCTTTTTCTGGTTCAATTTCTTCGGTAATTGCTTGACTTAAGGCACTGACTGCTGTTTCATATTCTCCTTTTTGATAGGCTTCTATTCCTTGATCAAAAGGTGATAATTCTGTTTGCGCCCAAGTTGGAGAAATCGGAAATAAAGTCAGAAAACAAGTAATCAATAAAGGAATAATAAAATTAAATAATCGCATTTTCTTCGTTCTCATACCATTCATTTTTAATAATCTTATTCCCCCCTTTCAAAGGGGGGTTAGGGGGGATTTTCCAACCTTTCAAAGGGGGGGTAGGGGGGATTTTCCAACCTTTCAAAGGGGGGTTAGGGGGGATTTTCCAAAATGTTATTGTGATTGCTTCCACGTTTAAAAATATAGCATTAATTCCCCATTAAACTATCTTTCAAATAATCCAAAAGACTAACTCCACCAATAATAATTCCTAACACCACAACCAAAGCGAGAACACAAACCGTTAATCCTCCCAAACTAATTAAACCATCATCTTCTTGTAAACCAAAGCCAATAATAAAAATACCAATTGCGGGTAAAGTGTTAGTGCCAGGAATGGGAATCATCATTGAAATTGACATCAGGGTGATCGCGCTCCCAAGTATGATGCGACCCAAAGCACTTGTGCAAACATAACTCAGACGAGGACGTGATAAGGTTTCTAGCCGTTGTAACCATGGCACACCTTTTTTAACAAACCCTTGTACTGTTTTCAAGTCCAACTGATAAGTTCGCACTCGTTGGGGAAGCCAAAGTTTTTTCGCCCCAATTACCATCTGACTGGCTAATAAAAACATCACCACACCAAATGGAATTGAGTAGCCAGGTGCTGGAATTGGTAGCGCAGAAGGAAGCGCCAGAATAACAAACAAAAAGCCAAAAATTCTTTCTTTCGCTATTTCTAAAAAATCTGATAGTTGTACCTGATCAGGTCTTTCTTCCTCACAAAAATAACGAGATAACTCCTGAGATAGTTTTGCCATTTAGTGATTACATCATTAATTATTCTCCCCCTTGACTGGTCATTATTCAGGGTTCATTGTTCCTTGTCAATAGAGTCGTCGTAAGATGTAATCCGCTAATTCTCGTAGCGCTTGCGTGGAGGGAGAATCTTCTAAAGCCTGATCTAACGCCGTAACCGCTAACTTGCTGTGATGAGCAGCTAAATCTCTGGTGCGATCGATACCTTTACTTTCTTTCACCAGCGCGATCGCCTGTTCTAACTCTCCCTCTCCTGTAAACTCATTGTCAATCAAATCTTTCAATTCGGGCTTTTCTTCCAACGCATACAGCACGGGAGCGGTCAAATTGCCACTTTTCAAGTCTGAACAAGCGGGTTTCCCTAACACCTCACTGGTCGCGGTAAAATCAAGGATATCATCAACAATTTGGAAAGCCAAACCAAAATTGCGCCCATAACTATAGAGATGGTCGCATACCTCTGGAGAAACCCCACTTAGCACTCCTGCTGCTTTAATACTATTTGCCATCAAAGAAGCGGTTTTATAGTAACTCTTTTCTAAATAATCGGCGATCGATAACTCAATATCAAACTGACTTAACCCCTGACGAATTTCTCCCTCGGCGAAATCACGAATCACCTCAGACAGGAGTTTCACCACCGCGAGGTTGTCCAAGTTTGCCAAATACCAGGAAGATTGAGCAAATAAGAAATCACCTGCTAAAACCGCGATCCGATTGCCAAATAAACTGTTGACAGTGGCAACATTACGGCGAGTTTCCGACTCATCTACCACGTCATCATGGACTAAACTCGCTGTATGGATCATTTCCGTAATTTCAGCTAAACGACGATGATAAGAGGTTAAATCTTGTTTCGTCATTGTGGCACGAGAAGCCAATAAAACCAGCGCTGGGCGTAATCTTTTCCCCCCCGCGCCAAATAAATGTTCCGCAGCCGCACCAAGAATGGGGTGACGCGCTCCCACGAGTTGTTTTAAATTATCTGTTAATAAGCGCAGGTCTTCATCAACAGGAGCAAATAAGGATGTTACAGAGGTCATCAGTAAGCCTATAGTCTGGCGCAGTGTTCGATAATGTTTACATATCTTTATAACAATTTTAATCTAACCGTTACCGAATGTGAAAACTCTCTTACGGTAAAAATCCCGATTTCCTTCTGATTTTGACGATAAATTTTTTCCACTAAGTGTGATCTCAAGTCAAATTTGTGCTAATCTTAAATTCAGGTTCGAATGTATTTTCATCCTGTGTCTGTCCTAATTGGCTCTGATTGCGTCCACCTCTAAAAGTCAGACTGGATTGTCAGTAAGCTTTAATTCTTGCAATGCTTACCGAGGATTGATGCGGTGCAACATCGAAGACCATCCCCAAGAAATAGGGAGCAATAATCAAGAACAATTGATCCTTTATTTCTGGGAGAGGTCGCTCGATCGAGCATTCAGTCCAAAACCATCACATCACTTTGCCCATTATAAGCAGAAGTGTCGTAACAGAAAGAGCAAAGGCAGACTCTTAATAAATCGTCCACTCCTCACCCTTCCCTAAACAGTAGCCATGAATAATCTGTCGATTTTAATTCCACTTCTCGCCATCACTTATCTTGCTGTCGTCTATGGTGTGCTTGTCTTAGCGCAACGACTCCAAGATGTACAGTCTAACCGCACTTAATTCCAGCATTTTTGACTCTGAGTTAGGGTGAGAATGACTCACCCTTTCTTGTTATTTTTGAGCAAAATAACGAATAAAATCGGCGGGCGTAAGAATCAAAACATCTTGAAAGGGATGAAGTTCTAATAAATCTTTGTCTCCAGTTACGATATAGCTTGCGTTACCAGAAACAGCTAGTTCTAAAAACTTATTATCTTTTGGGTCTCGACAAATAGAAATGGCTTCAGTTGTCTCTATCAACTCAGTTTCTGTTGAAAGACTCGCTAAAAAAGTCTCCCGAGTTTCCCGTGATACATATCGATCAAATTTTTTACGGTTCAGAACATCAATTAACTCGGAAATCAGATCAAATGACATCAAAATAATTCCCCTAGTTTGTGCTAGGGAAAAAGCCCGCATTGTAGTGGAATTGGAAAATATTAAGGCACTAACAATCACATTCGTATCAATGACAATGCGACTATTGCTCATCTGATAAAATAGACTCTAAAATTTCTGGGGTCATCCCATTAGCGACAGCTTCCTCACTAGCCTCCTGCATAATCTCTAATAGAGGTTTTTCATTCACCGTCTTTTTAAGCATTATATTTAAGAAAGCATGAATTTTTTTCTGTTTCTGAGGATCAGCATTGCGGTAGGCTTGGGCAGTTTCTGCGTCAACTTGAATCGTAATATTTTCCATTTATATTGATAGAAAATCAACAAGATACTATCAATTAGTGTAACTCATAAAAAAAGTGTTTCGTTCCAATTTGGGTGATCAGGTGGGCGATGCCCACCCAAGAAAGGATTACTTATCGTCAGCCCAGAGAATTAAGCCTAATTCATGGGGATGTGCCATGTATTGGTTTTTGGGTAAGACGCGCAAGGATAACCCTTGTAAGCCACTGGCGCGGTAAACGAGAGAACCTTTATAAGTGACACCAGCGCTGGTGGTTTCTCCCGTGTGTTCCATCGGAATGGGAGTTCCATTAACAATCTCGCCATTGCTGTTGAGTTTTCCTAAATAAAGTTCTACGCTCACATCATCAGGTTTTAAACCCGCTAAGTCTAAAACGGCTTTTACCTCAATCGTTTCGTTGACAACAATGTCGGTTTCTTCGGAAACATCAATGCTTTCAATTCTGATGTCATACCAACGCTCAAAGACTTGTTTTTTCCATTGGGCGACGGCTTTGGTGTTTGCATAATTATTTTCCGTCATGGCGAAATAACGATCGCTGCTGGGAAAATAACCATAGACACTGTAATCTCGTAGCATCCGTGCGGTGTTAAATTGCGGTATATTCAAGCGAATCGCATTTTTCATTTTTTGCACCCAACCGCGAGGAACACCATTGGCATCTCGATCGTAAAATAGGGGAAGAATCTCTTGCTCTAGGAGATCATAGAGCGCATTGGCTTCCACTTCATCTTGATAGTGTTGGTCTTCGTAAATTTCTCCTTGACCAATTGCCCAACCTGTAGCGGTGTAATCCGCCTCATCCCACCAGCCGTCGAGAACGCTGAGATTAGGCAGTCCATTCATTGCCGCTTTCATGCCTGATGTTCCAGAGGCTTCACGGGGACGACGCGGAGTATTGAGCCAAATATCGCAACCAGAAACCATGGCACGAGCGACATGGGTGTCATAGTCGGGAACAAACACGAGATACTCTTCAATCCCTTCTTCCCGTGCGATATGGATCAGTTGACGAATTAACTCTTTCCCTGGCATATCTTTCGGGTGTGCTTTCCCAGCGATGACGAATTGCAAGCGTCGATCGGGATTTCCCATGATAATCTTTTTAATGCGATCGATATCCCGTAGGAATAAAGTCGCTCGTTTGTAGGTAGCAAAGCGTCGCGCAAAACCGATGGTTAACACATTCGGATCAAGCACTTCCGTTGCTTTATCTAACTCCGCCTGACTTGCTCCCCGTTGGCGCAATTTCTTGCCCAGCCAGTCACGCACCATCACCACCATATCGGCGCGAGCGCGTTCATGGTTGCGCCATAACTCATCATCAGGAATGGCATTAACTTTTTCCCAAAGCGGATCATCGGGACCTTTATCCGACCAGTTGGGACCTAAATATCGATCGTAAAGTTGTTGCGTAGATTTAGCGACCACGCTACGAGCGTGAGTGCCATTGGTGATCGAGGTGATGGGAACTTCAGAAACGGGAAGTCCTTTCCACATTCCCTTAAACATATCCCGTGACACTTCCCCATGCAGTTTACTGACTCCATTAAGGAAAGAGCTTGTCCGTAATGCTAAGGCTGCCATACTGAAGGGAGAAGATAAATCACCCGTATTTTCTCGTCCCATGGCTAAAAATTCTTCACGGGATAAGCCAAAGATATCGGCGTAATGTCCCACATAATACATGGTTTGATCGGGGTTGAACATATCAAACCCTGCGGATACAGGCGTATGAGTGGTGAACATCTGGCTGGCTTGTACCATCTGTTTTGCTTCCTCAAAGCTCAAGCCATCATCTTCAATGAGGCGACGCATCCGTTCTAAGACTAAAAAGGCGCTGTGACCTTCGTTAAGGTGGAAGACGGTGGGAGTATAGCCGAGGGCTTTCAGAGCGCGGAAACCACCGATTCCCAACATCATTTCTTGGTGAATCCGCATATCGAGATCACCGCCATAAAGGCGATCGGTGATATTGTGATCATATTCGGAATTCCCTTCAATGTTGGTATCGAGGAGATAGAGGCGAACTCCTCCCACATCAATGCGCCAGACGCGAGCGATCACGGTGCGCCCTGGATAATCCACTTCCACCCGTAATTCTGAGCCGTCAGACTTCCGTTCTAGGTGTAAGGGCATATTGCTAAAGTCGCTGATGGGATAGGCTTCTTGTTGCCAACCATCGGCGTTTAAGTATTGGGAGAAATACCCTTCTTGGTAAAGTAAGCCCACTGCGATCAAAGGTAAGCCTAAATCACTAGCCGATTTGAGATGATCACCAGCGAGAACTCCTAAACCACCAGAATAAAGGGGAAGACAATCGGTTAAACCATATTCGGCGCAGAAATAGGCATAACATTCTTCACCTAGAGCTTGTTGGCGGTTTTTCCGAAACCAGTTTCGCTCTTGCAAATAGAGGTCTAGTTGCTCTTCCGCTCGCTCCATTTGAGCGATGAAGCCTTCATCTTCGGCAACTTCCGCCAGTCGGGATTGACTGATATTTCCCAGGAGAGCAACGGGGTTATGACGACAAGATTCCCACAGTTGGTTGTCTAAGCGTCGAAAGAGGTCTTTGGTTTCAACGTTCCAATCCCAGTGAATATTGTAGGCGAGCTTTTTTAATGGCTCTAATTTTGGGGGAAGGGAGGGAGAAACATTAAAGGTACGAATTGGCTTCATAGGTTTTCTGTTACTGATGCGCGTTTTAATAGTTTGAGTCTCGCTTAACTATTTTGCAAGCAATGGGCGCGATCGCACCGATTTCTTAATAGTTCATTTGCTTTTGCAAGGGTTATCCTAGTTCATTATCGACCCCTGCGTCACTATTGGTGCGATAATCTTCTCCCATCAGTTGGGCGATTTCTTCGTCTTCTCCTAGATATTTCTCGTTTTCGCTTTCGGGCGCTTCTTTTGGCATCAGGCGATTATTGGCTTCTAACCAGTCTAAAAGTGAGGTGTCTTGTTTTAAGGGAATTACAGAAGCGGGTTCATACCGAGGTTCTTGTCGTAGAGAAGGATTATTCATAATAATAGAGGTTCGAGCAAGTGGCGGGTAGGTCAGAGACCCTAGTCTAGTATAACATCTTGGTCTCTTTCCCCCCTCAGAACCGAGCGTCCGACTTTGACTGATGACTCACACCTAAAAGTTGATGCTCCCATTGCCTTTTTTTCCAGAGTGCGGTAAAACTAATCTCAACCGTTGATGTGGTGATGAGGAACAGTGGGAAAAAAGAAAAGAAGAAAACTGTGGTTGGGAATAATCCTGATCCTCGCTTTGGTGGGTTGGGGTGAATATAAACAGCTAAGAAGTTGGTTGGTTCGTCCTGATGCTGTGTTGGTGTTGGGAGGTGCGGAAGAAAGAGAACACTATGCCGCAAAATTGGCGAAGCAACATCCAGATTTGCCGATTTGGGTGTCTTCTGGGAGTCCAGAATGGTATGCTCGGCAGATTTTTCAGAAAGAAGGCATCGCGCGCGATCGGGTGCGTTTAGATTACCGCGCCCAAGATACAGTGACTAACTTCACAACTTTAGTGGATGACTTAAAAGCCCAAAAAATTGATAGTGTCTATTTGGTCACTTCCGAAAATCATCTTCTCCGCGCTCGTGTCGTCGGGGAAATTGTGTTTGGGAGTCGTGGCATTATTCTGAAACCCGCACCTGTTCCCACAAAATCTCCTCCTGAACCTTGGCAGAAATCACTCCGAGACGGCGCACGTGCTATGCTGTGGCTAACAACAGGTCACACAGGAAGGGAGCTTAAGGATTCTGATCAGTTTCAGTTGTTGAAAAAAATGTAATGATCTGGTTAATTGGTGGCACAAGTGAAAGTGTTTTAATTGCAGAGACGTTGCTGGCTCAAGGCTTGCTATGTCTGGTGAGCGTGACGACAAAAAGCGCGATCGACCTCTATCCCAAGACAGATTTAATCACGGTGAAAGTTGGGGCGTTGTCCTTTGAGAAAATGATCACATTAGCGGAAACATACGGGATTGAGAAAATTGTTGATGCGTCTCATCCTTATGCGGCTGCTGTCTCTCAAAGCGCGATCGAGCTATCTCAACAATTACAGATTCCTTACTTACGCTACGAACGTCCGCAAGTTTCCCCCGATAACTCGTTTCCGATCATCGAACTAGATAGTTTTGACACCCTCGTTAACGGGGATTATCTCCATGATCATCGCGTTTTATTAACAGTCGGTTATAAAGCGCTACCTCAGTTTCAATCTTGGCATCAAAAAGCGACCTTATTTGCGCGGGTTTTACCCAGTGTGTCTTCTGTAGAAAACGCTTTAGAAGCGGGATTTTCCCCGAAACAATTAATTGCACTGCGTCCCCCTGTCAGCTATGAATTAGAAAAGGCTTTATGTGAACAATGGCAGATTTCCCTAATCGTTACCAAAGCATCAGGAAAAGCAGGAGGAGAGGACATTAAACGCCAAGTCGCCACAGCATTAGGGATTCCCTTAATTGTCATCCGCCGTCCTGAGCTTGCTTATCCTCAGAAAACCAGTAAACTAGAAAGTGTTGTTAACTTTTGTTGTGAACATGGCTGACCCAATTACGCCCGAAATCAGCGATCGCATTTGTCAACACATGAACGAAGATCATCGTGATGCGGTTCTTCTCTACGCCCAAAAATTTGGCAATACTCCCGAAGCTGAGTCCGCCACTTTAGCCTCGATCGATCCTGAAGGAATGAACCTTTCCGCAATCGTAGCAGGAAAATCTGTACCTGTGCGCGTCACCTTTGATCACACCCTCCAGGATTCCGAAGACGCTCACCAGACTTTAATCGCCATGGTAAAACAGAGCAAAAAGTAAGTAAAATTAGAGATATCCAACAGATCAAAAGTATAAATTTGATTATGACTCGTCTCTTACTGTTTAGCTTCAGTCTCAGTGTTGTTCTCGTTTCCAGTTTTGGACTCTCCCCTGCTTCCAGTCAAACCACCCTTGAAGAAGAGAGTCCCTATCAGTCTAGCGAACGCGATAGTTTTTCCAGTGGTTTAGGAGAAGGCTTGAGTCCGTTTGATTTAATTCATGGCATCAACTCCAGTCGAGGAATGTCCATGGAACAATATCGCAATCAGCAACAGGAAAGTTTAGATTCTGCGGCTTCTAGTTTTCGTCAACAACAGCAACAACTGTTACAACAAGAATCCTTAGAATCTTCAGAAAATGCTCCTTTAACCGAGGAAGAATCAACCCAGTAATTCACGAAGAAATTTGAGAGCGTAGCAAGGTTTCCGTCATCTGTGCCAACTGATCCAGCTTTTTTTTCTCCTTTTCCGCTTGTTTTTGATAACGGAGTTTACGTTGAATCGCCGCTTTAGCGACCTTTTCCTTTCCTTCCTGTAACGCTTTCCAAGCCACTGCTTGCCAAACCTTACTTTCCTCTAAACTCTGATTGTAAATTGGTTGGGTGCGATCCCAAACCTTTTTAATATCCGCAAGAGCAGCACTTACCAACTGCTCCTTTTCCTGTGTTTCTGTCCCTTTTAAAGCCTCCTGTAGCGGTTGGGATAACTTTTCCACTTGCAATCGCGATAAAATCGGAACAAAGTCTTTTACTTGTTGACTGTAGGCATAACCGAGCTTACACCACGTGGCAAAATGTTCGCAGTTGTTAAAAAGCAGATTGTAACGAGCTTTTTCTCCAAGACGACTTTCGGCGCGACGAACCACCACATCAGAAACAAAAGAAAGGGGATAATGTTTGACATAGACCTCTTTTCCACCTGTAAACTCAGAGAAAGGAGCGCGAGTAATGGTTTCATTAGACTTGCGAAGATGGATGACGCTTCCATCGCCGCCATCAATGCCATGATGTTCATAAATCCCTTGCAAGTTTACAAAAGGCTCTAAAATATAAATCTGATCCCCTTTCGCCATAATGTCTCATTCCATTGAGCTTTCTACATCACCAAAACGGACAATATCATCTTCTCCTAAATATTCCCCATTTTGCACTTCAATCATTACTAAAGGGATCACTCCTGGGTTTTCTACCCGATGGGGAGTATTCATCGGAACATAAGTGGATTGTTTCGGGATGAGCGTAATTTCTTCGCCATCTTTGATTACTTTCGCTGTTCCCGCGACAACCACCCAATGTTCTGTGCGATGATAGTGCATTTGGGTGCTAATATGATGTCCTGGTTTAACTTCGATGCGATTAATGGAATAGCGTTCTCCCTTTTCCAAAACCGTAACCGAACCCCAAGGCGGAAGACGAGTTTCTGTTGTTTCTGAATCGTTGGCAGGGTTAAAATCACTCATAAGCAATAATTAAAAATTAACACCTGCTTAATGATAGCAATTCACCGAAAGCGCGGGAGGCTACGACAAGCCGCGCGAAGCGGGTCGTAGAGGGATAGCGCGAAAGCGCGACGGGTTCGATACCCGAAGCTAAACCAACTTTAGATGTGCTATACTCATAATTGTGAATTTGTGAAGACGATGGAACAGACGTTAACTCTTGTAGTAAAGCTAGATATAAAACCTGAACAGGCATCTCAACTTGAGGAAACTGGTCAGGCTTTTGCTAATGCTTGTGCTTGGATTAATGAGAACGTCAACCATCGTTTAACTAATCGCAATTCAATTCAAGCTGTTTGCTATAACGATGTTAAAGAACAGTTTGGGTTAAAGGCTAACCATATTGTCCGTGCTTGCGCTAGAGTCGCTTCTAACCGAAAAACTGCCAAACATAAAGGTGGGAAAGTTAAAGGGTTCAAACCAACTTCCTTCGATTGTGATGGTAGGACGTTCTCTTTTCGAGAGAAGGATTGGACAATTAGCGTCTCTACTCTTGGTAAGCGGTTAAGACTGCCGTTAAGAGCAAGCAATTATCATAAGGGTAAATTAACTGGTCGCAAGCCCACTTCTGCTCAAATTTGTAAACATAAAGATAGTCAATGGTACTGTCATCTTCAAATTACTATTGATTATCCCGATCCCCAAAAAACTGACAAAGTTATTGGAGTTGACTTTGGAAGACGGGAAATAGCTAGAACATCCACAAATCAAGGATGGGACGGAAAAGAAGTTCAACAAAAAAGAGATAAGTTTTCTAGGGTAAGATCATCTCTTCAAAAAAAAGCGCGTAAAGGCACAAGATCGTCTCGCAGAAGATGCAAAGAGGTCTTGAAACGGCTATCAGGACGCGAGAAGAGATATCAAAAGTGGGTTAATCATAACATTAGTAAAACAATTATCTTAGAAGCAAAAGAGACTGACTCCACAGTGGCAATTGAGGACTTAACTGGGATTAGAGAACGAACTAATCAGAAACCTAGAAACAAGACTGAAAGAAGACGTTCTAATTCTTGGGCTTTCTATCAGTTAAGAACTTTCTTGGAGTATAAAGGGGTTAAGGAAGGAATTAAAGTGATTGCTGTTCCTCCTGCTTATACCAGTCAGACTTGCCATTGTTGTAACCATATAGGAATTAGAACCAATAAGAATTTTAAGTGTTCTAATTCGGAGTGTGGTTGGAGAGGAGATGCTGATCTTAATGGTGCTTTGATGATACAAAAATGGGGCTGCTCTATAAACCAGCCTGGAGGCTCGGAGATTCTATCCTGTAGAATTTCTAGGGCTACTGAAAACCCTAACCGAGCGCGAAGCGGGTTAGGGTAATTTATCTCTAACAAACCATGGAAACTGCACAACTTTTGATCAACGGACTCGCCGTTGGTAGTATTATTTCTCTCGTCGCTGTTGGACTAACTCTCACTTTTGGCATTCTCCGTTTACCGAATTTTGCTCAAGGTGATTTAATGACAGTAGGCGCTTATTTAACTTGGGTAACAAATATTGCTGGCTTAAATGTTTGGCTATCAATGGTAGTGGGTGCGGTGGGAACGGTCGCTGTCATGTTACTAACAGAAGTTTTCCTTTGGAAACCGATGCGAAAAATTCGCGCTCAACCGACAACTCTAATTATTATTTCCATTGGTTTGGCTTTGTTTCTTCGTAGTACAATTTTATTAATTTGGGGTGGGAGTAATCAATCTTATGATTTGCCAGTTTTAAACGCGTTGGATATTTTTGGGCTGAAAGTTGCTTTCTATCGTCTCGTTGCTATTGGTTTATCTTTACTCGCAATTATTGCCCTTCATTTTCTCCTTCAAAATAGCAAAATCGGAAAGGCAATGCGAGCGGTAGCAGATAACATTGATTTAGCCAGAGTGTCTGGAATTAATGTTGAACGGGTTGTAATTTGGACTTGGATGATTGCTGGCGTGTTAACCGCCTTAGCAGGGGCTAACTATGGTTTAATTACGGCGGTTCGTCCCAATATGGGGTGGTTTTTAATTTTACCGATTTTTGCTTCTGTGATTTTAGGGGGAATTGGTAATCCTTATGGGGCGATTACGGGGGCTTATGTCATTGGAATCGCGCAAGAATTAAGTGTTCCCGTTTTAGGCTCACAATATAAGCTAGGAGTAGCTCTCGCAATTATGGTGATAATGCTTCTACTTCGCCCACAAGGATTATTTCGCGGTACGTTGTAAGTCACAGGGTCAAACCTCGATTAACGTTAAGATTGACTTACTGGTGATCACAAATTCAAGTTATACTAGACTGATACGATTATTGATCTCTCATTTGTGTTTTAGAAGTATGGAAGAATCCACAGCAGCTCGCAACGTAAAAGCAGAATTAGACCAACTCCTTTCCCCAGGAATGTTTTTTGAGGGTTTGCCAGAGGGAACTTTACGGGAAATTATTTGTCATATTGTTTCTCGGAATCATCCTGCTAATCAGGTGATTCTATTAGAACATGACTGGGGCGGTTCGGTTTATTTCATTATTGAAGGATGGGTGAAAATTCGCACCTACAATAAGCAAGGAAAAGAAGTCACTCTCAATATTTTGGGAAGTGGTGAAGTCTTTGGGGAAATGTCTGCGATGGATGAAGTTCCTCGTTCGACTGATGTTATTACTCTCATTCCCACACGCATTTGTAGTATTCCTTCGGGAGATTTTCTCAAGGTTTTGGAAAAAGAACCTTTAGTGGGGATTCGTTTATCACAACTGATGGCGAAACGATTACGCCAAGTTAATCGTCGCTTACGACTTCGGGAAGCGGATAGTACCTCTCGCGTCGCTGATGTGCTTTTATTTTTGGCAGAAGGACAGGGAAAACCCGTAGAGCAAGGGGTTGATATTCCTAACCTTCCTCATCGCGAGTTAAGCAGTCTTAGTGGATTGGCGCGAGAAACGGTAACACGAGTTTTGGCGAAGTTGGAAAAGGCAGAGTTGATTAAACGGGAACACCACACTTTACATATTCCTAATTTAGGTGCTTTAGAAGATGTGTTATCCACTTCCTCTTCCTTGTTGGAATAGATTATGATCGGAACTCAATCACTAATGAGTAATTATACTGAGGACTTCGATCGAGGCTCATCTTCCGATCAAGAAGGGGAAATCACATCCGATGTGAATTGGGTGGATGCTGGAGATGAGGAAAAACCCGCCTCTTCTCCAGAAACGGTGACATTTACTGTGGGAAGTCGCGCGATCGTGATGGTGGAAACGGCTTTTCTCGCCAGTGCGGCGAGTTTAATTTGGTTGATTAATTTTTACTTTCCACCGGGTCCGCTTTTACGTTTACTCTTCCCGATCCCGATCGCGCTGGTTTATTTACGACGAGGGAGACGAGCGTCGGGAATGAGCGTGATCACGGTGGGACTCTTGCTTTCCATTTTGATGGGACCCACTCGCAGCATTTTATATGTCATTCCCTATGGGGTGATGGGACTCCAATTAGGGGCTTTTTGGCGACGAGGATTCGGTTGGGGACAATCGGTTACGATCGGGGCGATTATTGGCACATTGGGGTTTTTCTTTCGTTTCTGGCTACTCTCCATTTTCTTAGGAGAAGATTTATGGGTTTATGTTACCTCTCAAATGACTCAGTTTTTAGAATGGGGATTTTTACAGTTGGGATTATTAGCACAGCCGAGTTTATGGTTAGTACAAGCGATCGCACTGGCGACAATTATCCTCAATAGCATCATTTATGTGTTTGCGGTACATTTAGTTTCTCTACTAATTTTAAACCGCTTAGGAAACCCAATTCCGTCTCCTCCCCGTTGGCTACAAGTCATATTAAATACGGATTAATTTAAACTAACTTTATAGCAACATGATCAGGTTGGTAATACCATTTTGGAAAAGTCAAGTTACAGTAATTAACTCGCTCATTGATCGTAGGGTTTGCCTTGCCCACCCTACTTTGAAAGGGGGGAATAGTTCATCAAATTTTTACATAAGATTTAGAACTGCTATATGAGTCGCTTTTTCTCTCCTCTACAAGAATTTTTACTGAAAAAATCGCCTCCACTGATTGCGGACGTTAATCCGAAATCGCTCCAGAGGAGAACGGAGAGGGAGGGATTCGAACCCTCGATAGAGTTTCCCCTATACAGCATTTCCAATGCTGCGCCTTAAACCACTCGGCCACCTCTCCAGGGTTGTACCGCGATTTACAATCATACTATAAGCGTTCCGTTTTTTGCAAACTTTATCTGAAATTTATTCTCTAATGACACGCTACTACTCAATTCACATTTACGATCGTCAAGCAAACACTGAATACACAGCGATGATCCCTGATGATCAGTATATTCTCAAAAGTCTGGAAGAACAGGGGATTAAACTCCCTTTTTCCTGTCGTAATGGCGCTTGTACCACTTGCGCGGTGCGACGCCTTGAGGGGAAAATTTATCACCCAGAAGCGATGGGGTTGTCTCTACAGTTAGAGGAGGAAGGATATAATTTGCTTTGTGTCGGTTATCCTCGATCGAATTTAGTGGTAGAAACTCAAGACGAAGATGAGGTTTATGAGTTACAATTCGGTCGCTATTTTGGGAAAGGAAAAGTTTTATTTGGGATTCCTCTAGATGAGGATTAATTAATCTCATTCTGGGGCGCGATCGCCCCCTATTATCCCCCTAGTTTTAGTAAGGATAATCCCCCCCTAACCTCCTCACTTCGCTCCGGCTTTGAAAGGGGGTGATAATGAGTAGAAAAGTAGGTTGGGTAGAGACGTTCCATGGAACGTCTGTACACGAAACCCAACACCAATTATAAACAATACTAGGTGATTCGCTAGGTGATTCGTAAATTGTTTTGCCCCCAAACCCCCAATACTGGGGGCTTTCATAAATCAATTTTTTACATAAGATTTGGGATTGCTATAGCGCTATATAACAGTTAATTAATCATAATATGAAATGGGAAGAAGTTTGTACGAATCAGCAACTGCAAAATTTACCATTCAAAATCGAATTAAATCAATGGGGACAAATTGTAATGAGTCCCGTAAAAATTAAACATTCTTTTTATCAAGGAAGAATCCAACGCTTATTAGAATCTTTGCTTAATACAGGAGAAGTGATGCCAGAATGTGCGATTAATACCGCCGCTGGAGTTAAAGTTGCTGATGTGGTTTGGTGTTCCGAAGCCAGATTTAATCAAATTGAAAATGATATTTCTGCCTCGATCGCGCCAGAAATTTGTATCGAGGTTAAATCGGATGGGAATACAATTCGGGAAATAGATGTTAAGAAAAATTTCTACTTTGCCGAGGGCGCGATCGAGGTTTGGTTATGTAATCAAGAAGGAAAAATCACGTTTTATCGTCCAGAAAGAGAACTCAAACAGTCTTTACTGGTTCCCGATTTTCCCAATGAAATCAAACGTTAACTGTATCCTCGATCGAACGGTTAAATCTGCTTCTACCCCTAACCGTTGCTGTAAATACTCCCGAATCTCCTCAGCAAAAGCATTTCTCGCCAATGATTCTAACCCCACGATCGCCGCGTAACGAACAATCCACTCCTCATCTTTTGCCACTGTTTGCAGTGCCTCCAAAACCTTCTGCTGCACCCTCTCTCGCGCCTCTGGAGACAATTGATCCCACCGTAACTCTCCCAACCCCTTCGCAGCCCCGCGACGCACACTGAGGGAAAAATCGCTAGTCGCAGCGTCTAATAAAATCTCTAGAGTTTGGGGATGTTTAATTCTGGATAAAGCACGAATTGCCCACGCCCTCGCCCCATAATCATACCCATCTAGATCACTAATTAAGGTGGGGACGGCAACATCTCCCAATTGCACTAATCCTTCCACCGCCGCGATCGCAGCCCCAGGATTATTAAACCCTAACACTTTAATCAGCATCGGAATCGCCGCTTCTGATTGACTGCGACTTAACGCCCATACGGCTTTCACTAACTCTTCCGAGGAACTGGCTTTTTCTACTGCTTGAATTAAAGATTCTGACAAAACTCAATCTAAGATAAATGAATGTTATTAGTTTTCAACTATAATAACTGAATTGCTTAGGCTTCTGCTAAGTTTTCTCCTTTTGTTAACAATCCAGACATTTCTAAAAGTCGTTCGCGCTGATTAGAAAGATGTAAAGCAAGAAGCTGTCTAGCGTTTGTTTCGGAAAAAGACTCTTTCCATGCTAATAATTCCTTTTGTAATCCCGCTAATTCAAGATGATAATCAGCAGGAACATTACTCGCACACCATTCAATCATTAACGCCCCTTCTCTTAATAAAAAGGTTGTTAATTTATCTTGTTCAGGAATGTTAACTTGTTGAGAAATTTTTCCTAACGTAGAAGCAATATTTCCGAGTTGCTCTTGCCAAGTTAATGTGATAAAACGATCATGCAGAGCTTGACGTTCCATTATTATATCTCCATTAGCTTTCTTACGATCGGGTAATTGTTTATAATTGGTGTTGGGTTTCGCTACTCTCCACCCAACCTACTTTTTATCAATTGTTTATAATTGGTGTTGGGTTTCGCTACTCTCCACCCAACCTACTTTTTATCAATTGTTTATAATTGGTGTTGGGTTTCGCTACTCTCCACCCAACCTACTTTTTATCATTGGTTGAGCGAACCTGACATAACATATCAAATTTTTGCATTTTTAAGGGAGTTATCACAATTGCAGAAAACAAAATGATAAGCTAACGAATGCGTTTAAAAAAAATCGGATCAGATCAACCTATGTCAAGTCAAAATGAACTTCCTTCTTTGTTAAAAGTAGCTCGTGGGGAAAGTGTATCACGTCCTCCCGTTTGGATGATGCGTCAAGCAGGACGTTATATGAAAGAATATCGGGATTTACGGGATAAATATCCCAGTTTCCGAGAAAGATCGGAAAATCCCGATCTCGCCATTGAGATTTCTCTACAACCCTGGCGGGCGTTTCAACCCGATGGTGTGATTCTCTTCTCTGATATTCTCACCCCTCTCCCTGGGATGGGAATTGATTTTGATATTGTTGAAAGCAAGGGGCCAGTCATTGATCCGCCGATACGAACTCAAGAACAAGTGGATCAAATGCGTCCTCTTGATCCAGAAACGTCTCTTCCCTTCATTAAAACCATCCTGAAAACTTTACGAGAAGAAGTGGGAAATCAATCGACCGTTTTAGGGTTTGTCGGTGCGCCTTGGACGTTGGGCGCTTATGCAATTGAAGGAAAAACTTCTAAAAACTATTCTAATATCAAAGGAATGGCGTTTCAAAATCCCCAATTATTACATCAATTTTTAGGGAAAGTTGCTGATTCGATCGCGCGTTATATTTGTTATCAGATTGATAGCGGCGCACAAGTGGTACAAATGTTTGATTCTTGGGCGGGTCAATTGTCTCCTCAAGATTATGAAACCTTTGCTCAACCTTATCAAAAAAGAGTCATTGAAAAAGTGAAACAGACTCATCCCGATACGCCATTAATTCTTTATATTAGCGGTAGTGCTGGTGTTTTAGAACGGATGGGAAATACAGGATTTGATATTATTAGTGTTGATTGGACAGTCGATTTAGCCGAAGCCAGACAACGGTTGGGAAAAGGGGTAAAAGTTCAAGGAAATATCGATCCTGGGGTTTTATTTGGGTCACAAGATTTCATCCGCGATCGCGTTTTAGAAACCATTCGCAAAGGAAAAAACCAAGGACATATTTTAAATCTTGGTCATGGGGTTTTACCTGGAACACCTGAAGATAATGTCAGACATTTCTTTGAAGTAGCGAAACAAGCCACTTCATTGATTTAGAATTAAGTTAAACGGGTGAGTTTTTCTCACCCCAGTCAAACAAAGCTCAAAAAATTTACTTTTTTCAAATGAACTCTATAATATTATTATTGATCTCTGCATCAATCAATTATTAAGGAACTTGATGATGAAAAAACAATGGTATGAATCTCTGTTTGAAAATTACGGATTAAAATATGACAATGAAAGTTTTACTCAAGGGACGATTGGCGAATGTGATTTCATAGAAAGAGAGATCAGTTTTAATCAGTCATTAAAAATATTAGATGTTGGATGCGGAACGGGCAGACATACAATAGAATTATCAAGGAGAGGATATACGATTACTGGGATTGATCTCTCGGAAACTCTCCTAACCAGAGCGACGGAAAAAGCCGAAAATGACAATTTAAAAATTGATTTTCAACAACAAGATGCAAGATACCTTTCCTTTAACAAAGAATTTGATGTTGCAATCATGCTTTGTGAAGGCGGATTCCCATTGATGGAAACAGATGAAATGAATTATGAGATACTGAAGTCTGTGACAAAATCACTCAAAGAAAATAGTAAATTGATCTTTACAACCTTAAATGGGTTATTCCCACTCTATCATTCGGTTGAAAAATTTTGTGCTTCAAAAACAGAAGAAGGAAATGCAACCTATCGAAGCAATACCTTCGATTTAATGACGTTTCGAGACCACAATATTACAGAAATAGAAGATGATTTGGGAAATAAAAAAACTCTCGAATGCAACGAAAGATATTACGTTCCCAGTGAAATTAATTGGTTGTTAAAGTCCCTTGAATATAGAAAAATTGATATCTATGGAGCAAAGTTGGGAGCATTTTCCAGAAATGACAAGTTAACAACCGAAGATTTTGAAATGCTGGTTATTGCTAAAAAATAACTAAGTTACCGTGGTTTTTCTACAGTGGCTATGCGATCGGTGTTGGAATCGATCAATAATGTGTCGCCAAGTTTATTGTATTTCTTAGCGCCACCATCTACCTCTTTTCAAGATTCAGTCTTCTGTTATTCTTATGCTCGATCGAGGTGACAAAATTTCCGTCAAAGCTAAGACTTTAATCAGTCACTTTGTCACCATACTGTTTTAGAAGCTAAATTGCATTCTGAGATTACCGACAAAAATTGTACCGTTATCTTCAAAATTATTGGGATTTGCAATCACGTAAACGGCGGGAACGAGGGCAAAATTATCATTAACAGGATAATAATAAGTTGCTTCAAAATCAAGTTGTGTTCCGCCATCGCCAGCACCAGAGACAAGGAACTCTTCCCCATCCAAAACATCAAAAGGAACAACAAAAGAGAATGTTCCTAACGCCCCTTCTTTTCCTAAGTTGGGAAAAGCTAATCCTAATTGAAACGCCTGCATATTAATGTCACCGCCGCTTCTGGTTTGGTTTTCGGGATCAATATCAGCAGTGGCGTAAGTATAACGTCCGAATAGCCCAAGATTACGAGCAAATTCCCACTCAAAGTTTAGCCCAATGGTGTTGGCTTGGGTGGGATCAATAGTTCCCCCAAACCCATCATCAGCAACCCCATAAATGGGTTCTCCTACAGCACCACCAACGCCAAAGCCGGTTAAGTTACCATTTTGGTCAAAAAGCGGAACATTATTATCCGATTGAGAACGAGTGTAAAATAAACGGATAGTGGTCTTTGGACTAGGATCATAGGTGAGTTGCGCCGTTGCTGACCAAGTTCCGTCAAATAACCCCTCATCTGCATCAGAGACTGTATTGAAAAATGCCGAGGGAAGAAATTCTGTGTTTTCTCCTAAATAACCAACATTAAACCCTAACTTATCATTAATATCCCATAACAGAACGGCTCCCGCACCGCGATCTACTGGGTTCGCCAATGTTCCACCACTGGCGTTGTAGCTACTTGCACCGCGTAAAAAGAAGGTGTAGCTGTTACCATCAAAGTAACGATACCAGTTGACTCTTGCTCCCACAACTGCTTGTAATTTCTCATTGACAGGGAAGCTGTAGAATAGTTCTCTGACCGTTACCTGTCCAGCGTTGGGCGCTCCAGTTTGGTCGGTGAATGGTGTTCCAAAGGTGTTAAATAGTCCTGCGGAAACAAAGCTATTGGCTGGGGATGTACCATTTCCGACTGCAAATTGTGTCACCAGTCGATCGCGCCCACTAAAGCTAGTATTAAAGTTAAGTAGAGTATAGTAACTGAAGGTAATCTCTGGATCGTCTGTTTCGGTTTGAACCAGTGGATCACCACTGCTATCTCGTCCCGCACGACGCAAGTTTAGAGGCGCGTCAAGGTCATTGGTTTCTACTAGAATATCATCGCTGGCTGTTGCACCGGTGAGGTTCATGTAAACGTTACCACTAAGTTTGGTTGTGGTGGAAAACTGGGTTTCTTCAATGGCTGCAACACGGTTTTCTAGATTATCTACCCGAGTGGCGAGTTGACTTAATTCTTGGCTAAAGTCTCGCTGGAGGCGTTCAATTGTTGCGGAATCTGATTCTGGAAGAGGTTGATCTTGGTTAAGGATCATTTGGTTTATACTTCCCAGACAACTATTGAGGGCGGCTGCAAATTCGTAACGGGATAAAGCACGGTTGCCGCGATATGTTCCATCGGGATATCCTGAGATACAACCATAGCGCTCAATCAGCGATCGTAGCGCTTCAAATGCCCAGTCTGTGGGTTCAACATCAGATAGCTGATAAACTGAATTAACTTGTGCTTTTGCAGGAAGTGGGGAGATAATGGTCACGCCACTGGTTACTAACAAAGCGAAACTACAGATCAGTTTTTGGGATAAAAATTTAGAAATTGTTTGATTGTTTTTCAAGGTTTGTACACTCCTCACACAAAAAAAATGGGATTATTCCACCACATCTAATAAACGGAAATAGGCAATTTTAGAAATTTCCGCGATCGCGCGCTCTTTTTCTTCTTCGAGAGAGTTTTCCAAACGGGTGATAAAGGCTTGGAGAATGCTCTCTTTGTTGTGATTTCGCACCGCAATAATAAAGGGAAAACCAAATTTTGCCCGATAGGCTTGGTTTAACTCTTGAAAGCGGTGATATTCTTCTTCTGTGAGTGCATTTAAGCCCACAGTTGTTTGTTCTTGCACCGAAGCATCTGCCATTTTGGTTTTAGTGGCGAGATCAGGATGTTTTTTGATCAGGGCTATTTGTTCAGTGGGAGAGCGCGATCGCGCTGTTGTCACTAACTTCTGGTGCAAGTCGTCTAAGTCAGTAAAAGGGCGTTTTTCCCAAGTATCTGCGGTAATATCAGGACTTTCCTCGAAAATATGACCTAAAACCTCAGTAAACGACGCTTTTTCCATTTCATTGAGAGTTTTTAGAGAATATTTCATGTTATCTGCTAACTGCCGCGATAAGTGCTATAAGACCAAGGCGAGACTAAGAGGGGAACATGATAATGGCTGTTTGCGTTTGCTATGCCAAAACGAATCGGTATCATATCTAGAAAGAGAGGATCAGGTAAGTCTTCGCCATAGTGTTGGAAATAAGCCCCCACTTCAAAAACGAGTTCATACACGCCAACCTGAAACGCCTCTGCTACTAAAAGCGGTTCATCAGTTCGCCCATCAGCATTGGTTTTTGTTGTTTTCAGCAAACTGTATTCGCTGTTTTCAATCTTCCAAAGCGTGAGATTTAATCCTCCCGCCGGACAACCGTGTGCGGTATCTAAAACATGAGTGGTTAATTTTCCTATCATCTTTTGTTATTGATTATTGGTCACTGGTCACTGGTCACTGGTCACTGGTCACTGGTCACTGTTTACTGGTCACTGGTCACTGGTCACTGGTCACTGGTCACTGGTCACTGGTCACTGGTCACTGGTCACTGGTCACTGGTCACTGGTCACTGGTCACTGGTCACTGTTTACTGGTCACTGGTCACTGGTCACTGGTCACTGGTCACTGATTACTGATCACTGTATTAGATTGTTTTCCCTTGAGAGATAAATAAATCCCCAATAACACCACGCCAAACGCTAACCAATTTTCTAGGGGGAGTTGTTCGCCGAATAACACCGCACTCGCTAACGCCGCAATTACAGGAATTGACAGCATACATACGGCAATTAATCTCGCAGAAAATAATCCTACACAATAGGTCAGTAACCCTTGACCAACTCCTTGAGAGATGACTGCTAAACTGAGTAGTGCCAGCCAAGTTTGCAAGGAATGAGGAATAATTTGCTCTGATTGTAGAAAAACTAAAGGAAGCAATAAAAGTCCTCCTACCCAACTCACCCACAACATGATCATCCCAGAGGTGAGGGTTTCGCGGAGTTTTTCAAAACAGAGAAGACTGGTAGCCGCCAACATGGAAGCAAAGATGGCGGCTAAATCTCCTTTGACATCCACAGCCGCCAGTTGAAAATCACTCAGCCCGATCGCGATCACTCCAGCTAACGCAATCAGCAGCCCCAAAACAAAGGTTAGAGAAAATCGTTGTCCGAGAAACACCCAAGCAAACAACGCCGTAAATAAAGGCATATTGTTATAGAGAAGAGTTCCATTGGCGACACTGGTTTGAGTGAGTGACCATCCCAGTAAAACGAGGGAAGTGGAAAAACTCGCAGCCGCAATAAACAGTAAAATCACCGTAGCGCGATCGTACTGGGGGGCTGTTTTTTCGCTGAAGAAACGCTGTAATCCTTGCCAAATCGCCAGTGTAATCCCTGCGCCAGTTAAACGGTAAAAAATAGCGGTTAGGGGAGTCACTTCTTTTTCTGCGACGACTAGCCAAATCGAAGCAAACGCGATCGCGATTAGTGCCGAAACTAAGGCTAAAATCCCGAGTATGGTTTTCGTTAAACTGTCATTCTTTTCTGAAGAAACATCAATATTAGTCATTAGTCACTGGTCACTGGTCACTGTTTACTGGTCACTGGTCACTGGTCACTGGTCACTGGTCACTGTTTACTGGTCACTGGTCACTGGTCACTGGTCACTGTTTACTGGTCACTGGTCACTGGTCACTGGTCACTGATCACTGGTCACTGGTCACTGGTCACTGATCACTGTTTACTGCAAGGGGCCGCCGAGAATTACCTTCGCCAGCGCATCAATCACATTACTTTCCGATTCTTGTTCCAGTTGCTTGTACCAAGCCGCCGTGACATTTTCATCTTTTCCATAAATCGTATCCGTGCGTTGACGGGCTTTTAACACTAATTGACTCACGCGATCTTTCCGTGCTTGTTCATAACGTTTGAGCGCATCAGACACACTAATATTGGTACTTACCAGATAACGACTGAGAATTTCTGCATCCTCGATCGCCTGACAACCCCCTTGTCCTAAAGTTGGAGTCGTAGCGTGTCCCGCATCTCCTAACAACGCCACACGACCTTTAACCAGCGTGTCTAAGGGGTCTAAATCAGCAATTTCTAAGCGGTTTGTTTCGAGGGGATTCAGTCGATCAATTAAATTTCGTACGGCTTGGGGCCATCCCGCAAAGATATCTTTTAACTCCTTTTGACGGTCTTCTGGTTCAACCACTGTTCCCTGTTTCATCGGACAACCAAAGAAGAAATAAAAGCGATTATCCCCAACAGGCATCATTGAGGCGCGTTTTCCTTCTCCCACATAAATCACCCAGTTATCTGCTTCACAAAGGTCATCACTGGCGGCAACCAGACCATTCCAGTTGACATAATCAGCAAAACGGGGCGTTACCTCCCCTGTCACATACTCTCGGATTGTGGAGTGAATACCATCTGCACTGATAATTAAATCACTCTTGACGCGATCGCCGTCTTCAAAAATAGCTGTAGCACTGGTTTCGTCTTGTTCCACTCCCACACACTTACAGCCCAAATGTAGCTTGTCTTTCCCAAACGCATCTCTTAACATTTGCTGTAAATCCGTCCGTGCGACAGGATAGGGGCGTTCTCCTACGCGATCGACCAATGGACGCAGATCAATGGCTGAAAGTTGTTCATCGGTATGGCTGCGATATTCCATCCGATTCATTTCTCCGCCAATAGCTGCCACTTTTTCCCCTAAACCCAGACGGTTGAGAACTTTAATCCCATTCGACCACAAAGAAATCCCAGCGCCAGCAGGACGTAACTCGCGGGTGCGTTCATAAATTTCTACATCATAGCCAATATTTTTTAAGGCGATGCCAGTGGTGAGTCCACCAATACCCGCCCCAATAATCGTTACTTTCAAGTTATACATTGTTCTTTACTCCCGTTCTCCTGGAATCAAAATGTTTAAAGTTAAAGCAGTAATTCCACCTGTGGAAATACCAGAACTAAAGATGTTTTTAATGAGAGTTGGTAACTGGTCGAGAATCTCTGGTGCGAAAGTTACCCCTAAACCTAATCCCAAAGACACCGCGATAATTAAGGAATTGCGGCGGGTAAGGTTGACACAAGAGAGTAACTTAATCCCTGCTGTCGCAACAGTTCCAAACATCAAAATCGTTGCCCCGCCTAAAACGGGTTTGGGAATAGCTTGAATAATTCCGCCAAAAATCGGAATTAAGCCCAACAAGACAAAAATCCCAGAAATAAAAAAGCCTACATAGCGGCTACCAATTCCCGTTAACTGAATCACCCCGTTATTTTGGCTAAATGTTGTATTGGGGAATGTGTTGAAACAGCCAGCAATAAAAGAGTTAAGTCCATCAGCCAAGACACCGCCTTGTAAGCGTTGGAAATACTTTTCACCGCGAATCTCTAGCCCAGAAATCAAGGAAGTTGCGGTTAAATCACCAATGGATTCAATCGTTGTAATGACATAAAGAAAAATAAAGGGAATAAAGGCAGCAAAATCAAAATTAAACCCATAGCGAAAGGGAAGCGGAACCGTAAACGGCGGAAGATTTCCCAAACCGTCAAAACTAACCATCCCTAGGGGAATCGCAATGATATAGCCGACAACCAAGCCAATCACGATCGATCCCATTCTTAACAGAGGGCTACTCAGGCTATTGAGAATTAAAACTGTCAGTAAGACCAGAAACGCCACACCTAGATTTTGCATACTGCCAAACGTCCCTGCTGATTTCGCAGCAAAACCGCCTCCCATATCGGTAATCCCCACACGGACTAGGGTTAACCCAATGAGAGTGACAACCGTTCCAGTTACTAGAGGCGTGACCACCTTCTGGGCTAATTTGAGAAAGCGACTCAAAATCATCTGGATAAAAGACCCCAGCATACACAAGGCAAAAATTAGACCCAGTGCGGCAGTGGGAGAATTGTCCGCAGCAATATACGCCCCGCCAGCGCCTAAAATGGGGCCGATAAAAGCAAAACTTGTCCCTTGAATGCTTAATAATCCCGATCCCACTGGACCGAAGCGTTTAGCTTGAATAAAAGTAGCGATTCCTGAGACAAACAGAGACATACTAATCAAAAAACTGGCATCTGCTGCCTGTAATCCCAGGGCATCGGAGATAATCAGGGACGGAGTAACAATTCCCACCACACTGGCTAAAACGTGCTGAATGGCGGCAAAAATCGCTTTTCCCACTGGGGGGCGATCTTCTAGTCCATAGATTAAGTCCCCTGATATGGGTCTAGTTTCTGTGGTTTCTTCTGTTTCGGTTTCTAGTGCAATTTTTTCATTAGTCATTTTGTTATTTGTTATTCGTTATTTGTTCCCCCCTTGCGAAGGAGAATTAGGGCGAATTGGTACATGGTCAGTGATTTTTGAATAAACTGGCAAAACGGCGACGCATTAAAATGCCTGGTTTATCGGTTGTCATGTGTTGTTCTTGGGAAATATCCAGGGGAACATCATAATCAGTGGTTTCTAAGATTGCTTTGTCTTCTAGGGTGACGGCGCGATCGAAGGCTTTAGCATCTGCTGCTTTGGTATCGGCTTCGGTATCGTTTCGCAGACAAAACTGGACGATTTGCGATGTTCCATCATTAATGGGCGTTGCTGTATTGACGATAATATGAACTAAGCCGTTGGGATAGTTGATGCGAAGTTTGCAGGTAAAGGGCAAAAACCAATCAATATCTAAGGTGCGAACAGTTTGACTTTCTGACATTTTCAGGTTTTTCTGCTGTTGTTCTGGGTTCACCACTCCCAAAACCGCTTTCATGGTTAAGCCATATTCAGTTTCTGTAATGTCCATTTCATCAGGAACGGGATGTTCTTCACTGCCAAATGTTCCTGTATGAACAAAAGTTGGATGCGCCAAATCCAGTTCATTTTCCATTACCCGTAACCCTGCACAATGCCAAGGTTCGTAAAATTCTGGAATACAACGAAATTCAGGGTCACTCGCTTCGGGAATCTCTGGAATATCTGCAAGGGGGTTTTCTCCTAAACACACCCAAGCGTAACCATAACGAGATTGACACCAATAAGTCTCAATGCGATAGGTTTTCGGAATCTTCTCTTGATCTTCTAACTGTGGGACACGCACACAACTTCCCGACCCCTCAAATGTCCAACCGTGATACGGACAGACGAGATTCCCATTTTCTACTTTTCCTAAAGAGAGTTGTGCCGAACGATGACAACACCGATCTTTAGCCGCCTTGGAATGACCACTTTGATCTGTCCACAAAACCAAATTTTCCCCTAAAAGCTGAAAATGTTTTGGTTCACTCTGTATCTGGTCTAACGGGATGACGGGATACCAAAACCGCCTTAATATCGGTTCTTGGGTTACTAACATAATTATTTTTGAGGAAGGAAATGAATCATCTTTGCTTTGACTGTATACTGTATACATAAAAAGAAAAGTTTATTGTATTGCAAACTACATTAGAGTTTTCGACGGTTTTAATGTAAGATTTGCGAGAGAAACTGGCGACTGCGTTCATGTTGAGGATTATGGAAAAAGACTTCTGGCGTTGCGGTTTCCATGATCTGACCATCAGCCATGAGGACGACGCGATCGGCGACTTCTCGGGCAAAACCGACTTCGTGGGTGACACACACCATTGTCATTCCCGATTTAGCTAAAGACCGCATCACATCAAGCACCTCTCGCACCATTTCTGGGTCAAGTGCCGAGGTGGGTTCATCAAATAACATCACTTTCGGTTGCATGGCGAGGGCTCGCGCGATCGCGACCCGTTGTTGTTGACCCCCTGAAAGTTGTCCAGGATATTTATTGGCTTGATTAAGAATACCAACCCGATCGAGCAATTCAAACGCCACTTCTTGCGCTTTCCCTTTTTTCCAGCCCCGCACTTTCATCGGTGCAAGCATCACATTATCAATGACCGTCAGATGGGGAAACAGATTAAATTGTTGGAAGACCATCCCCACTTCCCGACGAATGGCATCAACATTTTTCATCTTCGGCGTTAGTTCCATGCCATCAATAACAATCCGTCCTTTTTGATAGGGTTCTAGGGCGTTAAAGGTGCGGATAAAGGTAGATTTCCCCGAACCAGAAGCCCCCATGATCACCACTACTTCACCGCGATCGATGTTGAGACTAACCCCTCGCAGGGCATGAAAGCCATTGCTATACCATTTTTCCACCTCTGCAACTGTTATCACAGGCTCATTGCTACCTATAGTGACGTTAGTGGTTTGTGTTTGCTTCTCTTCCATAGTTCTTTTTTCTAATAGTAATGAATGACGAGTCAAATCAGGTGGGTGATTGAACAGATAATCAAATCTATTAGTGATCGACTAAAAAGCGGGTAGGCTTTGCAGGGATTCTCCAAACCACTCTTGAGATAAGGCTTCAAATTCACCAGAGAAACGCTTGTGGCGAATAAAAACATTAATCCACTGCAACATATCCAAATCCCCACGGCGCACGCCAATGTAACAAGGGGAGTTCTTCATCACAAATTTATTTTCAATTCCTTCTTTGGGATTACTTTTGATCACTTTTCCTGCGATCGTGTTACCCGTTGCAATCAGATCAACTTGTTTTGAAAGTAAAGCAGAGATGGTTAAACTATTATCTTCAAAACGTTTGATTGTCACCCCTTCTGGGGCTTTTTCCGCTACTTCCAAGTCTTCTAAAGACCCTTGGGTAACGCCAACCGTATATCCAGCCAAGTCTTTGTAACTGGATACATCGAGACTGGCTGCACCATAAATCCCAGAAAAGAAAGGGGCATAAGGCATCGAAGAGAAGTAAATCGATCGCGCTCGTTCTGGGGTTGCCCCTAAACTAGAAATTACAAGATCGGCTCGCCCAGTTTCTAAATAAGGGATGCGATTGGTACTGGTAACTGGAATCAAGTCTAAATTCACTTCTAAAGCCTCACTGATGAGCCTAGCCACATCAACGTCGTAACCTTGAGGCTTGCCGTCGGTTCCTACTGAACCAAAAGGCGGAGAATCTTGGGGAACAGCGATTTTGACCACACCCGCACTAAGGATATTATCCAGTGTACTGCCTCCCTGAACAGTGGGATTACTTTGAGCATTAGCGTTTTCGGTGGCGACTTCTTGCGAGGTAATGGATTGATTTGAGCAGGAAATAATACTGATGCTAAAGATCAAGCTAATCGCAAGAGCAAAAACAACTTTTACACTGAGTGCGGATAAACCGAATAGACGAGAGAGAGAACGAAACATGGATTGAAGCATGATGATCACTAAGAATTCAATTTCAGAGGTTGACATAGGAGAAGCGATTTTCTAAGCGTTTACTCCAGAGAGAGAGGGGAAAACACAAACAGAAGTAAATCATCGCAGCTAAGGAATAAACCAGTAGTGGTTCAAAGGTGACGTTACTAATAGAAGAGGCTGATCGGGTGAGTTCAATAAAACCAATAATAGAAGCCAAAGACGTTCCTTTAATTACCTGCACGGCAAACCCCACTGTCGGCGGAATGGACATCCGAACCGCTTGCGGGAGAATAATATTACTGAGTTGCTTAAAATAGCTCAGTCCTAACGCTCTTGAGGCTTCCCATTGCCCGCGAGGAATGGCTTCCACCGAACCGCGCCAAATATCTGCTAGAAAGGCACTGCTGTAAGTGGTCAAAGCAATCGTTGCCGCCACCCAAGCGGAGACATTTAAGCCAATAACGACGGAAATGCCAAAGAAAACGAGGAATAGTTGCATTAATAATGGTGTTGCTTCAAAAAATTCGATATAAAGCGTACTGACTGCTTTAATGATTGGATTGGGAGATATCCGCATCAACATAACGAGAAAGCCAACAACACCACCGCCAAAAAACGCGATCGCGGAAAGAACAATTGTCCAGCGTGTAGCTAACAGGAGATTGGTCAGAATTTGTGAAAAGGTGAACTCTTCCATCGGCTTAACGAGTGTATTGAGTAAAGGCAAAAAACTGTCTTTGAATAAAGAAGGCAATGAGTTTGATTGACCAAACCAGCCCCACATAAATTAAGGAAATGGTTAAATAAATCTCGAAGCTGCGAAAGGTGCGGGATTGGAGATAGTTTCCAACAAAGGTTAATTCTTCTGCAGAAATTTGGGAAACCACACAGCTAAATAAAACGGCAATGACTACTTGACTCATCAAAGCGGGGTAAATATTCGCCAGGGCCGGAATGAGAATAACGTGCCGAAAAATCTGTAAGGGCTTTAACCCGAGGGCTTTTCCCGCTTCTACCTGTCCAACACTGATTCCTTCAATCCCAGATCGAATAATTTCAGTGGCATAGGCCCCAAAGTTGATGCCTAAAGCTAAGACAGCCGCTTGCCAAGAGGACATTTTGACTCCCAAATTCGGTAAGGCAAAGTAGAAGAAAAACAGTTGGATTAAAAACGGTGTATTGCGGAAAAATTCAACATAAGCCATCGTGATCGCGTTGAAAATTGGGTTACCAGATGTTCGCCCTAATGCCCCGATGAGGCCCAGAATAAAACCCAGCGCGATCGCGACGCTGACAATCTGTAGAGTTAGCAAAACCCCCTGCACTAACAAATCAAGGTTATTCCAAACGACCGAGAATTGAAAAGTATATTCCATCACGATTGAATTGCTTTTACTTGAATTTTGCATACTGTATACAAAAAATGAACCAGCGATTGTCACCTTCTATACGATCGCCCAATTGATTTTCCCCTCACTTTTTGGGAGGAAAAGCGAAATTTCCTTGTTTACTCGTTTTCAAGCCCAGTGCAACGATTCCTTCAAGCAATTTCACCGCTGCACTAACGCCGTCAATGACGGGAACCCCCAATTCTGTAGAGAGTTTTTGGGCTAAATCTGCCATTCCCGCACAACCCAGCACGATCGCGCCACAGCCATCTTCTTGTAGGGCTTTTTGGCATTCTTGACGGATCAGATTTTGTGCTGGCGAGTCCTTAATTTCTAACTCTAATACAGGAAGATCGATCGCGCGGATGTTGCGACAATGACGTTCCATTCCATAATTAATTACCAGATGTTCAGCGATGATTTTAGTGCGAGAAAGAGTGGTAACGATCGAAAACCCTGTGGCGAGGAAACTGGCAACGTGCATCGCTGCTTCTGCAATGCCTAAAACGGGTGCGGTAGTAATTTCTCGTGCTGCCATCAAGCCAGGATCGCCGAAACAGCCAATAATATAACCATCTATGTCCGAATCACCCATTTCGGCTAGAAGATGAGGAATGGCAATGGCTTCATCGTAGTGACATTCTAGAGAAACGGGTGCTGAGGGAGGGTTACAGGCGATGATTTCTGTGTTGGGACTCGCTACTGCACGAGCAACCGTCCCCATTTTATCGGTCATGGTGACAGTGCTATTGGGTAGTTTACAGTAAATAAATTCTTAGACATTATTTCACAAAGTTAATTATTTCAATAAGTTTCTAAGATAGGTGTCTATATTTATAGCTATCTTTCTGGTGAACCACTCTTGAAACATAAGATAGTTTAGTTCCTAATCTTTTACGACCCTTCGGGCAAATCTCACAGTTCCCATCTGAATAAGGGCACAAGCGTCCTGTCCATTGACCTTGATTCTTTCCTTTGGGAATATCGACTTGTACAATATCTCCTGTTTGAAACCCTTGAATTGGTCTCAAAGGACGATGCTTGATGGGATATCCATATTTATTAGTTTGGCATTTTTGTCTTCCCCCTGTCCCAGTCGCTGTTACCATTAGTGGTTGATGGGAGAGAATGGTTAAGGTTTCAACCTCTCCAACACAAGCCGCGTCTAAACAATGCTCTTTCGGTAATCCCAAACGAACTCGATTCATCTTGGTTTGCGCTCCTGTTGCTGTTTTAACTGAGGAATGTTGTGATATCACCTCGACAATTTTATTACGAGTCGCATTAACCGCAGATGCGTCTTTTAGAGGGCTTTTCGCTTGCTTAAGGACACTTTCAAGAATAGTTGGTTTCTTTTTTAAGAAGTCTTTAATTGACTTATCTCCCTTCTTCTGATTACACCTCTCACAAGCCAGACAAAGGTTAGAGACTTGATTGCTTCCTCCTTTAGACTTGGAGTGAATATGCTCAACTTGAAGAGGAACATTTTCCTTTTTACAATAGGCGCATTTACGATCCCATTTCTCTAAGAGGTACTCTCGAACCGAATATCCTTGTAATGTTCCTTGCTGGTACTCTTTACCATCAATCTCTGGGTTTTCCATTGCTTGAGTATCAAACTTAACTTTTTCGATCCAGATTTCTTGGACTGGACAGAACTTAATCAGTCTTTTCGCCCAAGTCTCCGTTGTCTGAACTCTGTGCATTAGAGAAGGAGGTAGCCAACCTTCTTGACGCTTACGATTCAAAAACCGAGGCTGTCGATAACGAAGTCTTGAACGTCGTTTTCTTCTTAATGCTCGTCTTTGCTCTAGACGTTTTTTGATGATACCTCCACGATGCTCTAATTGCATTCTCCAAACTACTTCTCCTTGATCCGTGACTAAAGCAAAACCTGTTACTTTAGAACCAGGATCAATCTTAAGAGTTAGCGGATGGATATCAGGATTAGGCACTTCTTTTTTAAGAATGAGAGTAAATGGAAAAAGTCTAAATACAGCTGCCTTGCCAGAAGAGAGTAATTGTCTTGCTCGTTTTGGGTGAACTGGTTTTAGTGGTGTTTTCTTCTGGTCAATAACAAAAACATAGTTGGACATGGTTTTAGTGGCTTCTTAAGCCGTCTGGTAAACAGTAAGGTTTGCCTCGATAATGTTAAAAAGGCTTTTTACAGCTAGAACACTATCGCTGATCAACCTTCGCTCTAAGTTTAATTCATAGCCCACAGTGCCAAGTGCTGGCGGTCACACTTGGGTGTGATGACCAATTTAACGGAGTGTGCCTTTTACTCAGGACTTACCACTAAATCTGCACGTTCGTAGCTTATAGCTTTGACAAAGTTTTAGAAACTTTGTCTAGGTTTTCACGAACGGCATAATTTTGAAAGACCATTGCCGTGTTGCGTTGGGTTGGGGGAAGATTCGTCACATCGCGATCGCCAAGATAAATTTTCCCTTCTGTTACTGTTTCATGTCCCGCTAACATCCGTAGTGTCGTTGTTTTACCACAGCCACTGGGGCCGAGTAAGCAACAGTATGATCCTGAAGGAATATCTAACGTAATGTTTTCTACTGCAACCAATGAATCATATCGTTTGGTCACTGATCGCAACTTTACGCCACTACTGGTGTATGACTCTTTAGAAGCAAAGGATGGTAAAGGTTTGACGCTTCCTTGTATTGAAGACTGCATGGAATATATTAACTCCTCTGAGATAGACGCTTCTCAAGCCCATAATTTTTTCCTTGCTATAAGGATCAATCATTGCAATTAAATGTATACAGTATACAAAAAGCCCCAAATTAACTGTATAAAAAACTACGGTTTGCTGACATTTTCCGTAAACTTACTGCCTCACCACTCCTCATCAACTGAGATTATCCTTCGGAAAGAGATCAATTGTCGAAATTAGCTGTATACTGTATACATATTGATGATTGCCAATTTAAGATCAATTCGCCAGTATGAGTGAGTCGGAACCGGTAACTGCGATTATTTCGCGACGGATTAAAGTGGGGTGCGAGTCTAAATTTGAGGGTTTGCAGGAAAAGATGGGATATGCAGCGAGTCAGTTTCCAGGGTTTCAAGGGATTACGGTAATGCGTCCAAGTAACCCAAAAAATCCAGAGTATGCGATTATTTTGCGTTTTGACTCCTACCCTAGTTTAGTGCAATGGCAAAACTCGCCCATCCGAAAACAGTTATTGCAACAAGTAGAAGCACTCAGCATTGGCGAAAGTCAAATTTACCAACAAAAGGGATTAGAACTGTGGTTCACGCCAAAAACCCCCACTAGCCCTCCCCGCTATAAGATGGCGACTTTACTTGCGGGAACAGTATTTACATTAACGCAGTTGCTTGCCCCACAACTACAGCGTCTTTTAAGGGTGTTCCCTTTACCTGCATTGTTGCGAGATTTTTTGGTGGTTTGCATTCAGGTAAGTTTAATTACTTATTTTATTTTGCCTACCCTAACCCGTGTGCTGTCGCCTTGGCTTTTTGGACAGCCTCAAGATCGAGAAAAATAACCAAAATTGATGATTTTAGGAGGTTTTAACTTGTCTTCATCGGTTGGACTAGTGCGATCGTCTTCTCTGTATCAACAAGCCTATCAAACGCTTCGTCAGAGGATTCTCAACGGAGAATTTTTCCCAGAACAGCGTTTAGTGGAAACACAACTGGCTGAGGAGTTACAGGTGAGTCGAACTCCCATTCGGGAATCATTACGACAACTGCAACGAGAAAATCTGATTACAACTGATCACAAAGGAGGATTAATTATTCCGAGGTTATCCCCAGAGGATGCGCGACAGCTTTACGATTGTCGTCTCGCTTTAGAATTACTGGCTGTGCAGGAAGCCTGTTATTTAGGAACAGCCGAACAGTTAAAAAATGTTGGGGCTTGGGTGATTCGTGCAGAAACCTTACTCGCGATCGAGGATGCTTCTGAAGTGACGCGATCGGAGTTACTAGAAATTGATTATAGCTTTCACCGCGCGATCGCGCAGAGTAGTGGCAATGATCATCTTTTAGAGTTATTGGTTCGTGTTTTTGATCAAATGACCCTCTTAAGAGTCCAAACCACCGAGAAAAAACCCGATGTTTTAGAAATCCGTAGCGAACACCGCAAAATCTATGAAGCCTTGTTATCTAGGGATGTATCAATAGCACAAGCTGCCATTAAAGACCATTTGGAAGCGAGTAAAGATCGGGTTGCCAGTCTTTTACAGTGACCAGTGAGCAGTGACCAGTGACCAGTGATCAGTGATCAGTGACCAGTGACCAGTGACCAGTAATCAGTGACCAGTGACCAGTAATCAGTGACCAGTGACAAAATAACAAATAACAAATGACTAATAAAAGAGATTTTATCGGATATGGATCGCAACCACCTGATCCGCAATGGCCCAATCAGGCGCGGCTTGCCGTGCAATTTGTGATTAACTATGAAGAAGGGGGAGAAAACTGCATCCTCAATGGCGACTCCCATTCTGAGGCGTTTCTTTCTGAAGTGATCGGCGCTGTTCCCTTAAAAGGGATGCGAAACCTGAATGTAGAATCTTGTTATGAATATGGTTCTCGGGCTGGGTTTTGGCGGTTACATCGCCTCTTTACTCGCTATAATCTCCCTGTAACCGTCTATGCAGTTGCAATGGCGCTAGAACGTAATCCAGAGGCGGCCAAAGCAATGACAGAAGCAGGGTGGGAAATCGCCAGTCATGGCTATCGCTGGATTGATTATCAGTATTTTACTGAGGAGTTAGAACGAGAACACCTCAAACGCGCGATCGCGATTCATAAAGAAATTACAGGAAGCCGTCCTCTAGGCTGGTACACTGGGCGCAATAGTCCTAACACTCGCCGTCTTGTGGTAGAAGAAGGGGGCTTTCTCTATGATTCTGATAGTTACGCCGATGATCTCCCGTATTGGGTGGTAGAAGGAGGAAAACCGCATTTAGTTATCCCCTACACCCTTGATAACAATGATATGCGTTTCGCCACTGCACAGGGGTTTAACTCTGGGGAACAGTTTTTTACCTACTTGCGAGATGCGTTTGATACTCTCTACGCTGAAGGCGAGTATGCACCGAAAATGATGAGTATTGGTTTACATTGTCGCCTCGTTGGTCGTCCCGGACGGATGGCAGCCCTAGCCCGTTTTCTAGATTATATCGGACAGCGCGATCGCGTTTGGGTTTGTCGTCGGGTAGATATCGCTAACCACTGGCGACAAAACCATCCCTTTAATAGTGACCAAGTACCCTGACAGTAATCAGTGACCAATGACCAATGACCAGTGACCAATGACCAATGACCAATGACCAATGACCAATGACCAATGACCAGTGACCAGTGACCAATGACTAATGACTAATGACCAATGACCAATGACCAATGACCAATGACCAATAACTAATGACCAATGACCAATGACCAATGACCAATGACCAATGACCAATAACTAATGATGAATCATTGAATTTTTATAAGCAACCCAACCGCCAAAATGAGAAATATCTGGCCACTTTTCTTGCTCAATTAATTCGCGAGGATAGAGCATCGCGATCGCGCTTTCTCCTCCTGCTAAATAAACCGTCTCTGGATACATATTCGGCGGCTCTTGTGAAAGTAAATATTCATAATCATCATCGCTCATTTCGTAAACTTCTCCAAGAATAGAAATTCCCCCCGTTTCTACCGCATAAATCCCAGGATGCCAACCGTCTTTAACTGCGTGTAACCTATACTTAGGAAGAGTTTTAGCTTCTTTCACAAATTTTGCCCCACGTAAATTTTTGTTATCTGGCTGCCCTCGCAACGCCGACCCGCAAATAAAAACTTTCTTCATTTTTTGTCACATTAAATACAAAATCATTACTTATCTTTTTATAGCATTAAATAGAGTTTGAGTGCAAATATATTGATCTAATTTTTGAGAAACTCGGGATTAAAATAAGCAAAAACTGATTTTAAAAAACGATGGAATCCAGATTAACAATTAATGAAAATCGCTTTTTACGCAGCATCGAAGAACTCGCTCATATTGGCGCCCTTCCCGATGGCGGGATTCGACGCATCGCATACACCGAAGAAGACATCAACGCCCGCCAACAGGTAAAATCTTGGATGGAACAAGCAGGAATGACCGTGCGGGTGGATACTGCGGGAAACCTCATCGGTCGTTATCCTGGAAAAGCAGACAACGCCCCTGCTTTAGCCACTGGTTCTCATATAGATACAGTTCCTCGCGGTGGTCGTTATGATGGGGCTTATGGGGTTCTCGCTGGCCTCGAAATGGTGCGAGTGCTTCAGGAACGAAACCTTTATCTGAATCATCCTTTAGAAGTTATCGTGTTTACCGATGAAGAAGGAAGCATGATCGGTTCAAAAGCGATCTCAGGAAGTGTCATCAATGATCTCGCTTGCTACCGTCGAGATGATGGCACAGACATTTATACTTGTTTAGAGCGTGTGGGCGGACGATGGGAAAACATTGATCAAGCCCGACGGGATGCCCAAGATTTAGCCGCCTTTGTAGAATTGCACGTAGAACAAGGACCCGTTTTAGAAACCGCCGAAATGACCATTGGTGTTGTTAAAGGAATTGTGGGTCAACGCCGATTTACGATCGCGATAGAAGGAGAAGCAAATCACGCGGGAACCACTCCCATGAAGGGGCGACGAGATGCACTTTTAGCCGCTGCTAAACTCACCCTCGCCATTAATGAAATTGCCAACTCAGGGGGGGAACAAGTCGCCACAGTGGGACGCATCCAAGCCTATCCCAATACGGTGAATGCAATTCCAGGTTTGGTGGAAATGAGTTTAGATATTCGAGACTTATCCAGTGAACATTTAGATAACTTATTAGGAACATTGCGCGATCGCGCCGCTATCATTGCCACTGAAACAGGGACAAAAATCGGAATGCAACCCATGCTCAACGTAATTCCCGCCGCCGCCCAATCTCATATTCAAGCAGCGATTACAAAAGCCTGTGAGGACTTAAAATTAAGCCATACCCGTCTCTTAAGTCGCGCCAGCCACGATGCCCAAGAAATGGCAAAAGTGACCGATATGGGCATGATTTTTGTTCCCAGTGAAGCAGGGTTAAGTCATAACGCAGAAGAATACACTTCTCCAGAAGACTGTGTACATGGGGCAAATGTTTTATTACAGACAATGATCGAACTCGATCGCCACTATGGAGTCTCTGGAAAAATGCGATCCGTACAAGTCGCTACCCAATCTTATCAATCAGAGGAATCGAAACGATGAGTCAACCCACCCAAGAAAAACCCGTCTCTGGAATTCCAGCTTATTTCGAGTTTGAGCGCCTAAAAACTGACTTCAAAACAGAAATCGTTGCGGGCTTCACAACCTTTATGACAATGGCGTATATTCTCGTAGCTAATCCTGGGATTCTCTCCAATGCCATCTTTTTAGAAGAATCAGGAGACCTCTTTGGAGAACTCGCCATCGCCACTGCCGTTTCCGCCGCGATCGCCACCTTCATCATGGGATTTTATGCCCGTTTTCCCTTCGCATTAGCCCCAGGGATGGGATTAAACGCCTATTTTGCCTTTTCGGTGGTTTTAGGAGAAGGAATCCCCTGGCAAACCGCCCTCGGCGCCATCCTCATCGAAGGAATTATTTTCATTGTCCTCACCGTTACCAATGTTCGCACCCTCGTTGTTAACGCCATTCCCCAATGTATTAAATCCGCCACCACAGCAGGAATCGGGGCTTTTATTGCTTATATCGCCCTGCAAAGCGCTGGACTGATTACCAACTCAGAAGCCACTTTAACCACTTTCGGCAATCTTGCCACTCCCGAAGCGGGAATTGCCATCATTGGGATATTTATGACCGCCGCTTTAGTGGAATGGTTGCAAGGAGGACTTTTATGGGGTATCCTCGGAACGGCTTTAATTGCCTGGGTTGCAGGTGTTGCGCCTTGGCCCAGTGGCATTATTGGCTTTCCGAGCATTCCCTCTCATTTATTTGGACAAGCCTTTGTGGGATTAACTCAGATTTCTCCCGAAACCATTGGCGAACTATTAACTGTCTTATTTGTCTTCTTATTTGTTGACTTCTTTGACACGGTAGGAACAGTGACAGGTTTGGGAATGCGAACCGGTTATATTGATGAAAATGGCAACTTTCCGAGGGTGAATCGGGCTTTACTCGCTGATGCTGTGGGAACATTTGCTGGGGCTATTTTGGGCACTTCTACCGTTACCAGTTATATTGAGTCTGCTTCTGGGGTTGCAGAAGGGGGAAGGAGTGGTTTTACCGCAGTGGTGACAGGAAGTTTGTTTCTTTTATCCATTTTGTTTATTCCTCTCTTCTCAGCCATTCCCGCATTAGCCACCGCACCTGCTTTAATTATTGTTGGGGTTTTGATGGTGGGGAGTGTGCGGGATATTCAATGGGATGATATTGCCGAATCAATTCCCGCGTTTCTAACGATTATTTTAATGCCTTTAACCTACTCGATCGCGGATGGTCTCGCAGCGGGTTTAATCTCCTATCCTCTCATTAAACTCTTTCAAGGAAAAACCGAAGACACTCCCCTAGTCATTTGGATCATCGCCGCCGCTTTTATTATTAAATTTATCTTAGAAGCCTAGTCCATAACCAATAACAAAATGTCAACCTTACTGGTAAAAAATATCCATACCCTTGTAACAATGGATGACCAGCGCCAAGAAATCAAAAACGGCGCAATTTTGGTTCAAGATCATGTCATCATGCAAGTGGGAGCTACCTCTGATCTCCCTGATACAGCAGACGAAATTTTAGACTTGAAGGGGCGCCATATCGTCTTACCTGGACTGATTAATACTCATCATCACTTTGTCCAAACTCTCACTCGCGCAGTTCCAGGAGCGCAAAATAGCACGCTTTTTGGCTGGTTACAAACCCTTTACCCGATCTGGGGAAACTTAACCTCCCAAGGAGTTTATTATAGTTCCCAAATGGCAGCCGCTGAATTAATGTTATTCGGTTGTACAACCGCTAGCGACCATCTCTACATCTATCCCAATGATTGTACCCTTGATGATCAGATTCAGGGGGTTAGAGAAATCGGACTTCGGTTTCATGCTAGTCGCGGTAGTATGAGTGTCGGAGAAAGCCAAGGCGGTTTACCGCCAGATTACTTGGTAGAGAAAGAAGCAGATATTCTGCAAGACTCTCGCCGTGTTATTGAAGAGTATCACGATAACTCCCCTCATGCCATGTTACGGATTACGATCGCGCCGTGTTCTCCATTTTCTGTAACAGAAGACTTAATGCGAGAATCGGCAGCCCTAGCGCGATCCTATCCAGGAGTAAGATTACACACCCATCTCGCGGAAAATAAATCCGATGTGGAATACAGTCTCTCTCATTACGGTAAAATCCCAGGAGACTACGCCGAAGCATTAGGATGGTTAGGGGAAGATGTGTGGCACGCCCACTGTGTTCAACTCAGCGATCAATCCATTGACAAATTTAGTCGCACAAAAACAGGCGTGGCTCACTGTCCTTGTAGTAATATGCGCTTAGGGAGTGGTATCGCTCCCATCCGTAAAATGCTGGATCAAGGGGTTTCTGTGGGCTTAGGAGTGGATGGTTCAGCTTCTAATGATAGTGGTAATCTTTTAAATGAAGCTCGCAGCGCCCTGTTATTAGCCCGTGTGGGCGCAGAAAATGCAGGAGTCTTAACCGCTCGTGAAGCTCTAGAAATTGCCACGGTAGGCGGGGCAAATGTTCTCGGCAGGGATGATATTGGCTCTATTGCCCCAGGGATGTCAGCAGATTTTATTTCATTTAATCTCGATCGCGCTCACTTGGCAGGCGCTCATCATGATCCAGTCGCCGCCATCCTTTTCTGTCATTCCGCACCAGTGGATTACAGTTTTATTAATGGCAAAAAAGTAATTGACAACGGTCATTTAACCACCATTGATCTTAACTTTTTGGTTGAGAAAACGAATCAAATATCAAGGAATTTGATAGAAAACACCTGAACTACCCCACTCAAGCTGAAGCTGTGACAATTTGTAATCCAGAAAACTTAAACGATCATAATGCGGATTTTTATAACAGGTGGTAGTGGCTGTATTGGTCACTATCTAGCAGAGGAATTAATTCACAACACTAACCACGAACTCTTTTTTTTAGTACGAAATCCTGCTAAAATTCAGTTTGATTCGGAAGCGCGATCGGGGGTGACAATTCTTAAAGGTGACTTAGAAAATATTGCTCAATTTCAAGAATTACTCAAAACGATCGATGGAGCAATTTTAGCGGCGACCATCTGGGGAGGAACACAAGAAACCTTGAGAATTAATGTTGATAAAACCCTCGAATTGTTAGACTTACTTGCTCCCGAAACTTGTCAGCAAGTGATTTATTTTTCCACAGCCAGCATTCTCGATTATCATCATCAACCCTTACCAGAAGCGAAAGAACTGGGAACTGATTATATTCGATCGAAATACCAATGTTATCAAAAAATAAAACAGCATTCGATCGCTTCTAAACTAAGTATTGTCTTCCCCACTCTAGTCTTAGGAGGAGATCAAAATCAACCCTATTCTCATGTTTCTGCTGGACTTCCAGAAGTAACAAACTGGGTCAATATTGCGCGTTGGATTAAAGCAGATGGCAGTTTTCATTTTATCCACGCCAAAGATATCGCCATCACTGTCAATTATTTAATTCATCATCCATCCCGAAAGGAGAAAACACGAGAAATCGTTTTAGGAAGTGCCAAAATTACCGCCAATCAACTCATCGAAAATTTATGTTCTTACTTAAATAAACCCATTTATTTTCGGATTCCGTTATCAATTGCTTTAGCTAACTTTCTGATTTTTATCTTTCGTATTGAGATGGCACAATGGGATCGGTTTTGTCTGCAATATCGGCATTTCAGCCACGAAAACCCAGTCAATCCCGAAACCTTTGGCTTAGAAACTTATTGTCCTAGCCTAAACGATGTATTTAAACAACACAATGTTTAAGGATTAGTTGATTCTGCTTTTTAACCAACGCTGAAAAGAAGAATTACTTTCACCACTTTGTCTTCCTGCTAACAAACCTTCAACACCAATATGTTCATCTAAATCAATCCATTCGATCGCATAACCCTCTCCCAAAAGTTGCCAGTTTTGTCGTTCTTCTTGAGAAGCGTGTAGCAGTCGGGGATACCAAGATAAGGGAACAGTTAAACTTCGTCCATCAATTAAATCCACTACCAAATTGTCATTAGTCATTTTGATTTCTTTCGCAAGGGGTTCTTTTTCAAGTGTCAAAGTAGTCATACCATCCCTCTAACAGTGTTTGTTTGTGTTCTTCTACCAGCTTAGTAATAGAATTTAATTCCTGCTGTTTAAATCCTCGATTCTTTGCCAAAGAAACGGGATCAAGCCAAAACTTAGCCAATTGTTGATCGCGCTTTACATGAATATGAGTAGGTTCACCTTGATCAGAACTGAAAAAGATAAAACTGTAAGGACCAACTCTTAAAATTGTGGGCATTGTCAAAAACGCTGTTTATCAGTATTCTAGTTTAGCCTAAAGTAGCAGGGTCTTAGTTTGTCTCTAATAACCCAATGATGATTTGCTAGAAATATTAAATAGGAAATAATGGATAATACATGGCAAACTATACAAAAGCAACCCACTCTCAAACGAGACAACAATGGCGCGAAGAAATTACGGCGCTACCGTCTTGGCTAAAACGCCCCATTGGCAATGCAAGCGATATCTCAACTGTTCAACAAGTCGTTAAACAGCGCGATATTCACACTATCTGCGAGGAGGGGCGCTGTCCCAATCGCGGAGAATGCTACAGTAATAAAACGGCAACGTTTCTGTTGATGGGAGCAACCTGTACCAGAGCTTGTGCATTTTGTCAAGTGGATAAAGGTCACGCCCCCATGATGCTTGATCCAGAAGAACCGCAAAAAGTGGCGGAGGCGATCGAAGCGTTAGGTTTAAAGTATGCTGTGTTAACCTCGGTGGCGCGAGATGACCTCGAAGATGGCGGTGCGAGTTGGTTTGTCAAGACCATGAAAGCGATTCGAGACCGATCGCCCGCAACGGGAATTGAAGTATTAACCCCCGATTTTTGGGGAGGAAAAGATTCCCAGCAAAAACAGCGCGATCGCGTGGCGACAGTAGTAGCAGCGCAACCCGCTTGTTATAACCATAATGTGGAAACCGTTCCCCGTTTACAAGGTCCCGTCCGTCGCGGCGCAAAATACGATCGATCGCTCGAAGTTTTAAGAATTGTAAAAGAAATCAACCCTGAAATCCCCACCAAATCAGGTTTAATGTTAGGACATGGAGAAACCGAAACGGAAGTAATTGAGACGTTACAAGACTTACGGGCGATCGACTGCGATCGGGTGACACTGGGACAATATATGCGCCCTTCCCTAGAACACCGCCCTGTGCAAAAATATTGGACACCAGAGGAATTTGATCGTCTCGGCGCGATCGCGCGGGAAATGGGATTCCATCACGTTCGATCGGGTCCGCTTGTGCGAAGTTCCTATCATGCGGGAGAAACGGATTAACTCTGGTTATCAAATACTGTCACTTAACAACGTAGAGGAGAATCATAACCATGGCAGAAACTTCAACTAAAAAAATGCCAGTTCCCCAATCTGGTCAACCCCCCTATCGCTTTCGTACTTTCTGGGCTTTAGTGTTATTAGTGGGTAATCTCATTGTCGCTGGGATTTATTTCCACGTTCTCAACTTATAAACGCCGTTTATCTTCTTGTTCCCCCCTTACCAAGGAGGGTTAGGGGGGATAAAGCTGATAATTGGTGTTGGGTTTCGCTTCTCTCCACCCAACCTACTTTTTCTAAAATCAGAATTATATCTGTTCGACGATCGCGCAAGGAGGAAATAAGCCTTTATTTGGATTGATCTTGAGCAACGTCGCCCTCAAAATGCACCTCAAGCTATAACTTTAAATCTTCCTCAATGGATGCTAGAAGCGATCGATCAACAAGCGCAACGCTTAGGAGTCACTCGCGAGTCCATCTCCCCCATCTCCCCCATCTCCCCCATCTCCCCCATCTCCCTTGTCTCCCCCATCTCCCTGATCTCCCCCATCTCCCCCATCTTCCCCATCTCCCCCATCTCCCCCATCTCCCTCACAAGTGGGACAATTGGGGGCAGAATCAGGTAATCACTGCAATATAAAGAAATCTAAAGTTACAATAAGAGATGTAAAGTGCGACACGATGTTGCATTTCGAGAGTGAGTCCCTCAGAAAGACTCTACCCAAGTGTGCATGGGTATTCCCGCTCCCAACTGCGTTGCTGGTAACGGCAGGGTGGAAAGCAGGGAGTTAAGTGTAACCATACCCTGAGTATGACTCGCCAGAAAGGGAACAGGTGCTAGGGAAAGCTCAATATGGTGAACGAAAGTGAAGTGTTCTATGAGCCGTCGTTATCTTAGTCCCTGTAAGCTAAGGTTAAGTGCCGAGCGAGTATTAAAACAGGGTTGATTAGCCACGAAAGCGAGAGCAAGTATGTGGGTTGTCAAGGGCAACGGTTGGGAGTCTCCCCCAAAGCTGGAGTCTCAAAGGTTTATCCCCTTTACATGGATAGACTAGCACACCATAACACCCTCGGCGGAAAGAACACCACCTAAGTTGAGCGCATCTCTCAAATGTGAAACGTGATAAGCCCATTGGGGTCTGGTTTACCAGTAGGCTAACCGTAAGGAAGGCACAATTCCCTAGTGGGTATAGGACAGTCCAAAAAGCGAATGCCGTCTGCTGATTCCGTGCAGTTTCTTGTCTGATAACCTGATTTCGGATAACTGATAGTTGGACTTGGTTCAAGCAGGAACACGAAAGCAAGAGGAAAGCCCTTCGAGGTATAACTCGACGGATAGGGGTTCAAAATTTGCCCTACCTGAAAGGGAAGCTAACTTGGACACGGGTGAATCTGTTACTTAGTACCAAAAAGTGACGTTGCCTTAAGACCGCAGGAAAAGTTAGATGCAGTAATGCAAACGTAACTGTGGGAGGAGTCGAGCCTATCCAATTGGAGGTTTAACCCCAGGTGACTAAGAGACGTAAGGGAAGGTCTGGTTTGCTTGAGCCGTATGCGGTGAAAGTCGCACGTACGGTTCTGAGGGGGGAAAGAAGCCGAACGTCTTTTCTGGTAAAGTCCTCTTATGCGTACAGGATGAAAATCTGAACCGATAACTGTCTCGGTGAAAGGCTAATACAAGAAGTCGAACGGATGGAAACCCCAAGGCGGTTTGAGACGTGATAGTTTAGATATAAGGCTTCGACCTACCCGACTAAATAAAGCGTTTGTTACACTCAGTCCTGATCCCCAGAAAAAGAGAACTAAACTCTCTAATTAGGACGACAGGATGTAACAGTTTACCTACTCGCCTCAGCAGAAAATTGCAGTATTAAATTGGTTGGAACAAATTTGTTATGACTAGCCTGACACAAACTTCCCACCCCAAATCCGATCGAGAAATTTCCGCTTGGATTCGTGGTTTATTGACCGTTGCTTGGGCGGATGGAGACTTTGACTTAGAAGAAAAACATCTCATTACCAAGATTACCAGAGAAGAATTAACCCCAGATGTTGAATTAAGTAAGGTTGATTTAATTAGTCCTGAAGAATTAGCCCAAGTCCTGGGAAATGACAAAAAAGTTGCCGAAAACTTCCTCCGTACAGCAGTCATGGTCGCCGTCGCTGATGGAGTGTATTCTCGACCCGAAGCCGATCTTTTGAAATCCTTTTGTCAAGCACTCAACTTAGAAGTTCAGGCGCTCAAAACCCTCGAACATACCCTTGATGAAAAAGAAGTCGAAACCCCAGGCGCAACCCTCTCTCTTCAAGATGAACAAAAACAGGATCATCCAGATCATCCTCACTCTGATCTCCTCCAACCGGTTCGAGATTGGTTAGATGGGATGGATGTGGAAGACCCTCGCATTGCCAGATTTATCTGTAAGTTAGTTCCTCCTCAATGTCCATTTGAGCGCGATATTAAACTGTTTGGTCACAAATTAGTTCATATTCCGCCGTTATGTAAACTTAACCCTCTTTATGAACAGTTAGTGGGGTTACGGTTTCGCGCTTTATCTTTCCTTGCTGATGACTGTAAGGAAGATGTTTCTAAGTATTGTTAAGGTTTAATTGTTTGGCGTATTTTTGAATCTCAGTAATGGAAAACAGGGCTTGAAACTTGATTCCTTTTTCTTGATAAAGCTCTTTTCCCCCCTGTTCTCGATCGACAATTGCTAAAATCTCAGTCACTTCATAGCCCACCGTTTGCAATTGTTCCACCGCAAACAGCGCCGAATTGCCAGTGGTGACAACATCTTCTAAAACCACTACCTTCGCTTTTGAGGGTAGTTTTTTTCCTTCTAGATAAGCATTTGTCCCGTGTCCTTTCGGCTTTTTACGGACGATAATCCCCGAAAGCGGGCGATTTTCGTAAGCAGAAACCACTGTCACCGCACTGACGAGGGGATCAGCCCCTAAAGTGAGTCCAGCGACAGCTTCGATTTCATCGGGAAGAAGAGAGAAAAAAAGCTGTCCGATGGCTAATGCTCCCTCAGCGCTGAGAGAAACGGGTTTCCCATTCAAATAATAAGCGCTTTTTTGTCCTGAAGATAAGGTAAAGTCTCCCTCTTGATACGCTTCTGTGGCTAGAAGATGTAACAAGGTGGCTCGGAATTGCTCTAAATTTTGATCCTTTGCTGGTGTCAATCGTTTTTTGTGATTTAGTAACTTGTCAATTATCCAACTAAGCCCGATCGTAAGGCGCGTACCGCCGCTTGCGTGCGATCGTCAGCACAGAGTTTATTTAAGATATTGCGAACGTGAGTTTTAACTGTTCCGACGGTAATATAAAGTTTCTGGGCAATTTCCGCATTGCTTGCCCCTTCTACGATTAATTCTAAAACTTCTAACTCTCTTTCCGTAAGCGGATAGGCTTCTACTAACTGATCATATTCTGGTTCAGAAGCACTAATTTGTCGAGTTTTTGCGGGATCATTTTCATCAGCAGGAATCGTTTTCGCTTTAGAAATCACCACCCGCGCGATCGCTGGATCAATCCAAGAACTGCCATCTTTTGTCACCCGCAATGCTTCTAAAAGCAGATCAAAGCTGATATCCTTCATACAATAAGAATCCGCTCCCGCTGCAAACGCCGCCAAAACATATTCTTCCGTATCTTGGAGCGTCAGAATCAGGATTTTTACCCCTTGTAGCGCCTTATTTTCCCTCTGTAACTGCTTTAAGTGGCTGGTGAGTTCAATCCCATCCATATCGGGTAAGCCAATATCGACGATCGCCACATCTGGCTGTTTTTCCTCAATTAACGCTAACCCTTGTTTTGCATTAACCGCTTCCCCTAAAAACTCGACTTCATCCCGTTGTTCTAGCGCAGTGCGAATACCAACGCGAGTCAAATCATGGTCTTCAATTAAAATGACTCTTATTTTGCTCATCGCTTCCCGTTTTTGGCGTATGTGACAATGGTAATCTCTAACCTGATCGGTAGATTTGCAAAAATCATATCATAGTTCTCGATTAATTAGCGATAGCTTGCCACTCTCACACTTAACTCCCCTTCACGAGGATCATGAGTAAAAATGAAATAGCCACTTTTCTTTTCTCCTGCGGCTAAAAAAGAAATCTCTTGTTCTCCCACTTCCAAATCTTCTGGAGAATCAATGGTCAAAGAGGCGATCACCTGTACCGACTCAGCAAAGTTACCGCCAGTATTTTTCAGGGTAAACGGCTGATAATATTGTCCTTCGCGGATTTCTACGGCGGCTTGCGGTTCAACCTGCAAAATGGGAGGAGACTGCTGCGATAATAGCCAATCGTACAAAATCAGTCCGATTAAAGCCAGAAGAATCAAGCTACTGATGATAAAAGTAATCCATTCCGCACAATTTCGCTTCGGTGGAGATTCTGAAGAGGTATCTGTTGATTCTGTTACCATTGCCTTTACCTCAGATGACTAAACGACCGGCTGCACCCCCGATCGAAGCTGGCAATCCTAAGACTAGGGTATCACTTAACCATTCTTGCCAAGGGTCATCGAAACTCAGTTGTTGGAAAAACCATAACATCAGCGCCGAAGCCAACAAACACACCAAATAACAAATTAAGGTTTCATTCATGGGATTTTGCAATAATCCCTGTTGTTGACGACGCTCTTTTTGGTCGGTTAAACCAGCGACAAAAACGATACAGTAAGAAAGCACCAAGGAAGCGAACATAATTAAGAGTAGCCACAACGGAGACATGGACGCAGATAATAGGGAAACTTCTTCTGTGGGTGCGATACTAAAGGCAATAATCAACGCTCCGATGAGGGTAGCATCGAGATCAGCTAAAAAAGCAGGAAAGACGCGATCGGCTAAGGAAGAGCGCAATTTATGAACTTTACGAGGAGCGCGATCGCCCTTTAAAGTAGAACGGGCTAAAGCCACTCCCAGCGAAAACGGGATACATTCAAACACCAGTTTTCCTAGAGTTTCATTGAGAGGAGTTTCCAACGTAATGCGACCAATTAAAAGCAACGCCAACAGAGCGCAAATAATCCCAATTGCCATTGATTCCACTGTTTCCATAAACGCATCAATGAGGCGAATTTCTAAAGCAGTACGAAATCCCTCACTTTGATTCAGGAAATAAATCACAAAAAAAGTCATTCCCAACGCCGATAACATCCAAAGGGGAGTCGTGCTAGAACCAATCCACCACACCTCAACGGTATAGAGTAAAGGCATCCCGAAGAGAAAGCCCCCAGACGCACCGCGTAGAAGGTTGAGTAATTCCGTTTGCCAAATCGAAGATTGAGAATTTAATGTCATATGAAATACTCTCATGGTTGCTACAAATAAAGTTCACCAAGTTCCCCCAAGTTTGGGGGTTAGGGGGCTGGTGTTATGTAGCAAAGTTTTTTCAATTTAATGTCATAGATCGATCGCGCTTTGTCAAGAGGAGTTAAGTTAAACTATAGTATGCTGTGTGCGACACGAGTCTGGTTTGCTTGAGCCGTATGCGGTGAAAGTCGACGCACGATTCTGAGGGGGGAAGGAGACCAAGATGTTATAATCAAGGTCTCTGACCTACCCGACTATTTGGTTGGGAAAATTAAGCTATAATTGATGACTCCTTTACCCAGTGATCGTCCTCAAAAGCTGTCTTTGGGACCCTTAGAACGAGAGATTTTAGAAATTGTATGGGCGTTGGGTTGTGTTTCGGTGAAAGCGGTTCACGATCGAATTTTAAGCGATCCCGATCGAGAGTTAGCTTACACTTCGGTGACGACGGTTTTACAACGGTTAACGAAAAAAGGTTGGCTCACTTGTCATAAACAAAAACGTGCTTTTTATTGGCAAGCGAAACTTACCAAAGAACAAGCACAAGCACTCACCGCTTATGAACAGTTAAATAAGTTTTTAGCGGTCAGTGATCCTGATTTAGTCGCCTCTTTTGCCGATCGTCTCGATACTGCTAGTTTAGAACAAATCGACGCGATCGCTGCGCGTTTAAGAGCAATTCGCCAACAACGGGAGGAAAGTGAATAATGCACACAATAATGATTGTGATTGGTCTTTTCGGTGCTGTGATCATTCGTTGCGCTCGATCGCCTCAAGGGTTAAGCTATACCCAACGCTGGCAACAGACGCTGTTTTATTTTCTGTTTCCCCCTCTCCTCTTGTTGATGACAGCCATGGCGGTATTTTGTATGGGAACACAGGGGAGAATGTTGGGATTAGAAACGGGTTATTGGAGTTATGGACTGACGTTAGGATTTTTAGGCAGCGCGATCGCAGTTCTCTGCTGGCAATTTGATCAGGGGGCGCGATCGAGCCGAAAACTCTCTCAATATCCTACTACTTCCATCAGCGATTCGATCGCCCATATTCTCCCCACTTCCCTTCCTTATAGCGCTCAAATCGGCGGTTGGAACTCGAAACTGGTGATCAGTGAAGGACTTTTTTCCCTCCTCGACAGCGCCCACCTTAACGCCGTAATCGCCCATGAAAAAGCACATCTTTATTATCGAGATACCTTTTGGTTTTTCTGGTTAGGTTGGCTGTATCGAATCACCGCTTGGCTACCTAATAGTGCCGCCCTTTGGGAAGAATTACTATTATTACGAGAACTCCGCGCCGATTGGAAAGCAACTCAAACCGTTGATTCACTGTTGCTGGCTGAATCTTTAATTACGGTTGTGAACTATACGGTACAGTATCCACAAGTCGGTTGTGCCGCTTTAAGTTGTACCGCGAACAAAAGCCGTTTAGAAGAACGGATTGAGGCTCTAATCAACGAAGAAGAAGTGGTCGCGCCGCCTGTGGTAACTTTAGGAAAAGAATTAGTTTGGGCGTTAACCCCTTTAATTACAATGCCTTGGCATCAATGTTAGTTTGATCAGTGACCAGTGACCAGTGACCAGTGACCAGTGATCAGTGATCAGTGATCAGTGATCAGTGATCAGTGATCAGTGATCAGTAACCAGTGATCAGCTTGCCCTGAGCACTTCGACAGGCTCAGTGTTCCACCTGTCGAAGGGTGATCAGTGAAGCGTCAAGATTGGGTGAACTTTGACCAGACTTTTGTCGGTAGTCCCCAAATATAGATAAATCCTTCTGCTGCTTTATGATCAAACTCATCTTCTGAGCCATAAGTCGCTAAATCTGAAGCATACAAAGAATTTTCAGATTGACGACCAACAATCATCGCATTCCCTTTAAATAATTTTAGTCGTACTGTTCCCGTCACTCGCTCTTGGGTTTGCTGAATAAATCCTTCTAAAGCCTGTTTTAAGGGACTGTACCATAAACCACGATAAATCAGTTGGGAGTAGGTGTCCTCGATACCGCGCTTATATTGGGTAACATCGGCGGTAAGGGTGAGACTTTCTAAGTCACGATGGGCGAGAATGAGTGCCAGTAGTGCTGGCGCTTCATAAATTTCTCTTGATTTGATGCCAACCACTCGGTTTTCGATCATGTCGATGCGACCAAAACCATGATGTCCAATTTGTTCGTTTAAGGTTTCAATTAGTGCCACTGGTTCATATTTAATTCCATTGACACTGACAGGTATTCCTTTCTCAAAACCAATATCAATATATTCCGCCTTGTCTGGGGTTTCCTCGATCGAGCAAGTCATGCTATAAACTTCTTCAGGGGGTTCAACCATGGGGTCTTCTAAAGCACCCGCTTCGATACTTCGTCCTAAAAGATTTTGATCAATACTGTAGGGAGAGGATTTTTTTACTGGGGCTTCAATCCCAAATCGTTCCCCATAAGCAATGGCATCTTCTCGACTCATTCCCCATTCTCGCGCCGGAGCAAGAATTTTTAAGTCTGGATTTAAAGCCATAATGGAAACATCGAAACGGACTTGATCATTTCCTTTTCCCGTACAACCATGAGCAACCGCATCAGCGCCATGTTTCGCGGCCGCTTCCACCAGCATTTGTGCAATTAAAGGACGAGCTAAAGCCGTAGAAAGAGGATAACGATTTTCATATAAAGCATTAGCTTGAATCGCAGGAAACGCGAACTCTCTAACAAAACGTTCTACTCCATCTTCAACCAAAGAAGTGGAAGCGCCCGCCGTAAGTGCCTTTTCTTTAATTGGATTTAAATCTTCTCCCTGTCCGAGATCAGCAGCGAGAGTAATCACTTCTTTCACTCCCCATTCTGCCTTGAGATAGGGAATACAAACAGAGGTATCAACTCCCCCAGAGTAAGCCAGTATAACTTTTTCAGCGCGACCCATATTAAATTTTCCGATAAACGACTAATTGGTCATTCTAGCGGTTTCTGAACGGTTGTTGGGTGGAAAGTCGTGACATCCTCCCTCGACAAATCAAAGATTATGTCGAGGGCTTCCTAGTTACTCCCATTTCTGGGCTTTCACCACTTATCTAGATGGAGTGAACTCCATCCCCGACAGCCCGATTGCCTAAGCCGTTTCCTTTCCCACAAGCCCTGCGGTACTAATTTTTTCGATTCCTCGATTTTTTAAAACTTGAGCGGCTGCCACATCTGGAGTCCACTTCATAGCTGCATTCAGGACAATTATGCACTCTGACACTCAAATCTTTTTTGACATGAACACCACAATTTGGACAAGTTTGACTTGATCCCCTTGCATCAACAACACTGAAATACTTTCCACGCTTCCAACAGACTTGTTGAGTAATGGTTCGGAATTGTCCAAAACCACCATCTAACATTTCTTTTCCAAGCATTCCCTTAGCTGTAATGCGGTAGTCCAAATCTTCCATGAAGATCATGTCACCAGCATCACACAAGGCGTGAGCCTGTTTATAATGGAAATCTTTTCGAGTGTTGCTAATTTTGTGGTGCATTCTTGCCACCTTGATGCGTTGTTTCTCGTAATTCTTTGACCGCTTCTGTTTTCTAGAAAGTCGGCGTTGCAGTAATTTCAACTTGCTTTGCATTTTCTTAAAGAACTTTGGCGGTTTTACGAGAACTCCATCACGCTCTCGCCAAGAATTTCTCTAACCCGATGTCCACACCCACTGGATGACCATGAGGTTGTGGATCAGGAACATTAACATCTAATTGAATACAAACTGAAACATACCATCGGTCTGCTTTTCTGATGACCCGAACTTGCGAGAGCTTTGAATCCCTCTGGAATTGGACGATGAACATTGATTCTGACTTTCCCAATTTTCGGTAAGTTAATTTGCCAAATCCCCCTTTCTTTTCCCCCCTTACGAAGGGGGGTTAGGGGGGATTCTTTAAATTGTGGAAAAAGAATCGACTTAAACTGTCCAAACTTTTTGAACCGAGGAAACCCATACCCTCTTTCTCGAAAAAAGTCCCATGCTCGATGTAACTGCTTAATGGTTTGTTGCAGAACTTGAGAGGGGACTCGTTTGAGATTCGGAAATTCCTTTTTCGCTTTTGGGAGTTGATTAAGTTGATTTAATTCACTGGGGAATTTAGCATCAGCAGAAATAATATATTCCGAAACCAAACTACATCGGTCAATAGGACACTTTCTACTATTGCACCAATCTTTAATTTCTCGAAGAGCGTAATTGTATGCACTTCGACAAACTTCCATAATCTCAATTAGTTTTTCTTCTTGAGATTGATCGGGATAGATTCGATACTGGTAGTTGAAAGTTAGCATTGACTTGATTAGTTGTTTGTGCCTTTAATCTAGCTTTTTTACTAAAAAATGTCAATTTGTTAATTATTGATTTAAGGTGTTCGGAGAGCCTGCGTCGCCCTGCACTTCGACACGCGAGCGTGTCCGCGTGGTCGTTGGGTCAAAGGTGTTCGGAGAGCGTGGTCGTTGGATGTCCTGACGGACTTTTAATTTTTTGGCGACGATTCATCATCCCAATAAATCGAAGATTATATTGGGATGATGAATCGTCGCATCCAGATAAAATCCAACACCAAACCGTAGGTTCGGTGAAGTGAAGCGAAACCCAACATCAAACTGTAGGTTGGATGAAAAGTAATGTAACCCAACATCAAACTGTAGGTTCGGTGAAAAGTCAAGTTACAAGAAATCCCCCCTAACCTCCTCACTTCGCTCCGGCTTTGAAAGGGGGGAAAAGAAGGGGGTGGTATGTAGGTTCGGTGGAAAGTGATGAAATCCAACACCAAACCGTAGGTTGGATGAAGTGAAGCGAAACCCAACATCAAACTGTAGGTTCGGTGAAAAGTAATGTAACCCAACATAAGGATTAATGATTGAAGGGGGGTAACTCATGGTATAGTGAAAAACACTCTTAGGTTTCGATCGTGAAAGCTCGATCGAAGCAATGGGGAAAGCGCGGTGAAAAGCCGCCACTGTCCCGCAACTGTAAGGAAAAACGTTTTAACGACAGGATTTCCAAGTCAGAACACCCACCTAAGTTTAATCAACCGTTAACAACCATTCTGCGAGGTACAGATGCGTTTATCCACTCAGACTTTTAATGACGACCTAGCATTCTTCATGCTGATAATGAGGACAAATAACCGTTCGTCCCGATATCATCGTCCTCGGTAATAATTATTAACGAATGGGATGGGAATTTGGTTTCAAGGAGTGGGAAATGAGAAGAAATCCCTTGAAATCCGAACCTCGCATCTTACTTAAGGATTTATTTATGAGATAAAAACTGCCCCAATTCCCTTTGTTAGGGAGGATCACCTGCGCTAAACAGGTGGTCGGGTTTAATGCTGACTAAAGACTGGGGCAATTAGTCTTTATTCGATCGCTCTATTCAATCAAACTATCACCGAAACAGGAGAAAATGCAATGAAACAACTAATGACACTCAATGATCAATCTTGGAAACGATTAACTTTTGGTCTTTTCACCGTTTTAGTTTTACTCACTTTCGCTCAACCGGCGGCGGCTCATCATCCCTTTGGTGGCGAAACCCCTAGCAATTTATGGCAAGGATTTCTCTCTGGTTTAGGTCATCCCGTTGTTGGTTTCGATCATCTAGCGTTTGTGATTGGAAGCGGTTTAATTGCGGCGAAAAGTAAACAAGGTTGGCTGATTCCAATGGGGTTTATCGCAGCGACGATGTTAGGAACAGGAGTTCACTTACAAGAAATGAATCTCCCTCTATTAGAATTGGTGGTTAGTGCGTCAGTTTTAGCAGTGGGAATTTTATTAACCGTTGCTCGTCCTAATGAGGAAGAAAAGTCTTTCCCTTACACAATGGTAATCCTTTTGGGAAGCGCGATCGTTGGGGTTTTTCATGGTTACGCTTACGGAGAAGCGATTATCGGCGCAGAAATGACCCCTTTAATTGCTTATTTAGCAGGGTTTAGTCTCATTCAATTAACCATTGCTTTAAGTAGCTATAAACTCGCACAAACGCTTCTTGCTCAACTTAGCACACCGAGTCTTCCTCTCAGCCGCTTGATTGGCTGTGGAATAATGGGGATGGGAATTGTCTTTCTGACTTCTGCTATCTAAAAGGAGACTAAGATCATGGGTGTTTCGTGGCTTCGATCGAGCTTGTTTTTTCTCAGCACTTTGAGCATCATTATGCCATCAGCTTCTGCTGGGGAGCGTTTAGACGGAACAGTATTTTTTGAAGCAGCTCCTCGTTTAGAAAAAGTAAAAACCACCTTTAATGAAATCCATAGAAGAGGAGCAACTTATTACTTTACTCTCACGCTTCCCTCTGATGCTGGCGAATCTTTAGGTGAACTGGTGATTACTCAAAGAGGGGGAATTGATGACATTCCCTTGTTATTAGAAGAAACCACTGCTTTTGTCGGAACACCCAACAAGAAACAAGAAAGTCTCTCCCTCGCTAATGTTTCCCAAAGCGAGGATCATCGAAAAATTACGGCAACATTTCGTCAACCGATTCCCCCTGGAACAACGATGACATTGGGGTTAAAACCGAGAAAAAATCCGCAATATGATGGGGTTTATTTGTTCGGTATAACGGCTCGTCCCGCAGGAAACATCACTCAAGATTTGTATCTAGGCGTAAGACGATTACAATTTTACGATCGCAGCAATGACAATGATTTTAGGGTTGCTCCCTAAATCCCCCAATTCTGGGGTTTGCCCCCTAAATCCCCCAATTCTGGGGGACTTTGCCCCCTAAATCCCCCAATTCTGGGGGTTGCCCCCTAAATCCCCCAATTCTGGGGGGTTGCCCCCCTAAATCCCCCCCTAGCCCCCCTTTCAAAGGGGGAAACAATGGGCTGGTTTGTAACGCCAGTTTATCAAAATGGTCTTACTTATTCTGTGATGACTTGCCAAATAACAAATAACGAATAACAAATAACAAATAACAAATAACAAACAACAAATAACAAATAACAAAATAAGGAGTTAATTTCATGGCGGCAAAAATACCAGTTACAGTAGTAACAGGCTTTCTTGGTGCGGGAAAAACAACGCTCGTGCGACATTTATTGCAAAATAATCAAGGGCGCAAAATTGCTGTTCTCGTGAATGAATTTGGGGAAGTGGGAATTGATGGCGACTTACTTCGCAATTGCCAAATTTGTGAGGAAGAAGAAGACGCAAGCAATAATATCTTAGAACTCACCAACGGCTGTTTATGTTGTACGGTACAAGAAGAGTTTTTCCCCACTATGCAGGAGTTGTTAAAACGACGGGATAAAATTGATTGTATTGTCGTCGAAACATCAGGGTTGGCACTACCGAAACCCTTAGTCCAGGCATTCCGTTGGCCCCAAATTCGGAACAGCGCCACAGTGGATGGTGTCGTTACAGTGGTTGATTGTGAAGCGATCGCCAGTGGGGCGTTAGTGGGAGATTTAGACGCACTAGAAGCACAACGTCAAGCTGATCCTAATTTAGAACATGAAACCCCGATCGAGGAATTATTTGAGGATCAGTTAGCTTGTTCCGATTTAGTTTTGTTAACAAAGGTCGATCGAGTGGATGAAACCACCCGTAAAAAAGTTGAAACTTGGTTAAAGCAAGAATTACCAGCAGGAGTGAATATTGTTCCCTGTTATAACGGGGAAATTGCCGCCGAAATTTTATTAGGGTTTGACGCAGCGGTAGAAGACAATCTAGAAACTCGTCCCAGTCACCATGATCACGAAGAAGAACACGACCATGATGATGATATTAACTCCGTACAGTTGATTTTAGATCAGGAATTTGAACCGAAAAAATTAATGGACTGTTTGCAAGAACTGTATAAGGAAGCGGAAGTGTATCGGGTGAAAGGGTTCGTAAATGTTCCGAAAAAACCGATGCGTTTAGTGGTACAAGGAGTGGGAAAACATTTAGATTCGTTTTATGATCGAGCATGGGGAAATGAAGAACCGCGTCAAACTCGTTTAGTCTTAATTGGACGGAATTTAGATGAACGTGCGATTAAAACGAAAATTATGGGTGTCCTCGTTTAGAATCTACGTTTTGAAAAACGTGGAAAACTCAACCAATAGAAACGTTATAACTAGGTTGGGACGAAAACGTTGTTGATTAAGCTGGAGAAATAAAGATATAATGCAAAAAGTGGGAACTCATCTGGTTGTAGAGGCTTGGCAAGCTCCTGAAGAAATATTAAACGATCCTGAACAAATTCGATCGGCGTTGGTGGAAGCAGTGTCTGCTGGTGGCGCAACGTTACTTAATTTGTGTGTCCACCAGTTTAATCCTCATGGGGTGACAGCAACGGCGACTCTATCGGAATCACACATTGCTATTCACACTTGGCCAGAACATGGGTATTTTGCCGCCGATTTATTTTTTTGCGGAAAAGGCGATCCCCATAAAGCGATGCAGGTGTTACAGCGTATTTTAGGAGCGAAACAGGTGATGATACAAGAGATCGATCGAGGGTTTCCCACCACAGAATCATCGGAAACCTCAGCAAAAGAATCAATCTTTGCCTAGTTTGATGAGGAATGATGCGGACGGAGAGACTCGAACTCTCACGTCAAAGACACTAGAACCTAAATCTAGCGCGTCTACCAATTCCGCCACGTCCGCTTGGAATTAACCCACAGCTTAAAAGCATACCATATTTTGCTAAAACTGACAAGGAAAAAGGCGATGAAGTGCGGTTGGGGGGTGCAACGATTTCTGGAAGATCAGGGTGAACGGTGGTTCGTCCTGATTAGTGTTTTAATTGGTCTATTAGCGGTGATCAATCCTCAAGTGGTACAATCACAATCACTTCCGATTTTAACCCCAACGACTCCGAAAGCGGTGAGATATTTAAATCAGGGGTTACAAGAAGCACAAAGGGGAAACACGGAAAGGGCGATCGAGTCGTTTCAGGAAGCAGTAACTTTAGACAAAAATCTTGCCCCAGCCCACTATAATCTAGGGTTAGCATTGAGAGAAGAAGGAAACCTCCAAGCCGCCGCCGAAGCGTTTTATCAGGCGTTATCAGTTGATCCCACCCTAGCGGTTGCCTATGCTAATCTAGGGGCAGCGTTATTAGAAGGAAATAATCTCAAACAAGCAGAAACCTACCTTGATCGCGCTCTGGAGATTGCTCCTGAATTAGGAATTGCTCACTATAATTTAGGATTAGTGCAAAAGGAAAAGGGAAAGCTCGATCGAGCAATCAATCATTTTCGCAACGCCCGAAAATATCGCCCTCAAGCCCCAGAAGTTCCCTATCATTTAGGATTAATCTACTTAGAAAAACAAGAGCTAAAATTAGCCAAAAATGCCTTCTCAGACGCGATCGATATTGATCCAACTCATAGTCAAGCCCATTATGGACTAGGAAAAATCTGGTTTCAAGAAAAAAATGCGCCTCAAGCGCTTAAGGCTTTTGAGAAAGCAAGCAAATATAATCCCGACTTTGCTAGTGCTTATTATGCAATTGGGGTGATTTTATTTCAACAAGAAAAATTTACCGAAGCCAAAACTAACTTACAGCAAGCACAAAGACTATATGAAGAACAAAAACAAGAAAAATGGGCAATCTACGCTAAACAATTAATAGAAAGATTATAGAAAGTAGGTTGGGTGAAGGGAAACGAAACCCAACAGCAATATTCGTTATTTGTTATTTGTTATTTGTTATTTGTTTACTGATCACTGATCACTGGTCACTGTAAAAGGTTGGGTGAAGGGAAACGAAACCCAACACCAATTAGACAAAAAAGTAGGTTGGGTGAAGGGAAACGAAACCCAACACCAATTAGTCATTAGTCATTAGTCATTGGTCATTGGAAAACAAAGAACAAAGGACGAAGGACGAAAGACAAAGGACAAAAATGAATAGAACAAAGAGATTTTATTAGATATTCTTCGACAAAGACGAAATGATCGAGGAAAATATGCAAAGGTAACGGAAAGTAGTGATCAATTTTCTCAAAGAAAACACCGAAGAAATAGAAAGGGAAAATCGCAGGTAGTGAATATTATTTTAGATGCTTGTGCTGTTATTGCTTTTTTTCGAGATGAAGTCGGAGCAGATATCGTAGAAGATTATTTATGTGATCGTAACGCTTGTTGTATAATTCATAGTCTTAATTTATGCGAAGTTTACTATGATTTCTAAAGTCCTGAAATCTCCCCCATCTCCCCCATCTCCCCCATCTCCCCCATCTCCCCCATCTCCCCCATCTCCCCCATCCGTCGGTGAACTTTTTATTTTAGGATCGCGTTTATGACAGTTGAGATACAGTGGCGAACATTTGTTAAAGATAAACTATTTTTAGGTAATGACCCCACGCCAGAATTAATGGCGATTGTGAGCGTCTATGTGGTGCGAGGCGTGCTAAACTTAGCTCGTCTGGCGATTAGTTTTTTTCTCAAGGATGATCTGGGGTTAACTCCTGCAGAAGTTTCCGTATTAACGGGGTTTGCGATTTTACCTTGGGTGATTAAACCGTTGTTTGGGTTTTTCTCTGATAGCTTTCCGATTTTTGGCTACCGTCGTCGTCCTTATCTCGTGCTATCAGGCTTTCTGGGAACTGCGTCTTGGCTGGCTTTGGCGACCTTTGTTGATAGTGCTTGGTTGGCAACGATCGCAATTTTAATGAGTTCCGCATCGATCGCCATTAGTGATGTAATTGTCGATTCCCAAGTGGTGGAACGGGCGCGAGAAGAGTCGCTAGCGAATGCGGGATCACTACAATCTTTGAGTTGGGGGGCGACGGCGCTAGGGGGATTGATTACCGCTTATTTTAGCGGCTGGTTGCTGGAATTATTCACGCCGAGAACGATTTTTGCACTAACCGCGGTGTTTCCTTTGGTCTTTTCTGGGGTGGCTTGGTTAATTTTCGAAACGCCATTACCGAAATCTGAGCGCGATCGATCACAATTATTAGGAAATGTGAAAGGACAAGTTCAACAACTTTGGGGTGCGGTGCGTCAAAAACGGATTTTACTACCAACGATTTTTATCTTTGTTTGGCAATCGACACCCGGTTCCGATGCGGCGATCTTCTTTTTTGTGACGAACGAATTAGGCTTTGAACCAGAGTTCTTGGGAAGAGTGCGGTTAGTGAGTAGCTTTGCTTCTTTAGTCGGTGTTTGGATATTTCAGCGCTTTTTAAGGACAGTTCCGTTTCGGAAAGTGTTGGGATGGAGTACGGTGATTTCTGCTGTGTTGGGAATGAGTGTTTTAGTGTTAGTGACTCATGCCAATCGGGCGTTAGGAATTGATGATTATTGGTTTAGTTTGGGGGATAATTTGATTTTAAGCGCGATCGGGGAGGTGGCGTTAATGCCCATTTTAGTCTTAGCGGCGAGACTTTGTCCTGCGGGAATTGAGGCGACTTTTTTCGCTTTATTAATGTCAGTGTTTAATTTAGCGGGGTTTTTATCTCAGGAATTAGGCGGCTTATTAACGGCGTTATTGGGAGTAACAGAAAACAACTTCGATCGACTGTGGCTGTTAGTCATTTTGACCAATGTTTCTACTTTGTTGCCGCTTCCTTTGCTTAATTTATTACCCGCAGGTGATCCGATGGCAGATGAGGTCGATCGCCCGACAGAAGAAATGCCATCAAATCTTTCCTGCTAACTTCTAATAGGTTATTTGCTGAACATTAATTGACTTTTATGGATAAAGAGAGAGAGGTGCAGTCTCTCTTCAGTTCCCACATAATGGGATACTTCCCTGCACGGAGTAAAGTGTGCCTCGTCAATGTTATCTAGGCTTTTTACACTAATAGCACTGGTATCCTTGAATCACTTGAACCTGTTTAACTATCAGCGACAGAGCAGAAGGCTGGCTTGCACCCAAAGGTGTCCTGACCTAAATAACGTAGCCTGCTAAGAGACTTAGACTGGACTAACCGAACACAATCAACACGAATGTCAATTAATGTACAGTGATTGGGTTAGTCAATGAGGTTTGGAGACAGAAAAGGAGTCGGCGACTGTCCTTGTTTCGTCTCGACTCCTCTCCTGCTTTCCCTTCACACCTCACACACTGGCAATAATAATATAACAGCTTGATATATTCGTCAATGATTAAAGAATATTAATGTTGGGTTGCGCTACTCTCCACCCAACCTACATTTTTGTCCTTCGACAGGCTCAGGAACACCTTTGTCTTTCGTCCTTCGACAGGCTCAGGAACACCTTTGTCCTTTGTTCTTTATTTTCCAATGACTAATGTACAGACGTTCCATGGAACGTCTCTAAACTCATACCGATCAATCAACCCTCTTGCCTTTTGCCTCTTGCCTTTTGCCTTACTAAACCAACCAATGGACTTTTTCAGGAGGCACTACTTGCTTATGATTTTTCTTGACAGGTTTTAATTACGGCGCTGATGATGTCTGGCGTGACTTGATCGGTAACGGTTGCGCTTCCAATTTGCTGCGGTAAAACAAATCTGACTTTTCCTGCTTTTACTTTTTTATCACTTTTCAAGGTTTCTAAAATATCATCAATTTCTAACATCGGAGGAACAGTCGTCGGTAATCCAGTTTTGATGATTAATTGGTCTTGACGTTGGCTTTCAACTTCTGACCAATACCCCATTTTAACCGCAATTTTACCAGCAACAGACATTCCAATGGCGACGGCTTCCCCATGATTAACTAAACTATATCCTGTTAAACTTTCAATGGCATGACCGACGGTGTGACCATAGTTTAAAATGGCACGAAGACCGCCTTCTTTTTCGTCTTTACTCACAACATCTGCTTTCGCTTGACAGGAATGAGTGAGAATGTTTTGGAGTAATTCTACGCTTAAATATTCGAGTTCGTCGAGGCGTTCTGCTGCTTCTAATTGTTGGAATAAATCAGCATCCCAAATTACTCCATATTTAATGACTTCTGCCATGCCAGCGCGAAATTCTCGATGAGGAAGTGTCTTTAACACTTGGGGATCAATTAATACTAATTTCGGTTGATGAAATGCTCCAATGAGGTTTTTTCCTTGGGGATGATTGACTCCAGTTTTCCCCCCGATCGATGCGTCAACCATTGCTAAAAGGGAGGTGGGAATTTGAATAACATTAACGCCTCTTAACCAAGTCGCAGCAGCAAAACCTGTCATATCACCGATGACTCCTCCTCCTAAAGCAATAAAAGTGGACGATCGTTCGAGATGATTTTCTAGTGCCTGGTCATAGAGTTTTTGAATAGAAAGAAGAGTTTTATGGCGTTCTCCTGCGGGTAAAATATGATGGGAAACGGAAAAGTTAGCCGCTTGAATTGCGTTGATCAGTGTTTCTCCATATTCATCAAAAATCATGGCATTAGAAACCACTAAAATTTTATTCCCAACGTTGAGAGACTTTAGATAGTTGCCAATTTCAGAGAGAACATTGGGCGCGATCGCGATTTGATAAGAATTTTGTTCTAAGTTAACGGAGAGATTTGATAACATTGTTTTTAAGACTAATAAATAAAAGTTAAAACCTTTCTTTGATTCCAGACTAACATAACACCACTAATCAGAATAAACGCGATCGCAATTTGTCGAAACCGTCTTTCTTCGATACGGGCTAAAACTTTTTGTCCTAACCAATTGCCTGGAAAAGCACCGACTCCAATCAATAAACCGTAGCCAATAATCGGTGAAGATAACACACCAAAACCAGCATAAGCAATGATTTTAATGAGATGTACCACTAAAACATGAGTGGATTTTGTCCCGATCATTTTTTCTTTTTCTAAGCCATAATTTAAGTATAAAGGATTAAGTAGAGGTCCCGTGCTACCAATTAATCCCGATAAGAACGCATAAACAAATCCTGCGGGTAAAAAATACCATGCTTTAATTTTTAATAAAGTTGACTGTTCCGCAAGTTTGTAAGTAAAAATAGAAATAATTAAGAAGAGACCTAATAACAAACTTAACCATTCTAGTTGTAATTTCGTAAATAGAAAAACCCCTAAAATCGCCCCTAAAATCGCCCCTGGGAGATACCAATACGTTAATTCTAAATCAATTTCCTGCCAATATAAAGCAACTCTTTGTCCGTTACCAAATAACATTCCGATCGTGAGAATGGGCGGAATAACTGATGCTTCTAAAAACAAACTCATCACAGGAATTAAAATAAGAGGGCTACCGCCACCAGCTAAACTGCTGACAAACCAACCGATAAAACTTGCGCCTAATAACCCAAAAATAATGATCACGAAACTATTTCTATTTAATATTATTATATGCAATCTACTGATGATTGCTACATCCCCTATAATATAATCCCCCCTAACCCCCCTTTGAAAGGGGGGGAATAATACCATTTTTCAAATTCATTTTAATTGCTACTGTGAGTCTTGAGGCGTGGCTTCCTCTTGAGGTTTCTTATTTTTTGATGGTTTGCCTTTTCCTTTTCCTTTCTTTTTCTTGAACGGCGGGAAAACTTCTTTCCCTTCTACTAACACTAATTCGTTCCCTTTTCTAACGGCTTCCACTTCCCAAAACGCCCCAGGTTTAGGATCAACTAACTTGCCTTTAATCTCAATAAAAAAAGGATGAAAGCGTCGAATAGCATCTTTATTTGGACGAATACTGATGCCAAAATTTTCTTTATCCTCATTCCAAAACAGCAAATTGCCACGAATGCTGAATCTGTCTTCTAAGATGGATTCGGGAGGGATATTTTTTCCTTCTTCATCCCTGTAAGTTCCCTTGAGGATAAAGTGTAGTGAGGGTTCATTATGTAACGTTTTTGCCCAACAATTCCAAACTAATTCTTGATGAGGTGGTTTCCACCATCTGCGGAAAAGTTCGGCAGAAAATAAACCATCTCTGGTCATTAATATCCCTTGACAGGAGGCGGTATCGCTAGGAACATAAAGTCCGCGAACAATACCAGTGCTGCGATATTGGTTTCTGATTTCGGGGTCTTGAATATAAATGGTCATTATTGGTTATTTGTTATTGGTTATTGGTTATTGGTTATTGGTTATTGGTTATTAGTTATTGGTTATTTGTTATTGGTTATTTGTTATTTGGCAAATCATCAAAGAATAAGTAATACCATTTCCCCCCCTTTCAAAGGGGGGTTAGGGGGGATTATAGGGGGCAAATGTCATGTTGTAATGGATTTAGCACAGCGAAAACCAGCAAAAAGTTGACGTAAATGAGGATAGTACCAATTGCGCCAACTACTCTCTATGGCGTAAGGGCGAGTTGCCCAACTTCCTCCCCGTAACACTCGATGCTGATTGTCGAAATAGGCTTCGGAATAGCCTCGATCGGGATAAGATTCAAAGTCTGGATAGGGAGAAAACCAAGACGCAGTCCATTCCCAAACATTACCAAGAAGATCGTAGCAACCCAAGTGGCTTTTCCCTTCGGGATAGGCGTTAACTGGTGTGGTTTGTCCGATTTGGTTATTCAAGTTGCCATGATCTGGTTTGGGAGTGGCTTCTCCCCAGGGATAGGTGGTGGCTTGTTCGCTGTGGGGATGGTAACGGGCGGCTTTTTCCCATTCCGCTTCGGTGGGAAGACGTTTCCCCACAAAGTTGGCGTATGCTTCGGCTTCATACCAGTTCACTCCATACACGGGATGATCGTCCCATTCTTGACTTTCTGACCAGTATAATGGGTGAGCAACGGGATGAGTTTGTCGCCATTGCCATCCCTCTTTTGACCACCATTGACGGGTTTGATAGCCGCCAGCTTCGATAAATTTCCGATATTGTCCACAGGTGACGGGATATCGATCGAGCCAGTATTGATCTAAATCAACCCAATGACGGGGACGAGCATTGTCTTGGGGGTTAACCTTGCTTCCCATCATAAATGTTCCTTCTGGAATTTTTACCATATCTGCAATCACTTCTCTGGTTGTCGTAGAGGGAGTGATGGGGTAAGGAGGAAGCGTTTTTAATTGTTGGAGTTGCAAAATTAAACTCATGGTTTCGCTGTGTTGACATTCATGTTGAAGCAACCACCACCAGAGACGAGTTTGTTTTTCGAGGGGGGCAATTTCTAGATAAGCGAAGACTTGAGAACGAATATCATGGAGATAGGCGAGGATGGTTGCCATATCGGGGAGGTTTTGTCGTTCTGGTTTGGGGAGAATATCAGCAGCGAAGAGTTTTCGATATTGAGGATATAACGGACTTTCTCCTTTGAGATGTTCCAGTATCCACAAACCTTCGGTAAAGGCGATATGTCCTAAATGCCATCCCACAGGACTAAAATCGGGATGGGCTTGGGTGCAAACGGTATTAAAATCGAGATTAGCAAATAATTCTAGGGTTCGCGTTCGCACGGCTTGTAAGGCGTTACGAATAGCATCGCGGTGCAACTTGGTAGGTGTTAACTGTTCCATCCTCTCCGACACGAATGATACTTTGTTCGGGACAACGTTTCCAGTTTCCCTCAAATAAGGGTTCTGACGCAATAATCACCGCATCGGGATAGTTGGGATCATTTTCTAACCAATAGAGACTGGGAGCTTTGGCGTTACTGGCAAAACGACTGGCGACTAATTGCTGTCCATCGCTGATGACGATGTTGGCACAGAAAAACACATTTCCTGCGGCTTGGGCGATGTCTGAGAGTTGATTTAAGGCGGTTTCTACGGCTTGAACGAGGGATAATTTCGGTTGGGTGTATAACTGATGGAGAATGAGGGCAAAAATATGTTCTGAGTCGGTTGTCCCGTGAATGTGCAGATAAACGTCATCGTTTAAACTAAGGCGAATGGGACGATAGAGGGTTTTCCGAAACTGATCAATATAGCCGTTATGAGTGAATAATAGGGGTCGAGATAAGGATAATCCTTCGCTAGTAAAGGGCTGACAGTTGCTGAGATCAACGGCTAAACCAGGGGTAGCACTACGAACATAACCTAACCAGCAACTGGCTTCCACATAACGACTAATTTGGGTTAGGTTTAAATCGCTCCAAATTGGGGTAATTTGTTTATAAGTGTAGGGAAAGGTTTCTTTTTCGGGATGATACCAACCAATCCCAAAGCCGTCTGCGTTCATTAATGCTAATTCCATTTCTTTCGGTTGATAGGCTTGGACAACAAGGGAGTTTTTCGGTTGGCAAAGCAGTTGATCAATTTGGACGGGTGAACCGAGATATCCTAAAAGACGACACATAGTAATTTTAAGGTTGTTTGATATTTGGTTTTTGGATTTGGTTTTTGACGCGACGAATGGGAAAGTTGGCCGTCAGGATGGTGATTCCTTCTTCGTTTTCGAGATTAAATTCGATGTTATCGAGGTCAATTTCCACATAACGAGCGACGACTTGTAAGATTTCTTCTACCATTTTGTCGAGGGTTTCTTTGCTTAATCCCGATCGATCATGAGCGATAATCAGTTTTAAGCGCTGTTTGGCTTGGTATCGACTACTGGCGGGAGTATTGCGATTAAAAATTCGTTTTAGAAGTCCCATCATTATTAATTATTTTGGTTAAAGCTTGTGGCGATGAGGTTATTTTATTATTTTTAAATCGGTTCGGTAAACCAACGACGAATCCGTTCGAGGAGACTTCTTTCTGATTCCATTAAGTCAAGAAAGGTTACTTCTTCTCCAGCTAAACGTCGCGCAATGTTATTAAGGGTTACGCCTAGAGTGGAGAGTTCCTCTTCTAATACTAAAGGTTCACCGCGATTACTAGAAACGATAACACGCTCATCATCAGGGATAATTCCTGTTAGAGGAATGGCGAGAACTTCTAATATGTCTTCGACGCTCATCATGTTGTTGGCTTGGATCATTTCTGGTCGCACTCGATTGACAATCAGTTTAATATTACTGATACTGTTGGCTTCTAATAGTCCAATCACTCGATCGGCATCTCTGACGGCGGCGACTTCGGGGATGGTGACAATTAGGGCTTCCGTTGCTGGGGCGATCGCGTTTTGAAAGCCCATTTCAATCCCTGCTGGACAGTCAATCACAACAAAATCGTAATCTGGAGCAAGTCGGGTCACCATGTCTTTCATTTGTTCGGGGGTGATTGCTTCTTTCCCTCGACTTTGCGCGGCTGGTAGTAATACTAAGCCAGAATGATGTTTATCTTTGACTAACGCCTGTTCTAAGCGACAGTCTCCGCTCGCCACATCGATCGCGGTGTAAACGATTCGGTTTTCCAAGCCTAACAATAAGTCTAAATTCCGTAGCCCAAGATCCGCATCAACGACCGCTACTTTTTTCCCTAATTTTGCCAAAGCACTGCCAACATTAGCAACGATGGTGGTTTTACCAACGCCGCCTTTTCCAGAAGTAATAACAATAACTCTACTCATTTCCATATCTTATTTTTTTAGTGATCAAGGCTTTCCCAAATTTCCGTTTCACTGAGATAACGGTGGGTTTTACGAAAATCCAGTCCGCGAGTAATGCGTATCCCATCGGCACTGATATAGGCAATTTCTGGTTGCACTTGACAGGGGGAGGTATGGGGAGCGCGAGCCACCACATCAGCGATTCTTAATTGGGTGGGTTGCAGTTGGAGGCACATAATCCGACAGGTGCGATCGCCCTTGACACCCGCATGAGCAATGCCACGCAATCTTCCCCAAATTATAATATCCCCTTGAGCAATAATTGCTCCTCCTGGGTTAATATCTCCCAAGAGGATCACAGTGCCATCATGTCGAATTTCCATGCCAGAGCGGATGGTAGTTTTTAAGTATAAAGGCTCACCGTGTTTGAAGTGTCGATCGCTCACAGATGGCTTGATCGGGGCGACAGGGGGCGGTTGAATCACGGAATAACCTGCAGTAGCAGCAGCAACGGCGGTTTGGCGACGGGTGGTTTCTACGGCGGAGAGGTGTAATTTGACGTTTTCTAGTGTCTGGGCGATCGCGCTCAGTTGGGAAACATCTAGTAATCGATCGCCTGCTTTGAGAGTGACTAAGGTTTCCGCCTCCCAAAACTGCTCACTCGCATTCAGTCGATGATTCAATTGTTGCCATAACTCCAACCAATCGTTAACTACTTCTAATGCTGGTGCTGGCGGCAGATACAACAACACCTGTTTTTGATCTCGTTTTAAACGGACTGAAAACTCTTTTGTGGTGTAACCATTTTCATTCATAGCACTGTTTAGGAGTTTGATAGGATAGGATCAAAACTTACACCCCCCAAGTTTGGGGGATTTAGGGAGTGGATTTCGCCCCCCTCACCCCCCAAGTTTGGGGGATTTAGGGAGTGGATTTCGCCCCCCTCACCCCCCAAGTTTGGGGGATTTAGGGAGTGGATTTCGCCCCCCTCACCCCCCAAGTTTGGGGGGATTTAGGGAGTGGATTTCGCCCCCCTCACCCCCCAAGTTTGGGGGGAACTGATCAAGTCCCCCAAGTTTGGCAGGGCTGTTTCATTCTATTTTTTTGGTTATTCCAGATGTTAGGAATAGCAGGGGTTTTACGGCTTTTTTCTTAAGAAAAAGCCAAATTAGAAGAAATTGGCGCGATCGCGCCACCCCGTAGGGGTTTTAGGCGATCGCTTTCGATTTTAACACCGAGAATGAAACAGCCCTGCCCAAGTTTGGGGGGAACTGATCAAGTCCCCCAGTTTTGGGGGATTTAGGGGGCAAGGGCGTAACTGATCAAGTCCCCCAGTCTTGGGGGATTTAGGGAGTGGATTTCGCCCCCCTCACCCCCCAAGTTTGGGGGATTTAGGGAGTGGATTTCGCCCCCCTCACCCCCCAAGTTTGGGGGGAACTGATCAAGTCCCCCAAGTTTGGGGGATTTAGGGGGCAAGGGCGTAACTGATCAAGCCCCCAAGTTTGGGGGATTTAGGGGGCAAGGGCGTAACTGATCAAGCCCCCAAGTTTGGGGGATTTAGGGGGCAAGGGCGTAACTGATCAAGCCCCCCAGTCTTGGGGGATTTAGGGGGCAAGGGCGTAACTGATCAAGTCCCCCAGTCTTGGGGGATTTAGGGGGCAAGGGCGTAACTGATCAAGTCCCCCAGTCTTGGGGGATTTAGGGGGCAAGGGCGTAACTGATCAAGCCCCCCAGTCTTGGGGGATTTAGGGAGTGGATTTCGCCCCCCTCACCCCCCAAGTTTGGGGGATTTAGGGAGTGGATTTCGCCCCCCTCACCCCCCAAGTTTGGGGGGAACTGATCAAGTCCCCCAAGTTTGGGGGATTTAGGGGGCAAGGGCGTAACTGATCAAGTCCCCCAAGTTTGGGGGATTTAGGGGGCAAGGGCGTAACTGATCAAGCCCCCCAGTCTTGGGGGATTTAGGGGGCAAGGGCGTAACTGATCAAGCCCCCCAAGTTTGGGGGATTTAGGGGGCAAGGGCGTAACTGATCAAGCCCCCCAGTCTTGGGGGATTTAGGGGGCAAGGGCGTAACTGATCAAGTCCCCCAAGTTTGGGGGATTTAGGGGGCAAGGGCGTAACTGATCAAGTCCCCCAAGTTTGGGGGATTTAGGGGGCAAGGGCGTAACTGATCAAGCCCCCCAGTCTTGGGGGATTTAGGGGGCAAGGGCGTAACTGATCAAGTCCCCCAGTCTTGGGGGATTTAGGGGGCAAGGGCGTAACTGATCAAGCCCCCCCCAGTCTTGGCAGGGCTGTTTCATTCTCGGGGTCAAAATTGGCAGCGATCGCCTGAACCTCTTACGGTACGTTCGATCGAAGCCTTTTTCTTACTTTTTGACTAATTCATAAGAAAAAAGAGTCCTGAAATCTCCCCCATCTCCCTTGTCTCCCTTGTCTCCCCCATCTCCCTACCTCCCTTAATTTTAAAAGAATGAAACAGCCCTGCCCAGTCTTGGGGGATTTAGGGGGCAAGGGCGTAACTGATCAAGCCCCCCAGTCTTGGGGGATTTAGGGGGCAAGGGCGTAACTGATCAAGCCCCCCAGTCTTGGCAGGGCTGTTTCATTCTATTTTTTTGGTTATTCCAGATGTTAGGAATAGCAGGGGTTTTACGGCTTTTTTCTTAAGAAAAAGCCAAATTAGAAGAAATTGGCGCGATCGCGCCACCCCGTAGGGGTTTTAGGCGATCGCTTTCGATTTTAACACCGAGAATGAAACAGCCCTGCCCAGTCTTGGGGGATTTAGGGGGCAAGGGCGTAACTGGTGAGGTTATGTTTTCGGAGCAGGACGAACTAAAATCACTGTTCCCTGAAAACGATTCGCGATCATTGCTGGAAGATTATTCTCATCACTAGGTTCTAAAATTAAAGAGCGAGAGGCAATCTGTAAGTTAGTCAATAAAACAATAACATCACAGGCTTTTTCTCGTGCTAATTGTAACACCTGATTTTCTTGGGAGGGAGGAGACAAACCAATACTTTCTACAGGGCTTTCTAATTGTTTCTGTAATGCTTCGGCTCTGGTTTCGAGGAGGGTTTGTGTATCGTTTGTTTCAGAATTAGCAGTAACGCCACATAAAATATATTCGGGATTGGGAAATAAAGCACTTAATTGAGGTAATAAGGCTAATAATTGCTCAACTTGGGTGTTTTCCATAGCCAGAGGAATCAACCAACGAGTGTATTCTTTTTCCCTCTGTTTTTGATCTTCACTCCTTTTGATTAAGACTAAATCACAGTTCGCTCGTCGGATCAGTTTACTGGCAATTTTCCCAAATAAATGTCCCGTAAAAATGTTTTTTGTTCCTTTCCAACCGAGGATCAAAAGGGAAATTTTCCGTTCTTGGATGACTTCTAAAATCGCTTCACTGCGCTCATGGGTGGTGCGAATTTGGGTGTGAATCGGAATTTTATACTGATTGGCAATGGTTTCTCCCTGTTGTAATAATTTGCGCCCGATCGTGTCATCCACCCAAACTTGATCAGGAGCGAGATGACGCGGCACTTTAATGAGATGTAATAATTCTAATTCGGCTTGGGAAAATTGGGCGATCGCGCTCCCAAATTCGGTTAAACTTGCCACTGTATCGGGATTCGCCAGAGGAAGCAAAATCCGTCCTTTTCCCACTGCTGGCGATCGCGTTTGATAGATAATATAAGAAGGCTCACCCGTTACTCGTTGTTCCATCCCAGAGGGAATACGCTTCGGATCATGTAACTCTTCCACTTCGGCGCGAATAATATCACTGCGAGTAATAATCCCCACCAGACGTTCTCGTTTCGTTACAGGCAAATGGGATAATTGATAGCGGTTGAGGAGATAAAGCACCTCTTGTAAAGGCGCGGTGGGGCTAACGCTCATTGGTCGCTTTGTCATCATATCTTGAAGAGTAAGCGGTTGTGAGCGACTCATAAACTTACCTAAATCGGTTTGCGTAATCATTCCCACAAGCCTTCCTTGCTCTACCACTGGAAAACCCCGATGGGGAGAGCGAGAAAACGCCTGACAGGTTTCATCTAAAGTTAAATCGGGTGATAGCGTATCAACAGAAGACTGCATCACTTGCTCTGCGGTGAGACGAGCTAAAAGGGGATCAACTTGTGCTTCTTCCCGTAAATTGATGCCTTTTGCTGCTAATAAGCGTTGGTAGAGCGAGCCACTAGCAAGCCCTTCGGCGACAACATAAGCAGTGGCGCAAGTAATCATCAACGGTAAGACTAACTCAAAGTTTGCTGTCAGTTCAAAAATAATAATAATTGCCGTCACTGGCACTCGCACAACGGCGGTAAACATTGCTCCCATCCCTGCTAAAGCATAGGTGTTGGCACTGCCAAACTCTAATATCGAAACTTCAGCAACTCCGATGAGATAGCCTAACGCCGAGCCTAAAACCAGTGCGGGAGAAAATAATCCCCCTGGTGCGCCAGAGCCATAAGCAACTAAGGTGAGGATAAAATAAGCAATGAGCGCGATCGCTGTGAGTTGCCATCCCCCCTCACCTGTAATTAAAAAATCCCGTAATCCTGCATTATCGCGGAAAAACGGCGGTAAAGCGGCGACGATCGAGCCAGAAATCAAGCCAGCGACGGCAATCCGTAACGGGAGGGGGAAAGATAAATTTTGATAACAGCGAAGACTGAATAAAATCCCACGATTAAATAAAACCCCCAGTAATCCTGCACTGATTCCCAACAGTAAAAAAAAGGAATCTCTTGCGATACAAACGTTACATCCCATCCTTTTTGGGAAACTAACCCTGATAAATTAACATCCGATGCGCCAAACAACCGCGAAACCACTGCTCCCGTAAAAGAGGCGAGAATGGCAGTTTCGAGGGTAAATCCAGAAATATCTCGCATCAACTCCTCAATAACAAACACAATCCCTGCAATGGGAGTGTTAAACCCGGCAGCTAATCCCGCAGCGGCTCCAGCGGCGATCATTTGGCGACGATGTTGAGGAGAAGTGGGTAGCCAAACCGTTAACTGCGCTGCTAAAGCTGCTCCCATGTGAACAGTGGGGCCGCGTCTTCCGAGAGTAAAGCCAGCACCGAGAATAAAAATTGTCCCTAACATTTTCACCAATGCCGATCGCAGCGAAAGAGACATGGGAAATTGGGCTAAAACCGCTTTCACTTGCGGAATCCCGCCACCGCCTACATCTGGTGCTAACCATTGTAAACAAACCCCTGTCAACCCACCAAACAAAAAACCAGCGAGAGGAAGCACCAGCCAACCGTGTTCGTTTGCCATTTGCACACGATACCCCCCCAGCCAACCAATTCCTCCTTTGAGGGCGATCGCTGCCAGTGCGGAGATCACTCCAATCAGACAGGCTTCTAGGAGAGCATAACGTTGATCCACTGGGCGTAAGCGGAGGAATTTAAACAATGAATTAAAACTGCTATCTAACAAGGGTTAATGATTTTTTCTGGAAAAATGCTATGATAACTGTTAGCTATTGTAGAGGTCAGTCAACGACCCACCGTTAAACCTCTTGGGAGGTTATAACGGGGGCTTCTTGGAGTCCACAAGTTGACCAGCCTAAGCCCTTCGACTTCGCTCAGGGCTACGTTTCTAAAGCCATCACACCTCGGAATACGTGCTAGTTCCCTGCTCTGTGGTTAACAGTTAAACATTCCTAAACGGGTTAAGAAAGTGCTGTTAGCTTGACAAACTTTAGAAACCTTGGCGAAGCATACTTAACTCGGTGTAGCGAAGTCTCCCATTATTGGGAACTGAAGGGAGACTACACCTCTCTCCCTTCACTCCCTTTTGTAAACACATTAAATGGAGGACGTGCTTTCGGAGAGGGGAGTAGCGTCTGGGGTTTTCCCAGACGTTTATACGCCCCGTCTCCCCCTAACCTTCGGTATAGAGGGAGTCTCCAGCACGAAGAATAGATGACATTTTAGAAATGATAGAGAAAGAACGAACACAATATGCAATTTTCTGTGATTTTGATGGCACAATTACTGCAGAAGATACATTTACGGGAATGTTAAAAACGGTTGCACCGCATTTATGCGATCAATATCTTCCTGATATTTATTCTCGAAGATTAACCCTACGAGAGGGAGTAAAACGGATTATTCAGTCGATTCCGTCTCAGTCTTATTCGACGATGATTGAATATGTGGATCAGATTCCGTTGCGTGGGGGTTTTGTGGATTTAGTGGAATTTTCGATCGAGCAAGATATCCCGTTTCATGTGGTTTCTGGTGGTTTAAAAGATATGGTAAAACGAGTTTTAAGTCAACAAACAAGCGGCGATTCATCGTTATTAGAAAAAGTCGCCTCCATTACGGCGGTTTCTATTGATCAGAGTCAAGCCTATTTACAGCCGATTTCTGACTACGAAGGGGGAACCGAATTAGTCGCTAAAGTGGAAGTAATGAAACAATATCCTGCTGTAAAAACGATCTCGATCGGGGATTCCATCACGGATTTAAACATTGCTCTCAATGCTAACATTAGTTTCGCCCGCGATCGATTAGCGAATTATTTAGAAGAAGCAGAAAAGTTTTATTATGCTTGGGATGATTTCTTTACGGTGCGCGATCGGCTAATTACAATTATTAACTAACCGCTCAACTCACCGCTCAACTCATTAATTACATCAATCCTGGAATCAAGAAGGATTATGATTGTCTTTGATTCTGATTAATTTGTTGTCTAATTGCTTCTTGTATCTTACTATCAAATAATGGATCATCTGCTGTAGTCGTCGGTTTAGAATTTTGATGACGGCGATCTAAATATTCTTGAAAGGCTTTTTTATCTTCTCGATGTTCAAGAAAATATTTTTTTAATTCTTGTTTAGACATGGTTTGATAATTAATGTTATTCATTAAAGAATCTCTCCGTTTTCAACAAATTGACGCAACCGTAGTAAAGTCGTCGTCTGCGCTAAATTTAAAGGCAATAAAGAAACCCCTTCTAAACGAGATTGTACCCAACCTTCATCCCAACACCATTCGTGATAACCATCCACTCCTTCACTGAGGATTAACCGCAGATAAGAATCTGTCAAAGTTTCCACTTCATGTTTAATCGTAATTAATCCTGTGCGACTGGTAAAGGTTAATCCTGATTCTAATTGATTCGGTAATCCTTGAGAAAGTTGTTGAGGAAACATCCATTGGCGCAGCTTTTCAGGATACAATAAACTCTCGCCAATTAACTGTGCTGTAGCTTTGATTTCGATTCTCAAATGACTTTTTTGAAATGTTCCAAGCATAATTAATAATTAACAATAAACGGGTGTGCATTAAATTGATTTTTAGAGACAAGGGGGAAATGGGAGACAAGGAAGACAATTTTTCTCCCCCATCTCCCCCATCTCCCCCATCTCCCCCATCCTCCCCATCTTCCCCATCTTCCTTAACTTATTCCGTGATTAGTTACCAGGAAAAGGAGACTTGACAAAGCCTAATTCCCGCAATTGTTGGTAAGATTTTTTTCCTAATTCAGAAGTGGGATTTTGCGAACGAATGACTTGAATAAAAAGGGGAACGGCTAAAGCTGTTTCTTTTTGTGCGCGGTGAACTAAAGCCAGTTGATAAGTCGCTCGATCGCGCATTTCTGCTGCTTGTAATGCTTGTTGTCGTTGTTCTTCAGAAACTTGATTATTAACTCCTTGAAAACTCCCTGCTAACTGTTGATAAAAATTCGACAATTGATTAAACACTCGCCGCGCTGATTGCAATTTTTCTTTAGCTAAATCATAATTTCCCTCATCAATTGCTTTCGTGGCTTCTGTCATCAAGTCTTCTCCTCCCTCTAAACTCAAGAGAGTGTTTGGACGTAAATCCTCGGAAGTTTCTTCATCCGATTCTGGCGGAGTTTGAGCGATTAAAGGCGTTGAGAAAAACAGTAACGGTAACAATAAAAGACTGCTAAGAGTAACCGATCGAACCTTAAAAAATAACATTATCATATATTTTTAGATGAGACTGAATGATTTTAACATTATTGATTGTTCACCGTTCATTGCTTTAGAGACAGTTACAAAATTGCCCAACCTTTCCTTAATTGTATCTTATGAGACAAAATCTCTGGTTTCAGGCTTTAGAAAAATTCTCGCAGGGCGTTATTTGGTGTTTTTTGTGCCGCCGGTGCGTGTGGCGTTGCTTCCCGCGTTGTTGGGATTTAAAAGTTTTAGTAATGCCATGACATGGAAGCCAGAATTGGGAACGGAAATGATTGTTCTCGATCGAGCCACTACCGCCAATTTGTCGTTTATATCAGGTTCGCTCAATCAATGATAAAAAGTAGGTTGGGTAGAGACGTTCCATGGAACGTCTCCACGCGAAACCCAACACCAATTATAAACAATTACCCGAACCTGATATTAGCACTTCCAAAAGTGATCCCTCATAGCTGCCATGGCACTTGGCAACCGAGAAAAAGTAACAAAGTATGAAACGGGGATCATTGATAGTTACAATGAAGTTAAGTATATGAGTGCGCGACCTGAACTGGTCGGTTGAATCGGTGTAACCCTTACACCACAGGGATTTCCACCCCTGTCCTTTATGGAAAGTTCTCCACTCTCGGAGAATGGCGACACTGGTAGTAAGTAATGAATCCAGTGGAATGCACGCCCCAAACGTAACGGTTGCTAGTAGGGTTAACTGGTTTCCGTGCTAGAAGGAGAATTGGAAGGATGAACACAGCCTAAGCTGATGATTAAACTACGTAATGCTTGAAATAGCCAAATTATCCCTGACAGGCTATAACCAAAAAAGGTAAGTAGGTGGCTATTATGCTACTCATTCATAATAACGTGGAAACAAACCCCTTCCGTAGAATAGTCAGCCATCCTAACCAATTCGTATGTTCAATCGATACAACAGGGTAAGCCCTACAAGGTCTGCCAGAGGTCGAACTGGTAGTAAGTCGAAGGTAACGGAGACGGAACTCCTTGGAGGGTAAAAGATGAGACAAAAAGCGAATGCCAGCCTGTAATGGGATGGATAGGGGTTGAAACTTTATCCCTAAGCGAAAGCAATAGCAGACTTGTCTTGGGTCTTATACGAAAGTGAAGTTTACAAGGGGGACGAACCCGAGGAGAAGTTAGATGTCATCTTTAACGTTGACAAATGGACTAAGGGGAGAGATTTCAGACTGGGGTCAGATTAACTGGCGTAAGGTCAAGAAGTCTGTTAGAAACTTACGTATGCGAATCTTTCGTGCCAGAAGTCTTGGTAAGTGGAAGCAGTTACGTCGGTTGCAGAAGCTGTTGTTACGAAGCCGAGCCAACTTGCTTTTATCAGTGCGACAAATCACTCAAGTTAATCTAGGAAAGCGTACCGCAGGGGTAGATAAGGAGGTAATCAACACCCCAGACGAGCGAGTGAAACTTGTGAATAGTTGGGAGATGCCCGAAGCTAACCCGACACGACGAGTTTATTTACCCAAACCTAACGGGAAGAAACGTCCCCTCGGAATCCCTACCGTACGGGACAGAGTCGCACAAGCAATGGTTAAAAATATACTAGAGCCTGAATGGGAAGCTGTATTTGAGCCTAATTCTTATGGATTTAGATGCGGTAGAAGTTGTCACGATGCCATTGAACAATGTTTCTTGAGAGTTCAGGGGGGACGTGACACTTGGGTACTAGACGCTGATATTAAGGGTTTCTTCGACAACATTGCCCATGAATCCATCCTGAAAGCAATTGAGTCTGTTCCACGTGGAGATTTAATTGAAGGATGGTTAAAAGCTGGTTATCTCGATATAGGTTTACTGAATCCGACCGACATGGGAACACCACAAGGCGGGGTGATTAGTCCTCTGTTAGCTAACATTGGATTACATGGGTTGGAAGACTTCATTAAGTCAGTCAATCCAAAGCTCGGAGTCATTCGTTACGCGGATGATTTCGTTGTTACCTCTAAGGATAAGGAAAGCCTAGAACACATACTAGACCAGATAAAGCAATGGATGTTAGAACGGGGTTTGGAAATCAGCGCGGAGAAGACGAGAATCGTCTCAATGGAAGAAGGTTTTGACTTTCTTGGGTTCAACTTACGCCATTACGGTGGCAAATTAATGATTAAGCCCCAGAAAAAGAAGGTTCTCGCCTTCTGTAAAAAAATTGGGGAAACCCTAGATAACATGAAATCTTGCACTCAGGAACAAGTCATTAAAATCCTAAATCCACTTCTCCGAGGTTTTGCTAACTACTACAGAGGGGCGGTTAGTAAACGAACCTTCAGCTACATCTCATATCGAGTATGGCACTACCTCTGGAAATGGTGTTGTCGGCGACACCCAAATAAATCCAAAAAGTGGGTTGCAAATAAATACTTCGGTTCATACAAAGGGAATCACTGGACTTTTATGTGCAAAGGGACTGGTCGTGGAGGCAAAGAGAAATTCTTTGTTCTTTATAACATCAGTAGTACACCCATAGTAAGGCACGTGAAAGTCAAAGGGAATGCAAGCCCTGATGACCCCTCACTCCGAGATTATTGGCAAAAACGTAACCTCAAGATAGGAAAACAAAAATGGGCGAAAGGTAGTAAATACGAACAAGTAGCCAATATACAAGAACATAAATGTCCTGTCTGTGGTGAAAGCCTCTATAACGGAGAAGAAATCGAGACCCATCACATAGTACCTGTGAAAGACGGTGGCTCAGACGACGCTGAGAATTTAATCCACTTACACAAAGCGTGTCATAAGCAGGTACACAGTCCAAAATCCAAGACGAAGGCTGGAAGTAAGAGCCTCAGCCGTATGATGGGAAACTGTCACGTGCGGTTCTTAGGGGAGGGGAGAGAGGCGACTCTCGAACCTTACCCGATAAAATTGCTTTGATCAGTTAACCTATTCTCAGCAAACTTAACGGAGAAACCAATGACAGAGAAACAATTAAATACGCCAATTACGATCTCAGGGCGAGAAATGCAAATTATCGAATTAGTGGCTGCGGGGTTAACCAACCAAGAAATCGCCCAAAAACTAGAAATCAGCAAGCGTACCGTTGACAATCATATTAGTAACATCCTCACCAAAACCTCTACCGATAACCGCGTGTCTCTCGTTCGTTGGGCTTTACAGTGGGGAAAAGTTTGTTTAGATGATGTCAACTGTTGTCTCTTACCGTCTTCACCAGTGGAAACGTCTTAATTTTGGGAGTGGTTTTCAAAAGTCAAGGCTTTGATGGCTTCCCACTCTCTCCCCATTAGGGGCTGAGTGATTAATTTGATGTGAAAACAATCCTCTGCGGCTGCTTTAAGAGTTGCCATGATTTCCCCATGAGAAAGGTTTAATTGGGGAGAGGTTGGAGACTGATTAAACACTTTCTGAAATAATTCTGGATTCGGATTTAACTGCATTGATCCATGTTGCAAAACCGTTTCTCCTCGGCGGAGTTGGGCGCTACCGATGAGTTTTTCCCCTGTACTGCTGACTAAATCAGCACCGGTTGCGGTTTGAAAGCAGTTTGCGATTTCCCGATATCCTCGCCCCTGTTGACCGTAAAATAAAGGGATGCCGAGACGTTTCCAACCAGTAATTAAAAACTCACAAATTTTCTCATAAACGGCGATTCGCTTTCCTGTCATCCCTGACAGAATTACGGCATAAGTTAAATCTCCTTCATGCAGTACCGCCCTTCCTCCTGTGGGACGACGCACTAAGTCTAAAGTTCCATTTTCTGTGAGTTCTCGCCAGGTTTCAGGAAAACGTTTTTGATGATAGCCTAAAGAAATTGCTGCTGGTTGCCAAGTGTAGAAGCGCAGCGTGGGAGGATGTTTCCCCGCTTGACATTGTTGCAGTAACCAGGCATCGATCGCCATTTGTATCTCCCCCGATGCGGGAATCAAGGGGAGAAAGCGCCAAACGTTTTTACGAGTTTCCAAATTCTTCTTGTAGGGATTCGTCGTTATCATCCGCGATCGATGCGACCAACGTCAAAGCGCGAGAAATCTCCACAGGGGATAAATCCGCTACAGTGCGATGGGTCAACACCACCACGCTATCATTATAGATGGCAAAAGCGGTTTCGTAAGTGTCTGACCAATTCATTTCTAATAATTTCCGCATCAACCTAGGTTCATCTTTGGCGGGGAGTTTCAACACCGATGACCAAACTGCTAGAGTATCATCATCCGCCTCTCCTGTCAGTTGGACAAACACCTCGACGCTGCCATATTGGAATTTCCAAAGATGACCACCATCGCGACGGCTGACCATGGCGGTATCGTTTTGATCAAGGCTAGAAATTACTGTTTCAATGACTTCCAGATGAGAAGCGGCGGCTTCTTCGTCGATTAAAGCGTCAGTTTCTTCGGTGGTGAGTAATTGTTCTTTTCCTTCAGCGTTTTCAGTGGTCATTATTTTTCTCCCTTAGTCATAACACTACGCGACAAAGTTAGGACGGTAGCGCGATCGCTTTCTCATCTTACTAGATCGATCAGTCCGAAGAAAGATCAAAGATTCTAGGCGGCTTTTGACTTACTTTAATCACTGTAAAAACGGTAGGCGAAACCAGCGCCCGATCGCGCTTTTTATTTTTTCTAACCAAGAAGGAGAAGGGATGTAGCCATTTTCACTTTCCCATTTTGCCACCAGTTGCCGTCCTAATGGCGTGAGACGAAAACTATCTGTAATTCCCTGTCCATCCACTTCTCGACGCAATAATCCCACTTGAATTAACCAAGTGAGTTCGTTTTCCGTTTTTAATTCCGAGAGGATGGCTGTGGTGTATTGTTTTTCTAATCCTGATTGATTGGCAATTTGGGGGAGGGGAACACTACCCGATCGCATTTCCTGAAATAATTTTAAGCGAAAGGGAGCGCATTTGAGAGCAATTGCCGCCCGTTGAATGGTTTTTTCAGGATATTCGATTGCAGTGGGTTTAGGAACGGTAGTCATGGTTAGAGGAGGATTCGGGTTTTTCTTCCAGATTCGCTGTTTCTATTCTACTCGCTTCAATCCCCGCAGCGATCGCGCTTTTGAGACGGTTTAAGGTTTCATCCCAGTTACTTAAGGTGGTTTCTGAGAATCGATCGGCTTGTAACTGGACACTACTGGACACATCTTCGGCAATTTCTGGTAAAGCCTGAGCGGATTTTTTGATTACCTTTCTCGTTTCACGTCCCGATCGAGGCGCAGCCAATAGCCCCACCACTGTTCCTACAGCACTACCGATGGCAACACCGCCAAGAAATGCACTAACTTTACCTTTGGACATAACCACTCGTCCTTAATTGCACATTACCAAACAGTCTGACATTTCTTCTCTCACTGTGGGCGCGATCGCCCCTTAACTTAACAAAAATTAAAATTTCTTTAAGGAAGGGTGGAAAAATTAAGAAAGTTAGATTATGATGGATTTAGTAAAGAAAAGTAAAGTTTTCTGACAAATTTGCTCAAAGTTTGCTTTCGGGTAAACTCGTAATCATAAATAGCAAACTCGTAAATATACCTATCAAATTGGAGTATTAGCAATGACAATTGCAGTCGGACGTCAACAACAACAAAGAGGAGTCTTCGATCTCGTCGATGACTGGCTCAAGCGCGACAGATTCGTCTTTATCGGCTGGTCTGGTTTACTGCTGTTCCCTTGCGCCTACATGGCGATCGGGGGATGGCTCACTGGAACCACCTTTGTTACCTCCTGGTACACTCACGGTTTAGCAAGCTCTTACTTAGAAGGCTGTAACTTCCTGACCGTAGCGGTTTCCACTCCGGCAGATGCTTTCGGACACTCCTTATTATTCTTATGGGGACCCGAAGCCAACTGGGACTTTGTTCGCTGGTGTCAAACTGGCGGACTGTGGAGCTTTGTCGCTCTTCACGGCGCTTTCGCACTGATTGGCTTCATGCTTCGTCAGTTTGAAATTGCTCGTTTAGTCGGAATTCGCCCTTATAACGCGATCGCATTTTCCGGTCCGATCGCCGTATTCGTCAGCGTCTTCCTACTCTATCCTTTAGGACAGTCTAGCTGGTTCTTCGCTCCTAGTTTCGGAGTTGCAGGTATCTTCCGTTTCATCCTATTTTTCCAAGGCTTCCACAACTGGACGCTTAACCCCTTCCACATGATGGGAGTTGCTGGAATTTTAGGCGGTGCGTTACTCTGTGCAATTCACGGCGCGACCGTAGAAAACACCCTGTTTGATGAAGGTGGCGACAGCAACAACACCTTCCGCGCCTTCGAGCCAACTCAAGCCGAAGAAACCTATTCCATGGTGACCGCAAACCGTTTCTGGAGTCAGATTTTCGGAATTGCGTTCTCCAACAAACGTTGGTTACACTTCTTCATGCTGTTTGTCCCAGTAACAGGACTGTGGATGTCTTCAGTGGGAGTCGTCGGTTTAGGCTTAAACCTGCGTGCGTATGACTTTGTGTCTCAAGAAATTCGCGCAGCAGAAGACCCTGAATTTGAAACCTTCTACACCAAAAACATCTTATTAAACGAAGGTCTCCGCGCTTGGATGGCCCCAGATGACCAACCTCATCAGAAGTTTGAATTCCCCGAAGAAGTCTTACCTCGTGGTAACGCTCTCTAATCTGACTTGATTAATTTCAGTTAAGGTTTAATTGCTACCCCCCCTTTTGGGGGGTTTTTTTATTGGTGATATCGTTCCTCTAATTGGGTAATCTTTTCTAAAACTCGATCGCGCACACTTTGCGGTTCAATCACTTCACATTGTTCCCAGTATTTGGCAATATCACGGAAAAACCAGAAGGTATTAAAGATTTTCCGTACTACACGCCGCGATTCTCCTTCTAACTCCCCAATAAAGCGATCATTCTCTTTGGCTTTGTAACTAAAAGCAAGTCTTCCATATAATTTAAAGGTTACTGAAATCCGTGCTAAGTCATCAACCCAAGGTTGATTAATTTCAGTAACAGCCGCTTCTTGGATGCGATCGAGCCTTAATGTCCAATTATACGGAAGGGCGGGGATAACTCACTACGGGAACTGAGAAGACGGGCGATTTCTTTTGCCTGGGCGATGTCACCTCGATCAATGAGTGCTTGACGGGCAGCCTCCAAGGCTTTGATCCGATCTTGCGACCAGTCAGCATTATCGAGAACTTGTAGTTGATTTTGCGCGATCGCGCTGAGGAGTCGGGAAATATTCGGTCGATTCCCCCATTTACAGTTAAAGGCTTCCGCTAACGCCTGCAACTGCTGTTTTTCTTGTTCTGATACCGACAGAGTAATTGATTCACCTTTACGAGTCATTTATACGGACACTTTTTTCTAAATTTGCTAGACAATTCTTATTGTGAAGAATAAGATTAAATTATGCCATGAAATACGGACAAGAAAAGGTTATTATTTCTTATGTCAAATCAATCAATCCAGATTAGAGAACTAATCCAAGAAAAACGAGACGAAATTATCCAAATTTGTGAAAAACACGGAGGCTATAATGTCCGCTTATTTGGTTCTGTCGCCAGAGGGGAAGCAGACGAAAAAAGTGATATCGACTTGTTAGTTGATTTAGGTAAAAACTTTAGTCCTTGGTTTCCTGTTCGTTTAATTCGAGAATTAGAAGAACTTTTAGGACATCAAGTAGATGTTGTTACGGTAACTGGGCTAAAAGAACGCATTAAAGATCGAGTGTTAAAGGAAGCCATAAAATTATGAGAGATTACACAGAAAGACTCAAAGATATTCAAGAAGCAATTACAGATATCGAAAAATATGCTGTGAGAGGAGAAAAAGCATTTTTTGAAAATGAATTAATTCAAGTTTGGATTATTCATCACTTACAGATTATTGGTGAAGCCTCAAGTACAATTCCAGAGAGTTTTACTCGTTTACATTCCGAAATTCCTTGGCAAGATATGAAAGATTTTAGAAACTTAGTTGTGCATGAATATTTCCGAGTTAACTTAGATACCGTCTGGTCAATTACACAAGAAGAAATACCTGATCTCAAACAAAAAATTAATCAAATTCTTTTATGACGGGAGATGGGAAAAGTTTAGCTGCTTTTTTATCCACATTACAAGATGAGAAAAATGTTATTGCGCTTTATCCAACCAATGAATTAGCCCGCGATCAAGAAAGTCAAATCAAAAATTATATTAACCTGTTTCAGCCCGAATTAGAACCGAGAGTGAATCGTCTCAGCAGTGCAGAATTAGAACTTTATGCAGAACAAGAGAAGCTGAAAAAAGCCAGCGCGATCGAGTCTAGAAGTAAAAATTCAGACATATTAATTACCAATCCTGATCTGCTTCATTATCTCCACAGAAAAGCCTACTTATCTCCTTACGATAATCCTGATAAATTGTGGAATCGCATTGATAAAAACTTTGACTTCTTTATCTTTGATGAGTTTCATGTTTTCTCCGCGCCACAAATCGCCAGCGTGATTAATACCATGTTATTGATCCGCCATACGAATCGGAATAAAAAGTTCCTGTTTCTCTCCGCAACGCCAGATGAACAATTGATTGAAAAGTTAAAAAAAGCCCAGTTTACTTATCAACAGATTGATCCGATTCAAGCGAAGAAATATCAGTTTCCGACAACGAAAGCAGAAAGCAAAAAATTACAAAGTCAACACTGGCGACAAGTTTCTAGAGAGATTTCTTTAGAGTTTATTCCCCTTGAGTCTGCGTTTAGTGCGTCAGAAACTTGGTTGAAAGAAAATAAAGAGTTGATCCTCGATCGATTTATTATCCCCCCTAACCCCCCTTTGGAAGGGGGGAACATGATTTCCTCTAACCTCTCTTCTAAAACTGGAGAAATGATCCCCCCTAACCCCCCTTCTGAAAGGGGGGGAAATATGACTTCTCAGAGATTTTGTAAAACAAAAGGTGCGGTTATTCTTAATTCTATTGCTGCGGTGAAACGGTTAGTTCCCATCTCTCAAGAATTATTTCATCCCTATGGTTTAACGGTTGGTGAAAATACAGGATTATCGGGTCAACAAACGAAACTTGCTTCCCTAGAAACCGATTTAGTTTTTGGGACGAGTACCATTGATATTGGTGTTGATTTCAAAATTAATTTCCTTATCTTTGAATCGTCGGATACGGGAAACTTTATTCAACGTTTAGGTCGTCTTGGTCGTCATAACTCTTTTCAACGCAATGGAGAAACGATCCCTTTTGATCAGTTTACTGCTTATGCGCTGGTTCCGAAATTCTTAGTGGAACGATTGTTTGAAACGACATCGCCACCGCTACAGGTTAACCAGCGTTACGATCGTCCTCAGTTTAATGAAGTCATCCGAGAAAACTATCGCAAGATTAATAATTTTCAAGGTTATATCAGGTTCGCTCAATCAATGATAAAAAGTAGGTTGGGTGTAGCGAAGCGAAACCCAACACCAATTATAAACAATTACCCGAACCTGATATTACACACCCTCAGCGACGGACAGTTAAACCTCACCTATCACAGCATTGCAGAAAACCGAGGCGTTTTAACCAATGTGGTGAACAATGCAGTTATGGAAGCATACACAGAAGCAGGTTATGAACCCTTACTTTATCTTCCCACAGGGGTGATTTATTTATGCGATCGCGATACGCCTCCCATCTCTCCTGATAGCTTACCGCAGCGTGTCGTAGAAACCATAACTTCTCTCTGTCGCAGTCAACTCCAAGCAAAACAAACTGGCTTTGGGAGAGACGGAAAAGGGATGAAATACGCCGAATATTATGATCTCTTCTTCGATGAAAAAGCCTTGATGGAAGTCGCCCTTTCTGCAACCTTACGCATCCTCAGAGATGGGAAAGCATCATCAGCGAAAAAGCGAAGTGATAACCTCCTCAGCTACCAACAGGAAGGGATTCTTTCCTCAGATTACAACTTTCAGTTTGAAGACGACATTCGCATTGACCAACTCGCAGAATTTGGGGAGAAACCCTTGATAATATTAAAACGGCTTGTAAGCAAGATAAGACGCTTCCGAAACCGCCAGACCTTAATTTAATCCTAGAAATTGCTAAATTTTGGGAACTAGAAACAGATATCCCTGTAATTCGAGAAATTCAACGGATTAACGAAGTTTTTAGATAGTCCTCCGCAAGCGTTAAGGATGTTAACAGGGCGCGATCGCGTTCGCCTTGATGCCATTCTACAAGGTTGGGACAATCATCCTTCTCCTTTAAACGCCCTCACCGCAGCTTACACCATTCATCTCGATGTTAACCCGAAACGCAGTAAATCTGGCTATAACCCCAACTGGGGAAAACTCAGCGAACTCGCCACCGACTTGGAAACCAGTCCCCTGTATGTCTTTTCTTACCTCAAACAATGGACACGGGGGAAAGAGGTAGAAAGTCCTAGTAAGCGCGAGGATTCGTCTTTACACTTATGATCTTTATCCCTAGTCGCAGTTGTCGCAGCAGAAGTGAACAAACTAATGGATCGGGTGCGTAACTCAACAGCAGAAGGACGCTGGGTAATTTCGCAACGAGAAAAAGAACGTCAAGCGGTTTTAGACTTCGCCCGTTATTTCGTCGAAGAAGTCTTTGAAAAGGGATTTTCGCGCGATCGCGCTCGTCTTGCAGGACGACAATTAAACCTTCTCAAAGATACCTGTGAATTTCTGTATCGCCTCGAACAAGACAAAGAAAACCAAGACAACAAAGCTGAAGCAGAATCTGAAACAGAAACCACTCCATCGTAGGTTGGGTAGAACGAAGTGAAACCCAACCTTTAGTCATTGGTCATTCGTTATCAAATGATATGAAATACCCTAATGGTTGCTACAAATGAACGGGTTGAAAATCCCCCCAATCCTCACTTCGCTCCGGCCCTTTGAAAGGGGGGCTTAGATGGATCGGTAAGTGTAGCAGACTTTTTTGTATTTCATATGACAAAGGACGAAAGTGTTCCTGAGCCTGTCGAAGGACAAAAGACAAATAATGTTGGGTTTCGTGACCTCAACCCAACCTACAAATTTAATGGAAATTCGGGGAGCTTCTGCGATCCTCGATCGCGTTAATTTAGTTGATTTACCTGCATTTTTCGGTCAAGAAAAAGAGGGAATGAAAACAGATTTTGAGATTGCGCGATCGTGGCTGAGAAGAAGTGAAAATTATCCCCAACTTTTAGACGCATTAATTCCAGAATTAATGATTTATTCTACTGGCGGAAATATTTTAGCATTGTGTCCAGCTGCGTTCGTGGATGATGTGGCGAATGCGATCGAAAACTGGCGATGCTGAATTATCGCTATTTTGCAGTTCGTTTATCAGACAAAAAGAATCGATCGTTACTGCGAAAACAATTCGAGGAAGCCTAGTGTCAAGCAGAAACCAATGATGGTAACTTAGCCCCATGGCTGTTCGATCGAACGGAAAAGACTTATCAAACAATTTGGAATGATATTGTTGATCTTTATCCTTTTGTTGAAACCGCTAAACAGTCCGCTTTATCTTCATCAAAATTATGATTAATCTTGAAGAATTACCAACAATTTCGATAATGAGATCGGAAAAATTTGATTCACAGAAGCCCCCAGTATTGGGGGTTTGGGGGCAAAAAAAAGATTTACAAATCATTCAAGATAGATACTTTAAGCGAAAAATGAAAGTAATTGTATTAACCATAAAAGCAAACTCTCCGCTTGCGATGGGACGGCGAAAATTAGGGGTGGTTAATGAAGCAGAAGACTATATCCCAGGGTCAGTCATTCGAGGCGCGATCGCACAGGAAATCTTACAACAAACGGGCTATCAAAATCAAGATTTAAGCCAAAATGGAGGGGACTTTAAAAGTCTATTTCTAGATGAATCCTGTGCTATTTTTCACAATGCTTATCCCTCCTCAGAAAACCAGATTAGTTCCGTGATTCCCGCAACCGCAGTTAGTTCTAAAACCGATCCTGGATTTAAGCATAAAGGAAACGGTGTTTTTGATACGCTTATCGATCGATTTTGTGCCGAATATTATCAACATCCTTATGATCCCAATTGCCCTCAAGATCAAGGAAGAGTTGAACCGTTTTCAGGATTTTATACCGTCGAAAATGGCAACTATCAAACTCATAGCATTTCTAAACGGCTTCTTACTCGAAACGGAATTAACCGCCGTCGTAACGTCGCAGAAGAAAGTATTTTATTGGGTAGCGCCAGATCGAGAGGTTTAGGAAAAGTTACAATCAAAGCAACAGTTACAGAAATGATTTCGGAAGTTTCATCCCGCCTAGAAAACTTCAATCAATCACTGCAAATGCGGTGGGAAAAATGGGGAAATCTGTTGGGAAAAACATCAGATCAATTAAAACAAACTTATTTTACTGTTAATTTAGAAGCGGAGGCAATTTTAACCAATCAGTGGCGAAAAACGACTGTACTAACCCCAGAAATGCTACAAGAAGAAATCGAAAAAAAGATGAAACTTTGCAACTTCACACGGCTTACACCAGTTATGATTATCGATCGGGCTGGAATACGGCATGGGGATTAATAAAAGATCAAGTTTTAGCTATTCAAAGAAAAAGCGGAAGCAATTGCTAAAGAAACATCAGCAGAAAACATGAAAGAGATTTGGATCGAATTAATCCGCCGTTACCTCGGATATGGGGCGCGACATTTGAAATATTTAAAGCCTGACTAATCCAATTAAGGAGAAAAATAAAGATGTCAACTGTTTTAATTGTTACCGTTGGCGGATCGCCACAACGCGGAAAACATTTATGAAGATGGGAGAGAATATCAAGATCAATGGGTGGCAAAATTAATCGAACATCTTAACCAGAAAATTCTTAATCAATAAATATAACTTAAATCTATACAGGCAACTTAAAATGTCTTTTAGCCAATACAAAAACTTCGGAAAAACTGTTAGGGACTTTCAAATTATTTACACAGAAGCTAATTTTGTGCAAGAAATTCCCTTGATTATTCCTAACTATTTCCGAGAAGACTTAAACCTCATGCAATCAGAAGGAATTGTTGATAACTCAGAGGCAGCGATTTGTGAAAACTTAATTTATCCTATTTTAAAAGAAGTTTGGAAACAATATCGTCATCACTTTCTACTTTGGAGTCATCAATCCCTCAATTATGATGAAACATTATCAGGATTCCCAGAGTACATCTTAGCTAAACGATCGCCATTGGGAAAAGTTGTTTTCGATCAACCCTATTTAATGTTAGTGGAAGCCAAACAAGATAAATTTAATGAAGGTTGGGCGCAATGTCTCGCAGAAATGATTACCGCCCAACGCCTTAATCAAGACTCAAAATTGATTATTTATGGAATTGTTTCTAATGGTAAGATTTGGCAATTTGCTAAGTTAGCAGAAACCACCTTTACTAAAAACCAAAACTTTTACAGTATTCAGGAACTAGATCAACTCTTTGCCATTATTAATTATATCTTTAAGCAATGTGAAACCCAACTAGAAAACTTCGTTTATTAGGAGTGGGTGAATTTCTTCCCGCCGAGGAATGCCAAAAATATGGTTTACCGCAACCCAAACAAGAACAAGCAGAAACACCGATTCGAGGAGAAGCAATGGAGTTTAATTTTGGTGTTCAACTCACTTTTTCAGGAGAAGAAAACGCCAGAACAAGTCATAAAACCTGGGTTTATGCCATCTCTCTATTCTCCTTCCCAAAAACGATCGGGTTATTATAAAAAAGAAAAAGTAGCAGGACGTAAATTTTATTACCATGCAAAAGAAGTAATAGAGAAAGCCGCATCACAAGGGATTCCCATTCAAAATATTAAACAAGATTCAATTTTTACAACCAAAATTAACTTTCGTAACCTCAGCAAAGCCGAATTAGGAACATTATTCACAGTTTTAGGACAAGATCAAAATCATCATTTTGCCCTAAAAATAGGTGGCGGTAAACCGATCAGAATGGGATCGTTAATAACAGAAATCATAGAAATTGATTGTCCTAGTCCACGCGATCGCGCGGGATTTATCTTTATCCGATACTGATCCCAATGAAGTCAAAAAAATCCTAGAATATCTCCGCAAATTTCAATCTAAAAACTTCTTTCAATATCTCAAAATTTTAGCTAAAAATGGCGATCGGGTAGGACATAGTAAGAAAACTGTTGCTTATTACAGCGCGATCGAAACAGCTTGTAAAAAACATTTACAGGAGTACCAAGACCAACCGCAATTAATGTTAAACATTTTAGCTCAATCAATAATAAAAAGTAGGTTGGGTGAAGCGAAGCGAAACCCAACACCAATTATAAGCAATTACCTGAACCTGATATTATGGGCTATTATAAAACATCGCCACAAGCCGAAAAAGAAATAAAAGATAAACCGCAAAAATCAGAACATCAAGCCAAAATTGAGAAATACTCTTCCTCTTTAGAATTTAAGGAAGGACAAGTCATAGAAGCAACAGTTGTCGGGTTTAGTAAAGGAAATAAAGTCACCTATGAAATTACCGCAAATACACAAAAGTTAACCCAAAAAGAACCAAAAAAATTTAATTTATTATCAGAAGGACAAAAAGTTAAACTACAGATTACTCGTTTAGAAGAAGGGAAAATCAAAAAAGTGAAATGTGTTGATCCTTAAGAAACTTTAACTAACTATTTTCATCATCAAGTGATGGGGGATGCCAGCGTCGATATATTCTTCACCAATTACCTGAAATCCCAGTTTTTGATAAAATCCGATCGCTGTCTTTTGTGAACCCAGTTTAATCGTTTTCAGATGAGGAGAAGTGTAAAGATCATTGAGAATATAATCCATTAATTGCCTACCAACGCCTTTTCCTCGTGCCTCTTTTAAAACAGCAACTCGTTCAATTTTAGCCGTTTCCTTATCCTCTAAAAAGCGCGAGCGAGCAGTCGCAATAAAACCTTCACCATTACCAACTAAATAATGAGTAGAAGTATTTTCAAACTCATCCGTTTCCAGATTGGCAGCGATGTTTTGTTCTATTACAAAAACCCGCGTCCTAATCATCATACACCGAGCAAAATTGTTAAAATCACTAGCGATAAAAATGTTCATATTTCTAATACCAACTCATTATTCCCCCCTTTCAAAGCTAGGGGGGATTTGTTTCACCTGAATATTTAGGGCTTGCTGTTGGGAAACTGAAAGTTTTACCAAATAAGGATTTGAGGCGATTAAGATCTGAGTAAAAATGCAAGTTCATTGATTGTTCAATCGTCACACACCTTGCATCAAAACCTTGAACTCCTACCGATCAATCAACCCTAAGGCAACTTGCTGATTGGTGTTGGGTTTCGTAAACTTCACCCAACCTACTTGCCTTTTGCCTCTTGCCTTTTGCCTCTTGCCTCTTGCCTCTTGCTGATTGGTGTTGGGTTTCGTAAACTTCACCCAACCTACTTGCCTTCGAAGCTCAGATTAAAAATTAGAGGGAGAGGAAAAACCACGCTTACCTTCTGTAAAATTGCTCTTGAGTATGGGAGGATTGATCTGGATTCTTCAAAATTAAGGAATGATTTAGATGCTGGAGTTCCCTCTTGGTTGGTTAAAGTCTCCTCACTTAAAGTTATGGGCAAAAATCTCATTAGTTTGGTTAGCGGGTAATACTATACCGTTCAGTATATTTCCGTTAAGTTTGGCTCAAGCGGGAGAGTTCCCCCCAGATCACAGAAAAGAGATTGCTCAAAATTCCCAGCAAGAAACCTCTTCTCACTCAATGATCGCACGTCTCACCGATCGAGAGTTAGAACAAACCATTCTCTCTCTACAATTGATCCAAGTGTTGAATCTGTCCCCCCAACCCGAAGCGAAAGTCGCATCACTGAAGGAAAACTTAACTCAACTTTATAACGATCGAGGCGCTTCCTATCAGTTATCAAAGACACAAACCCGACAAGTACAGGAAATTTGGTCGGCGCTTTCCTCTCAAGAAATCACAGCGATTAATCAACTTTTACTCAGCCAACAATCTCGCCAAAGAACTGAACTCACAGCCCAAGAAATACAGGGATTACTTGCACTACTGAACAACACTCCCACACCAAACTTAACCGCAGTTCAACAAGAACAATTACAGTTAGTGGTAGAGTTTCTAGAAGAATTACCGCAGGCTCAACCTTATCAATTTTCCCCAGAACAAACGCAGGCTTTTCAAGGCGCGATCGCTCTGTTGTTCTTTCCTTCTATGTCCGAAAGCATAGCACAGGCATCTTCTGCGATGTCCCAATCTAAGGAAACTCAAAATTCCAGTGAGCAAGAATCCCCTGCGGCTTCTTCTGTATCTGTCACTAAAACCGAACTCCAACAAATTATCCTCACCCTACAAGGAATACAAAATCTGAATCTTCGATCGCCCTCAGTGACTCAACCCTTACTGAATCAACTCTTAACCTTAATCCTAGAGCCTCGATCGCAAATTGAACTCTCTCCACAACAAAGCGCAGCGATCACCGACTTATTAAACTCCCTCTCCTCCAGCGAAACCCAACAAGTTAACAACTACTTAGACTCGATCGAAACAGAAGAAAGCACTCAAGCCTTCTATTTAGGCGCAACGGCGGTTCAAAACACCCTGCAATTCCTAGAAAATCTGTCTCCAGAACAACTCAACCCCTCTCAAAAACAAGCCCGTCAGGAACTGTTAACCATCTTCCGCAACTTAGCCCCTGAAGGAAAAAGCGCGATCGCCCTCTCTCAAGCGCAAATCGAAGAAATTAATCGCCTCAGCGCCCAACTTCCCGAAAATCCTTCTCCTTCCTCCATAACCGTAGAAAGAGAACAACTGGAACAATCTTTAGCAGCCGTGCGCCGTTTCCCCACCGAAATCCTCTCCTCCGAACAACAAGCCGCCCGAACTCAACTCCAAGCACTTCTAGAAACCATCACTCAGAGAGACGGTGATCAAATCGTCCTATACGCCCCTCAAGTTCAGGAAATTCTAGCCCTCAGAGCCGAACTTCCTCAACCGCTACCCCCTGGGACCCAACTGGTCGATCGAGAACAGGTATTAAATTTACTACAAGGGGTCGATCGAGAATCCCTCTCCCCAGAACAAATCGAACAAAAACAAGCTCTAGAAACCTATTTTCAAACGCGCCAAACCCTTAGTGAGAACACCACCCTAGCGCCCGCAGAAACCGAACGCATAGAAGAATTAAGAGCCTTGATCGAACCATTAGACTCCTCTCAGTTTACAGAACTTGCAGGTGGGATTCGTACCGAGCAAAAAGGGAGTTTAGGGGCTGGAATTAGCATAGAAACTCCCAATGGATTTGGAGGCGCACCCAATAGTTTTAGTGTTGGCGTATTAATTCAAGATCGCACTCGCTTCACCGAAAGCACAGATGGTTCTCTCAGTGGAGCAGTGAGCTTAGGAAATCCGAAAACTGCTGTCGGGGTGACAACCAGTTTAGCCATTTTTAGTTTGATTGACGAAGGCGGATCAGACGCAGGTTTTGGCGACAATGGAAGTTTAAGTTTTGAAATCAATCGTAACCTCTCCGACTTTTCCTCAGTAGGATTAGGAGTAGAAAATCTGATTACTTGGGGAGTTAATGATGCTGGCACCAGCACTTACCTCGCATTTAGTCAAGCCTTCCCCCTTCAAGAAGAACTGAATCAGCCCTTCGGAATCGCATTTGTCTCCGCTGGTTTAGGTAACGGTCGATTTCGTCCTGAAGAAGATTTTGACGTAGATGATGATGGAACTCAATTTAATTTTTTCAGTAGCGCAGCCTTACAACTAATTCCACGAGCAAACGTCATTTTAGAATGGAGCGGTCAAGACTTGAATTTAGGGCTTTCTGTCGTCCCTTTTGCTAATATACCGATCTTGATCACACCGTCAGTCGTGGATTTAACAGGAAGTGCTGGAGATGGAGCAAGATTCACCATTGGCGTTAGTTATGGAACATTTTTTTAGAATTTGTCTTCTCTTATCAAAAAGGTATGGAAATTTTGGACAATACCGTTTATATTGAGTGTGAAACAGTAAACTATATCAGGAGAACTAAAATCCATAGGTAGGTAAAAATTATGTTTACTAAGGGAATAAATCGAAAAAAAATGCCCATCCTATTGGGAACAACGATCGCGCTTTTAGCGACTTTAGGATTAACTCAAGAGGCTAAGGCCCAACAGCAACCCGTTCGGAGTAATATTGCTCCCAGACCGGTACGCAGTAACTTAGTCCCAACTACAAATATTCGTAGTAACTTACTCGCACCAAGTGTACAAGATGCACTGAACAGCCTAGCCAATGACCTAGACACGACGGTTGATGAGCTTCTGTCTAATCAACAAATCGCTGAAATTGCTCTCAGTCCATCTGGTGCAGAGGTTCTCAACTCTCTCCAAGAAGCAGACGGAATTACAGGAACAGAAGGAAACTTTACCGTTGATTCTAACGTCCCTGTAGCAACAGTAGAAACCCCTCAAAGCGTTTCTGTTGGAACCACCCTAGACATTCTAGATTCAGAAGAATAGTTAATTAACCAGACTATTCCTCATCATTAATTTTCATTTTTTCTTTATTTACCCCAAAACAACTAAGCGTGAGGAGTGCTTTATGGCCGATATTACAGGTGATCAGTCGAACAATTCACTGACAGGTAACGAACAGGAAAACGATATAATAACCGGTTTACAGGGAGATGATACCCTTATCGGTTTGTCTGGAAACGACACTCTCGATGGCGGAGAAGGAAATGACACCCTCGATGGGGGTCTCGGAGATGACGATCTCAACGGTGGCAATGGTGATGATATTTACCAGATTAACCGTGATTTGAGCGGTGTTAACACCATCAATGATGTTGCTGGGAATGATACGCTAGAAATTTTTGACACCGAAGGGACTGCCTTTGCAGTTTCCTTAGTAGCACCGACAGAAGGATTCATTGGAATTGAAAGAGATGGGGCTAACGTTTTAGTTGATATCGGTGCTGATGGCATTGCCGATGACCTAATCGTTGAAGATTTCTTTGCTTCTGCCAATAGCAATACCCCAGGTGCAGGATTTATTGAAACTTTTGGCGTTACCGCTGCCAGAGATGTCCAAGATTTCTTGGCGGTAAATCAGCCTCCTGTGGCTGGTATCGGTAACTTTGAGATTCGTGAATTTGCTGCCAACGGAACACAAGTCGGTCAGCTAGACATTAGCGACCCAGATGGGGATGAGTTAACGGTTAGCTTGAGTGATGCGTCTCAAGTCCGTCTCATCAATACATTTACAGGGGGAACAACAGAAGACCCCGATGTTGATGGTGATGGCAATGCGCCCTTTGCGATTGACAATGAAGGGGTAATTACTGTTAATGATACCGATGACCTCGGCCCCTTATTTGATGTGATTCCGTTTGGTAATTTCTTCGCATTCACTCGGACTGTTCCTTCCTTTGACTTAACAGTAGAAGTAAGCGATGGTGAAGCGACAACCATTGGTGCTGCCAACATTGATGTCAACTTTGGTCGTCCTGCCTTTGGCTTTGGTGATCCTCACGTTACCACCTTTGACCGTAATAATTTTGGCTTCCAAGTGGTGGGTGAGTTCACTCTCGTTGAGTCCACTGATGAAAATAACCCGTTAACGATTCAAGCTCGCACCGCCCCTGCTATTCAGGAAAACGGAGAACCTTCAGATCGACTGTCCAACTACACCGCCATTGGAACTGAAATTGATGGCAATACCGTTGCGATTTATGCAGGAGAAGACAATCCTGTGTTTATCAATGGTGAAGCCCAAGTTGATATTCCTGTAGATGGACTGGAAGTCGGAGACGATGGCGGTCGCATTGTTAACTTGGGTGATGGCTTCTTTGACATTAGCCTTGGTGGTGAAGCTCAAGAACGGATTGTTGTGCAAGTCTTTGAAAACCGCATTGATCCTCGTTTCTTCCTTTCTGAGGAACGTAATGGCAACATTACAGGTGTTATGGGGAATAAAGATGGCGATCCCAGTAATGACATCGTTGACAGCAACGGTGAGGTGATTGCAGAGGCAACTTTCGATGAAATTAACGGTGAGTTTGCTGATGCCTTCCGTATTACTGACGGTGCCAATTCTTTACTCTTACGGGATGGAGAAGATATCAGCACGATTAACGATCTTGATTTCCCTGCCGAAGAAGTGAGCCTCGCTAGCTTAGAAGAAGACCTAGGAACAGAGGCCTTTAATGAAATTCTTGCCCAAGTCGAAGAAGCGGGCGCTCCTGAAGGATTCTTAAAGATTTCAGCGATTATCGACCTTGCAACCACCGGGGATGAGAGCTTTGTTGGCTCGGCTCTCAATGTGGCTGGTGGTAATGCCACACCAGAAGTAGATAATGCTGTCTTCAATATTGAAGAAGACTTAGCTGATGGTGAAGTGGTCGGAACTGTCTCAATCCGAGACGGTGATGATGGTTTAGATAACCTCGAAGTCATCTTCAGTGCTGGAAATGAGGATGTTGATGGGGATGGAGAACTGCCGTTCGCGATCGATGGACAGGGACAAATCACAATCAATGATAGCGGTGATTTAGTAGAAGCAGGAGAAGGAGAAGCCTTCCCCTTGAGCGTCACGGCAACTGACCCTCTAGGCGCAACGGGTACTGGCTCAGTTACTGTTGTGGAAAATAATCCTGATGTTGATCAGCCCCCAAACGTGGCAGCGAATATCAATGATATTCGGGAAAACAGCCCTGAGGGAACGATCGTCGGTCGGGCGAACGCCGTTGATGCCGAAGGAGATGACTTCACCTTCGGACTTGAAGGTGAGTTAGACCCCGACGGTGATGGCACAGATGCCTTCACCATTGCTGAAAACGGTTTAATTACCGTTGCTGACCCTGGCGATCTAGACTTTGAAACCACACCGAGTTTTGAGTTTGATATTACTGCGACTCAGACCAATGATGATACGATTACTGGCACCGCTACAGTTACCGTCAACTTAATTGATAATGTTGCTCCCGAATTCGACCAAGACCCATTTACATTTGACACCGTTGACTTAGACGGGCAAGGAGACGACGACGCTCAAAATGGTGAGGAGGTTGGAACGGTAACCGCCACTGATGCCAATGGAGATACACTCACTTTCGCGATTACTAGTGGTAATGACCCCGACGACGACGGCACAAACGCTTTTGCCATTGACGAAAATGGTCAAATCACCATTGTTGACACCGCAGAGTTATTAGGAGACAGCTTCGAGGGAGAACTCACTGTCACGGTAACTGACCAAGAGGGAGCAGATGAAGCGACAGTTGTCATTCCCGTGAATGGTCCCGAAAACGACCCTCCAGCGGCGGCTGACGACAGCAATAGCACCGCAGAAGATACAGTTCTAACTGTAGAAGCGGCAGGGGTTCTTGCTAACGATACGGACCCCGAAGGAGAGGCGCTGGAGGTGAGTGCCGTCAATGGGGGAGAAGACAATGTTGGCACAGAGATTACCCTAGATTCTGGAGCATTGTTAACTCTCAACGCAGATGGAAGCTATGAGTATGACCCCAACGGTGCATTTGATGAGCTTAATGATGGGGAAACAGATACTGATACCTTTACCTACACTGTGTCTGATGGCAACAGTACAGATACCGCAGATGTAGAAATCACTGTTGAAGGGATTACCCCGCCATCAGGAACTCCAGTCGAGGTGACAGCCAATTTCCTCGCTGATAACAATGGAGAACCTGGGGACGCGATCGAAGATGGCACAATTACTCAAGGAGATAATTTCTTCGTCGAGATTCTAGTCGCTGCGGATACTCCAGTCGGTGTTAGTAGCTTCTCCCTAAATATAGACTTCGACCAAGCGGTTCTCGATGCCATCAGTGATTTTGAAGACCCAGAATCAATCATTATTGAGAAATTTGATTTTGATCTAGGTCGTACTGCTGACTTAAATGAGGGAACAATCACCCTAGCTGGCGGTACAGTCGATGCCAACACTGATGATGACGGAGACGGTGTTCCTGATAATGTCATCGGAGCAAATGGAAACCCAGAACGGTTTGCCCTATTAGAGTTCAATGCCTTAGAAGTAACAGAGGACTCAACCCTGGATTTAGAATTTCCCGGTATTGATGCCGACGGAAACCCATTAGGGGGAACGTTAGGAGATGGAACAGCGATTGACAGTGATGAGGTTAACCTTTCCCTACAAGATGCTAGCTTTGTTGTTGATGGTGGAGAGGAAAATGTTGCTCCCGAATTCGACCAAGACTCATTTACATTTGACACCGTTGACTTAGACGGGGCAGGAGATGACGACGCTGAAAATGGTGATGTCGTTGGAACTGTAACCGCTACTGATGCCAATGAAGGAGATACCCTCACCTTCGCGATTACTGGTGGTAATGACCCAGACGGGGACGATGTTGATGCTTTCGCCATTGACGAAGCAAGTGGTGAAGTCACCATTGTTGACACCGCAGAGTTATTAGGAGACGGATTTAACGGAGAACTCACCGTAACCGTAACCGACCAAGACGATGCGTCGGATGAAGCGACAGTGGTCATTCCCGTGGATGGTCCCGAAAACGACCCTCCAGCGGCGGCTGACGACAGCAATAGCACCGCAGAAGATACAGTTCTAACTGTAGAAGCGGCAGGGGTTCTTGCTAACGATACTGATCCTGATGGGGATAATCTGGCTGTCAGTGCTGTGAATGGCGATGAAGCCAATGTAGGAACAGAAATTACCCTAGAGTCAGGAGCGTTACTCACGCTTAACGAAGATGGAAGCTATGAGTATGACCCCAACGGTGCATTTGATGAGCTTAATGATGGGGAAACAGATGTAGATACCTTTACCTACACTGTGTCTGATGGCAACAGTACAGATACCGCAGATGTAGAAATCACTGTTGAAGGGATTACCCCGCCATCAGGAACTCCAGTCGAGGTGACAGCCAATTTCCTCGCTGATAACAATGGAGAACCTGGGGACGCGATCGAAGATGGCACAATTACTCAAGGAGATAATTTCTTCGTCGAGATTCTAGTCGCTGCGGATACCCCAGTCGGTGTTAGTAGCTTCTCCCTAAATATTGACTTTGAACAAGCGGTTCTCGATGCGCTCAGTGATTTTGAGACCCCAGCATCGATTATTACTAACCAATTTAACTTCGAGGAAAGTCTGGTTGCCGAGTTAGACGGTGGAACAATTACCCTAGCTGGTGGTACAGCAGATGCAACCACTGATGATGACGGAGACGGTGTTCCTGATAATGTCATCGGAGCAAATGGAAACCCAGAACGGTTTGCCCTATTAGAGTTCAATGCCTTAGAAGTAACAGAGGACTCAACCCTGGATTTAGAATTTCCCGGTATTGATGCCGACGGAAACCCATTAGGGGGAACGTTAGGAGATGGAACAGCGATTGACAGTGATGAGGTTAACCTTTCCCTACAAGATGCTAGCTTTGTTGTTGATGGTGGAGAGGAAAATGTTGCTCCCGAATTCGACCAAGACTCATTTACATTTGACACCGTTGACTTAGACGGGGCAGGAGATGACGACGCTGAAAATGGTGATGTCGTTGGAACTGTAACCGCTACTGATGCCAATGAAGGAGATACCCTCACCTTCGCGATTACTGGTGGTAATGACCCCGACGAAGACGATGTTGATGCTTTCGCCATTGACGAAGCAAGTGGTGAAGTCACCATTGTTGACACCGCAGAGTTATTAGGAGACGGATTTAACGGAGAACTCACCGTAACCGTAACCGACCAAGACGATGCGTCGGATGAAGCGACAGTGGTCATTCCCGTGGATGGTCCCCCCGAAAACGACCCTCCAGCGGCGGCTGACGACAGCAATAGCACCGCAGAAGATACAGTTCTAACTGTAGAAGCGGCAGGGGTTCTCGCCAATGATACCGACCCCGAAGGAGAGGCGCTGGAGGTGAGTGCCGTCAATGGGGGAGAAGACAATGTTGGCACAGAGATTACCCTAGATTCTGGAGCATTGTTAACTCTCAACGCAGATGGAAGCTATGAGTATGACCCCAACGGTGCATTTGATGAGCTTAATGATGGGGAAACAGATGTAGATACCTTTACCTACACTGTGTCTGATGGCAACAGTACAGATACCGCAGCTGTGGAAATCACCATTGAAGGGATTACAAACCAGCCCCCTGTGGTTGGTGTCGGTAACTTTGAGATTGATGAATTTGATGCCAACGGAACACAAGTCGGTCAGCTAGACATTAGCGACCCAGATGGGGATGAGTTAACGGTTAGCTTGAGTGAAGCCTCTCAAGTCCGTCTCATCAATACATTTACAGGGGGAACAACAGAAGACCCCGATGTTGATGGTGATGACAATGCGCCCTTTGCGATTGACAATGAAGGGGTAATTACTGTTAATGATACCGATGACCTCGGCCCCTTATTTAATGTGATTCCGTTTGGTAATTTCTTCGCATTCACTCGGACTGTTCCTTCCTTTGACTTAACAGTAGAAGTAAGCGATGGTGAAGCGACAACCATTGGTGCTGCCAACATTGATGTCAACTTTGGTCGTCCTGCCTTTGGCTTTGGTGATCCTCACGTTACCACCTTTGACCGTAATAATTTTGGCTTCCAAGTGGTGGGTGAGTTCACTCTCGTTGAGTCCACTACTGATGAGAATAACCCGTTAAACATTCAGGCTCGCACCGCCCCTGCGACTCAAGATGACGGAGAAACTTCCGATAGTCTTTCTAATTACACCGCCATTGCGACTGAAATTGATGGCAATACCGTTGCGATTTATGCAGGAGAAGACAATCCTGTGTTTATCAATGGTGAAGCCCAAGTTGATATTCCTGTAGATGGACTGGAAGTCGGAGACGATGGCGGTCGCATTGTTAACTTGGGTAATGGCTTCTTTAACATTAGCCTTGGTGGTGAAGCCCAAGAACGGATTGTTGTGCAAGTCTTTGAAAACCGCATTGATCCTCGTTTCTTCCTTTCTGAGGAACGTAATGGCAACATTACAGGTGTTATGGGGAATAAAGATGGCGATCCCAGTAATGACATCGTTAACAGCAACGGTGAGGTGATTCCAGAGGCAACTTTCGATGAAATTAACGGTGAGTTTGCTGATGCCTTCCGTATTACTGACGGTGCCAATTCTTTACTCTTACGGGATGGAGAAGATATCGGTGCAATTAATGATACTGATTTCCCTGCCGAAGAAGTGACCCTCACCAGCTTAGAAGACGACCTAGGAACAGATACCTTCAATGACATTGTTGAACAAGCCGAAGAAGCGGGCGTTCCCGAAGAAGGATTCTTACGGACTTCAGCGATTATTGACTTTGCAACCACCGGGGATGAGAGCTTTATTGGCTCGGCTCTCAATGTGGCTGGTGGTAATGCTACACCAGAAGTAGATAATACTGTCTTCAATATTGAAGAAGACTTAGGTGATGGTGAAGTGGTCGGAACTGTCTCAATCCGAGACGGTGATGATGGTTTAGATAACCTCACAGTCATCTTCAGTGCTGGAAATGAGGATATTGATGGGGATGGAGAACTGCCGTTCGCGATCGATGGACAGGGACAAATCACAGTCAATGATAGCGATGATTTAGTAGAAGCAGGAGAAGGAGAAGCCTTCCCCTTGAGCGTCACGGCAACTGACCCTCTAGGCGCAACGGGTACTGGCTCAGTTACTGTTGTAGAAAATAATCCTGATGTTGATCAGCCCCCAAGCGTAGCAGCGAATGTCAATGATATTCGTGAAAACAGTGCTGAGGGAACGATCGTTGGTCAGGCGATCGCCGTTGATGCCGAAGGAGATGACTTTACCTTCGGACTTGAAGGTGAGTTAAACCCCAACAATAATGACACAGATGCCTTCACCATTGATCCTGAAAACGGTTTAATTACCGTTGCTGACCCTGGCGATTTAGACTTTGAAACCACACCGAGTTTTGAGTTTGATATTACTGCGACTCAGACCAATGATGATACGATTACTGGCACCAGTACAGTTACCGTCAACTTAATTGATGTTGAGCCTGAACCCGTTGGTCCCATTGACTTCAACCTTGATGTGGATGGAAGTGGTGCTGCTAACGGTTCAGTGGATGGCTTGAATATCTTGCGAGTTCTGTTCAATTTAGGACCTGAAACTATGGATGTTAGCCAAGCCCCTGAGGAAGTTGGTCAGCAAAACATCTTTGATAACATCCAGGAGGGAATCGACAATGAGGCCCTTGATGTAGATGGAAGTGGTGCTGCTAACGGTTCAGTGGATGGCTTGAATATCTTACGAGTTCTGTTCAATTTAGGACCTGAAACTATGGATGTTAGCCAAGCCCCTGAAGGAGTTGGTCAGCAAAACATCTTTGATAATGTTGAGAATCTAATCCCAGAAGCCTAAGCTTAAGCTAAATATTTCCCCCTTTTTGGGGGAAATCATTTATTTAAAAAGCCAAATGGTTTACCGAAAAGTTTTCAATGTAGAATATGGGCAAGATTCCTAATATTCAAATAATCCAGTTAGTTTAAGGTTGTGAGGAGTTAAATTTTATGCCACGTCATATTGTTTCCGCAGAAGACATTTTTGTTACCCCAGGAGAAGTTGCTCCGATTACTCTTACTTACAGGACAAACCCTGAAGAAGAGAATGCAAATACTTTTAATTTTAGTGTTGCGATCGATTCATCAGACCTAAATGTTGAAGATACAAATCCAGACCTAACAGGAATTCAATTACCAGAAGGAACTTTTGTTACTGATTTTGTTTTTGGAGATACTGACCCTGCTGAAGGTTTCCAAAGTATCAGTGCTGATAATGATGAAAATGATATAGATAATGATCCAAGCACAGATGTCTTGGTTACTTTAGCTTATGCCAGACCCTTTGATGGAGACTGGCCCTTTGCTGCGGAAGGAGTTGATGGACAACCCGTAACTTTGGGAACGTTAGAATTTACAACGCTCGATGATTTTACAGGAACAAGAGCCAACATTATCCTCAGAGATCCTGATAGCGAATTCATTCAAGCAGATGTTGCTCCTGAAGATCAATTAGGATTATTCAATATTCCAGAGGAAAGATTAGATGCAGTCAACATTAAAGCAGAAAATGACATTCCTAATCACGCCATTGATGCAGAGCTAGATTCAGCCTTTGAACCTGGTTCTAATGTTGACATTAGCTTAACCTATAGTTCACAAGACCCAGTAAGAGCTAATGCCAACACATTTAACTTTGATGTTGCTATTAACTCTTCTGTTTTCACCATTGAAGATACAAACCCAGACCTAACAGGAATTCAATTACCAGAAGGAACTTTTGTTACTGATTTTGTTTTTGGAGACATAAATGCAGAGGATGAAGGCTTCCAAAGCATTAGTGCAAACTTTGATACGGAAGATGTTGATAACGATCCAAGAACAGACGTTATTATTACCTTAGCTTACGCCAGACCTTTTGATGAAGATGACAGACCTTTTGAGGGAGATTGGCCTTTTGCTGCAGAGGGAGTTACTGAAGACCAAACCTCTGTTGATTTAGGTAGTTTGCGACTTCCGTTAAGCGGGGACTTTAATCCAGAAACCCAAGCTACAACAGTTAATGTTGTCTTACGAGAGCCAGATTCAGATTTTGAAGGAAGTCAGGGAGATGTTTTAGATCAATTAACTCTCCCCCTTGATGTGGTGGAAAATGAGCCTCCACAAATCCAGACGCCAGGGGAACAAAACATTGATGAAAATAACACCGCAGTTGTTACTGTAGAGGCGACTGATCCAGATGGAGATAACCTCAGCTTTTCCTTGTCTGGTGGTGCTGATCAAGGTCGATTCGCGATCGATGCTGATGGAAACTTAAGTTTTGCTGAAGCACCCAACTTTGAAAACCCACAAGATGATAATGGGGATAATGTTTATGAAGTTGACGTGACGGTTAGTGATGGTAATGAGCAAACTGAAGATGTCACTCAATCCTTCCAAGTCACCGTCAATGATGTGAACGAAGCACCTGTTGCCGAAGATGACACAGCGACCACTGATGAAGATAGCGTTCTCGAAGTTGGAATTACACCGCGCCAAGTGGTTTCTGCCGAGTTACTCAATGATGCAGTAGCCGATGATGAAGCAAACATTGCTTTACGGTATAGCACAGCTAACCCACCGCAACAAAACGCTCAAACATTTAACTTCCAAGTCGCCGTTGACTCCAGCCAATTTGTCATTGAAGATACCAATACTGAGCTATCAGATATTCAATTATCGGATGAGATTTTTGTGGATGCCTTTGAGTTTGGCTCTTTATTTGGCACTGTTCCCAGCGCTTCGGAAGATACAGAGGATATTGACAACAATCCAGACACAGATGTCGTTATTACTTTTGCCTACTTCCGTCTAGATGGAGATTGGCCCTTTGGTGCTGATGATGTTGCACCTGACCAAGAAGTAGTAGATTTAGGAACACTGAGTCTTCCCTTATCAGACGGTTTTGATGAAACTACGGCTCAAGTTACCTTACGAGAACCGGATTCTAACTTTGAAGGCAATAACGGCGATATTTTAACCACAATTGCGCTTCCTTCTGGAGACACAGAAAGCCAGCTTGCCAGCAATCTCCTTGCCAATGATAGTGATCCTGATGAAGGAGATACACTCACAATCAGTGCCGTTAATGGCGATGCGGCCAATGTCGGAACTGAGGTTGAGCTTGCTTCGGGAGCATTACTAACGGTTAACGACAATGGAAGCTACATTTTCGATCCCAACGGTGCATTTGAAAGCCTCCCTGTAGGACAAAGTGAGGATGTTACCTTCACCTACACCGTTAGTGATGCTGAGGGATTACCCGATGAGGCAACCGCAACCATTACCGTTGAAGGGCGCAACGATACTCCTGAATTTGTCGCTCCAGACCCCTTTGAGTTCACCGTTGATGAGTTTGTCGAAACCCCAACCGATGGTGGTAATGGAGCATCTGATGCGCCAGTACAAATTGAAGTTAATCTTCTCGCCAACGAAAATGGTACTCCAGGAGCGGAACTGACTCCTGCTGATATTGCTAATGGCGACTCTTTCTTCGTCGAGGTTGTCGCTTCTGCAGATGACCCCAGTGGGATTAGCTCTCTCTCTTTAGAATTAGGATTTGACTCGACGGTTCTCAGCGCCGTAGAAGAGCAGTTTAATGATGCCACCAATATCATCGTTGACCGCTTTGATTTTGATCTCGGTCGCGTTGCAGATTTAGAAAACGGTACGATTACGCTTGCCGGAGGCACAATTGATGCCACTACAGATGATGACGGGGATGGTGTTCCTGACAATGTAATTGGTGCCAATGGCAACCCAGAACAGTTTGCCCTGTTACAATTTGAAGCCATCGCTGATCCCACCGATACTGTCATTGACTTAGAGTTCCCCGGAGTTGATGACAATGGTAATCCTCTCGGAGGAACTTTAGGAGATGCTACGGCACTCAGTGATGTAGAACTCGATGTGCAAGACTTCACTTTTAGTGATACTCAAGAAGGAGATGGCACTTTCGTGGGAATAGTTGAAGCCGTTGATCCAGATGAGGGAGATACAGTGAGCTTGTCTCTCACTGGCGACGTGGATGATGATTTATTCACCATTGATGCGGAAACTGGGGAACTGAGCTTTAATGAAGCCCCAGACTTTGAAAATCCTCAAGACGAAGATGGGAATAACATTTATGAAGTTGAGGTGACTGCCACTGACAGTGAAGGGGAAGCAGTCAGCGATACTTTAGACGTAATCGTTGAGAATGTAAATGAAGTTCCCACTGCCCAAGATGACACAGGTAGCACCGATGAAGATACGGTTCTTACTGTGGAAGTAGCAGAAGGCGTTCTCGCTAATGATACTGATCCCGATGGGGATGACTTGACTGTCAGCGCTGTCAATGGGGGAGAAGACAATGTTGGCACAGAGATTACCCTAGATTCTGGAGCATTACTGACTCTCAACGCTGATGGAAGCTATGAGTATGATTCCAATGGCGTATTTGATGAACTGAACGATGGGGAGACTGCTACGGATACTTTTACTTATACCGTAGCTGACGGTAACGGTGGTACAGATACCGCAGAAGTCACAATTACCATCGACGGAATCACAGATAATGTTCCTCCTAACTTTGTCGATACCGAGATTGCAGTTGATGAAAACACCACTGCTGTTCCTTTAGAAGTTGAAGACGCAGATGGGGATGAGGTAACACTTTCTCTAGCTGGCGGCGACGATCGGAGCTTATTTGAAATTGACCCGAATACAGGTGATTTACGCTTTATCACTGCGCCTGACTTTGAAAATCCTCTAGACGACGATCGCGATAATCTTTATGAGGTAGAAGTTACTGCTGATGACGGTAATGGCGGTACAACCACAGAACTGTTAGAAATTACAGTAACTGACCAAGAGATTTCTGGCGATCCGAATGAGCCTAACGTTGTCAACATTGACCCATCAGAGCCTTTAATCCATACCTTGGACACTGAAACCGGTAATAGTGATGGCTTAGTTGAAGTAGGGTTAGTATTACTCCAACCTGGTCAAACCACTGAAGCGGCTTTAGAAGCAGGTGCTAATGTTCGCACAGTTTTCTCTGTGTTCCCAGATACATTTGACAATGGTGAGCCAGGAACGTTTGAAGATTTAGGCACAATTCAACGGATTCTTTCGGTTGTCGGATCAAATCGGGTGGGTTACGTCCTTAACGAAGGGAATGATCAAACTATTGACGAGATTCTTGCCCAAGATACTAATAATTTGGCAGAAAGTTTCGAGTTTGGCAACTTTAATCAAAGTCAGCAAGGTAACACACTCACTTTAGAAGCAGGTGGCGTTACCTTTGAGGTAAGTCAGACGGGAGAAGAATCACCTCTTGGCGCTAACTTGCAAGCACAAGGTTTGGAAGTCTTTGACTTAAGAGAAAATGTTGATGGCACTCAATTGACGGAAAATGACGCGGTTGATGCTCGCTTGAGCTTTGACTTAATCTCCGTTGCTGCGTTTGATAATGCCATTGGTTTCTACACCGTAGATGGAGGGAATGGCGCGATCGATGGCGTTAACCCCGGAGATGAGGGTTATCTTGATGCTTTACTGAGCAATGTTGTAACTGACGACAGCAATGGTGAAGAGGAAGATATTATTCTCCGAGGTGGAGCAAATGTCGATGAAACTTCCGCAGAGGACTTTGAAGTTCAAATTCAAGGCGGACAGATTATTGTTCCTTTCATCATTGCGCGAGGTGGTAATTTGGATGCACTTCCCGACGGTGCTGATGAGTTACCTTTACGCTCTGAAATTTATACTCCCTTTATTGGAGCAAATAGCGATGGTGCTGACCACTTCCGTCTCTTAGCTGATAATACTTTCGGTATTGAAGACTTACGAGGTGGCGGTGACCAAGACTTCAACGATATTATCTTCCAATTTGATTTTGCTTAGTAGAGTTTTCTCTCTCATTATTTCCTGATTCTGAAGTCCCCCATGTTGGGGGGCTTTTTTTATTAGCTCCACAATTATTGATGTTGGGTTTCGTTACCTCCACCCAACCTACGTTTTTGTCCTTCGTCCTAATTATTGTTGGGTTTCGTTACCTCCACCCAACCTACAAAATATCTACTCCACAATTATTGATGTTGGGTTTCGTTACCTCCACCCAACCTACAAAATATCTACTTAAGGGAAGATGGGGAAGAAAAATCGTTCCCTTGTTCCCCTTGTCTCCCATTGCTCCTTTGTCTCCCTTGCAGGGATCATTTTTTCTTAACCAAATGGGGAAATTGTTTGGCATAATTGAGCTTTTCAATACTGCGATGAATTGTATGACGGCTGATCGGTTCTTCCCAAGCTTCTGCCATTTCTTCTTCAGTTTTACCCTGATGTTTTTCGAGAAACGCCTCAAACTTTTCCCAGTCCGTAATTTTCGGGTTACTTCCTTTTTGATAATGTAGAGCAGGATCAATGCTTCCCGTTGTTTCCCGTCGTTTCAACCACAGATAAATCGTATTGCGACTGATGCCAAACCGACGAGCCACTTCGCTTTTTTTTTGTCCTTGATCAATCGCTTCGATCGCTTTCATTCGTAATTCATATTGGTAAGGGGCAGCCATTTTTTTCTCTCTTAAAAGTGTCCTAACCTGTGTGAACATTATCAAGTTTATGTTTTTTTAAGAAGACGTAGTAGTATAATTTGAGGAACAATTACTGAAATCCAACATTAGAATTCTCATGGTTAGCGTATCCAATATTACCAGGCTGCTTCCAGAAAATAGTGCCAACAATACATCAGTTTTCTTAGAGATTAATGATCCTCTGATTCCCCTTGCTGACGTGAACGTCGTCCTTGAGGGGAATTTTGATTTAGATGGGGATGGGATTAATACGTTTACTGATCCGATTTTTAATTTTGCCCAACAGGCTTGGGAGATTCGTGTCGCCGATCGAGACCTGATCGATTTTGAAACCCTTGACTCCTTCTCTCTAACTGTCCGCGCCAGCGATGGCACATCTCGTGATTCAGGAACATTGAGCATCCCCTTAAGTGATGTGAATGAAGCTCCGATTTTGGATGATGCTACGTTTCAGGCTTTAGATGCGACAACGATCGAGACTGGCTTAATCAGTAGTGTAACAGCAAGTGATCCTGAAAATAATTCTCTTTCCTATGAAATTATTGACGGGAATGATCCTGATGCCAACGGTCGCGGGGCGTTTAGGATCGATCGAGGAGCAATTACCCTCGTTAATCCTGAAGAACTAACTCAAGAGTATAATCTCACCGTTGCTGTTAGTGATTCTGCTGGGTTACAGGACACCGCAACAGTAACCATTCCCGTCTTTGCTGCTCCTTTTGTAGAAAGCCGTGAATTAACCCTAGACGAAAATAGTGCTGAGGGAACAGTTATTAGTTTAGGGTCAGATTTAATTCAAGACGCTAACACCAACTTAGCAGACCTAAGAGTCACTCTCACCAGTGGCAATCAAGACAGTGATGGGGATGGGAACTTTGCCTTTAGCTCCCCGATTTTTAATCCCGATACAGAAGCATGGGAACTCATTGTTAACGATACCGACGAACTGAACTTTGAGGAAAACGAATCTTTTGCTTTAGAACTTCAAGCCAGTGATGGCACTCGTGCTGATGTCGGTTTTCCCACAATTGCGCTCAATGATCTCAACGAAGCACCCGTCATTCGAGACCAAACTTTCAATGAGCTTAACGGAAATAACGCTTCCGAGTTTCAACTCGTGGGCAATGTCGATGCTTTTGATCCAGACTCGGGACAAGAGCCTCCGAATTTAGCGATTACGGGTGGTAATGATCCCGATGGGAACGACATTAGTGCTTTTCGTGTTGAAGATGGACAGATTCAAGTTGCTAATCCTGGAGAACTGAGTCAAGATTTTACTCTCACCATCACCGCCACTGACACCGAAGATTCTAATCTCACTGATAGCGCGGAAATAACCATCCCAATCGTCGCTGCGCCGATCGTTGCCAGTAATACGATCGAGCTACCAGAAAACAGTGAGAATGACACGGCGATCGCCCTTGATATCCGTGATGCGAATACGCCATTAGGAGACCTCAACGTCACCTTAAACAGTGGCAATCCTGACAATGATGACGATGGGATTAAAGCCTTTAGTGCGCCCACATTTAACGAAGAAGCGGGACAATGGGAACTGCTGGTTACTGATAGTGACGAGTTAAACTTTGAATTTGAAGAAAATAACAGTTTTCCCCTGCGGATACAAGCCAGCGACGGCGAACAATCGGACACCAGTTTCCCCACCATTGCTTTAACGGATGTCAATGAAGCGCCAGAACTAACAGTTCCTGAATTTGAGCAGCCGATCGATGCCAACCAGATTGTTGAAGAATTTGAACAGGCGCAAGCGCAAGCAGAAGCAGCAGAGGAAGAGATTGAGTTACCCGTCGTTGGTGCAATCACAGAAATCAAAGACCCAGATTTCGAGCAGTCAGTGAGTACCTTAGCGATTACGGGTGGCAATGATCCTGATGGGAACGAAACCAATGCCTTCATTATCAATGAGTTTAATGAACTGGTTGTCATTAATCCCCAAGAATTAACTCAAGACTTTACCTTAAGCATTACAGCAACTGATGACTCAGAAGATGCGCTCACCAGCAATTAAAGTCAGTGAAGAGGTCGCCCCCTCCACTGCTCTCCAAAACGGTGCATGATAGTTTCCCATCACACCGCTCCTCAGTTAAACGGCTGTTGTCATCAGTACGTCACCAGCATATCGTTTTCCCATTGATAATCCTCTGGGATAATGGAAGCCACGGGGTGGTGATTACTCCCTTTTACGGAAGTCCCGTGATGGTGGATACTCCCATCCGTTCTGGTCTTTTCATCGTGGCAATGTCGATGGAGTAGTTGCCAGTTTTTATACTCGTCTTTTCCGCCTTTTGAGCGGGGGGCGATATGGTCAACCTCTAATAAATCTCCATCTCGGAAAAACAATCCGCAGTGAGCGCACTTCCCTTTCTGCTTCTTGAGCAACGACGCTGTTCGTTTTGGCATCTCAGGGTGTTTGCCCATTCTTGAACTCCAGTAGATTAAGTCGCCGTCATAAGGGCTTTTATCCCCCTTAACTTTGACATGACGGACGATTGCTGTTTGTGAGTGCTTCATTAGCACCATAGGATTCGACCCTTCACGCGGTGTGGCAAACGTCCATTTGTCGCCCCTTATAGTTCGGAAGTATTTGGTTTTAACCCACTTCTTTCCTTTATTCGGATGACGTTTTACACCCCATTTCCATAACTTCCAGAAAGTCAGATGTTCTAGCCTTGAGAAGACCTTTGAGCTTACTCCTATTGAGAAGTAGTTACACCACCCTCGGATAACACGGTTGAGATTCGCAATCAAAGTAGCTTGTGACTGCCCTTTATGCTTATCAATTACCTCAGCTATCCTCCGATAGTGCTTTTTCTGACTTTCCTTACTAGGGGTGATGAGCGTTTTGAACCCTAAAAGTCGCCCTTTTGTGTCCCTTCCTGATGTATATTTACCCACCTTATGTTGGCGGATATTAAAGCCGAGGAAGTCAAACCCCGCTTTTTCATTTTCGTAATTTTCAAGGGTGTGGGCGATTCTGGTTTTGCTCGGTTTCAATTCTAGCCCCATGTCTGCCAACCAATTGGAAACAACCTCTTTACATCTCTGGACAACGGCGAGGCTCTCGTGTAGGATAACGAAATCGTCGGCATATCGGATTACACATACAGACCTCCGCTTATTTGAAGCACTGACTTGATAACCATTATTGGTTTTCATATCAAAAGTGTGAGCGATAGCCTTGATTTCATTTTCCATACCGTGGAGGGCAATGTTAGCCAGTAGTGGAGAAATGACCCCACCCTGTGGCGTACCCTCAGATGTTGGCGAGAACTCCTTACCCTCCATTACCCCTGCTTTGAGCCACGCCCGAATTTGTTTCCGAAACGTGGGAAAGGTTTTTATTTTATTCAGGAGTCTCTCGTGGTTGATACGGTCGAAACATTTAGCTAGATCCGCATCAAGCACGTATTTAGGCTTGTACCGAATGGCATCAAATATAGCTGTGACAGCATCATGGGCTGACCGCCCTGCACGAAACCCGTAGGAATTTGGTTCAAAGACCGCCTCCCATTCAGGTTCTAAGGCTAGTTTTACTAACGCTTGTAGCGCACGGTCATACATGGTAGGTATTCCCAAAGGTCTTTCCTCCCCATTAGGTTTCGGAATCTTTACCCTTCGAGTTGGTTTAACCTTTGAACCCAGTTTCAGATTATTTACGAGCTTCATACGTGCTACTGGGGACAAGGATTTAACCCCATCCACTCCTGCCGTCTTTTTGCCCTGATTGTCCTGAGTAACTCTACGCACCGCTAATACCTTAGCCGACCAAGATTTTACTAACAATTTCTGGAGTCTGCGAACTGCTTTGACATCTCCACGACTTGACGCTTTGTAGATGCGCTTTTGGAGCTTATAGACGACCCTCTCGGCTTTATGCCAATCGATATCGCCCCATTTAATACATCGGTTGTCCGTGTTCATAACATATTAACTCTCTACTTGTACCTCTACAATCCATCTAACCGTGAGTCCGTCTGCTTGCGGTGAGCGTTGCCGAACCGCGTATCCTCACCATTACAGTAAGGCGTTTGCTTCTGACTCAATCTCTCTCCCCCGTTACCTACAATAATGAAAGTAGATGTTACGTCTTAGCTGACTACTCAGCCCATCGACCTAGACTGAGAGTAATCGAGGGAGTTACTTCGTTCCCTTATGACCTTTGGTTTGTCTCCTTTAGGAGGGATACTTTTCACCGAGTTTAAGGGTGGCACTGGCAAGAATAGTTGACTTCTTGCCACCCTAACTAATGCCCGTTTGGGACTCCCAGAGTGGTCAGCCTGATTTCTCTGGTTTATAGTAAACGATGATTAAGACGCATCCTTAGACCTTGTTCTCCATAGAGACGTGCTAACGGGACTGGGACACAGGCTGTCCTTCCTCTTTCCGCTTTTATTCCCGCTTTACGGATTGATGGCTAGTCGCTACCGTAGGGAATATGCTTTCAACCTCGTGCTTAGGCGACAGGACTTGAGTTGTTATGGGGTTTTTTCCCTTCCAGTGGTCTTTGCTATTGCTGCACTGGTCACTCTCACCTATAAGGTCACAGAGTTGTCAACTGAGAGGGATTTAAGTGCGAACTCAACCTAATCGGTTGCCCCCCAGAAGCCAATCGTCCCCATAACCATAAAGGTATGTTTAGACTGAACGAATCGCACCAAATGAACTAATTGTTCCCGTTTTTGCTGCTCCCATTGTTGAAGATAATACAGTTCAATTCCTCGATCGAGAAAATGCAGAGGGTGAGGAAGAAACGGTTATTCCCTTAGAAATTAGCGATCTTGATGATCCGATCGCAGACTTGAGCGTTACCCTCAACGGTGGCAATCAAGACAACGACGCTGACGGGGAATTCGCATTTAGTAATCCCAGTTTTAACCCCGACACTGGACGATGGGAGATTCTGGTTAATGATTCCGATGACCTCACCTTCGCTCGGGTTAACTTGGAAATTCAAGCCAGCGATGGGGAAAATGCAGGAAGCGGCTTAACTCGCATTACTTTAGTTCCTGATGTCATTGATAACACAGTAGAAGACTTTGAAGAAAACAGTCCAGAAGAGACAGCGATTCCCCTAGAAATTGAAGATAGTGACACTCCTTTAAACGAATTAGAAGTCACTCTGATCAACGGTAATCAAGACATTGATGGCGATCGTCGTTCAGCATTTAATCAACCCACTTTTAATACCGAAGCTGGACAGTGGGAAGTTACTGTTAATGATAGCGATGATCTCAATTTTGAAAATTTAAGCCCTGAACAATTAGAGAATGGTGAGTTCCATTTCTCCTTAGAGATTGAAGCCAGTGATGGCGAAGATTCCGACACAGGTGAATATGATGTTCGTCTAGCAGACATTAACGAAGCCCCTGTTTTTGAAAACAGCAGCCAGCTATTATCAGTTGTTGATATTGATGGGATACCCAATGATGATGGTAACGGGGCAATTGTCGGACAGATTACAGGTTTTACTGATCCCGATGGGGACGTGAGCGATCCTGAAGGACAAGATTTTCGCTTCTCGATTAATGAAGTGGGAGGGTTTAATCTTGACTCCGCCACCATTACCGCTACAGGTGAAATTTTCATCGGCGATCGCGCTCAACTCGGCGACAATCTAGAATTTGAAGTCACCGTCATTGACAGTGAAGGAGCAGAATCTGAACCGATTTTAATTGGGATTCCCGCCGATACTGCTGAAAATGACGCACCGCTTGTCCTTGATACCACCCTAGAGCGAGTTAATCCTAGCACTGCTGCGATTGACAACATTCTGGGAACAGTTCCCAGCGCTGATCCTGATGGCGACCCCATTAGCTTTAGCATTGATGGGGGAAATGACAGTGGGGCATTTGCAATTAATGAAAATGGAGAAATTAGCCTCGTTGTTGACCCCGCAACCCTGAATCAGGCAGAATTTACTCTCACTGTTACCGCAACTGATAGTGTTGATAGCAATTTAACGGACACCGCAGAAGTTACTATTCCTGTCAATACCGCCCCATTTTTGAGCAGTGAGACAGTTGAAATCCCAGAAAACAGTGGCAATGACACCGTTATCGCTCTTCCTCTGTCAGATGTCGATACTCCCATCGGTGGCTTAGTAAGCGTTACGCTACGGAATAATCAAGATAATGACGGGGATGATCTGAATGCTTTTAGTGAGCCGGCATTTAACGAAGAAACAGGACAGTGGGAAATCACAATTACGGATAGTGATGAGTTAAACCTAGATTTTGAAACCTCTGAGGGGTTGACCGTTGATATTAGCGTCAGCGATGGGGACATCACTATACCAAGCTCGATTAATGTTGATCTAACCGATGTCAATGAAGCGCCTACTGTTGAGGATGCAACGTTTGACGAAGTTGATCCTCGTTCCATTGCAACCGATGATTTGGTAGATGGTATTACGGTTAATGATCCAGAAGGAGAGCCAGTTAACTTAGAGATTACCGATGGTAATGATCCTGATGGTAATGGCATTGGCGCTTTTGCGATCGACGCAGAGGGAAATATCACTATTGCTGACCTCACTGAACTCACTGAACTCACGACAACTAACTTTACTCTCACCGTCACTGCTACTGATACGGTTGATGAGACTTTACCCTCTGACACAGCAACGGTTACAATTCCCATTGCACCTGTTCCCATTGTTGATGAACCAATTCCAGTTGTTAATAATTCATTCACTGAGATTGCTGAAACCAGTGCTGATGGGACACCCATTCCTCTTGAGATTACTGACGAAAACACTAACTTAGCAGACTTAACAGTTAACATTCTTAATGGGAATCCGGACAATGATGGAGATGGTACAAACGTCTTTAGCGAACCAGTATTTAACCCAGACAGTGGACAATTGCAAATAACGGTTACTGACAGTGACGAGTTAAATGCTGAAGGCTTCCCCGATCGTTTTAGTCTAGAGATAGAAGCAACCGATGATCTCGGTGCTGATACTGCTACTATAACGGTTGAACTAGATGAAGCACCTACTGTTGATGATGCGGTCTTAAATTCGGTTGATCCAGCTGATCCAGAGAATCCCATTCAAGCAGGTGATCTTGTCGGAACTGTTGATGCAGATGATCCTGAAGGTGACGCTTTCACTCTCGCGATTACTGATGGCAACGATCCTGATGGCGACACGATCAATGCTTTTGATATTGATCCAAATTCTGGGACAATTACCATCGCTGATCCTGCGGAATTAACTCAGGATTTCTCTATCTTAGAGGTGACAGCAACTCAAGATGATGATCCGAGTTTAACCAGCACGGGACAAATTATTATTCCCACTCCGACGAATCCTCTCCCTGTTATCAATGACAGTCAAATTGACCTTCCTGAAAACAGCGCTGTTCTTCCTCTAGATATTCAAGATGGAAACAACTTAGCTGATTTAACAGTGACACTCCTGGATGGGAATCAAGATAATGATAGCGATGAAACGAATGTCTTTGGTGAGCCAGAATTTAATGACACTGACCAACAGTGGGAATTACCCATTACGGACAGTGACGAGTTTGATTTGGAAAATTTCCCAAATAGCTTCAATCTAGAGATAGAAGCAACCGATGATCTCGGTGCTGATACTGCTACTATAACGGTTGAACTAGATGAAGCACCTACTGTTGATGATGCGGTCTTAAATTCGGTTGATCCAACTACGGCTTTAGTTGGTGATACTGTTGGATTTGTTTCAGATTCTGACCCTGAAGGTGACGCTTTCACTCTCGCGATTACAGATGGCAACAATCCTGATGGCGACACGATCAATGCTTTTGATATTGATCCAAATTCTGGGACAATTACCATCGCTGATCCTGCGGAATTAACTCAGGATTTCTTTATCTTAGAGGTGACAGCAACTCAAGATGATAATGACAGCTTAACCAGCACGGGACAAATCATTATCCCCACTCCGACGAATCCTCTCCCTGTTATCAATGACAGTCCAATTGACCTTCCTGAAAACAGCGCTGTTCTTCCTCTAGATATTCAAGATGGAAACAACTTAGCTGATTTAACAGTGACACTCCTGGATGGGAATCAAGATAATGATAGCGATGAAACGAATGTCTTTGGTGAGCCAGAATTTAATGACACTGACCAACAGTGGGAATTACCCATTACGGACAGTGACGAGTTAGATTTGGAAGACTCTCTCCTACCTGATAACTTCAATCTAGAAATAGAAGTAATCGATCCTGACCCACCAGCAATCAGCGCTGACCTTGCCACAGTTAGTGATTTTATAAATGTTTCCCTAACCAATGTCAATGAGGCACCGGTTGTAGAAGAGGAGGTATTGAACACAGTTGATCCAGACTTCGCGTTTGTTGATCAGGATGTCGATACGATTTCTGTATCTGACCCAGACTTTAACGATTCCATTGCTTCGGTAGAGATCACCAGTGGTAATACCGATGCTGACGGAGATGGAATCGATGCTTTTCGGATTGATGAAGATTTTGGTAACTTTGAACTTATTGTTCAAGACCCTGACGATCTAACTGAAGACTTCTTCACCCTAGAAGTAACGGCTACGGATAACGAAGGATTAACTGGAACAGGAGAAGTTATTGTCCCCACTCCCATCAATCCTTTCCCAGTTATTGATGGTAGCAACATTGATCTCCCCGAAAATAGTTCTGTTCTTACTCTGAATATCCAAGATGAGAATACTGATCTACAGGAATTAACCGTCACGCTTGTTGATGGAAATCAAGACAATGATGAGGATGGTACGAATGTCTTTGGTGACACACAATTTAACTCGGAAACAGGGGAATGGGAACTTCTGATTACAGACACTGACGAGTTAGATTTTGAACAATTCCCTAATCAAGAATTTAATTTAGAAATTGAGGCGATTGATCCTCAAGGAAACTCCGACTCGGTTTCTTCCACTGTTTCCCTGGTTGATGTTAACGAGATTCAAGATAGCACTTTGTCCGTTGACGCGGCTGTTGCTGAAGAAGAGCCTTTAGTGGGAAGCCTTTCCATTTCTGAACCTAATGATGGATTAGGCGTTAATAATGTGACAATTCTTGACGGTAACGATCCCAATGGTAATGGGGTTGACGCTTTTGCCGTTCAGCAAAATGGTTTAGGTGAATTTGAACTGATTGTCCAAAATCCAGAAGAATTAACCCAAAGTTCCTTTACTTTAGAGGTAGAGGCAACTGGTGGTGGCGCAATTACAGGCACGGCAGAAATTACAATTGATGTTTCCTCTGTCCGTCCCGTTATAGAAAGCAACCCTCTGAAATTACTGGAAGACAGTGTTGAGGGCGATACAGTTGCTCTGAATATTCGAGATGAGGATACTAACTCTGAAAATTTAATCGTAACTTTGGTTGGTGGGAATCAAGACCTTGATGAAGATGGTCAGTTTGCCTTTGGAGAGCCCATCTTTAATTCAGAGTTTGGACAGTGGGAAGTTCCAGTTAATGATACTGATGATTTGGATTTTGAAGCCGATTACAATCTCGATGATGGTGATCCTGAAACTGGAACATTCACTTTAGAAGTTCATGTCAGCGATGGAGCAACTTCAGCGATCGCTGAACCTGAAATTCAATTAACTGATGTCAATGAAGCTCCGATTTTAGAACCTCAAACCCTTGAATTAGATGTCAATGCAGTCACGGCAGAATTTGAGCAAAATCAGGAAAATGCTGAGGAAGAAGAAGAGATTGTTCTACCTGTAGTGGGAACAATTGAGGTAGAAGAACCAGATGGGCAGAATGTCAGTTTAGCGATTACTGGTGGCAATGATCCTGATGGCAACGATCGCAGTGCTTTTACCATTACAGAAGATAATTTCGGTGAACTGGAATTACAGGTGCAAAATCCTGAAGAACTCACTCAAGATTTTACCTTACAAGTGACGGCAACTGATGACTCTGATGATGCTCTCACGACGACAACCGATTTAACGATCGAGCTAACAGCGATTCCTACTTTTGAGGCTGATGATCCGATTCCCCTACCAGAAAACAGCCCTGAAGGAACAGTAATCCCCCTCGATATTCAAGACGCAAATACTCCTCTAGAAGAATTAACTGTCACTCTAGAAGATGGAAATCAAGACAATGATGGGGATGGCAATTTTGTCTTCAGTAATCCCAGCTTTAATCAAGAAACTGGACAATGGGAACTCACTGTCACCGATAGCGATGAATTGGATTTTGAAGCAACAGAGTCTTTTGATCTAGAAATTGAAGTTCGTGATCAAGAAAATGGAACAACTGCTTTCCCAACCATTGCTGTAGAAGATATCAACGAAGCGCCTCAAGTGGAAGCACAAACGATCGAGGTTAACGCTAACACGGCTTTTCAGTTGCAGCCTCTCGATCGCATCGAAACCAGTGAGCCAGATTTTGGTCAATCTGTAGAAACAAGCGCGATTACGGGTGGCAATGATCCTGATGGGAACGAAGTCAATGCGTTTATCATTAACGAATCGAATCGACTGACAGTTCTTAATCCTGATGAGTTAACTCAAGATTTTACCCTCACCATTACCGCAACTGATAATTCCGCAGAACAGGTAACGGGAACAGGAGAAATTAATGTTTCGGTGACGGCGGCTCCCATTGTTACTAATGATCCGATTCCGTTACCAGAAAACAGCCCCGAAGGAACAGTAATCCCTCTCAATATAAACGATCTGAATACGCCCAATGGAGACCTAACGGTTAACCTCAATGGGGGAAATCAAGACTTAGATGGGGATGGAATTTTTGCTTTCAGCAATCCCAGTTTTAATACAGACGCTGGACAATGGGAACTGACGGTAACTGACCCAGATGAGCTAGACTTTGAAAGCGACAATAATCGCTTCCCTCTAGAATTACAAGCCAGTGATGGGGAACAAGCGAATAGTGGCTCGCCAGAAATCGTCCTCACTGATGTGAATGAAGCACCAGTAGGTAATGACATCACTCTTCCTCTGCTGAATACCGCGACGATCGAAGCGGGAGAGGTGATCGGTAATGCTTCGATTACTGACCCAGAGGGTGATTTACTCGAATTTGCCATCAATAGCGGTGACGATAACGGAGCATTTACCATTGATGAAGCGGGAGATATTTCCATTGTCGATCCTTCCCTGATCAGCGCTCCTTTCCAACTAGAAATCAGTGCCACAGAAACCGAAACTGATGAACAGAACGCGACAACCGCCGTTGTTACCGTTCCAGTGGATACGCCGCCAGCGTTTGTGGAAACTGAATTTACTGTTCCAGAAAACAGCGCGATCGATTTTGAAGTGGGTCAAGTGGTCATTAATGAAGATGAAGGTTTAGAGTCTTTAAGTCTTGACAGTGCGAACTTTGATGGGGATGAGAATCCAGCGCTGAGAATTGATGAACAGGGAAATGTCTTTGTTAATGATGCTGATGATATTGATTTTGAGGCAAATTCAGGATTGCTTTTGGGTGAACTCACGGCGACTAATGTTAATGGTTTAACTCAAAGCGCGATTTTGACGGTGAATGTGCAAGATGTTAACGAGATTCCGACGGTAGAGGAGGCTTTATTTAGCCCGATCGCGGTGGGAGAATCTTCGATCGCGCAAGATGATCAAGTTGAAATTGATCCTGTCATCAGTGACGATTTAACAGGAGTGGTCAGCGCTAATGATCCAGACTTGGGAGAGTCTCCGACGTTAGATATTATCGCTGGTAATAATGACGCTGATGGCGATGGAACGGAAGCAGTAGCGATTCAATCTTTTGCTGATGGTGGCGCAGAGATTATTGTGACTGATCCTGATGATGTGCGGGAAAACTTCCGTTTGACGGTTCAGGTGAGCGATCGAGGCGGTGATACAAATGAAGCTACTGTGGTGATTCCTGTAAATGGAGAAGGAAATCAAGCACCGATCGCCGAAAATGCCACTCTCAACATTGTGGAAAATTCTTCGGGAGGAACAGTTGTCGGAACTTTCCCACACACTGACCCAGATTTTAATAATCTCCTCTCTCAGGAAGATTTGACCTTCTCCATTAATCAAGGTAATACTGATGTTGATGGTGATGGGTTGAGTGCATTTCGCATCGATCGATTTTCTGGAGAAATTCTCGTCGCCGATCGAGACGATTTAAACTTTGAAAGTGCTGATAATCGCAGTTTTGAGTTAGAAGTCGTCGTCACTGATTTAGAGGGAGCAACGGATACCGCAGAAGTTACCGTCAACCTCGAAGATGTGAACGAAGCACCTGTGATTAATAATCGTTTCCTAGAACGGGTGACATTAAATCCGATTACGAATCCCACAGAAGCGGCTGATGGGGATATCGTAGGAGCGATCGCCGCCAGCGATCCCGATGGAACAGCCCTCAGCTATGAAATCCTCAGTGGCAATGATCCAGAAGAGAACTTAGCTGATGCTTTTGCCATTAACTCAGACGGAGAAGTCAGCATTGCCAACATCGAGGAAATTCCAGACTCTGGCTTCTTCCCCCTCACCGTTGCGATCAGCGATGAAACTGGCTTAACCACAGAAACCGAGTTGGTGATTCCGTTGGGAACACAAGCCCCCACGATCGCGGCGGATCAGAGCTTTACGATTCCTGAAGATGCAGCGTTTGAGACAGTCGTGGGAACAGTCAGCGCCACCGAACCCGATGGAGAAGAAATTAGCTACTTCTTAGCTTCTTCTCAACAAGAAGGGCTTCCTGCTTTTGAGATTGATCGCGCTACGGGTGAAATTGTGGTGACTGCCCCCAATGCCCTTGACTTTGAAACGCAATCCACAGTGGAACTAACCGTTATTGCTCGTGATCCACAGCAGGCGATCGGCGTAGAAACCGTAACCGTGAACTTAGAAAACGTCAATGAAGCGCCAACATTTGACGAAAACAGTACCAGCTTTGCGATTCCCGCCAGTAGCCAAGCCGGTCGCGGTGTCGGTGTTGTCGCTGCCTTTGATGAAGATGGAGATACCGTCAGTTACGCGATCGTCGGTGGTAATGACGACCGAGATGGGGATGACACCAACCCCTTCACCATCAACGCAGAAACAGGGGAAGTCACCGTTGCTGATGCCGATGATCTGCTGACTCTAGAAGACAATCCCTTCCGCTTAGAGGTACAAGCACGGGATGGAGAGTTGAACAACACCGCCGAGGTCGATATTACTGCACTTCCTGCGGCCCCAGTGATTCCCAATAATGGCGCGACTTTCCCCATTAATGCCACGAGCTTTGCGGGAGCGTTAGTGGATACTGTGGAAGCATTTGATCCTGATGAGGGAGAGCTTTCCTTTGCTTTCAGTGCTGGTAATGAAGACCGCGATGGCGATGAAAACAATCCCTTCCGTATCAATACCGAAACAGGAGCGATTATTGTCACTGATGCGGATGATGTGGCGGACATCGAAGGAAATCCCTTTGAGTTAAGCGTATTAGTCACCGATGAAGACGGAGACACCACTACAGGTAACTTTACCGTAACCAGTGGGACGGGAACCGTCAGCACCAGCGACGGTATCAGTTTCAGCACCCCTCTTCCTGATCAATCGGAAGCGGAATTGGAACAAGACTTAAATGACGATGGTGACACCGAAGATACCGTGACTCCTGAACCCTCGAACTTGGTTCGTCCCGCAATTGGTAGCACTGAAATCCTATCGATCGAGAACACTGGCAACGCTCCCTTATTGATTTCTGATGTTGTGGTCAGTGAAGGGCTGCGCGATCGCGTGACCACTGATTTTGAGGCTTTAGTGGAAGCAGCCACCCCTGTTGATGACAATGGAGAAGCGCTCTTTGACTTACCAGGTGTCGAGATTCCTGTCGGAGCAAACCTAGAACTCGCTGTCACCTATACCCCCGATGCTGGCGGAGAAGTGATTGATGAGGCGGCCGGTTTAACCCTGTTCTCCAATGATCCCGAAAACGGGGAACTGAATGTCGCTCTGTCAGGTGAATCAACCTTTAACAGTGATATCGACTATAACGGTAGCGTTGGCTTCCCTGATGTTACCCTTGCCGATTCCTTATTTAACACCAGCAGTGAAGAGTTAAACCCCGCCCTCAACATTGATGGTGAAGGGGGATTTGGTTTCTCTGATCTCGCTACCTTAAATCAAGAATTTGGGGCATCGATCGCCTAGTTGGTGAATACCGAAATAAGTGGGACGGGTTCAACACTCGTTCCACTTTCTTGGGAGGATTTGACAGATATTAATTGCAGGAGAGATTGATTAACCATGACTTTAGACTTCAAGCTAGATTTAGCCAAAAACGGCACGATCGCCCTAAACTCTCAGCCCTTTCTTACACAAGACTTAGTAACCAATGACTTATTGCATCACTCCTTAAAGCAAGCAGATGAACTGTTAAGTGATTTTCTGAACCGTCCAGACTGGGTTCAACAGATGGAACTTCCCTTTGGAGAGGCTGAGGAGTGGGGAGAAAACTTATCAGCCCCTCTGAATTTGCCGAGGCTTTCTATTGTTAGTGCAACGGAGTTACAGGGAGCTTTGGGGGCTTATGCTGGGGAAACTAACCAGATTTTCTTATCGCAGGAGTTGATTTTAGCGAATGCTGATCATCCAGAAGCAGTGACCGCAGTCTTGCTGGAAGAAATCGGACACGCGATCGATGCTCAGATTAATGAGACGGATAGCCCTGGGGATGAGGGCGCGATCTTTGCTTCCTTAATGCAAGGGGAAGATTTAAATCCAGAAACTTTAGCCCAACTGCAAGCAGAAGACGACAGTGCCACTTTAACCATTGATGGGGAAACAGTTATTGTTGAGCAAGCGACTGTTAGCATTGCTCCTGATGAGTCAGCTTTGAGGACAGCAATTAGCAGTGCCAATGCTGGTGATACGATTACTTTTAATGCTTCAGGCACAATTACTCTTACTAACGGTCAATTAGATATTGACAAGGCTCTCACTATTGATGGCGATTTAGATGATGATGGCACGCCTGATATTACCATTGATGCAGGTGGCAATAGTCGGGTGTTTAACATTGATGATAGAGATTTTGAAAGCGCGATCGATGTAACCATTGACGGACTCACCATCAGTGGCGGAAGCGCCTCTAATGGAGGAGGAATTAGAAACAATGAAAATTTAACCCTTAATAACAGCACTATCAGTAGTAACTCTGCTGATAGTGCAGGTGGGATTTACAATCGAGGTACGGCAAGCATCATTAACAGCACTATCAGTAGTAACTCCTCTAATTTTGGTGCAGGTGGGATTTACAATTACGGTACGGCAAGTATTATTAACAGCACCATCAGTGGTAATATTAGTAACAACTCCTCTACTTTTGGTGCAGGTGGGATTTACAATCAAGGTACGGCAAGTATCATTAACAGCACCATCAGTGGTAACTCTGCTGTTACAGGTGGGGTTAAAAATGGATTTAATGACACAATCAGCATCAGCAACAGCACCATCAGTGGTAACTCCGGCTCTAAAGGTGGGGGAATTTACAATGACGGTACGGCAAACATCAGCAATAGCATCATTGTCAACAGCGTCGGTGGAGATGTCCGAGGACGAAGTTTAATTATTGCCGAAGGAGTCAACTTGGTCGAAGATGGTAGCATCAGTAGTGCGTTAACTTTAGACCCCAATCTTTCCCCTCTCCAAGATAATGGTGGATTGACACTAACCCAGATTCCCTTAGCAGGCAGTCCCGTGATTGATCTCGGTGACAATAGGTTGATTCCTACAGATGAGTTTGACCTTGACAGTGATGGCGATACAACAGAAGCAGTACCCTTTGATCAAACGAGTAACTCTCGCATTGCTAACAGCAGTATTGATATCGGTGCAGTAGAGTTTCAAGGTAGTGGAACAGCTATTTTGACGGTTCCAAGTTTGTCCGCTAATTTGATTGTGGATACATCAGTTGATGAAAATGACTTTGATCTTAGCCCTGGAGATATTTCCTTACGGGAAGCCTTGGCATTTACTGAAGAAGGCGGAACAATCAGCTTTGCTCCTAATTTAGCAGGACAAACGATCACTCTAAATTCTAATTTAATTATTGATAAATCCTTAACTTTGGAAGGTTTAGGAGAAGATCAACTGACACTAGATGGAGGGGGATTTGATCGAGTTTTAACCGTTGACGATGGAGACAACAGCGTAAGCAAAACAGTGGCAATTTCTGGCTTGACTATAAGTGGAGGAACTGCTCAGAATGGGGGAGGGATTTTAAATCGGGAAAATTTAACCCTTACTAACAGTACTCTTAGTGGGAATAGTGCGAGAACTGGCGGGGGGATTGACAATGAAGGTACGGCAAGCCTTATTAACAGCATCGTTACTGATAACTCTGCATCTAGTCGCGGAGGGGGGATTTTTAGCAGCGAAAATCTAACCATTAGCAACACCATTATTAGTGGCAATTCTGCTGATAGTGAGGGTGGTGGGATTTTTAATAGTCAGTCTCTCACCTTGGGAATTAGCACGATCATCAATAGTAGTGTCAGTAGCAATTCTGCTAATCGTGGTGGCGGAATTGTTAACGGTGGTACACTTGATTTGAATAACAGCACTGTCAGTAACAATTCTGCTGATGAAGAAGGAGGCGGAATTTATTTATCTTATGGCACAGCAAGCCTCACGAATAGCATAATTAGTGGCAATTCTGGGAATCGTGGCGGCGGAATTTACAATAATCGCACATTCATGCTTACCAACAGCACTGTCAGTGGTAATTCTGCTAATGAAGAAGGGGGCGGAATTTTTGGCAGTCTCGGTTCATCAAGCCCAAGCAACAGTACCATCATCAATAGTACAATCAATGATAATACTGCCACTCAAGGAGGCGGACTATATAACAGTTACAGTTACAACTATTTTACGAATAACCTTGATATTGGTACTGTCACTCTCACTAACAGCATCATTGCTAACAGTATCGGAGGGGATGTAACCGACCAACAAGATGGCGTTACCACTGAAGGCGTTAACATTATTCAAGATGGTAGCATTCCCACCAGCGACAGTGTACTGAATGCCGATCCTCTTCTAGAACCTTTAGCCGATAATGGTGGTATTACTCTCACTCATGCGCTTTTAGAAGACAGTCCAGCGATCGATGCTGGCGATAACAACCAAATTCCTCCTGATACCTTTGATTTAGACAGCGATGGCGATACCTCAGAACCGATTCCCTTCGACCAACGAGGAGACGGCTTCGATCGCGTGTTCAATGGACAAGTGGATATCGGGGCCTTTGAACTTGGTGACAATGAAGTTCCTATTGCCAATAACGACACTGCAAGCACTGATGAAGAGACAACACTGAACGTCAATGCTGCCAATGGGGTTCTCGCTAACGATACTGATCCCGATGAGGGAGACACCCTCAGTATCAGTGCGGTTAATGGGGATGCTGCCAATGTTGGAACTGAGTTTGAGCTTGCTTCGGGAGCCTTATTAACGGTTAACGTTGATGGCAGCTACATTTTTAACCCCAACAGTGCGTTTGAAAACCTCAACGATGGTGAAACAGGCGAAGATATCTTTACCTACACTGTCTCTGATGGCAACGGCGGCACCGATACCGCAGAAGTGACGATTACCATCAACGGAATCACAGATAATGTTAATGATGATAATGTCCCACCCAACTTTGTCGATACCCAAGTTACAGTCGATGAAAATACCACTGCTGTTGCTTTAGAAGTAGAAGACCCTGATGGGGATAACGTAACCCTGTCCTTAGCTGGTGGTGCTGACCAAGGATTATTTACCGTTGATGTTGATGGTAACTTGAGCTTTATTGAAGCCCCAGACTTTGAAAATCCCATAGACGCTGATGAGGATAACATTTATGAACTAGAAGTCACCGTAGCAGATGGAAACGGTGGAAACACCAGTCAAACGCTCAACATAGAAGTGTTGGATGTTTCAGAAGAGACTAATGAACCTCCAATCATTACTTCTGATTCCTTACAAACTATTGAAGAAAACGCGATCGCGCCGCTCTCTCTCCAAGCAGATGATCCAGATGGGGATGAAGTTACTTTCTCCCTCACGGGTGGCGCTGACCAAGGATTATTTACGATTAATCCTGATACAGGAGAATTAGAGTTTAATAATCCTCCCGACTTTGAAAACCCCATAGACGCTGATGAGGACAACATTTATGAACTAGAAGTCACCGCAGCAGATGGAAACGGCGGAATCATCACCGAAAACTTCCAAATCGAAGTAACCGACGTTGATGAAACAATAGATTGGTCATTAGACATTGATGGAAATGGGGAAATTAGTCCGCTTTCCGATGGCATTATGACTGTGCGCTTTCTCTTTGGTGATGCGTTTAGTAATGATGACTTGATTAATGGCGCGATCGGTGCTGAGGCAAGTCGCAGCTTACCAGAAATTCGTGACCATCTCCAAATCGGAGTTGATGAAGGTTTCCTCGATATTGACGAGGATGGGGAAATTAATCCTCTTTCCGATGGCATTATCGCGGTGCGCTTCTTGTTTGGGGATGCTTTTGCTGGTGAGGCTTTGATTAATGGCGCAATTTCCCCTGATTCTTCTTTATCTCTAGAGGAAATTCAAGCCAATCTTGCTGATCTCACTTCTATTTAACCTCTCTCTTATTCACACCGATATTCACACCGATTTAACTCAACTAACACACTTTTTTAGGAGAACTCAATGAACTTTCAAATTATCCAACTTGCAACCCCAAACCTAACGGTAGAGGTAGATAGTAACTTTGATCTCGCTCTCAATTACAATACTTCCCCAGTGGATAATACCCTCACGGGAATTGCACTCCGTCTTCATTACGATTCCTCAAACCTCACCTTCAACGAAACCTCTAATCTCTTTGCAACTGATCTGTTTGGAGAAGTGAACAGCTTTGCTGATGAGGAAAACTTTGATAACGATTCTCAAACCGATCGCTATCTTCAATTCCAATACTTTAACTTTAATGGTAATTGGCCCGATCAACCTCTCCCCCTCAATCTCGGAAACTTCAACTTTACAGTAGAAAATCCTTTCTCTGACATTGATCCGAATCCTATTGATCTAATCCTCGAAAATAGGAGTCTTACCGTCGAGGAAGAGGTTTCTGGAGTCAGTTTCGGAACGCTGAATGTTCTTGATCCGAACCAAGAAACGGTTAATTTCAATGTTACTAGCTTTGATACTGCTTCTGGATATGAACTAGACAGTGATCCTCTTGAATTGACCATTGAAGAAACCTTTACCTTTACTGTCAGCGATGATCGTCTAGAAGTCGTCAACGGAGAGTTAAAACTTAAAGATGATAGTAGCTTTGACTTTGAAACCGATGGCGATTCCGTTAACGTCACTGTCACCGCTACTGGCGACACTGGAATCACGACTGAATCCACTTTTGAGATTACGGTTACTGAAATCGAAGTTAACGAAACTCCTCAAATTACAATTAGTAACCAAGTAGAGGTTTCTGAAAATACAACTCAAGTCACCACAGTTGCTGCGATCGATCCTGATGAAAACGACACTTTAACATTTTCCCTCTCTGAAGGCGCTGATGCTGATTTCTTTACCATCAATGAAGAAACAGGGGAATTGAGTTTTATTAATCCCCCAGACTTTGAATCCCCTGAGAGTGCTTCTGGTGATAACAGCTATGAGGTAACGGTAGCGGTGCGAGACACGGCGGATAATATCGATCGCCAAACTCTTACTGTCAATGTCACTGATGTTAATGAATCTCCTTCTCTCACGTCACCCACTACTGTCTCGATTGCAGAAAATCAGACTGATGTCACGACAATCACTGCGATCGATCCTGATAGCAACGAAACCTTAACATTTTCCCTCTCTGGTGGCGCTGATGCTGATTTATTTACCATTAACGAAGAAACGGGGGAATTGAATTTTATTCAACCTCCCGACTTCCAAAACCCTCGCAGCGCCTCTGGTGATAATAACTATGAAGTTGAAGTCACAGTGGGCGATCGCGCTGAAAATACAGACACGGAAACCCTCAACATTAATGTTACCGATCAGGTGGAGGAAGTTTCTCTGTTATTGTTTGAAAATAATAATGGAGAAAAAGGCGATCGCATTTTTAACAATACCGTTAACCCTGGACAAGAATTTTTTGCTGAATTTTTTATTAAAGACATACGAGAAAAAATCAATATTGACCAATTAGGTATTAACGGTTTAGGCTTAGATATCGACTTCGATGAGGAACAATTTGAACTGATTTCTCCCCTCGATGAAGCTGGACAATTAATTCCTGAAACTGCGATTACAGCGCAAGGATTCGACTTTTTCCAAGGCGGAAACTATAACCCAGAAACAGGAGAAATCGAGGGATTAAGTGCTAGTAGCATTAACTTAGAGGGAGAAGATAATCCTTCTCAAGGAAATCGAGGACGATTTGAGTCTTTCGCGCGACTAGGATTAAAAGCAACCACTACCCCTGATTTTTCTACAGAAACCCCTCCTTTAACCGTAGCAGTTAACCCGACTCAAGAGTTTTCCCTTGAGGATGGAAACGAAATTCAAGGGGGAGCAAATGTTCCGATTCCTTTCCTCACAATTGCGCCAGAAGTAGAAATAGATGTTCGTCTATTTAGCAGTGTTGATGGGGAAAAAGGAGAAGCAATTGCCAGTAATGTCAATCCTGGAGAACGGTTTTTCCTTGAAGTTTTGGTCAAAGATAATCGAGAAAATTTACCTGAATCGGAACAAGGAATTACAGGGTTAGGATTAGATATTGGCTTTAATTCTGAAGCATTTAATCTGGTTTCTCCTCTCGATGATTCAGGGAATTTAATTCCTTCTGATGTGATTATTCCTGAGAGTTTTACGAATTTCGTTAATGGTGAATTTGATGTAGAATCTGGGTTAATTCAAGGACTCAGTGCGTCTTCAATTGTGCTTGATGGTGACGATGGAAGCGCGATCGGGACGGAAGCGTTTTCCTCATTCGCATTATTAGAAATGGAGGCAAAACAAACTAAAACGTCTCTGGTTGATCAACTCGATCTGAATTTAAACTCGACTCAAGGCTTAACCTTACAAGATGGAAAATCAGAGAGCGACATTAATGTTGGAATTGAACAGGAAGTCATTACAGTCGCTCCGCCGATTGAGTATGAAATCGTTTTATTTGAAGATAATAATGGAGAAAAAGGAGATTTAATTGCTCAAAACTTGAACCGAGTTAATCCTGGAGAAACCTTTTTTGCTGATGTTTTAGTCAGAGATAATCGAGTTAATCTTCCTGAAGAAAATACGGGTATCAGTGCGTTAGGAATTGATTTTGAATATGATCCTGATCAGTTGGAATTGATTTCTCCTCTTAACGAAGCAGGAGAATTAAACCCTGAAGCCGCGATCGTACCGCCAAGTTTTACTTCCTTTATTGGGGGAACATTTGATCGAGAAAATGGTTTAATTGAAGGATTGAGTGCATCTTCAATTATTCCAGATAGTGAAGATGGAAGCGCGATCGGTGTGGGAGAATTTTCTACTTATGCGTCGCTAGGTTTTCAAGCCACTCAAGAGCTAAACTTAGCCAATGAAACGATCGATCAAAACTTCCAAGTCACCACAAATTCAACACAAGGATTCGCCCTCAACGACGGAAAAACAGAACAAGATATCACTCTTAATGATGAATTAGAAGTAACAGAAATTGCAGCGCCTGTTGAGGTAGAAATCGCTCTCTTTGAAAATAATAATGGTGAGGTAGGCGATCAAATCACCAATAATTTAATTACCCCAGAACAAAACTTTTTTGCGGAAATCCGAGTCAGAGATAATCGCACCAATCTCCCAACAGAAGACTTAGGAATTAGCGCATTAGGAGTTAATCTTGATTTTGATTCCGATGTCTTTTCACTGATTGCTCCTCTCAATGAAGATAATACATTTCAACCAGCCGAAGCTATTATTCCTGAAAGTTTTACCTCCTTTATTCAAGGTAACTTAGATGCAGAAAATGGTTTAATTGAAAGTTTGAGCGCTTCTTCCATTCGCCCAGGAGAAGAAAACGGCGATCCGATCGGTGTTGGTGAATATGAAACCTTAGCACGACTACAATTTCAAACCGAAAATGTTTTCGCCAGTAATGTCACCTTCGATCTAGAAATTAATCCCACACAAGGATTTGCATTAGCAGACGGTAAGACGAACAATAACACTATCAGCGAAGTTTTTGATCAAACCGTTAACATCACCTCAGCAATTTTTGAACAAGATCGCTTTATCTTTAATCCCATTAATTTAGATGGAATCAGTGAAGGAGAAGTTATCGGAGAAATTGGGATTATTGAAGAGAGTTTAGAAGACGCGATCGAGTTACAAATTATTAGCGGTAACGACAGCAATAATAATGAGATTCCCGCGTTTACAATCAACTCCGAAACTGGAGAAATCAGTGTTGCTAACCTTGAAGAAATTACAGAGATAACAACTCTCACCATCAACGCGAGTGATCCTTCAGGTTTACTCGATACGACTACGGTTGAAATTCCTCTTAATAATAGCCCCACTTTTACTTCATCAGATGCGATCGAGGTGTCGGAAAATGAAACCAGTGTTGTTACTCTCAGCGCCACTGATCCTGATGGAGATACGTTAAGTTTCTCGATTACGGGAGGTGTGGATGCGGCATTATTCACTCTCGATGATGAGGGAAGTTTAAGTTTCAGCAACGCACCTGATTTTGAGACTCCCAGTGATGAGGATGGGAATAATGTTTATCAGGTGACGGTGACGGTAGATGATGGTAAGGGTAGCACGGTTGAACAGGATTTAACGGTAAATCTCACGGATGTGAATGAAGCGCCAATTATTGAAGATCAAAGTTTCTCGATCCCTGAAAACAGTGAGGGGGAAACCGTCGTGGGGGCGATCGAAGCCAGTGATCCAGAAGGAAATTCCCTCAGTTACAGTTTAGAGGAAGAAGGCTTTGGGATTAATGAGACAGGAGAAATTTTCGTGACGGGTGAAACGGATTTAGACTTTGAGACGAATCCGAATCGAGAATTAACGGTAACGGTAAGTGATGGGGAATTCACACCAACCGCAACGGTGACGGTAAATCTCACGGATGTGAATGAAGCGCCAATTATTGAAGATCAAAGTTTCTCGATCCCTGAAAACAGTGAGGGGGAAACCGTCGTGGGGGCGATCGAAGCCAGTGATCCAGAAGGAAATTCCCTCAGTTACAGTTTAGAGGAAGAAGGCTTTGGGATTAATGAGACAGGAGAAATTTTCGTGACGGGTGAAACGGATTTAGACTTTGAGACGAATCCGAATCGAGAATTAACGGTAACGGTGAGTGATGGGGAATTCACACCAACCGCAACGGTGACGGTAAATCTCACGGATGTGAATGAAGCGCCAATTATTGAAGATCAAAGTTTCTCGATCCCTGAAAACAGTGAGGGGGAAACCGTCGTGGGGGCGATCGAAGCCAGTGATCCAGAAGGAAATTCCCTCAGTTACAGTTTAGAGGAAGAAGGCTTTGGGATTAATGAGACAGGAGAAATTTTCGTGACGGGTGAAACGGATTTAGACTTTGAGACGAATCCGAATCGAGAATTAACGGTAACGGTGAGTGATGGGGAATTCACACCAACCGCAACGGTGACGGTAAATCTCACGGATGTGAATGAAGCGCCCACTTTCACTTCTGACAATGCGATCGAGGTGTCGGAAAATGAAACCAGTGTTGTTACTCTCAGCGCCACTGATCCTGATGGGGATGCGTTAAGTTTCTCGATTACGGGAGGTGCGGATGAAGGTTTATTCATTCTCAATGATGAGGGAGGTTTAAGTTTCAGCAACGCACCTGATTTTGAAAATCCCGGTGATGAGGATGGGGATAATGCTTATCAGGTGACGGTGACGGTAGATGATGGCAATGGTAGCACGGTTGAACAGGATTTAACGGTAACGGTAACGGATGTGGATGAAGTAAATCGACCACCGATTGTGAGAAACCGCAATTTTGAGATTAATGAATCTGTTACTAATGGAACAGAAGTGGGACAATTACCCATTAATGATCCTGATGGTGATGATTTAAGTGTTAGCTTGAATACCTCTTCTCAAGTGCGTTTGATTAATTTATCTAATCGAGAAGAGGTGACAAAAAATCCCGATGTGGATAAAGATGGTAATCCGCCGTTTACGATCGATGCGACGGGAGTGATTACTGTTAATGATACTGATGATCTCGGCCCCTTATTTGAGTCCATTAACTCTAATTCTGGCGATTCGATTTTGAGTCGTATTGTTCCTTCCTTTGAGTTAACAGTTGAAGTCAGCGACGAAGAAGCAACGACGATCGGAAGCTCGAATATTGAAATGATCCTGAATTCGGCGAGCTTTGGTTTAGGTGATCCTCATGTCAGCAGCTTCGATCGCAACAACTTTAGTTTCCAAGTGGTGGGAGAATTTACCGTTGTTGAATCCACAGATGAAAATAATCCTCTAACCATTCAGGTGCGAACTTCTCCCACTATTGAAGAAGATGGAGAATCTTCCGATAGTCTTTCTAACTACACCGCGATCGCAACGGAAGTGAATGGAGACACGATCGCGCTTTACGCTGGTGAAGAAAATCCTGTCTTCATCAACGGTGAAAATGTCAGCGACTTAAACGAAACTCCTGTCACTGATTTAGACAATGGTTTATTCCAAATTAACCTAGATGAAGCTGGAGAAGAACGGATTGTTGTCCAAGTTTTTGAGAATCGGATTGATCCTCGTGTCTTCCTGTCGGAAGAACGAAACGGTAACATCGCTGGTGTTTTCGGAGACAAAGATGGTAATCCCAATGATGACTTTACCCTTCGTGATGGGACAATTTTACCAAACCCCACTTTTGATCAGATTAACAATCAGTTTGCACAAAGTTGGCGAACCACCGATCCAGCTAACTCTCTACTGTTAAGAGAGGGAGAAAACCTTGCTGAAATTAATGACACGAACTTCCCAGCTAGAGAAATCACTCTTGAGGTTTTAGAAGAACAGTTAGGAACAGATCGTTTTAACGACATTGTCCAACAAGTGGAAGCGGCTGGATTAACAGAAGGATTCCTACGCACCGCAGCGATTATTGACTTTGCAACCACTAATGATGACAGTTTTATTACTTCTGCTCTTAATGTTGCTGCCAATAATGGGACTCCACAAGTGGAAGATGCCATTTTCTCGATCGAACCGAATGCAAATGCGGAAGATGTTGTCGGTGAATTGTCTATTCGCGATGGCGACGATCAACTCAACAGTTTAACCCTCAGTATTCTACAGGGAAATGATGATTTGGATCAAGATGAAGAAAGTCCTTTTGCTGTTTCAGTGGTAGAAGTGGATGGCCAATTCCAACCCCGTCTCACCGTTAATGATCCTGATGATTTAGAACCAGAAATGAGTTTAACGGTACAAGCAACCGATCCATTGGGCGCAACGGATACAGGATTAATTACAATTGTTCAAAATGATCCGAATACGAATCAAGCTCCAATTTTGAGGGTGACAGTGTCCGATGTGGATGAAAATAGTCCTGTGGGAACGAATGTCGGTCGAGCAGGAAGCACTGATCCAGAAGGAGAAAGTGTTACGTTGAGTTTAAACGCTGTCGATGATCTCGATGGAGATGGCGAAGAGGCTTTTCAAATTAATCCTGAGACTGGTTTGATTACCGTCGCTGATCCCGATGACCTCAATTTTGAAGCCCAAGACAGTTTGACTTTTAATGTTATTGCCACAGATGATGAAGAAAATACGACGGAGGAAGAAGTAACGGTAAATGTCAATGATCTGCAAACGGAAGTTGATGTTACTCTGAATCTTCTCAATAGCGATGGGAGCGCGATCGAGGAAAATCGTCTGGTAGTTGGTGAAAACTTCTTCGTCGAAATTCTTGTTTCCGCAGATGATCCGAGTGGGATTAGCACCTTCTCCGCTAATCTCGATTTTGATGAACAGAGTTTAGATGTTTTGACTCCCCAATTTGACACTCCTTCGGATTTGATTAATGAAAAATTAGGTTTTGCTCCCGCTCGTGTGGCAACATTTTCTGAGGGGATGATCACTCTTTCTGGGGGAACAACGGATGCGGTAACTGATGCGGATGAAGATGGAGTTGCGGATAATGTCATTGGCGCTAATAATACTCCCGAACGGTTTGCGATCGTGGAAATGGAAGCAGTCGCCACAACTGAGGAAGGAACATTAACCTTAACTGTTCCAGGGGAAAATGAAGATGGACGCTCGATCGGAGCCACTCTTGGTAATGGTACTCCTCTCACTAATGAAGACATTACTCTCAACCTAGAAACAGAAACCTTAACCGTAGAGGTTGATAATAATCCTCCCGTCCTTAATGATCAATCTTTTAGCGTTAATGAAAACAGCGAAGAAGGAACAGTAATTGGCACAATTGATGCGGAAGACGCGGATGGGGATGACCTCACCTTTAGTTTCGGCGATGTTCTTCCCACAAATGTGGATCAAGATGGACAACTTCCTTTCGGGTTAGATGAAAATAGCGGTGAATTGACCGTCGCTGATCCCGATGACCTTAATCTTGCGATACAGGATACTTTTAACTTTGATGTGGTCGCCACTGATTCCGCTAACGCTCAAGCAACGGGAACAGTCACGGTTAATGTTAATCCGCCACGCTTTAGTCTGGATGTGGATAATAACGGCGATGCGAACGGTTCAGTGGATGGTTTAAATCTCTTGCGAGTGCTGTTTAACTTGAATCCAGAAACGATGGATACCAGTCAAACCGATCTCACCCAGCAACAAGTATTTGATAACATTCAACAGGGGCTTGAAGGAGATAATCCCCTTCTAGATGTGGACAATAGCGATGAGGCGAACGGTTCAGTGGATGGTTTAAATCTCTTGCGAGTGCTGTTTAACTTGAATCCAGAAACGATGGATACCAGTCAAACTGATCTCACTCAGCAACAAGTTTTTGATAACATTCAAGAAGTGAATTTATAACAGTTGATCGGGTTTGCCAGACTCCACTAAATTTCCGATTCCCGATGCTGCTAACCACACTGACCAATGAGCTTTGTCTTATGCTATAAAGGGAGTCAGCAGAGAGCAAAACATGGAAAAACGAAGTTATTACCATTTCGATCAATGAACGCGACATACCAACTCATTATTCCCCCCCAATCATCGGGGGGTTAGGGGGGATTTGTTGTTACCTGAGTATTTAGAAATGGTATTAGATTCTGTTAACTCACCGACTACAACGCTTGTGAACGTTTACACCTCTTCCCTTTCCAACCCCTATCCCCATCCGCAAGTGGAGAGCTTTACAGTTCGCCACGCTCGAACTCAGGATTTAGGAGCAGTTTCTGAAGTGCTGACTCATAGTTTCCATTCCTGTCAAGGCTGGGGTATCCTCATGTATCCCTTTCTGAAATTGGGGATTTATGAGGACATTCGTAGTCGTTTATGTGGCGATCGCGCTCATTATGGCTGTCTAGTCGCCACCACCACCTCGGATAAAATTGTCGGCGTGGTCGAACTCGGTTTAAGTTGTCCCGAAGGTTGGATTCCCAAACAATACGAATCGACTTATATTTCTAACTTAGCCGTGAGTCCCAACTACCGCCGACAAGGCATTGCACGGCATTTGTTACGCAGTTGTGAAAAACTAACCTCTGAATGGGGGTTTCGATCGGTTTATCTTCATGTTTTAGACAATAACCAACAAGCGCAACAGCTATATGATCAATGCGGTTATCAGTTAAAGAGGGTTGAACTCAGTTTAACCGCCTGGTTATTGCAGCAACCCCGACGGCTGCTTTTAGGAAAATCTTTGTCCCCCAAGATTGGGGGGTAGGGGGCCGACCTGAATCAGTGATCAGTGACTAATGTACAGACGTTCCATGGAACGTCTCTACAATGATGACTGATTGATGTTGGGTTTCGTTTCCCTCCACCCATTGCAGTGATCAGTGACCAGTGATCAGTGATCAGTAATCAGTAAATTAATAAGTGATCGAGCATTTACTGTTACTAATTAAGTTTGAGAAATACTGGTAACTGGTAACTGCTTAACTGGTCACTGATTGATGTTGGGTTTCGTTTCCCTCCACCCAACCTACTATAAATTGGATTAAACTTTGATCGGTTGCTCAACTAGAAGATCAGTTTCTTCTGCTGGTACTCGTTGTAATTTTGCTCCCAGTTGCCGTAACTTTCCTTCGAGATTATCATAGCCTCGATCGAGGTGATGTAACCCTTGAACAGTCGTGATGCCTTTTGCTGCCAAACCCGCCACCACGAGTGCAGCAGAGGCACGTAAATCGGTCGCCATTACGGGCGCACCTGTCAACTGATGAACACCGCGAATAATCGCCTGTTGACCCTTCAAACGCATATCAGCGCCCATCCGTTTCAACTCTGCCACATGGCGTAGGCGATTCTCAAACACCGTTTCCGTAATCACACTATCTCCCGCACTCAGCGACAATAAGGCCATTAATTGCGCCTGCATATCCGTCGGAAACCCAGGATAAGGTAAAGTTTCGATATCAGTCCCCTGAAGAGAACTCGGAATCACACGCAAACAATTCGGTGCTTCCGTCACAATTTTTAAGCCCATACTTCGCAATTTTGCCAGCACTGGAATTAAATGCTCTGGAATCACAGGAGAGATCGAAATCTCAGAATTTGTAATGGCACCAGCAACTAAAAACGTTCCCGCTTCAATGCGATCGGGAATGATCGGATAATCAACACTGTGCAAACTGGGAACACCAGAAATCGTGATTGTATTTGTTCCCGCCCCCTGAATTTTCGCGCCCATGGCAACACAGAAATTCGCTAGATCCACCACTTCTGGTTCGCGAGCCGCATTTTCGATGCGAGTTTCTCCTTCGGCTAAAGTAGCCGCCATTAAAATCGTTTCCGTTGCGCCAACACTGGGATAATCCAGATAAATCTCCGCCCCTTGTAAGCGATTGTTGACACCAGGCACATCAGCATGAACAATTCCGTGTTCAATGCGAACCTTTGCCCCCATAGCAACTAAACCGCGCACATGAAGGTCAACAGGACGCGCACCGATCGCGCAACCGCCTGGTAATGGCACTCGCGCCATCCCCAAACGAGCCAACAACGGGCCAATGACAAAAAAACTTGCCCGCAGACGAGACACCAACTCATAGGGAGGTTTAGACGTAGTAATCTCTTGGGCGTTAATCTCTAAAACATCTCCCTCACGATGTAATTTTAGCCCCACACTGGCTAAAACATCGCCCATGTGGTTAATATCAACTAAAGAGGGAATATTGCGTAAACGGCATTCATCGGCACAAAGGATTGTTCCTGCCATAATTGCCAAAGCAGAATTTTTCGCACCACTAATGCGAGCCTGTCCTTCTAGCTTCGTTTCTCCCCAAACTTTTAGGACAGAAGGGGTTGGGGTATCGGTTGGTAAATTAATTGGCCTATCCTCCTAAAAAAACACACCACTGATGAGAAGTTAAAAATTTGTTTTGATTGTATCGGATTTTCAGCGCGATGAGAATTGACAATTCACAATTAACCATTAACAATTAGGAAGAAATTACTTTATAGGATAAGGATTAATTACAGAAATGTCAGCAGAGCCTTTATTAGATCAGGTGGCGATCGTGACGGGAGCATCGAGAGGAATTGGTCGCTCGATCGCCCTTTCTTTAGCCGAAGCCGGTGCAAAAGTTGTCATTAATTATGCTCGATCGGAGCAAGCCGCGCAAACAGTAGTTAAAGAAATCACTGATCAAAAGGGTGAAGCCATCGCCATACAAGCCGATGTCAGCAAAAGCGAAGAAGTACAAAACTTAATCCAAGAAACCCGCAAGCAATGGGGAAGCATTGATATTCTGGTCAATAACGCTGGCATCACCCGCGATACCCTACTGTTACGCATGAAACCAGAAGATTGGCAAGCAGTCATCGATCTCAACCTAACTGGTGTTTTTCTTTGCACCCAAGCCGTGAGTAAAATCATGCTCAAACAACGGAAAGGAAGAATCATCAACATTGCATCCGTCGCGGGACAAATGGGAAACCCAGGACAAGCCAACTATAGCGCCGCCAAAGCTGGGGTGATTGGCTTTACCAAAACCATGGCGAAAGAATTGGCCTCCCGTAACGTCACCGTTAACGCAGTCGCCCCAGGTTTCATTGCTACAGAAATGACAGAAGGTTTAGACACCGAAGGAATCCTCAAATATATTCCTCTCGGACGTTATGGTCAACCCGAAGAAGTCGCTGGCATGGTGCGATTTCTTGCCAGTGATCCCGCCGCCGCCTATATCACTGGACAAGTTTTTAACGTCGATGGTGGAATGGTAATGACAGGTTAAAATTCAATGATCAAACGTAGGTTGGGTGGAGCGAAGCGAAACCCAACGCCAATTATAAGCAATTATCTGAATCTCGCTCAAGCAATGATAAGATGACAGAAACCGTAAGCCAAACTCACCCTCTCGTTACTCTTAGCCTAATTACAACTCCCCTCTCCGAGCAAGAAATTAACCTCGCCCTCGGAATCCAATTTTCCTCAGCAGACTTTTCTCTGGCTCAAGGAAACGTTAAATTTGGTTTAACGGGAAGTACCCTCCAACTTCAACTTCAAGAAGCACGTTTTACCGAATTTTCAGAACAAATTAACCATCAGTTACCGATCGAAAAATCTCCCACCGTTGACGCTCCCAGTTGGAAAATTGCCTTACCTGCAGGGATTGATATCCTAAAAACAAACGCTTTAGAAAACATTGAATTGGGAAAAATCGCCACAAGCTCAGAAAATTGGTCGATCGAAGCGACTTTAACGGTAGAAAAATCTGATCTCCAAATTACAGAAATCGAGGGGCTATGGCGACATGATATTCATCCCAATCAACAAGCGATTCTTCATCGTAAAATTGCTCTCTTTTTACGGGAAACCCAGCTTTCCTCTCCCCTCATTTCTCTCAAGGTAAATTCCCCCTCAACTTCAGAAAATACACCTCAACCCTCAGAGAAACAAATATCTTCCTTACTGAAAACGATCGAACAGATCAAAACCTTCAACAATGATCACTTTCTCGAACTTTGCGAAATCGCCGCTCTCAATCCGAAACTAGATTTCGCAGGTGCAAACTTACGAGGAACAACCCTGCGAGGATTAGACTTAAATGGGGTAAACTGGTCACGAGTAAACTTACGCGGTGCGGATTTAACTGATATTGACCTCTCAGAGGCTAATTTACAAGGGGCAAAATTGAGCGGTGCGGATTTATCTGGCGCTTATTTGAGTAATGCTAATTTTAAAAATACTGACTTCCATCGATCGAGTCTCGCTTTAGCCAATCTCAGTGGCGCTAACTTACAAGGAGCAAACTTACAGGAAGCAAACTTAAGCCAAACCAATCTCAACCATTGCCAACTCGAAGGCGCGAAATTTGATTAACACTTCCCGATCGCGCTTTAAATATCTAAAAAGCGGGGTAGAGCTTTGCCCCACCCCACTTTAATTAATTATCGATCGCGCTAGAGATTAGTAATCAAAATCATCAGCACCAGCGCCAGCTTTGTCTTTATTTTCTTGCTGATCAGCAACAATACACTCAGTGGTTAACACCATTGATGCGATCGAAGCGGCATTTTGCAACGCAGAGCGAGTAACTTTCGCAGGATCAACAATACCAGCTTCTAATAAGTTCGTAAACGTATCATCCGCAGCATTGTAACCCACATTAAACTCTTTCTCTTTCACTCGTTCCGCGATCACAGCCCCATTTGCCCCTGCGTTTTCTGCAATTCGTTTCAGGGGAGCAGTGAGAGAGCGCATCACGATCGTTGCGCCGGTGAACGCTTCTCCCGCGAGATTCTCTTGCGCCCATTTTTCTAATTCTGGGGCTAAATGAGCCAAGGTTGTCCCCCCACCAGGAACAATACCTTCTTCCACTGCTGCTTTCGTGGCGTTAATCGCGTCTTCTAAGCGCAGTTTCCGATCTTTCATTTCGGTTTCAGTGGCAGCACCGACTTTAATCACCGCCACACCACCAGAGAGTTTACCAAGACGCTCTTGTAACTTCTCTTTATCGTAGCTGGATTCCGTTTCTTCGATTTGACGGCGGATTTGATCGCAACGGGTTTTTACCGCTTCATCGTTTCCTTCCGCAACAACCGTGGTGCTGTCTTTAGTAATGGTAATCCGACGAGCCGTTCCCAGCATATCTTGACCAGCGCTTTCTAATTTTAAGCCCGCATCTTCCGTGATCACGCGACCACCCGTTAACACCGCTAAGTCTTCCAACATTTGCTTACGACGATCGCCGAAACCAGGGGCTTTCACTGCAGCGACATTTAACACGCCACGGAGACGGTTAACAACCAGCGTCGCCAGTGCTTCTTTTTCGATATCTTCAGCAATAATTAATAACGGCTTACCAGAGCGAGAAACTTGTTCTAAGATGGGAACAATGTCTTGGACAACCGTAATTTTCTTATCGGTGAGAAGGATGTAAGGATCATCTAATACCGCTTCCATCCGCTCGGTATCGGTGGCGAAATAGGGGGAAATATAGCCTTTATCAAAGCGCATCCCTTCCGTGATTTCTAATTCGGTGGTCATGGATTTTCCTTCTTCTAAGGAAATGACCCCTTCTTTACCCACTTTGTCCATTGCTTTGGCGATCATGTCGCCCACTTCTGGATCATTACCAGCAGAGATTGTTCCCACTTGCGCGATCGCTTTCGGATCGTTGATTTCAGTGGCGTGTTCTTTGATTTTTCCGACTAAAAATTCTACGGCTTTGTCAATACCGCGTTTGAGCGCGATCGCATTCGCACCAGCAGCGACGTTTCTTAAGCCTTCTTTCACTAAAGCATGAGCTAAGATGATCGAGGTCGTGGTTCCGTCACCAGCCGCATCGTTAGTTTTAGAAGCCGCCTGACGAATCAGCGCAACGCCAGTATTTTCGATGTGATCATCCAGTTCGATTTCTTTGGCAATGGTGACACCATCGTTAATAATTTGAGGTGCGCCAAACTTTTTCTCTAATACGACATTGCGTCCTTTCGGTCCTAATGTTACCGCGACAGATTCAGCAAGAACATCAATTCCGCGTTCCAAAGCGCGACGGGCTTTATCGTTGTAAATGATTGATTTAGCCATAGTAGTTTATCTTCTCCTTAATAGGTGTTGATTAATTTAGTTGACAATTGCGAGGATGTCTTTTTCAGAAAGGAGAACGTAGTCTTCGTTACTGAGTTTGATATCGGTTCCCGCGTATTTGGAGTAGAGAACTCTGTCTCCCACTTTCACTTCGGGTTCGGTACGGCTACCGTCATCGTTGCGTTTGCCAGGTCCCACTTGTACCACTTCCCCAACTTGGGGTTTCTCTTTGGCGGTGTCGGGAAGCAGAATCCCGCCAGCGGTTTTTTCTTCTTGGGGACTGATCTTGACGAAGATTCGATCGGCAAGGGGTTTGACGGTAGAAACACTAAGGGATACAGTTGCCATAAGTTAATTTCCTCTTTTTTTAGCACTCTCTTGTTCTGAGTGCTAATTTAGCCGAATTTACTATCGCTTGGCAACTCAGAAACGAGTGTGGGTTTCCGTACCTTTGTTTTCTAGTAGTGATAAGTCTTCCTTGATTTGCGTAGGGTTTGCAAGGCAAACCCTACAAGATGTAACATCTACTTTTGAACAACAACTCCAAGATTGCTAAGTCAATTATTAATGATTAATGATGCAATGAACCAAAAAGTGGGCAAGGCAACCCCTACAAGATGTAACTAAACCAACCAATGGACTTTTTTAGCAAGCCCTACTTAATTTATGCTGATATTTGTTGTCTAAATCGTCCCCTTGATGACTTACAACAACCCAGAATAAAATTAGAAGCAGAAGCTATGATTTTTATTCTAGAACAATGTCAACAACAAAAATGGACATTAGTAAATAGTGATTCAATTGAATTTGAAATTTCCAGAAATTCAGATTCCTTTAAAAAAGAACAACTTAAAACAATTTTATCCATTGCTACTCGTTATCTAGATACTAATGATAGAATAGAAACTCTAGCAAGTAATTTAATTGAACAAGGATTTAAACTAAATGATGCTTTCCATTTAGCCTTTAGTCAAATCTATCATCTTGATGTCTTTTTAACCACTGATGACAGATTGTTAAAAAAAGCGAAAAAATTTCCCAATTTTATCACTATAAAAGTCGAAAATCCCGTCATTTGGTTAATGAATATCTTACAGGAGGAAACCGATGAAGCTAACTGAAATTAGACAACAAGGTTATCAAGCCTTAATTAACTCATTAGGTGTTGTAGGTACGTTACGTTTTCTTCAACAATTTGAAGTAGGTTATGGAGATTATACCACTGAAAAATATCAATTAGACGAACCGACTTTAGAGGAATTTAAAGAATTTGTTAGACAAAGAAAGCAACAAAATAAACCCTGAACAATTTGAACAGCAATTCCAAGATTGCTAAGTCAATTATTAATAATTAATGATGCAATGAACCAAGAAGCAATAACAAACCTTGAAAAACTAGGATTACAGAAAATTCAACGACACATTTTTTTGTGTGCGGATCAGACGAAACCCAAATGTTGTTCCCATGAGGAAGGGTTAGAGTCTTGGAATTATTTGAAACGGCGACTGAAAGAGCTAGGATTAGATCAACCCAGTGCTGATCCGCCTTGTTTTGTGTTTCGGACGAAGGCGAATTGTTTGCGAGTTTGTGAGGGTGGACCGATTTTGTTGATTTATCCCGAAGGGGTGTGGTATCAGAAGGTAACACCGATCGCGATCGAGCGAATTATTCAAGAACATTTACTCAACAATCAAATCGTGACGGACTATCTGTTGTTACGCCATGACCTTCCTCACTCTGAGCTAAACATTACATCACAAAATGATGATTCTTGAAAAAATTACGGTAAAATACCTAAGTATGTAATTTTTTACTCAAAATATGCAAGACAAAAACAGGGATCAAAAACCAAGGCAATTACTGTTAGTTGATGACGATCCGAATTTAATCCTATTAATCCAAGACTATCTGGAGTTTCAGGGGTATGAAGTCAAAAGTGCGGATAATGGTCAAGAAGTGCTGGACATCCTAGAAAAATATATTCCTGATCTGATTATCTGTGACATTATGATGCCAGATATAGATGGTTATGAGATGGTAGAACGAATCAGAGAGGATAGTCGCATCAGTTGGATTCCTGTGATCTTTTTATCTGCAAAAGGACAAACCACCGATCGCGTTAAGGGATTAACCAAAGGTGCGGATGTGTATTTAGTGAAGCCATTTGAACCAGAAGAATTAGTGGCGCAAGTGGAGTCTTCTCTGAAACAAGTTAACCGTTTTCAAGAAAGATATGAAAGCAACGTTGACTTAGAAGAAGGGGCAAAAATTCACGTTCCTAATAATGTTACTCTCACTCGTACAGAAACAAAAGTGGTGCAATTTGTGTCGGAAGGATTAGCGAATCGAGAAATTGCGGAAAAACTCAACGTCAGTCAGCGTACCGTTGAATCTCATGTTTCCAATATGTTGAATAAAACGCGCCTTCATAATCGCACAGAATTGGCACGATGGGCGATTCAAAATCATTTAGTCCATTAATTTTAGTCCCAGTTTTAATTGACGGTAATAATGACCGACCCCATTAATTGCGGCTAACAATAACCAAGCTAAAAGGTTGATTCTTAAATCAAATAAGGTGACATCGAGGAAGTTGAAAAGCGTAAGCGCGCAAAAAGCAATGATAAGGGTTAAAAAAATGAGTTGATCTTGTTGCCATTGTTTCCCTTTGGGAGTGGGAGTAAGAGCAGACCAAATGCTTAATATTAAACTCGCACGGACGATCGCGCTCCCTACTAAAATTAATAGTAAAATCATTCCTAAAATGCCAATTTCTGCAGCTAACATTAAGAATAAATTATGAGGATGTCCTAACCAGATTTCCATTTTTTCTTGATAAAGAGGCGTAAAATTGCGTAATCCCCAACCGAAAAAAGGGTTTTCTTGGATTAAATTCCAGGTAAATTCCCATTGCGTACTACGGAGGGTTTCTACTGCTCGATCGGTGTACATTTGATCATTAATTCGCGCCCAAAAATAGCGCGGTACAATTTGGCGTAACCATAAATTAAAAGGAGAAGGTGCGAACGCTGCGCCAAGAATCGCACTAATCATTATTCCGATTAAAGTCAGTAACCAACGCCATTTTAGATAAATAATAAAACTAATACCAACTAAGAAAGCGATTCCCCAAGCATTGCGAGAACTGGTTAAAATCAAAGCCAACGCGATGATTAAAACAATGACATTTAAACTGAACCAGCGCCACAATTTTTCTCGACGTTGACGATAGGCTTCCACCCACAAACCGCAAGCGAAAGTAAAGGTAACTAACAGATAAGCAGCCGCAATATTGGCATACATAAAAACCGAAGCTAATCGTCCCGATGGGTTGCCATTTGCTGCTAAAATCCAACCCAATAACGGTTGTAAACTTTCGGGAGTTGTCCAATTTCCAATTACTTGTCCGAGTCCTAAAATTGCCACAGGAATTGCAGTAATGACTCCTAATTCTGCTAATCGTCGTAACTGATGCGGGGTTTCAATTAGTAAACTAATTCCTAAGAAGACAATAAAAAAGGGAATAAAATTAGCGAGTCCTAATCCTGCTTCTTGCTGATATTCTGCGGTAAATGTTGTTAGCAATAACCAGCAGGTTAAGCCGATTAATCCCCAAGTTAAAGGACGTTTTAACACTGCTTTTCCATGTTGTTTGAGGGTAACACAGGCGATCAAAAATAACCCCAATGATCCCCAAGTGGGAAGTAAAGGAAAAATCAGAAACATCCCTTGTCCCCACCGCCATAATTTTTCCTTCGCTTCTGACCAATCACTCATGCTAATTCCCAGTTAGCGTCTTCTTCACGGAGAAGGCGAATTTGAGCCAATGTGAACACGATGGGGATAATGCGCCCATAATTCGTCGCGATCGTTTTCCAGCCGAGATCAGCCACTAAACAGCCCCATAAAATCGGTCCGAGAAAAGAAAAGACGGTTCGCACTGCTCCATAACGAGCGGCACTCAAAGCCATCCCGTGTTGGGCGCTACGGAGTGCCAATTGACCTTGAATTTGCGCGGCGGCGGCGGTTCCGCCACGAATGAGAGCGTTTTTTGCTACTTGATACCGTGCAAAGTGTAGCGCAAACTGACGGGCGATTTGTTGGAGTAACCAAGGACGTAAAACGGAACTAACGGCGACTACTCCCCCGCTTTTTAGCAAGAAATTCATAGGGTTATGTTGAATTTGCGGCGGAAGCGGTGCGGGTGCTTTTGCGGTGGCGAGAGAGTTTTGGACTTTGGCGGTAATTGAGGCTTTTTCTGCTTCTGGAAGTTCTTTCCAAGCGCGACTCATCAAATGTAGGAAGATTTCGGCTTCGAGATCAGTGGTAGAAAGTTGATTAGAATAGGAAAGTTTTAAATAGTTAGAAACTCGTATTAAAATTTGACGATAACTAAGTTGTTGGCTACGCTTTCTTAAAACGGTAAAGCCATCGGCGGCGAGAAAGCGAAAACGATGTTCTAATGCGTCTAGCCAAGAATCATGTTCTTTACTTTGAATTTCTGTAGGTTCTGGTGTGCCAAAATAATCGAGGGGATTAAAACGGCGACAAAATAAAATTTCAGTAATTTGTTGTAGTTCTTCTTCTGTGGCTAATTCGAGAGCGGTTCTTAGTTCGTCCATGGTTATTTATTGTTTCTAATTCATTAGTTGGTTGTCTTGTTCGATGTAGAGACGTTCCATGGAACGTCTCTACATCGAACGTCTCTACATGGAAATATCAACGGTGGTTATTGGTTCGTCTAATGTGCTGAGATCAGGGTTGATTTCATCACGATTACCGACTACCAGTTTAACCATTTTTTCTGGTTTTAAATAAGTGTTGGCGACTCGTTGCACATCTTCTTTTGTGGTTTGTTTGACTCCTTTTTGAAATTCAAATATAAAGTCGGAGGGATAATCGTAATAGTCGTAACGCATGAGACGAGAGAGGGTTTGTGAGGGTTGTTGAAAGTTGAAAATAAATGAGTTGAGAATTGATGATTTTGCGTATTGGAGTTGACTGTCAGAAAGGGGATTTTCTTGGACTTTTTTGATTTCTTCCGCAATTGATTTAATAAAGGGAACGGTGGCGCTCGATCGAGTTTGTCCACCCGCAATAAAATAACCTAGATAGTCGTAGCGAGAACTCCAGACTCCATACACAGAATAAGCGAGTCCTTGTCTCGATCGCAGATCATTATAGAGTGTACCACCAAAGCCGTTTAATGACCCATTTAAAACTCTTAAAGCAGGATAATCGGGATTGTCTAATTGACCGCCAAGATGTCCAATTTCGACGTAAGATTGGCTCACCTGTGGCTGTTCAACAAAGTAAATGCCATCGGTGTTTTTTGCTTCTACAGGAGGGAGATCATAGTTGGGTTTTGGTGTGGAAACTTGCCAATTACCAAAGGCGTTTTCGATGCGATCGCGCATCATTTTTGCATCAAAATCTCCCACAATTCCTAATAACATTTCTTCGGGACGAATATAGCTTTGATAAAAATCAATTACATCCTGACGAGAGATATTGCTTAAGGTGTTATATTCCACTTTCCGCGCATAAGGGCTATTTTCACCATAGATTAACTTCTTAAATTCTCGATCAGCAATATCTCCAGGATCATCATTTCTACGAGCAATATTTCCTCTAACTTGTTGTTTGGCTAAAGCAAATTTATCTTCCGCAAAAGCAGGGGTTTTAATCACTTCTGTAAATAAATTAAAAACGGTGTCCAAATCTTTAGTTAAACAATCAAAACTTGCGTTTCCTGACGTTGTTCCAATTCCCGTTTCGATCGAGGCGGCGCGTTGTTCTAAAATCTGATTTAATTGATCAGGGGGATGTTGTTGAGTTCCCCCACTTCGCATCACCGTTCCCGTTAAAGACGCTAATCCCACTTTTTCTGCTGATTCTAATCGCGATCCCGTGCGAAAAATTGCTGTTCCACTCACTAAAGGAAACTCATGATCTTCAATCAAATAAATTTTAATTCCATTGTTTAAAGTCAAGGTTTGATAGTCGGGAAGTTTCACTTCAGGAGGAGAAGAAAACTCCAATTCTGTATAGTGTTTTGGCTCTTTTTCGGCGGCACTTGCCAATAAATCACTATTTCCGATGATGACAAATAAAGAGACTAAAATCACCAATCCTAACCATTTAATTCGATTCATATTTCCTCACTTATACTGCGTTATTTCTCGGATAAAATGCGTCCAATGGTGCGGTTTTCTTCCGTAAAGGTCGATCGAGCGACGCGCTGAATATCATCAGGTGTCACGGCGGCTACTGCTTCTAATTCTGTAAATAAATTCTCCCAACTGCCAGTTTTTCCTTCATATTCGGCTAACCGTCTTGCCATCCCTTTATTTGAATCTAAATTCCGTAATAAACTGGCTTGAATTTGGGTTTTGACTCGTTCTAATTCCTCATCAGAAACCCTTTCATTTTTTAATCTTTCTATCTCTAATGTTAATGCGTCCGAAACCTGTTCTAAACTTGCATTTGGTGCAGTCAGCGCGTAAAATAACACTAAATTCGGAAACTTATTCCCAGGAAAACTACTAATCCCTCTTGCGGAAAGCGCAACCTGTTTTTCTTCGACTAAATTTCGATACAAACGAGAAGTTCGTCCATTACTCAGTAAAGTGGAAATCACTTCATAAATCACATGATCTTTATCAGTAATTGCTGGACGATGATAGCCTTCAAAATACCAGGGTTGAGAATTAAGGGTCAAATTAATCTCACGAGTTTCCGTTTGAGACGGTTCAATTTCTGTTACTTTTGGGGGCGTTTCTTGACGAGAAAAGCGACCAAAATAAACCTCTGCTAAGGCTTTAACTTCTTCTGGATCAACATCGCCAACAATAGCTGTTGTTAAATTTTCAGGAACATAATAAGTTTCAAAAAACTCACGAATATCACTGCGATTTAAGTTCCGAATATCCGCTTCATAACCAATAACAGGGCGTTGATAGGGATGAGTCGTAAAAGCAGTTCCTAAAAATTCTTCGATCATTTTTCCCACTGGAGAGTTATCGGTACGAAGTCGTCTTTCTTCTAAGATGACTTGTTGTTCTTTATAAAATTCTCGGAAAACAGGGTCTAAAAATCGTTCTGATTCTAAGGACATCCAGAGTTCTAATTTATTGGCGGGAAAACTATAAAAATAAACCGTATAATCTGCTGATGTAGCCGCATTTAATCCGACACCGCCTTCGGTTTGAACAATTTTCCCATATTCATTTTGTTTCACATATTGGGAGGCTTGTTTTTGTAGGGTTTCAAATTTAGTTTTCAGTTGTTTGACCGCTTCTGAGTTTCCTTTCTCTTGCGCTGTTTCTAGTTGATTATGGACTTGATCTAAACGGTTTAGTAACGCTTTTTCTTGTTGATAATTGGTTGTTCCAATTTCAGTCGTTCCCTTAAAGGCTAAATGTTCTAAAAAATGCGCTGCGCCCGTTTTTCTTTGTTCTTCATTTGCACCTCCCACATCAGCATAAGTAACAAAAGAAATGACTGGGGCTTCTTTTTCTGGAAGAATGATAAATTTCATTCCGTTGTCTAATTCATATTCGATAATACGCTCTTTTACTCGTTCTAAGTAAGGCTGAATTTGGGAAGAGTTGTTGACTGCTTTCGCGCTGGGGATAAAAGCAGTTCCCGATAGCAAGAAAATGCAACTGATGGTAATAATTAGTCGTAACACGGTATTCCTCTAAAATTACTTGGCCTATAGCAATCTCAAATGAGTCGTTAGAGACTTCAGCCCCCTAGCCCCCAATCTTGGGGGAACTAGGTTAACCTATTTCTCACATTTCATTCCTGATTGCTATAGGTGAGTGAATCCAATGAATGCAAAGTTCTGTTACACTCGATTGAAAGTCGTTAACTTGATGCTTTGATTCTAAGTTACCTTAATCAATGATACGTCAGACGAACCAAGTTATTCTCTCAACCGATTAAAGTCCTATGCAAGCGTTCCGTCAACAAGTTGCTAATCATTCCCAAAAGCCTCCCTCAGAAGAAAAAGTGCGCGATCGCGTCTTAAAAACGGCGCAACGTCTCTTTGCTAATCGTGGTTACGATGCGACAACTACAAAAGATTTAGCAACCCAAGCTGGAATCGCTGAGGGAACATTATTCCGACACTTTGAAAATAAAAAAGCCATTCTTGTCGAGGTTGCGACGGCGGGTTGGATTGAGATTTTAACGGATTTACTCACAGAACTTAGTGAGATGGGAAGTTATAAAGCGGTCGCTCAAGTAATGAAGCGAAGGATGTTTCGATTACATGAAAATGGTGAGTTGTTGCGAGTTTGTTTTTTTGAGGCCCAATTTCATCCTGAATTGAGGGAACGTATCCAATCAGAGGTGATTTCTAAGATGACGAATGTCACAGAAGCCTTTTTTGAAACGGCTATGGAACGGGGAATTTATCGCAAGATGAATCCGCGAGTGGTGGCGCAAGTTTTCTTGGGAATGTTTACGATCGCGGGCTTTTCTAGTGATACCATTGTTGAATCTGATGCCCCTCCTCACGCGATGAAAGAAATGGCGGAGGGAATTGCTGATATTTTTCTTAATGGGGTGTTAGCTGAACCCGAAGAGGTGAATCAAGATGAGTGATTAGGAAATTGAGCATTTCATCAACATCTCGCTCAACGGGAGACTCCCGACTCCCGAACCACATCGATCGATGAACTTTAACATAGGGTTTGCTGTTGGGAAACTGAAAGTTTTACCAAATAAGGATTTAAGGCAATTAAGATATGAGTAAAAACCTTGCATCAAAACCTTCCCCTCCTACCGATCAATCAACCCTCTTGCCTCTTGCCTCTTGCCTCTTGCCTCTTGCCTCTTGCCTTTTGCTTTTTGCCTCTTGCATGCAAGCCTCTTGCCTTTTGCCTCTTGCCTCTTGCCTTTTGCCTTACTAAACCAACCAATGAACTTTTTCGTGCTGCGCCCTAAAAGAAACCTAAATTTCGTAGTCTCTCATACAAAATTTTTCTTAACTTTCAGGGACAATTCTCGCAAGGTATAGATGATTTTCACCGCAAATTGACCTTGCTTACTCAATCTTCCATCAAATCACTTCCTACCCATGCTCTCCAGTGTTCTGTCACCTATTCGACGATCGCGCCGAAAGCTGTCACCACTGCCATCAGTTCCTATTATGATCTGGGTCAGGTAAAAAATTGTCAATTTTGGTATCACGGACTTAGTGATATTTATCGCATTGAAACGGATACAGGATTTTATATTTTTCGTGTTTCTCATCATCACTGGCGATCGCGCTCAGAAATTCAATTTGAACTGGAGTTCCTCAGCTTTCTCCGTGAAAACAAAATTCCCGTCGCTTCTCCTCTCCCGACGCGAACTGGAGAACTGTGTTTAGAAATCGCAGCGCCAGAAGGAGTACGATACGGTACAGTTTTTGAATACGCAGCAGGGTCAGTGCCGATCGGTGATTTAGACTGCACCCAAAGCCATCAATTGGGAGAAACCCTCGCCAAACTCCATCAAATTAGTTACGACTTTTCCCCTGTCAGCGAGCGATCGATGCTGACTCCCGAATTAATAATCGATCGATCGAATCAAATCATCGCCCCTTTTCTAGAACACCGTCCTTGGGACTTACAAACCTTATTCAGTATTGCAGATCAGGTGAAAGCAGAACTGCAAAACCTCCCTCAAACCAAGCCATTTTGGACAGTTTGTTGGGGTGATCCTCACAGTGGAAACACCCACTTCACTGAAAACAATCAACTGACGCTTTTTGACTTTGATCAATGTGGTTATGGTTGGCGGGCTTTTGACTTGGGAAAATTCTATCAAGTCTCCTTACAAAGCGGTTGCACTCCTAAAGTCCGAGAAGCAGTCTTACAAGGATATTCCAGTATTAGCCCCTTGCGCCAAATTGAAATTGATTGTTTACCCTCTCTCACCGTTGCGGCTTTTATTTGGGCGTGGGGAATCCATCTCAACCGTGCGATTTGCTTTGAATATAGCCGTCTCGACGATCATTATTTTACTCGCCGCTTAGAAAAACTAAAACATTTATCTTCCCGAAACTGGTGAGGCTTCTGATAGGTGATGGATGCAGTAAGTTAAGATAGGTTTACAGAAACAAGCGAGAAAAAGCCATCTTTATCAGAAAGAAAACATGAACTCACCAATCCGAGGCGTACAAGCTCCTTATTATGGAGGAGGAAACACCCGCACCCCTCCACCCGATCTCCCTTCCCTGTTGTTGAAAGAACGTATTGTTTATTTGGGTTTACCTTTAGTTTCCCCAGATGAGTACAAAGAGCAAATTGGGATTGATGTGACTGAGTTAATCATTGCTCAACTGCTATATTTGCAATTTGAAGATCGGGAAAAACCGATTTATATGTATATCAACTCCACGGGAACATCTTGGTATGGAGGCGAGTCGATCGGCTTTGAAACCGAAGCCTTTGCCATTTGTGACACTCTCAACTATATCGAACCGCCAGTGAATACCATTTGCATCGGTCAAGCAATGGGAACCGCAGCGATGATTCTCTCTTCTGGAACGAAAGGTTATCGCGCTAGTCTGCCCAATGCCACGATTATTCTAAACCAGCCTCGTCAGGGAGCGCAAGGACAAGCCACTGATATTCAAATTCGGGCGAAGGAAGTGTTGGAAAATAAACAGTCCATGTTAAGCATTCTTTCCCGAAATACGGGTCAACCTGTAGAAAAGATTGCTAAAGATTCTGACCGAATGTTCTATCTTAGTCCACAGGAAGCAAAAGAATATGGACTGATCGATCGAGTTTTAGAAAGCACAAAAGAACTTCCCTCAACGGCGGGTGTTCTTAGTTAGTCCAGTTCCCTGAAAGTTTACAAGTAGTGGTTTTAACCCACTGGATTTTTGCATCACGAAAAAACAACTGTCAATATTGCGAGAAAAGGATAAGTTTTATGCCCATTGGTGTTCCAAAAGTTCCCTATCAGATGCCTGGTCAACCCTACAGTGACTGGGTAAATATCTATGATCGTCTGTATCGAGAACGCATTATTTTCCTCGGTCGTGGGATTAATGACGGTTTAGCGAATCAAATCATTGCCGTCATGCTTTACCTTGATTCCGAAGACCCCAGCAAGCCAATTTACCTTTACATTAACTCTCCTGGTGGTTCAGTTAGCGCAGGCATGGCAATTTATGACACCATGCAACATATTAAATCAGAAGTTGTCACCATTTGCGTGGGAATTGCTGCTTCTATGGGAGCGTTTTTACTGACAGCAGGAACACAAGGTAAGCGTATCGCCCTTCCTCACTCTCGGATTATGATTCACCAACCTTTAGGGGGAACGCAAGGGAGACGACAAGCGACAGATATTGAAATTGAAGCCAGAGAGATTCTTCGCATCCGTCAACAATTAGATGAGATTATGGCGAAAAATACAGGTCAGACGGTGGAGAAAATCAAAAAAGACACCGATCGCGATTTCTTTATGTCCGCAGAAGAAGCGAAAAACTACGGTATCATCGATCGCGTGATTGAAGAGAAAAACATCTAAGCAGTCTTGTTGATCATCCCCCCAACCCCCCTTTGAAAGGGGGGCTTTAGACGTAGGTTGAGTGGAGAGTAGCGAAACCCAACACCAATCAGACGTAGGTTGGGTGGAGAGTAGTTACATCTTGTAGGGTGGGCATTGCCCACCCTACGGTCAATGAGTGAGACGTAGGTTGGGTGGAGAGTAGCGAAACCCAACACAGACGTATGCCCTTGTAGAGAGTAGCGAAACCCAACACAGACGTATGCCCTTGTAGAGAGTAGCGAAACCCAACACAGACAAATTTAAAAGGTAGATGTTACATCTTGTCGGGTGGGCAAGGCAAACCCTACGGTCAATGAGTGAGTTAATTACTGTAACTTGACTTTTTCAAAATGATATAAGTTGATCAAGTCATCCTTCCCACCTATTTAAGGAAACAGAAACCCATCGCGCCAATATTAGCAATTCTAAACTTTACTTTCTCGCTGATTGCAATTGCTTATATTACGAACCGTAAATCAGAACGAATTTCCGAGATTTTTCGCGGGTGGACTTGCTCATCAACATTTTTCATGGTAAGGTCTTTCTAGATAATGGGAATTAGTGCAAAAAATAAAAATACCTCATTCAAACGGCGAGGAATGGTTAATTGTTACTCGATCGACCCCCTTGACAAATCAATTTATTCACATCAATTTTTGTAAAGCTAAACGCACTACTTCCGTAGAAAATTTGACAAAGGGAAGAAACTGTGGTAAGCAGTGAGACGAAACCCCACCTAAGTCGGCGGTTGGGTTTCGTAAACTACTGGTAAGATCAGGTTCAGGTAATTCCCTAGAATCGGTGTTGGGTTTCGCTTTGATTGTTGATCATCCCCCCAACCCCCCGATGATTGGGGGGCTTTCGGGAGCGATGTTACATTTTAGCTAAAGCGTTTAATTTCGCAATTTTATCTGAGTTTAACCCTTCCAAGTCTTCAACACTCAGCCATCCTTCTTTCACTAGCTGAGAAAAGACAAAAATTAGCACCGATTCCCGATCATCATATTTCCCATCAATTTCATATCTTTTTGAGCTTAGATAATCGTGTAATCGCCAGATTTCATCAAGGTTACTGACGGAACTCGCGGCATTGCGAACTGTTTCAATTAGAGTATTTATTTCGCGCGATCGAGCTTTTTCAAAGGCTCTTTGTGCGATTTCTTTTTCTGTACTAGACCAATAATTTTCAGTCGTTGACATGATCCCATTTCAATGTTGAGTGAACTTACAGCTTACCAAACTCATCTGAAACTGTCTATGGGATCAATTACTATTAATGATGGTTCTCGCCAAAAAAAAGAGCATTCTTCTGCAAGAAAAACGCTCCGATTCTGATTCAAAAACTATTTCAGCATTCAGCCTCTTAACGAGCAAAATTCATCAACTCTTGAGGGGAAGCTAATAAATCGATCGCAACGAAGAAGATTTTATCATTGGGATCGAGAAGGAAACGCCAGGCAATATTCATCCCTACTTTTGCACCAAACCAAGGACTTTGAACTTTTCCAGTTACCTTAACTTGAGTGTAATTATCCTCAGCCGGTTCAACTACGCCATTTTCAGGAAGCAGTTTTAAGTTTTGGCATTCTTGCTTAAAGAAGCGCATAATTGACTCTTTACCGATAATTGGACGCTGGAAGGGAGGTTGTAACGCGCCATCGGGAAGGAATAACTCAATGAGAGCATCAAAATCATTGGCATTCATATTATTCATATAAGCCAAAATCGTCGGATTGGTTACTCCTGGGATTGCGACTTCCTGTCGTTCAGATGCTTCTTGAGGGGGTTCAACTGGCTCGGTGACAGGGGTATAAGTTCCCATTTTGTTAGGATCAAAGCCCATACTAACCACAGAGTTACGCAAGACGGTAATTTGCTGACCCGATTCTAACCCTCGGATCGCTTGTAACACGGCGGAAGCGTTAGCAGAAAGCTGGTATCCTTCGGGAATTGGTGCAACGATTCCTTCTTCCATCCATTCTCCCAGTTTATACCAGAAACCGAGTTTAATGTTTGGGGACCAGGTGGCATAGGTGCGACAAATTTCCGTGTCGGCTCGGTTTACTAAATCACACATAACTTGTGATTGTTCTTGGAAACTCATTTTCCGAATTTGCTCAAGAGTTCTTTCCGCAAACTGCATACTGGCAGCCCCTGGAGCCGCAATGGTAATGGTTTTACCCATTTCCAGATAGGCAAACCAAATCAGTGCTAATTGATCTTCAGCAGTTAATTGTTCAAAACGCGCGATCGTGGCGGGAACAGCATCCGCCGCTAAGGTATTCGGAAAAATGTTGCGGGCTGAATCTATGGTAAATGGCATAACAAATAAGAACCTTTATTAGGTTAATCTAAAATTGAAAATCTTCCGTTTAACGTGAAGCATCCTGATCGCATCATAACAGTAGTTGTTACCAATCCCTGAAGATTTACATGAGTTTTAAAATTTATCTTTCTTGAGAAGGGGGAGGGGGGGATAGGGATAAGGTCAGATATTTTTTTAACATCGGCATGAGAGTAAATTGTGTTATTTTAGGGGTTCGTAATTATTGAGAATAATTAAGCATTGATCGCGCCGCAAGTGTTCAATTAAGTCGGCAATTAAAGACGGGTTTTCGGGATTATTTTCTATTTCCTGCGAAGAACGAAAATGGGTGATCAAATTAGTGATTAGGGTGCTGAGAGAAGGGAGAAAATGTAAGGAGAGATTGCGCCATAAGATGTAATCGTAGTGTTGCGCGATCGATGCGAAACTTCTTATAAACTTCTCCGATTAGCATCTTTGTGAAGCGAAAGATGATTGTAGTAGGGTTTGCCTTGCAAACCCTACTGTTTAAACAAATTCTCTCAGATATTCGCTACTCAGTGATTCCAGTAAATGAGACAATAAAACAGACTCTCGACGGATCAAACATTAACATGAGATGGAATCAGTTGTTAACTAAAATTGGACTGGGTTTAACCACAACAGTGATCTGTATTCTCTTGGCGAGGATTAGCTATGCTCAACCCACTTCTTCCGATATAACTATCTTACGCAGAGGAGAGGAAATCAGTCTTAATGGGAATAAACTTCCCGTCAGTTGGCGACAATGGCAAACGAATAATCAAACTTATCTTGGGATTACGGATGCTTCCGCTCAACAACGTCTTGGTTTAGAATTGCTTAGCAACGATCGCCCACAGATGCAACCAGTGTGGTGGTTTGGCGGTGAAAATCGTTCTGCTTATTCCCTTACCGCACAACATCTCGAAACCGATCGTTATCTAGATTTTACACCGATTTTAAGGGAGAGCAGCGAACAAATTGCTGTGTTTCAGAATCGCTTAGAAATCACCACTAATCCCGCACAAGTGCAAGAAATTCGCATCGGAAAACAGTCATGGGGAAACCGCATTGTTATCGATTTAGATCGTCCCATTCTTTGGCAACAGAAACAAGGAAGAAGGGAAGCAACCTTAACCCTTCCTGCTTTTACTCCTCCCGAAATTAGTCAACAGTTTCCCCCACCACCAGAAATCGAAGAAGCGGAAACAGATCAGCCTCTTTTGGTCGTCACATCCGAAGCAAACGAAACTCAGCTTCAGATTCAATTACCAGAGTCTCTCAAGCTGCGAGTTAGCACTTTGGCGAATCCTAACCGATTAGTGATTGATTTACGCGCAGATCACCTAAAATCTCGAGAGATTCGTTGGTCATCGGGGATTAACTGGAAACAAGATTATATTCCGTTAGGAGAAGCAGCGTTTGCGGTGACTTGGCTGGAAATTGATCCGCGTTTAACCAATTTAGATTTAATTCCGATTTGGGGGAATCTGCAGCAAATGCAAGGAATTACTACTTTAGCAAAGATGGGGCAAGAAAATCGGGCAAATCTAGGGATTAATGGTGGTTTTTTTAACCGTGATACAAAATTACCCCTCGGTGCAATTAAACGAGAGGGGGAATGGTATTCTAGCCCAATTTTAAATCGAGGCGCGATCGGGTGGGATAATCAAGGAGGAATAACAATGGATCGATTGCGCTACGAGGAAACTCTGATCACCGATGCTGGAGAAAGATTTTCTCTACAGGCTTTAAATAGCGGCTATGTGCAGTCTGGAATCGCTCGTTATACCCCTACTTGGGGATTCACTTATACTCCCCTCACCGATGAGGAAACGATCGTTGTTGTGGAAAATCAAACGGTGCAACGATTTATCACTGGAAATTTTGATCAAGATCAAACAATTACTATTCCCCGTAACGGTTATTTATTAACAATACGGGGTCAACCAGAATTATCGTCTAAATTGGCAGTGGGAATGAAGTTACAATTGCAAAATCAGACGTTTCCTCCTCGTTTGGCTGGTTATCCCCATGTTCTCGCCGCTGGTCCGTTACTGCTGAAAAATGGACAGATGGTCTTAGATGCAGCAGGAGAAAACTTTAGTCAAGCCTTTATCAATCAGAAAGCCGATCGAAGCGCGATCGCTCTCACCCGATCAGGAAAACTGCTTTTAGTGGCAATGGGTGATGGTATCGAAAGAAAAGGACCCACTCTCGCTGAAGCGACTAGGATTTTACAACGGTTGGGCGCGATCGATGCTTTAAACTTAGACGGCGGTAGTTCCACCTCACTCTATCTTGGCGGTGAAATCATCAATCGTCCGCCAGCGACTGCTGCTCGGGTTCATAACGGAATCGGCTTTTATCTGCGCTAGGAAGTAACTCCCCGTTGTCGCAGTATTGAATCTTCCCTTCAGACTGGCTCCAGTGCGCCCTGTAAATAGCCAAACGATCGAGCGACCTAAATCCCGTATTGCTCGCAAGAGCGTTTCTTCTTCTCGTTGAGAAGGGACTGGTACAGGCGTTACAATCATCCCTCGACTACCAAACACGATCGTTGCGATCATCAGAGAACGTCTCATATGATAATCGGAAGTGACGAGATAGACGTGGCGAATTTGGTTTTGTTGAAGTGGTTTGATCATTGTGGTGAAGTTAGTCACCGTATCAGTCGCTCGATCGTCGTAATGAATGCGACTCGGATCAATGTTAGTTTCCACAAATATTTTACGGGTTCCGCCATAAACCCCAGAGAGCCAAATCGAAAGGTTGGGATGTTTTTTCCCTAATTCAGCAGTCGCTCGATCGCGAGAAAAGTCTCCCCCTAACATAAAAATTGCTTGGGGTTCAGGAACTTGAATTTTGGTAATAGCGATTTGAACGGGAATTGATCCTAAAACGGTAAATAGGATCGTAACGACGATTAGAACGAGAAAGCGAAGCACTCTCCAATAGGGGCGAGACATTACTTAAATTCCCATTTTCAGCCAGCTAAATAGCTGATCCACTGTTAGTTCTAATTCGATTCCAGACAGGAGGGGGAGAGAATCATTTTCCTGTTGAAGACTAGGAGCGCGATCGCGCCAAAATACTAAAATACTGTGATCATCAGGGTCAATAAACCAACCCAACTCGCTCCCCTTTTCGATACAGTACAAAATGTTTCCAATCACCTGATTCGGTTTTTGTTCTGGAGATAGAATCTCAATCACCCAGTTAGGAGGGAGAGAAAATCGATCGGGTACTTCGCCATTATTTAGAAACGGAATATTATCCCAACGGAAGACAGCGATATCAGGGACGAGCGATCGATTCCCAAAACTACATCTAAGTTCGGGAAACGCATAAGCAATTTTTTGTTTTTTTGTCACCTGATTAATTACATGACAAGTTTCATACTGTAAACAACTGTGTCTTCCTTTCGGCATTGGCTTTTGAATAATTTCTCCTGCTATAAACTCACTGATCGCTGGTTTAGTTTCGGGACACTTCAGGAACTCTTCTAGGGTAAGGGGTTTTGATGCGGTTGTAACTGCCATAATTAATTCAAAGGAGCAAACTAACTAGGGTTTGCTGAAAAAGTTCATGTTTTTCTTGTAGTAAGGCAAAAGGCAAGAGGCAAAAGGCAAAAGGTAAAAGGCAAGATGGGGAAGATGGGGAAGATGGGGGAGATGGGGGAGATGGGGAAGATGGGGGAGAAAAATCGCTCCCTTATCTCCCTTGTCTCCCTTGTCTCCCTTGTCTCCCATTGCTCCCTTGCTTCGAGCGTGGCAAAAATTTTTGAATCAATGAACACTGATATTAGCGATGATTATCATTTTGCTATCCCCTTAAAATTAGCATAACGCCGCTAAGACTTGGCTTTCTTTTTCAGCAAGGGAATGGGACAATGAAGCCGAACTTAGTAGATACTCTGCTAGAATTGAGTCACCCCAAAGAAAAATTTGGTTAAACTTTCTCTCGCTATTACCCAGTACCCTTTTAAGCGTACTAACCATTGCCGTCGCGTTTCTGAGGTTTTATGACCAACAAGATTTCACCTTCCTCGCAACAATTGAGCAACCCAGAGAGGCGAGTAACCAACTCACCGTGGCAGCCCTCGTGGTGGCGTTGGTTGCTTTCGGCGTTGAGTGGGACCGTCGAAATCGAGAAACAGCACGCCAAGAGGCAGAAACAGCACGAGCAGATAATGAAAGAATTGAGAGAAGACAGCGAGAAATACAGCGCGATCGCGCAGCAGACGAGGAAAGAGAACGAGCGGCTCGCCGTGCTCGAATCCAAAATCGAGGAGCTATTCTACAAATACGGTATCAAATCGAACCCAACGAAGCCAACGGACAAGCCTTAAGGAATTTTTTGGCTTTCTTGCAGGAATATGGGGAGTGATTCTAACTGAGAGCTTTGTGTCCCATCAAGTTCAAACCTTTCCTTTTAAGCAAGGGAATGGGACAATAAAGCCGAACTTAGTAGATACTCTGCTAGAATGGAGCTACCCCAAAGAAAAATTTGGTTAAATTTTCTCTCGCTATTACCCAGTACCCTTTTAAGTGTACTAACCATTGCTGTCGCGTTTCTGAGGTTTTATGACCAAGAAGACTTCACCTTCCTCGCAATCATCGAACAACCCCGAGAGGCGAGCAACCGACTCACCGTGGCAGCCCTCGTGGTGGCGCTGGTTGCTTTCGGCGTTGAGTGGGACCGTCGAAATCGAGAAACAGCACGCCAAGAGGCAGAAACAGCACGAGCAGAGAATGAAAGAGCTGAGGAAAGAGAACGAGCAGCTGAAGAAAGAGAACGAGCGGCTCGCCGTGCTCGAATCCAAAATCGAGGAACTATTCTACAAATACGGTATCAAATCGAACCCAACGAAGCCAACGGACAAGCCTTAAGGGATTTTTTGGCTTTTTTGCAGGAATATGGGGAGTAATTCTAACTGAGAGCTTTGTGTCCCATCGAGTTCAAGCCTTTCTTTTTCAGCAAGGGAATGGGACAATGAAGCCGAACTTAGTAGAAAGTCTGCTAAAATGGAGTCACCCCAAAGAAAAATTTGGTTAAATTTTCTCTCGCTATTACCTAGTACCCTTTTAAGTGTACTAACCATTGCCGTCGCGTTTCTGAGGTTTTATGACCAACAAGATTTCACCTTCCTCGCAACAATTGAGCAACCCAGAGTCTGGAGTAACCGACTCACCTTGGCAGCCCTCGTGGTGGCGTTGGTTACTTTCGGCGTTGAGTGGGACCGTCGAAATCGAGAAACAGCACGCACAGAGAATGAAAGAGTTGAGAGAAGACAGCGAGAAATACAGCGCGATCGCGCAGCAGCTGAGGAAAGAGAACGAGCAAATCGAGAGCGAAACCGAGCAGCTGAGGAAAGAGAACGAGCAAATCAAGAGCGAAACCGAGCAGCTGAGGAAAGAGAACGAGCAAATCGAGAGCGAAACCGAGCAGCTGAGGAAAGAGAACGAGCGGCTCGCCGTGCTCGAATCCAAAATCGAGGAGCTATTCTACAAATACGGTATCAAATCGAACCCAACGAAGCCAACGGACAAGCCTTAAGGAATTTTTTGGCTTTTTTGCAGGAATATGGGGATTAGGAATCAAGGTAAAATAAGACCTGATTCGCTCTAATCATTTACAATGAAAACATCATCTCCATGGCAGAATTTCCTTGCCCTTTTACCAGGAACGCTTTTAACTCTTCTGACTATTACTGTCGCTTTTCTACGTTTTTATGATGAACAAGATTTCACAATCCTCGGACAAATTAGAGAACCAAGACTCTGGAGCAACCGACTCACTGTGGCGGCCCTCTTGGTGGCAGTGGTTAATTTCAGCGTTGAGTGGAACCGTCGAAACCGAGAAACAAATCGCTTGGCTGAAGATGACCAGAGAAGAGGCGATGAGGAGAGAAGAAGACGCGAAGAAGCAACACGAACAGAGAATGAAAGAGTTGAGAGAAGACAGGGAGAAATACAGCGCGATCGCGCAGCAGCTGAGGAAAGAGAACGAGCAAATCGAGAGCGAAACCGAGCAGCTGAGGAAAGAGAACGAGCGGCTCGCCGTACTCGAATCCAAAATCGAGGAACTATTTTACAAATACGGTATCAAGTCGAACCCAACGAAGCCAACGGACAAGCCTTAAGGAATTTTTTGGCTTTTTTGGAGGAATATGGGGAGTGATTCTAACTGAGAGCTTTGTGTCCCATTGAGTTCAAGCCTTTCTTTTTCAGCAAGGAAATGGGACAATGAAGCCGAACTTAGTAGAAAGTCTGCTAGCATGGAGTCACCCCAAAGAAAAATTTGGTTAAATTTTCTCTCGCTATTACCCAGTACCCTTTTAAGTGTACTAACCATTGCTGTCGCGTTTCTGAGGTTTTATGACCAACAAGATTTCACCTTCCTCGCAACAATTGAGCAACCCAGAGTCTGGAGTAACCGACTCACCTTGGCAGCCCTCGTGGTGGCGTTGGTTACTTTCGGCGTTGAGTGGGACCGTCGAAATCGAGAAACAGCACGCACAGAGAATGAAAGAGTTGAGAGAAGACAGCGAGAAATACAGCGCGATCGCGCAGCAGCTGAGGAAAGAGAACGAGCAAATCGAGAGCGAAACCGAGCAGCTGAAGAAAGAGAACGATCGGCTCGCCGTACTCGAATCCAAAATCAAGGAACTGTTCTACAAATACGGTATCAACTCGAACCCAACGAAGCCAACGGACAAGCCTTAAGGGATTTTTTGGCTTTTTTACAGGAATCTGGGGAGTGATTCTAACTGAGAGCTTTGTGTCCCATCAAGTTCAAGCCTTCTCTTTTCAGCAAGGGAATGGGACAATGAAGCCGAACTTAGTAGAAAGTCTGCTAAAATGGAGTCACCCCAAAGAAAAATTTGGTTAAATTTTCTCTCGCTATTACCCAGTACCCTTTTAAGTGTACTAACCATTGCTGTCGCGTTTCTGAGGTTTTATGACCAACAAGACTTCACCTTCCTCGCAACAATTGAACAACCCCGAGAGGCGAGTAACCGACTCACTGTGGCAGCCTTCGTGGTGGCGCTGGTTGCTTTCGGCGTTGAGTGGGACCGTCGAAATCGAGAAACAGCACGCGAAGCAGAATCAGAAAGAAGAAGAAGCGCAGAAGCAGCACGAACAGAGAATGAAAGAGTTGAGAGAAGACAGCGAGAAATACAGCGCGATCGCGCAGCAGACGAGGAAAGAGAACGAGCAGCTGAGGAAAGAGAACGATCGGCTCGCCGTACTCGAATCCAAAATCAAGGAACTATTTTACAAATACGGTATCAAGTCGAACCCAACGAAGCCAACGGACAAGCCTTAAGAGATTTCTTGGCTTTCTTGCAGGAATATGGGGAGTAAAACAGTTGTCAGCCGTTAGTTCTAATTCTATCTCTGCTAAGACAGAAGGCACGTTTTCGTTGACTAGTATTATTAATGATACTATAATAAAATTAGTCGAATGCCTAGTGTAAAAAAAATACTCGAAAAGATAGAAAGAAATCCAAAAAATGTCAAGTTTCACGAGCTAGCTAAAGTTTGCGAGCATTATTTTGGTCTTCCTAGGCAAAGAGGGAGCCATCTTATCTATCAAACACCTTGGCCTGGAGACCCTCGGGTTAACATCCAAAACAAAAATGGGATGGCTAAACCCTATCAGGTTAGGAAAGCTCTAGAAGCTATAAAGAAAAAGGAGGAAATGGATGATGATAGACCCTAAAAACTATACCTATAGAATAACTTGGTCGCCAGAAGATGAGGAATTTGTAGGTCTTTGCGCTGAGTTTCCAAGCCTTTCATGCTTGGATGAAAACCAGGTAGATGCTCTAAAAGGAATCTCTGAATTAGTGGCAGATGTAGTATCAGATATGGAAGCAAAGGGAGAAACCCCTCCGGAGCCTATAGCCAATGGAGAATACAGTGGAAAATTTCAAGTTCGTGCAACTCCACAGTTACATCGTCAGCTTGTAATTGAAGCTGCTGAGCAGAATGTAAGCCTAAATCGCCATATAAACACTAAATTAGCTCGTGCTTGATACCTTCAGAGGTTTTATGACCAACAAGACTTCACCTTCCTCGCAACAATTGAGCAACCCCGAATCTGGAGTAACCGACTCACCGTGGCAGCCCTCGTGGTGGCGTTGGTTGCTTTCGGCGTTGAGTGGGACCGTCGAAATCGAGAAACAGCACGCCAAGAGACAGAAACAGCACGAGCAGAGAATGAAAGAGCTGAGGAAAGAGAACGAGCGGCTCGCCGTGCTCGAATCCAAAATCGAGGAACTATTTTACAAATACGGTATCAAGTCGAACCCAACGAAGCCAACGGACAAGCCTTAAGGGATTTTTTGGCTTTTTTACAGGAATATGGGGAGTAAAACAGTTTTTAGGGGTAATTTTCGGCTTAATTTCCCATTTTGATGTAGCTAAAGAGTTGATCAGCCGTTAGTTCTAATTTTATTTCTGCTAAGACAGCAAGCACGTCGTTTTCTTGTCGCAGGGAAGGAGCGCGATGTCGCGAAGCGACCGCTCTTCGAGCATCGCGCCAGAATACCAAAACACTTTGATCATCGGGATCAATTAACCAGCCCAATTCGCTGCCATTTTCAATGCAGTACAAAATATTACCAATCACTTGATTCGGTTTTTGTTCTGGAGATAGAATTTCAATTACCCAGTTGGGAGGGAAAGAAAATCGATCTGGAACTTGTCCATCGGAGAGGAAGGGAATGTTTTGCCATCGGAAGACAGCGATATCGGGAACAATGGAACGATTGGCAAAAGTGCATCTCAGTTCAGGAAAAGCGTAGGCAATTTTTTGATTTTTTGTTGCTTGATTGATAACATTGCAAACTTCATACTGTAAACAGCTATGTCTTCCTTTCGAGCCTGGTTTTTGAATGATTTTCCCGGCGAGGAATTCGCTGGCGGGTTTAGTTTCGGGAAGTTGCAGGAATTCTTCCAGTGTCAGGGATTTAGAAGTAGCAGCAGTCATAGAGAGGATTAGGTTAGGCTTCTATATCTACTATTTTAGGGTTCGCTCTCAACAGTTTTGAGGATGGTTTAAGAAGAAGAGATTAATCCTTGTTGGCGCATGAGTTCAATTTCTTGCTGTAACCCGACTTCTAGGGAACGAGGAGAAAAACCAAACTCTTTTTTAGCGCGATCGCGCAGCAGACGAGGAAAGAGAACGAGCGGCTCGCCGTACTCGAATCCAAAATCGAGGAACTGTTCTACAAATACGGTATCAACTCGAACCCAACGAAGCCAACCGACAAGCCTTAAGGGATTTTTTGGCTTTTTTACAGGAATCTGGGGAGTAATTCTAACTGAGAGCTTTGTGTCCCATCGAGTTCAAACCTTTCCTTTTCAGCAAGGGAATGGGACAATGAAGCCGAACTTAGTAGAAAGTCTGCTAAAATGGAGTCACCCCAAAGAAAAATTTGGTTAAACTTTCTCTCGCTTTTCCCCAATACCCTTTTAAGTGTACTAACCATTGCCGTCGCGTTTCTGAGGTTTTATGACCAAGAAGACTTCACCTTCCTCGCAACAATTGAGCAACCCCGAGTCTGGAGTAACCGACTCACCGTGGCAGCCCTCGTGGTGGCGCTGGTTGCTTTCGGCGTTGAGTGGGACCGTCGAAATCGAGAAACAGCACGCGAAGCAGAATCAGAAAGAAGAAGAAGCGCAGAAGCAGCACGAACAGAGAATGAAAGAGTTGAGAGAAGACAGCGAGAAATACAGCGCGATCGCGCAGCAGACGAGGAAAGAGACCGAGCAGCTGAGGAAAGAGAACGAGCAAATCAAGAGCGAAACCGAGCAGCTGAGGAAAGAGAACGAGCAAATCGAGAGCGAAACCGAGCAACTGAGGAAAGAGAACGAGCGGCTCGCCGTGCTCGAATCCAAAATCGAGGAACTATTTTACAAATACGGTATCAACTCGAACCCAACGAAGCCAACGGACAAGCCTTAAGGGATTTTTTGGCTTTTTTACAGGAATATGGGGAGTAAAACAGTTGTTAGCGGTAATTTTCGGATTAATTTCCCATTTTTAGCCAGCTAAAGAGTTGATTAGCCGTTAGTTCTAATTCTATCTCTGCTAAGACGGGAAGCACGTCGTTTTCTTGTCGCAGGGAAGGAGCGCGATCGCGCCAGAATACTAAAATACTTTGATCATCAGGATCAATTAACCAGCCTAATTCGCTGCCATTTTCAATGCAGTACAAAATATTACCAATCACTTGATTCGGTTTTTGTTCTGGAGATAGAATTTCAATTACCCAGTTGGGAGGGAAAGAAAATCGATCTGGCACTTCACCATTATCAAGGAACGGAATATTATCCCAACGGAAGACAGCGATATCGGGAACAATTGATCGATTCCCAAAACTGCACCTGAGTTCGGGAAAAGCATAAGCAATTTTTTGCTCCTCAGTAACCCGATTAATTTCATTACTAAGTTTTCCTTGTATTCGACTATGTCTTCCTTTCGGCATCGGTTTTTGAATGATTTTGCCGGCGAGGAATTCGCTGGCGGGTTTGGTTTCGGGAAGTTGCAGGAATTCTTCCAGTGTCAGGGATTTAGAAGTAGCAGCAGTCATAGAGAGGATTAGGTTAGGCTTCTATATCTACTATTTTAGGGTTCGCTCTCAACAGTTTTGTGAGTAAAAGATTTCTCTTGCTGGAATAACTTCCTAATCTTGGGAGAGTCCCTCTATGGCTCGGTCAAGCCTTTTATTAGGTAACCAAGATAGGCTGGGATTCAAACTTGCGCCAGTGCGCTTTGTGAATACCCAAAGTAGGGAGCGAACGACATCACGGGCGATTCGGGTGTTTTTTTCTGCTTCTCGTTTTGAGGGGACTGCCACTGGCGTAACAATAATGCCTCGACTTCCAAAAACGACTGTCGCGATCGCGCGGGAACGTCTCATATGAAAGTCAGAGGTAATGAGATAAACATGATCGAGATTATTGTCTTGAAAAGGTTCGATTATAGTGGTGAAATTAGTAACCGTATCGGTGGCGCGATCGTCGTAATGGATGCGAGTGGGATTAATCGCGGCATTAGCAAAGATTTCAGGAGCTTTACGAGAGCCTACGGAAATCCAAATCGGGAGTGAGGGGTGTTTTTGAGCAAATTCTGCGGTGAAACGTTCGCGATCGCGTCCCCCTCCAAGCATAAAAATTGCTTCTGGCTGAGGCGTGTGAAGTTTAGTGAGGGCAATACGGAGAGGAATGGAAGCAATAATGGTGAGGATGATTGCAACGCCCGTAATTAGGAACAGGCGAAGAATTTTATGGGGCTTCTGAGGCTAATAACAGTGTTGGGCATTAGGACGGTATTGTGAGAGTAAGGCGGTGGCTGTCATGGCTTAGTTTTCTCTTGTATTTTTTGCGATTGGATTTGATGATAGGCTGTGGTGAAAAGGCTAGAGAGTGTGATTCTCGTTACTACGAACTACTGCTGTTAATTTTCTTAAAATTCGCAATACTTCATATAAATCTCCAATGTTGCGAGTCCCGAAGAGTCGAGAGGTTGTATATTGAGGGGTTTCTGTTTTAAGTAATTTAACAAACAAAAAACTTCCTCCTGTTGTCACCATCCCATAAGTGGGCTGTTCTGGATTGGGATTCGCTAACATATAGACCAAGAGTTGTGCTAATCCCTCTTCTGTAGAAAACGCGAATTTTTTAGATTCAATCACCATTAACCAAAGTTGTTCTTGGAGGACTAAACTATCAATGCGTCCTCGCACTACAACATCTTGATCTTCAAGCGCAATATCAATGGGTTGTTCTGATCTAATATAAAATGGAGAAAGGAAGAAACCACCAATAAAAAGAATTGGGTCTAAAATTGCCATTTTTACCACCCCTTCTAGTAGAGGAGGGTGTTCCAATAAGTTAAAATAACCTTCCCTTACTTGGTCAAGATATTGCTTCTGTGAGTCAGTGATTTCTGGTAAATTTTCTTGCCATTCCCGGAAGAAATTTTCATCTCGATTAAAGCGAATGCCAAAATGATCGATCACATAGCGCATATCGATATTTTGAGCTTGAACCGTTTGTACCATGTTTGATTTCTTTTAATTTACATTATCACTCTGAAAAAGGCGATTCAGATATTTTATGACTCTGGTTCAATGTCTAAAGCCCGTAATTGAGCCGCTAGACGTTCAGCCCGTTGGTGTTCCTGTTGAGCTTGTTGTTCTAATTCTAGGGAGGTAAGAAACTTCTCACCATCCGGGCGATAAATTTCCAAGGTTTCAGCCGTTAGGAGAAAGCGAATGCCTAATCTGAGACTTGTCCAGTTTTCTATGTCTTCAATGACCGTCAACCCCTCTGCTGTGCGATAGAGACCATGCAAGTCATTGTGTTCTGGATGATAAATATAATATTCTTCGACTCCGTAGCGGTCATAAAATTGCAGTTTTTTGGTCATTTCCTTGAGGCGGTTGCTAGGGGAGAGTATTTCAAATACCACTTGCGGTGCGATTTGGTCTTCTTCCCACTGTCGATAAGACCCGCGATCGCCTTTTGGTCTTCCCAAGACGACCATGACATCGGGGGCGACCCGAATTTCTGGATGGTCTTCGATGGGATACCAGAGTAAGTCCCCGGCGACAAACACTTGAGGATCGTGGGCAAATAATCGCTCTAAGTTTTCTTTAATGAGAACAATCCAGTGAAATTGCTGGGTATTATCTGCGATCGGTTGGCCATCACTATCGGGATAAATCGTTTCGCTTTCGAGGGAGATGGTCATGATTCGGTTGTGGGTGAATTGGCAAGGTTCACGTCGATTGTAACAAGCTCAAAGGGCGTATCGATTGGAGCGTTTTTTGGTTTGAACTACCAAATTTTTGCCAGTTGCAAAACAAACCCAGGTAAAAGGGGGTCTCCTTGGAGTGTTTCAGGAGATTGCCAGCATTCTACTGGGGTTTGGGGACGATAGATATAAACTCGGCGATTTTTGCGATCAATTAACCAACCTAAAGCTGCACCATTTTGGATATATTCTTCCATTTTTTCCTGTAAAGGTTGAAGATTATCGCTCGGCGATCGCAATTCCACGACAAAATCAGGACATAACGGGGCAAATCTCTGCCGTTGTTGGGGCGGTATGGCTTGCCATTTCTCTAGTTTGACCCAAGACGCATCGGGCGATCGCTCTGCCCCATTGGGAAGTTTAAACCCGGCAGAAGAATCGAAGTCGATTCCTGTCCCGTCTTCATCAGACCAGTTTCCCAATTGTTGGGTTAATTTAGCGTTATGATGTCCTGTTTCGCTGCCCGTCGGAGACATCACTAATAATTCTCCTTGGGCATTTCGTTCAATGCGATAGTTGGGGTTAATTTGACAGAATTGAAAAAATTGTTCTTCTGTCATGTCTAGGGCTGGATGAGTTTGGAGAATTAATACTGTCATGTTCAACCCAAAATGATTAGTGGTTCTTCTGGCTGTTCCTGAACTCAGGGCTGCGGCGTAAGAACTGCCAACGGTTTGGCAAAATTCTGCTTCAAAGGCATTGACATGCGGCCCCACAGGCGCGATCCAGTTGGTTTCAAATGCTTCCTGAACAAATTTAAGTTCTAATTTTCCCATGTGAGGATAAGCTTTTAAAAACGCGATTGAGCTTCGCTCAGCGCCAGAGGCGATCGCGCCTCAATAAAGGGTAAATCGTTTATTCAGGGAAAAATTCTTGACTTAAAATTTCTTCTATTGTCAAGGGAGAAGACGAAGGAAATGCTGTTTTGGGAAGCCCTGTTTCTTGACAAGCATCTCGTAACGCTTTGGGGTAAATTATTGCTAGTGCTTCTGTTAATTCTCGTCGTAAGCTAGGAGTGAGTGGCATAACGGAACAAAACGGTAGAAACCGTAAGAGTTCGTTTGTCCTATAACCTTACTTAAAAAAGCAAGGCTCTTTTCGGTTTGAGTGAGTTGAAGTACAAACAAATGGTGGGCACTCTCCTTCAAATCTATCTGTTAACCTAAGCCAAGAGGTCGCCCTCTTGACTCGGCTTCAGAACGGCACGTGAAACTTTCGCTTCATACCGCTCCTCTCCAAACTACGCTGTACTAACAGAACTTCCCTGTCTAGTTTCCGATTTACGACCTTTCTTTGTTTTCTTCTGGGCTTTCTTTCGCCCCTTATTATCCATTTGTCGTTGTCGGTCTTCAGCAGTTTTCTGATGGTGACAATGACGATGAAGTAACTGCAAATTCTTGTAATGGTCTTTGCCCCCTTCAGCTTTAGGGACGATGTGGTCAACCTCCACTACATCTTCATCCTTAACGTAAAGTCCACAACGAGCGCATTTTCCTTTCTGTTGCTTCATCAGTGTAGCAACCCGTTTCGGTGTGCCAGGGTATTCACCCCGACGTTTACTCCAATACCGCCAATCTCCATCATAAGGAGACCTCGTACCCTCGATTTTTATATGTCTTTCAATTGGTGTCCATACGTGCTTGCGTAATTCATGCTTGCCCGCAACAGGAGAATTTGGTATATCAGGTGGAGTAGAAAAGACCCATTTAGCATTTCTATCTTCTCCGTCTAGGTTTTTCTCCTTAGTCAAATGAAAGTATCTACCTTCACACCATTTTAGAGTTTGGTTGGGATGACGGCTCTTTATCCAGCGACGTAGTTTGTTATAGACTAAGTTGTCTATGTGTGAAAATGTTTCTTTTGAGCAGATTGTTTTGTGGTAGTTGCACCAGCCGATGATAATCGGGTTTAGCCTTCCAATGATTGCTTCTTGAGACTTACCTTTCATTGAATCTAGCACTTCAACAATCTTTTCATAATGTGTCTTTATACTTTTGTCGCTAGGTTTGATAATTGTTTTGAATCCGAGTAACTCGCCATTCGTACTTTTTCCCGTATGGTTCTTCCCGACTCTATATTGTCGGACGTTCCATCCTAAAAAGTCAAACCCTGCCTTTGTTTCTTCTGTATCATACAAGGTGTGGCAAATTCTCGTCTTGCTCTCGCTTAATTCCAAGCCTAAGCCATGTAACCACTGTTCAATCAGCTTTCTCGCTTGTTGGATGACAGATTTATCCTTGTGAAGAACAACGAAATCATCTGCATACCTGATTAAGGAAATACTCCAACGGTTATCCCGTTTACCTCCCTTCCAAGTTTCAGCCCATTGTTTTATGTACTCTTCAAGTCCGTGCAGGGCTATGTTTGCCAAAAGTGGACTAATTACCCCTCCTTGTGGTGTCCCTTCCTCTGTAGGCATCCAATCACCTCTATCCAAGACCCCCGATTTCAACCAAGCTCGAATCTGTCGGGCAATAGTCGGGGTTGTATTTAATTTTTGTAAGAGAACATTGTGATTTATACGGTCGAAGCATTTACTAATATCCGCATCAAGAACCCATTTGGCTTTTTGTTTAACGGTTAAATAGATTGCTCGTTCCGCGTCATGGCAAGAGCGTCCTGGTCTGAATCCGTACGAGTTAGGCTCAAATTTTGCCTCCCATTCAGGCTCTAAAGCCAACTTAAGGAGAGCCTGCCTCGCACGGTCTTCCATTACTGGAATACCCAAGCCACGTTTTTCTTTGCGACCTGGTTTCGGAATCCAGACCCGTCTTAAGGATTTACCTTTCCCTGTAAGGGTTAGGCTTTCAGCAAGGCTCAACCTTTGTTTAGGACTTAGGCTTTTAATACCATCCACCCCTGCGGTATTTTTACCCTGGTTATCCTGCGAAATACGCCTTACTGCTAGGAGTTTGGCGCACCAAGACCTCAACAATAATCTTTGGAGTTTGTGAACTTTAGCCACGTCACCACTTAGAGAAGCTCGATAAATCCGCTTTTGGAGCTTAAACACCCGTATTTCAACCTCCTTCCAGTCAATCTGACTCCACTCTGTCTCTGCCATGAGATTAAACCCAAAGCCTAACCAGAGCATTAAGAAGGTCTTTGTCCGAGCATCACATTTATACCTGATTTGGTTCATAACATTACTCTACTTTCGCGTATTATCTTCGTAATCTAAAGTGGATACGTCTGCTTATCCTTCTCGTTAAAGAAGGCGTTTGCTTCTTATCCAATCCTGCCCTCGCTCTACCCGACTAATGAGTCAGAGATTGCGTCCCGACAGACTACTTGAGAAATCGACCTATCCCAAGAGTATGAACGAGGGTTACTTCGTTCCTGAATTCCATTGTTTGAGACCTTAGCCCCCTATTATCCACCGAACAAATTGAAGGTGTGATACAAGCTGGTTTAAACTTATATCCTTTTGTCTTGAGCTTATTTCGCTCCCTGCGAGCAGCCTTTACGCAGGTTGCCAATCACGATGGTTCAGACATAGGTTCGTTAACTAGACATAGCCTCTTGCTAGGGATTTACCAGTTTAGGCTTCCAGCAGTGACCCCATTTAACCCTGCTTCATCCTCAAGTAGTCAACTCTATAGATGAGGGTTACGCTGTCCTCTCACACCCTGAGAGGGATGGATTTGAATTAACGAGTTATACTCTACCTATTTCTTAGCTGTTGCTCCACAGGTTCTCACCAACATGGAAATCAAGTTGTCAAGGTTTTGTACCCCGAAGGGTTCTAACCATGCTCCTGTTTATACCTCGGAATTCGTGGGAACTCCTGCGATTTCACAGGAAACGAATCGCACAAACCTCTCGGCGGTCACTCTAACGCCATTGCCTTTTCAAGTGTTATTCCTTTAAGATGTTTACTGTTGAACCAACCGAAGTTGATTGCATCTTTTAAGTAGTAACCCCTTTCTCTTAAAAAGGATACTGTTCGCTTAATCAAAACCTTTCTAACTTCAATAGATTTCAAATACCTTGGAATCTTAGCATCAGTCAGTCTAGCCTCGATGTTTCGAGCAGCATTACCGTCTGCGCTTAACACCTCCCCATCAAAGGTGAAGAATTGATCCCCTTTACGAGTTCCTAATAGAACCCCGTAACGAGAATCAACCTGCGAGGTGTACGCAGCATTCACTACTGAAACCTGACAATTCCGTCGAGTTGCTATCTCATCAAGAGATTTCTGTAGAGTTCCTTTACACCACTCTGCTAGATTACGATTCACTTTTTTGCTTTGCTTTTTATTCTTAACTACAAAACTTAAGTCTTCAGTAATCGCATGATTATAGTGATCAAAGAACTTATTAATCCCTGCACGAATCTTGGTGTTTAACGTTTCCTTCTTTCTTTTTTCTCTTCTATTGTGACGTTTTTTAGTAAGGTTAGAACGAAAGATTTTATCATTACCCTTTTTCTTTGCTATCTGATATAACTTGTTTCTAGATTTACCTCTTTGATGTCTTTTGGATACAGACGTTTGCATTACCTTACCAATCCCTTCACCGTAAGTGAGGCAATTGCTATCTGTAAAGGCTTCCGTGTAACCCTTATCAAGCCCACAACTTCCCTTTTTAACACTAGACTCTTTGTCTAGCACTTTCGGATAATGTAATCTAACTTCATTATTAAAGTCATCAAAAATGATTTGAAATAATCCTTTAGGAGTGGTTCTCCCTACCTTAAAGAATAAAGAAAGCTGTTCATACTTTCTTGATTTAATTTTCTCTCCTTGAGTGGTTACCTTAACTAGATTTCTGCTTATTCTTTTTATAGTCGCCCCATTATCAACTCCTATACAAATCTGATTATTAACATAAGTATGACCTCTATGATAAGCATCTCTCATCCATCTATGGATTAATGGATAATCCATCCACTCTAAAGTATCTAGGCTTTCTAATAATTCTTTCCTAAAAGAAGTATCTTCAAGCTCTTTACCGTGAAAATCTTTTTCAGGTCTAAATTTTCGATATATCTTTTTAATTACTATAGATTTAGCTGCTTCTTGAGAAGCATGAATATCATCTATAACCCTTTCAAAGGTCTTTTGCCATTGTTTTTGAGAGATTTTATAAAATGAGGGTGGATTAGTTTCTTGAAAGGCTTTATAGAGTTTCTGATGGGAGATTCCCCATGCTTGAAGACTACCGTACTTGTTCCAAATATCAGATCGAAGTCTCCCTGCTCTTCTAGCCATTTCACGAGCTTTGACTGTATCGCCTCCTACACAATAACCAACTTGGGTTACTGTGTATTGATTTTTTGCAGTTTTTTTCCTCGCCATAGCTAAGATGTTTCATTTCTATCTGTCTAGATTACTCCGATTTCTTTAAATTATCAACCTCTTGTTTAATCTTTTTCTTATAACTTCTCAGAAAATAGAGTCTGCTTGAAAAACAGTGCATAATAGCCATAAAATCCTCCATTAACTCTTCATTTTTGAGTTTGATAGGTGCTATTAAGAACTTCTATCTCACAGTTGTTTAGGTTACAGAACCATTCAACAAAGTCAAAGCCAAATCGACATAACCTATCCTTTTGGGCTATAACGATCTTTTTTATTTTTCCATTAGCCACTTGTTGCATTATAGATATAAACTTTTTTCTTTTGAAGTTTAATCCTGACCCTAAATCTGAGACACATTTACACTGAGGGTAGTAGCTACTAACGTATTGTCTTTGGCTCTCTAAATCCTCTTTTTGTGAGTTAGTAGAAACTCTTATGTATAAAATAATTTCTCTTTTATCTTCTTCTTGATAGTAAAAGTTCTCTAATGAAGATAATAAATACCTTCTGTGCCCCCCTGGGCTTTTAACAAATTTGATCAATCCTTGATCTGCCCAACGAGCTAAACTCTTCGGATGATAATCAAATTTCTCTTTTGCTTCTTGTGGTGTTAAATACATCTGTCTGTTTTATACCATATTATACCTATATGATACTAAATTTAGTTATTAGAAAGTTTGACTATCCAATAATAGAGCTTCAATTTCGTCTCGCTGATGCTCGATCGTTCTCAGCCAGCTTTGACTCTGTTTTTCAGGCTGGTATTGCCATTTTAGGAGGTGCATCAGCAAAACCTGTAAGCGACTGCGAAGTTGGCGCCGATCGCGTTTTCCCATGCTTTCTAATTCTTCGGCTATATGTTCCGCATCAATTTCGCTCAGCCGACCTTCTCGCAATAAGCTCACATTTTGGTTAATCCAGGCATAAAAATCTCGATCGTATTCTGTTTTTATGTTCATTTCTTCTCAAGAAACCAATCAACTGTGTTTTTCAACCCTTGATGAACTGAAAAGGGAGGCTTCCAATCAAGCGTTTTTCTAATTTTACCACTATCAACCGTAAGAGACCCTGCTAATCGATCGATGGTTTCTCCTTTCCCCAAAGGTTGAGCGATGAGTTTCAGCAGTTGAGGTGGAATCGGAATTAAAGTCGGTTGTTTCCTCATTGCTGTTCCGATTTGACGGATTAAAGCAGGAGTGGATAAATCTTCCCCATCACTAATAATAAAGGTTTGATTTCTGGCGTTAGGGTGAGTAATACACTGTGCGATCGCATCTACTAAGTTTCCCACATAAAGCAAGCTCCGACAATTCTTGATTGCACCAAAAGGAAGAGGAAGTCCTGTTTTTACCAGTTTTAAGAGGCGTTCCATATTCCCAGGATTACGCGCTCCATAAATCAGGGGAGGACGTAAAATTGTCCAAGTCATGGGATTATTTTTGCACAATTCCTTTAAGTTTTGTTCGGCTTGGAGTTTACTATGTCCATAAGGGGTATCAGGATAACAAGGGGAAGATTCAGTTAAAGTTTCTGTGGCGAGAGTTGTCATTGCACCGATCGAACTCATAAAGATAAAGTGTTTCACACCGCATTCGATCGATTGTTTCACCAGATTACTGGTAGCAACCGTATTAGTTTGATAAAATTCTGCTTCAGGATCAGTCGCCGTATCTTGAAGGATATGAGCGCGACCCGCTAAATGGATGACACATTCAACATCTGTTAGGGCTTCACTCCAGTCTGTTGTTTCGTCTATGTTGTTAATTTTGACGGGGGTTATATTTTGGGAAGTTTGAGGTGAGGGTTGGCGAGTGGTTATTTTGACGGAAAAGTTTTGCTGTTCTAGGTGTGGGAGTAAGTGGCTACCAATAAAGCCTGTAGCCCCTGTGACTAAAATTGATTTCATGTTTGCTTCTACATTACCAACCTTGTTTTTTCAATACTTTATTTCTGAAGAATTGATAGCAGTTGCCGCTTACATAGGCGATCGGCATAATAATTAAAGCCAGCCAGCAATTCCAAATTCTATTAAATAAATTAGGTTTTTCAGTCTGTTTACCTCGCCAAATTTCTTGATTAAATTTTTCTTTATACTTTAGGGTGACTCTCATACTTTCAATTAAGAAAATAATAGCAATTAGCAAGATAAGTATCAATCCATACAAAATATTGGAAGAAATAGATATTATCAAAAATATACTTAGCAATAGGATAGAAAATAAAAAAGGAATTTTAGTTCTTATAGGAGCTTTATTGGGATGCTTGCTTGAAGTTAAAAACCTAGCGCGACCATATTTGAAGTATTGTATCCATAAAGCTTTTGGGGTACTTCGGGGAGTGTACCATGCTCGAATATCTGAATTAATATAAACTGCTTGCTCTTGTTTTTTTAATAACCTTAAGTTCAATTCAGCGTCTTCATTAGGTGTTGCTTCAACATCATATCCTCTCATTTTTACTAAAGTCTCTCGCCAAAAACATCCAAGGTAAACTGTATCTGCATAGCCAGTATATTGAGAATCTCGATATCTAGCGTTTCCATTGCCCAGATAACTTTTAGATGCTAGAGCGACTCCAGATTGAAAATTATTTTTGGCAATAAATCGTTGAGAACCACCAACATTGAGGGCTTGGGTATTAATTAGATTTTTAACACATTTTTCAATATAGTCGTTAGCGTATTCAGAATGAGCATCAGCTCTTAAAAAGATGTCTCCTTTTGCTTTTTCAAGCATTAAATTAAGTGCATAGGACTGGGTTTTATTAGGGTTATAGATAAGTTTAACTTGAGGGTTATTTTCGGCTATTTGTTTAACTATATTTTGACTTCCATCTGTGCTACCACCATCAGCTATTAAGATTTCCTCTAAATCAGGATACTGCTGATGTAAAAAACTTAATATAACGGCTTCGATATCATTAGCTTCGTTATAAGCAGGAATCGCGATTGTTACTGTTGGATTATTAGTAGGATTAGTCATTTAATTTTAAAGTTTACTTATTCTTTTTCGTTACAAACCATGAGTTGGTTGTAGCAATAACTTCTTCTGATTTATTTGAAAATTCTTCATTGAGTGGGAAACCTTCATGAAGTATATCTAACAAATGTTTATCCCTCTTGGGTTTCTCCGAAAGTATATTATGATTAACTTCTTGAAACATTTTTATGTAATCATCGTGACGTAGGCGATTCATATACATGTATGAATTACCAGCTATTTTATTCCATTCCGCTTCGGAAAATTGAAGAAAATTAATAGCAGAAATAGATTTATCAGAATGAGAAAAATGATCACTATAATCAATTAGATGAACAAACAATCCTTGATCTGTTACTACCCTATTACCTTCGTGCAGAATTTTTTTAAGAATTAGCAAGGGAATATGCTCAAAAACAGTATAAGAAGTATGAAAGTCTATAGACTCAGATGGTAGCGGAAGTTGCGTTGCATCTACTGGAGACAGATATTCAATGCAACATAAATCTAAAACATCTTTTAGATTAAATTGATTTTTTGTTAATTCAAGTATCAATTGCAATCTATCATTAAAAATATGATTTTCAAATAGCTTCTCTATTTTTTGTGGGTTATCTTTAATATAATTGATATCTTGTTTAACTAATTCTTCTTTTAAGTAAGTATTGATATCTGTAGTGATTACCTTGTTAGCGCCTAATAGCCAAAAAGCTATAGGTATATTAAGTCTTCGCCCTGTTCCTATTTCGAGGAGAGTAGAATCAATAATTGATTTCCCTGAATCTTCTATTTTTTTAGAAAATTCAATACCGGCTTTTAGTCTGCTAACGGGATCAATTTTTTTTAATGAGCCGAATTTCGTTTGAATCCAGTAGTAAATTGAATGGGAAGTAGAAGAAGGAAGAAGGCTAACTATGTTTTGTATTTTTGCTTTAATTTTCCAATCCATATTAATGCTAATTTTTAATAACTTAAAAACTTAAAAAATTGGTTCAGCTAAATTTATTTTAGAGGATAAGTAACTTTTTGATTAATAATTTTTTGTGTACCATCTGTACTACCACCATCAGCGATTAAAATTTACTCACTCTGTTGATATAACCGATTCAATATAATTCTCTTCATTATATGCAGGGATTGCGATTGTTACTGTTGGATTATTATAATCGATCATCTTGATTCAACCTTTTTTGCGTTCTAAAATTAGATTGGAGCGAGTATTTTTTTCAAGATAACTCATTTACTTTTATATGCAGTAAATCGTGCAGGTTAATATTACAAAATTTATAAACTTTTGGGCTAATGGTTACTTTTTTTTGTAGTTACTTAATTTTGGATGCTCTGATCTGCACTAACTTTATTTTCAATACACTTTTGCCAAAGATCTCTATACCTCATCATATTAACATTTAGATCAAACTTACAAAGTAAATGGTGATAAGCAAGCTTTCTCATACCATTTATTTTCTGGGGATTATTAAGTATTTGGTTGAGATAATTAGCAGCAGAAGTATAGTCACCCTGAGGGACTATATATCCATGTTGTTCATGTTCTACTAATTCTTCAATGCCAAGAGTTTGAGTTGTAACACATAAGCATTTACTTGCTATAGCTTCTTTTATAACATTAGGTAAGCGTTCGCCATCATACTTAGACATTAAAATAAAAATTTCAGCCTTAGCCATTTCTTCTAAAACTTTCTCATGTTCTACATGACCATAAAACATAACAAACGGACTAAGGCGCTTGTCATTACATAATTTTTTTAATTTTTTAAGCTCTGGACCATCTCCTAAAATCACCAGAGAAGCATCAGAAAATCTCTCTGCAATCTTTTCAAAAGCTAGAATTACATCATCAAATCCTTTTTGAGGGATTAATCGTCCAGCAGTTATAAAACGTTTTGGTATTTTTTTATCAATATCAATCTTATACTTTTGAAAGTAATTTAAGTTTATACCTCTATATACAACCTCAATATTTTTAGCACCAAGCTCAAAAATTTTACTTTTATTAACTTTCGCATGTGTAAAAACTAGATCAGCTTTTTTTATCACCTCTGGAGTACATTTGTGCCAATTAACTAAATCATAAGCACCGAGGAAAATAGATAGACAAGCTTCAGGCAGCCATTGCTGAACCAAGTAACCAACTAAACAAGGATAATGACCCCAAGATAAGTGAACTATATCTGGTTTCTTTTTACAAATATTAAAGAAAATATCTAACACTCGCGGTAATAGAAGTAAACTTTTGAAAAGTTGTATAGGACTAAACCATGTTTTAGAAAACAGGAATGCTATTAAACTAAATAATATTTTAGGTTTAAAAATACCCCGTGATAGTCCTCTAAAAGAGGAAGCAATGGAGTTGTGAGTAATTTCCAAAGAATATAATCCACGTTCTTTAACGAGTCTGTTAAAGTCTTTTCTCATAGGTCTTAAGGTATGAACCGATATATTAACTCCAATAGATTGTAATGCCTTGACATCATTTGATATGAATGTTTCTGAAGGAACTGGAAATGCCATTGTTAAGTAGTAAATTTGCATATAAAAGATTGGATTACTGTAATCAAAAACTAGAATTATTTATATTATTTTTTATTAGATAAAAGAAAATAACTCTTAACAATAAAACCCATTAGAAAATAATATAAAAAAGACAATCTTATTTGTTCCGTAAAATTTGTAGAAAGATACGCAACAGGAAGACTTAAATACCAAGCAAGTATTGCCATATAAATTGTAGAATCAGTCTTCTTTCTTCGTATGATTTTAATCAAATAAAAACACGATAAAAATAAAGGCAAAAAGAAAAATAAAATTAAGGTAAGGAATCCATATCTATAAATAAAGTAAGCGTATCCTGCTTCAGGATTTTCCAGTATAGCTTTAGATGGACCGTGGCCCAGTAAGACCACAAAAAAGTTATTATTAGCTTTCTCCAAAGCTAATGCCATTAAGTTAACTCGTGTTTGACCTGTACCTAAATCTCCTTCTAATAGAATCCTTTGAATTCCAACTATTAGATAACTCAATTCACTGGCATAAAAATTATACACAATGATAGTAAAGCAAATCACTAATAATATAATCAAAGGATACTGAAATATTTTTTTTGAAATTATATTTATGTTGATATTTCTTGTATTTTCAATCAGTAAAGTTACAGGAAGAATAAGAAAAACTTCTAAAACCAAAAGGATCAACCCTGTCCTAGACTGGGTTAAAAAAACTCCTGTGGAACTAAGCAAGCATAAAACAGCACTAATCACTTTTACATGCAGTACATTGCCAGTTAAAGAACGAATAAAAAAATAGCAGAATGGCCACAGCATATAAAAACTATAGTCATATGGATTAGGGAATGGAGTAGATACTCTTTCAGTAATTATATTTTGTCTTTTGGTATAAAGAGCTGATAATGAGTCCTCAATTCTGAAATAGTGATTAATTCCCAAAAAAACGACTATGATAAAAGATAGACTTATTAATATTTTAAGATGTTTTAAATGTTCTATTTTTTTGAAAAAATAGAGAGATGAGCAAAATATAAGAGTATAAAGAACTGGTCTATGTAGTTCATATAAATCACGAAATATCAATCTTTCACTCAACAAAGTAGATGCAGAAATACTAAAGAAGTAAAAGCCGAAAACAGATATTATAATTAATATAATTTTTTTTTCTTGATCAGAATGGATTGGAATTTTAAATCTACTAAAATTAAATAAGTATAAGCTACAAAATACAATTAGTCCACCATTAATAAGAATAGCTCCTGCTGAACCTAACCTATCATAAAAAATCGGAAACGCGATTGCATAAAAAAAGATCAAGTAGATTGCTATAACTTCATGTTTTATTGAAAATGCCATTTTTTTAAAGCTGCTATGTTACTGAATTGTTATTCAAAAAAAATAAATTAAATACTTTCCTGGGATTCTGTTATCAAAAATTATGCTAACTAATTGATTCAGCACTATCACATTGTTTTTTAATGAGAAATTGATAGAGTCTTTCCTTATGTTGACGATAACAAAAAACTTCATAACATCTTTGCTTACCCGCCAAACCAATCTTTAAAGCGCGTTCAGAATCTTGCCATAGTCTTAATAAGCCATGTGCTAATGCTTCTGATGTATCTCCCGATACAATTTCAGCATGAATGCCAGGTTCTAGATACAGCGGAATATCAGGAACATCTGTTGTCAAAACAGGACGATCGGTATATAAAAACTCAGGGAGACGAGTAGGAAAAGAAGCTTCTGTAATTTGACATTTGGGACGTGGTAAGACGAGACAGTTAGCAGAGGCAAGTAATTTAAAGTAATCCTGATCTGACACTCTACCCATAAAACTTACACAGGAGGATAATATATCATCTTTTTCACAAATTGTCCTTTTATCAGCAGCATTTCCTGATAAACCATCAGTTCCTAAAATTCGCAAATGTATTGGACATCCCTTTAAATAAACAATCCTTACTGCACTTAAAAGTCTATCAAATCCATCCCCAGCTTTACAGGTACCAGCATAAATAACAGTAAATTTATTCATGGGAAGTTTTGTTTCTGAAGCTTCTACATTACTAATAATTGAACTATCAAAAATACTGGGTATAATAAAACAAGGAATTCCTTTTTTTTTGTATTTATTAAAAATAAAGGTGCTGATGGCAATTACGCCTTGACAACCTAATAAAGGTAGGTAACGAGATAACAAATCATCATAAAAAAAAGGGTTTAATCTTCCAAGTTTAAATCTTGTTGGTGGAAACCATTCCACCACATCATAAAAAAGTGAAGCCTGATATAAATGTCCAATAATTACTATTGGAAAGTAAGATATAGCACTTCTCCCATAAATTAAAATGCTATCAAATTCATTGTTTTTAACTAATCTTAAAACTCTATTCCAACCCCTTATAGTGGCTAAAATATAATTCCATATACGTTGAAATTTTGATAACTTTTGATTATTCTCTGGTTCGTATTGATTTTGACACTCATAGCTAATTCCTTCCCAATACATCTGATTTAATTCGTTCTGATCCTCTTTTCGGAATGGAATACGAGCAGTTGTAATAATATGTACCCTTACTTCTTTTTCTGTTAATCCTTTTGCGATCGTTCGCACTCTTGACGCTGCTGCACTTCCAAATGGAAATTTAAACCAACCTATAATTAATAATTTACGCTCTTCTTTCATAAAAGGGTTTAAGATTGCTGAATAGTTTTTAATATTTGAGTTTTTCTAACTGGTTTGAGTTTTCCAAGACTCGATCGCGCTTCCATCAACTTCTACATATTGTTTGACTACTACTTCGGGAGACCATAATTTAAGGGCGCGATCGCGCTTAGTTTCTATCTCTTTTTATCAAAAACTGAACAGTTTGGCTAACCATCTCGTTAAAAATGTGATTTTAGATTAGGCAACCCCATTTAGGGAAATTACGCGATCGCGCTATACTCACTCATTCTACCTCCTGCTAAATTTGACTATATCAAACCTGTTCTGGCGGTGAGACTTGATCGCGCTTTCATCAACTTCTAGATATTATTTGACTACTACCTCAGGAGACCATCATTTAAGGGCGCGATCGCGCGCTTCTTCCTCTTTAGAGTTATGGAATGGGACATTCTTGAATTGCGACCATTCCCCAAGACTCAGAGAAACAAAAAAACTATAACTCTCGCCAATTTTTTATCTGTAGATTGTCAACTCGTTCAAATTCGCGTTGGTTCGAGGTTATCATAATTAGATTATGTTGGAGTGCAGTCGCAGCAATTAACAGGTCATAAGCCCCAATGGGTTGCCCTTGAGATTTCAGCTTCGCCCGAATCTTAGCGGTTTGTTGGGCTTCTGAGATTCCAAAGGGAAGAACCGTCACAGAAGATAGAAGAGTAGCAATGATTGGTTCAACTTTTTCAGCACGTTTTGGATTTAACTCTAACCCGTAACGCAACTCCATCATTGTAATCGAAGAAATCGCGATTTCCCTCGGTGGCGTTTGTTTCAATCTCGTCTTAGTTCCAGTTTCTCCTTTAATAAAGTCGCTGATCACACAAGTATCTAGTAAGTATCGCATTAAAATAGCTTCGGTTCGCTAGGGGGAAGCAGGTCTTCACGGTAAGATTCAAAGGGGGGAAAATCAGGAATTCCTTCATAGTCGAGAATAATATCTGACCATTGGGAAGTATTACTATCAGAGTTAGATTGAGTCAGTTGATGCAGGGCTTGCAGAATTAGTGCCTGCAGGGGAAGGTTGGATTGTGCCGCCTGATGTCTTAAGTCTTGTTCTAGATCAGGAGGTAATTCGATTGTTATTTGCATTGTTTCTAACTAATGCTGTATTCTTAGATATGTTTTGGAGTTTTTTCTATTATAGGGCTACTGGAAAAGTTGCGATCGCGCTTGGTTTCTATCTCCCCTTATCAAAGACTGAACAGTTTGAGCCTCCCATCTAGCTAGAGATGTAATTTTAGATTAGGCAACCCCATTTAGGGAAATTACGCGATCGCGCTTCAAGAACTCAATCCCATACCAAATTTTACTATATCAAGGACTATTCTGGCAGGAAGACTCGATCGCGCTTTCATCAACCTCTAGATATTATTTGACTACTACCTCAGGAGACTATAATTTAACGGCGTGATCGCCGCCTTGGTTTTTGTATGAAACATTGCACTTTTTTGGCATCATCTTGCAATTACTTGATCAGAATTTGTTTAAGGTAACCAGTTTTCATTTAACACGTTTTCTAGGGGCGCGATCGGGGATTCAGGGAAATGGTCAAGGGGTAAGCCTGAGGCATCTGAGACTAATTCTCTTGCATCTTGATACAGTTCAGAAAATTGTTCTACAAGATATTTTTTTAGACTTGGACTTGCTTTTAATTCCCGCTTAATTTGTTTGCGAAAATTACGAATTTCTTTTTGCCAATGGTTTTGATTGAGTTCTCGTTCTGAATCCCAATATTTCAGTTTTAGTAGATGTTCTAAGAGTCGGGTTAATAAACTTTCTAATCTTCTTTTTTCTCGCCGACTCAAGTCAAGTACCTCATCAATTAAGTTTTTCCAATCAAGAGAATCTAATTCTCGGTTTTGTAGTTTTTTAACTGTTTCTAAAACCCAAAGATTATAATCAGTTTCATAGAGTTGCTTATATTTCTGATGAGTGAGTTCAGTTACCATAATCTATTTCCTTCTCTTGAAATCTCTGTTCTTTTTTCTTGATTTGGTTGAGCCTGTGAAAATTGAAACTTCCACCAGTTAATATGAGTACCTCGGTAAGCGCGATCGCGCTTGGTTTCTATCTTATTTCATCAAAGACTGAACAGTTTGGCAAACAACCTCATCAAGGACGATTCTGGCGGTGAGACTCGATCGCGCTTTCATAAACTTCTAGATATTGTTTAACTACTACTTCAGGAGACCATAATTTAACGGCGCGATCGCGCGCATTTTCAGACAATTTATTATATCGTTCACTATCAGCTAAAACCCAAGCAATCCCTTGAGCAAGATCATCTGAGTCAAAAGGAGTAGCAAGATACCCTGTTTCCTCATGAACAACAACTGATGGTAAACCACAGATATTAAAGGCAACCACTGGACATCCACAAGTTTGGGCTTCAGTTCCAGATTGGGGTAAATTATCCTGTCTAGATGGCACTACCGTCACATCAGCAGCACTATAGAGGAGAGCAATTGTAACTTCATCGTAAAGATGACCCATCCAATAAAGAGGAAGTCCCAATTGCGGTGGATCAAGTGGCTCTGATTGTCCAAAGACTACACCTGCCAAATCAGGGATTTGTTTAGCTAATTTAGTCAAAGCGGGCTGTAGTAAATCCCAACCTTTACGAGAATCTTTTCCCCCACCAATTGCGCCAAATAAGACCAATTTCTTATCTTGCGGTAATCCCAGTAATTGACGGGCCATCGCTTTATCCCAAGGACGAAATGTATTAATATCTAGAGCAGAGGGAATAATAGAAATCAGCCAATTTTGCATTAGAATACTATTTTTGGCACAATCCGCTAACCACTGACTAGGTGCAACGATCTGAATTGGCTGTTTCCAAGCGCGACGTTTACGATTCCATACCCAACGGTCAATATCAATTCCTCTATGATCTTTAGGTCGATTGTGGGCATCATAACCAACTCGCCAGCGAGCATTCGGGCTATCATCTCCATAGTGTTCTGCACCAGAGAAGGGCCACATATCATGTAGCGTCCAAACTAAAGGTTTTTTCAGTTTCCCAATATCTTCGACTGATAAAAATTCACTACCAACCCAGTGCAGATGGAGTACATCAGCCTCAGCAGAATTTAGTTTCTGAACTAAACCAGATGGCAGAAAAGCAGGAGAATGAATAATAGGATTAGGAGAGTTTTGGAGACCCATTAATTGTTTAGCCAATTGTGGTCTAGCAAGGTTAATTGCTTTTTGCCACCTATTTTCAGCACCATCAATTGTATGCAAGTCGCTCTTTTTATTTCCTACCTGCATTCGACTGGAAATCTCATGTTGTAGGTAGGCTTGATGTAGGCGATAAGCTGCTCGGGCAGCACCACCAGAGATATCATTAGAGGAAAGATGTAAAATTATCATTAGCTAGTGTCTATTTAGCCCGACTTAACGTTTTAAACTCCGCACTGCCTTTAGAACAGGCTTTGTCGTTTCAATAATCGGAAACATGAAGCGAGATAACTTTTCTAACCTTCTTGCTTGAGACCATCTGACTTTTTGGTCTGTTTTCCTAAAAACTTCAGCATGACGAACAGATGGAACTGTCCCTTTATAGTTACATCCTAATTTGGGAGCAATCCATTTAAAGCTATACCGAAAGTGAAAAGTTTCTGGTAGATGACATTTAATGACAGGGCGGAAACAATTGGCTGTAATCACCCTTCCACCTACTTTGGTAGCTTTTAAAAGCTCTCCAAAAACATCTAATGGGTCAGGTATATGTTCTAAAACGTCTTGTGCAATTACAATATCAGCATTCTGGGGAAGTTTAGGTGTGTATTCTAAATTGCTATATTGTTTTGCAAGGTGTTTAGCAAGTTCTCTAGGATGAGGTTCAACAATTTTAACCTCTGTTTTAGGGCAGAGATCAGCAATTTTTCTCCCTAATGAACCATATCCTCCTCCAAAGTCAGCAACTAGATCAGGCTGAAGAGTAGCAATCCATTTCGCAATATTCTCTCTGTGTTGAGCCGAAGTCGGGTCGCATTCAGTGAAGATACCATTAAGAAGCCAAACCGGATGATCATAGAAAATGCCAACAGCTTCAGTCTCTGCTGGCGTATATCCTGCACCCACTTCATCCCAGGCTTGATCCATTAGCTGCCAAATTTCTTGGAGATCCAAATCTTGGTTAGCAAATTGATTAAAATAACTAATTTCCTCTGGACTTAAGAAATTGGCATCAATTTCTTGACATAAAATTTTCATAAGTTTTTTAATTTGTCTTCATAATTTAAGTAGTAAAAGTTTAATTAGAGATTAATTTTAACTAAATGAAGGCACTATTCGTCTTAATTGGGATTTAATATACCGATTCCAATTATGTTTAAAGTGATTTTTCTCTGTCCACCTATCTGCTTCATAATCTCTGATTACGTTTGATGGGTGAGACAAGGGAAAAGTTAGGGACTCAAGAGGTAAAGTTGATAATTTATGGCTACCATTTTTACTTTTTGTATGGGTTGCATTTTCATCAAAACCAATATTTTTAACTAGGTTAAGAGCAGGTAATATAGTCAGTCCGCTTTGAGCCCAGCAAGAAAATGTCCAGCGATAAGCCCAAGAGTCGACTTTTTGAGCATAGGCTTGATCAAAAATACGAGTCCAGTAACGCTGGAAATTGCGATTTCCATCACCAATAGTTAACAACCAATTAGTATTGCGTAACTTTGGCCACTGGCTCATATCATGATCATAATGTTGCCAAGCACGTCGCCAAGTTGCCCAGCCCCAACAGTGATTGTAGCGACTAAAAAAGTAGCTATAAGGGGGCTGGTGAGCTTTACCAGGAAAGTGGTTCCCCGCAATGACCATAATCCGTTCATCATCACGGTATCGATTTAGCAATTCTTCCACATAAGGAAAGAAACTGGCATCTGGAACACAATCATCTTCTAAAATAATGCCCTCTGATTCATGTTCAAAAAACCAATCAATTGCGCCGCTAACAGCAACTCTACATCCTAAATTCTCCTCTCGAAATAACGTTTTTACATCGCCATCCCAATTGATATTGCTGATTACATAATCTCGAACTTCTTGAACTTTCTCCGCTTCTCCTACACGATCTGGACGAGGACCATCAGAAGCGATATAAATACTACTAGGTTGAGCTTTACTAATTGCTTTTAAGACTTCCTTAGTGGAATCTAGTCGATTAAAGGTAAGTAAAAGCACTGGGGTTTTTAGTTTTAAATTACTTTCCAAAACTTTTAGGCTTTTCTAGAGTAGCTAGAATTGATTGTAACTCATATTTATTTTCGGAACGCTATGTTACCTTATCCTTCGGTGAATCAAATCAAAGATTACACGGAGGGATTCTAGCTTCACAGCTAAAACTTCCTGCGTCGCACTTATCTAAGAAACTACTCATATTTTAAATGGGAAAATTCCAGTAAGATAACACTTCAGCAAATGTTTCATTAAGTTTTTGAATCGTATCTGACTCTAGCTCTGTTAAATATTGCTGGCTCAACCCTGAGCGTTTATGTTGCATAATATCTTTATTTTGTTGGACGGGAGATGCTTCATTAGCAATTTCCTGAATTTCTTTTTCGGGAACATTAACTTCTAAAAAATCAGCAATTTTTTGAATGAAGCGAGTCGTATCATCCTTAAACTCATCATAGGTTAAATAAAGGTGAGTGTCTGAAGTTTCTAATAATTCACGATACTTATCATACAAAGGTAAGAGCCAATTTATAGCTGCTTCGCAAGCATAATTATCTATTCCTTGCTCTCGAATTTTTACCCTTGTTTCATTGAATTTTTGCTTTTGTTTTTCCGCTTTAGGTGTTTTGTGGCTATAGCCAAACGAATAATAACCTGATACTAATACGTCTCTCGGATCCCGCAAAAAGAAAATGTGCTTAAAGTTCTCTCTTCCAGGAAAATCTAAAGGTCTTCTCTGAGGAGCATAAATTTCACCTTTTGTCTTATATAGTCGATCATAGGCTTTCTCTAGAAAATCTTCGTAAGGACTACCAACATCAATCTGATTACCTAAACTCCAGATAGCTGAAGAATAATTTTTCAACCGGTAATCACTATTTTTCGTGATACAACTTAATAATTTATTTACAAAAACTGAAGCGCATTTATGAGTAGTATAAAAAATTACGGAGGGTGGTTTACGTAAAAGATTATAAGCTTTAATAATTTCTTTTTGCTCTTGGCGATTTTTAAGCATCATTATCTTACTTTTAAGAAATCTAGTAATATTGATATTTTTTTGCATTTTTTACTGGATTGATAATTAAAAATTAAGTGCCTACTAATCCATTCTATTTAGATATTATCAGTGATTAATTTATTGAGAGTATTTTTAGCTAAATCTAGATCAGTTTCAATATAAGGTGTTTCTTCTTTCAAGGAACTAGGATCAAGTTTTTCATTAAGTTTGATCAATACTTCACTTGTTGTCTCACTATAGCTAAATTTACCTTCATTGATATATTGTTGGTAAATTTGTAACCCGGTCGAATGAATAATTATTGTTGGAACTTGAAATAGTAAAGCTTCATAGCATACCGAAGACCAGCAAGTTATGTGATTATGAGAATGCTTAAGTAAAGCATAAAGAGGGACGCTAGTAGATTTTTCGATTTCAAAATTATTAATACCAAATTGGTTTAAGTAGTTTTTAATTTCTTCCAAACGATTTCTTTGAAGTGGATGTAGCCGCACTAGCCATATCCAATTATCTGATGACTCTAACATCGCTTGGGCTAAAAATTCAGGAATTATTTCAGTTAACTTCTTAAATCTCTGTAGAGTAACTAAAATTACTTTCCTATATTTATTATTTAAAGAAGAAATGAAATTATCTACGTCTGAACCTAGTTTATATCCCTCTCCATTTATCCAGTTTGCAAGCCAACAATTACCACCAACAATCGGTTGATGACGATTACAGAATTTAGGATGCCACTTTTCAATGTTTTCCTTTGACTCTTGACCCCACGACCAAAAATAGTCTGGAAGAAATTCATAGCCATCTTCAGGAATTTGCGTCCAATGAGTGTACATTCCATGATATTTACCTTGTTTTCCATGTTGAACCTCAATAGTTTTTATATTTAATTTCTTACAAGCACTAATTAATGCCATTGCCTGTAGGTAATAATAACAAACTAAAAAAAGTTGACTGGGATTAATCTTTGACAAAATATTAAAATAAAACAATTCATATTGCCTGATTAAGTAAATTTGATTGAGGAAATATTCCTCTTTCAATTCAATCCCACTGGCTTTTAGAGCCATTTGTTTGAATCCTTTAAAATTTTGAATAGAGTTAGACTGAAGAGGTTTTAGAAAATTGAGAAACTGCTTTAAAACTTTAGTTTGACAAAAACGGGGATTTTTTTCTGAAGTTAGTTTATTTGTAAATAACTCTAATTTCAAGTAATCAACGTTGGGAATTGTTTCTATTAATTGAATTATGGGATCAAGGTGGCGATTGATCAATTTGCCGTTAATTAAATCGGTGTGATCTTCCGCCCTTGAAAAGAAAACGACATCAACAGGAGAAGCATTCCTAAGTTGAGAATTTTGCTGATATTCTGAAAAGGGTGGAGAGAAGTTAAAAACTCTTTGTTTTAGAGGTCTGAGATGATTTTTAACTCTAGCTAGCCTTTGATTACTGCTCATAAAGTTATTATGAGGCTGGCAAACTTGCTTCCAAATTGCTTGTCGAATTAGTGGCCAAACTTTAATCCCTTCACATTTTAGAGAATTGACATCAAATTCTTTTTCCAGTGTTGTAATAATTTCAATTGCCCGTTGATAATCCATTAATAAAGTCGCTTTTATCTTCTTTAAATTGATGTATATTGACTCAATTCCTCAATGGGTAAACGTTCTATTAAAGCCTTGACTTCTTGATACTGCTCCTCTGGCAACTCTTGTAACGGCATTCGATCGCGCCGCGACATAATCCCTCTAGCTTGGAGAGCGGCTTTAATCACCAAATGCCAGCCCAACTGATTGACACCTTCTTCAAAGAAAGGCACCTCAATTTTATCAATGATTTCTTGGTATTTCTGGACATTTCCTTCCTGATAATAGTGATAAAATAAAACTTCCAAACGAGGCTCAAATACGCCAATACCATCTAACCAGGCTTGACAACCCATTTCTGAAAAGCGCAACCACTGGCGAAGTCCACCCCCAGAAATAACAATTGCCACGCGATCGCGTATTTTTTCAATAACAGCACGGGAATAGTCATCATCCTTAGCATCTTCTTTCACGGCAATAACATTCGGAATATCGGCAACGCGATCAAGCAAGGAAACTGGCCACTTTACAGGAGGTCCACCATAGCCATTGAGAAAGGGCATTTCATGGACTAGAACCCCAATTTCTACCGCATCAGCAATCTTTTTGTAGTGATTGTAAATTTGGTCTTCAAAATAGAACCTTTCTCGACAGATAATGGAAATTAAATCTGCCCCAATATCCTGAGCGTGTTTGGCAAACTCAGCACTGACTTTGGTGGAACAGTGTAAGGGATCAGCAACAATCGCGATGTTATTGCTATCTATCCCTTTCACCGTTTTTGTCACAAATTCATTCAGTTCTTTGATTTCGTCCCAAGAGAGTTGGCTGTAACGGCTGTTATAGCCCATTACATAAAAAATACGCCCACCTGCGTTATAAATTTGATTGAGGTACTTTTCTAAGGTAGGGAAATCAATTTCCTCATCTTCTTCTCGAAAGGGAGTCAGGATGGAGAAAACAGGACCGTGAATTCGTTTCCGTAAAGCCGTCAGGTCTTTCATAATTCTTTCCTTAATTATCTAATTGATAAGCTCCCTGTTTCAAGAGAAACTCAGCGTAGTCTAAGTCGGTTTGGTCATCAATATCCACGGAAGCTAATCTTGACATCGGATAGCCCTTAACTTTTCCTTTCCAAAAGTTTTGGTTCACCAAAAAAGACTGCCACCAAGAGATATAAAACCCACCATTAGGACGATAAATCAGTTTTTGATCTTGAGAGCGAGTATCTCCTGTAATTAGAGGACAGGGATTAAATACAGGCGTAATTAATTGATTTTCCTCTAAGGTGACACTGAGTTGAGGCGGAAATTCGTATGTCGTCAAACTGACCACTGAATCAACATCAGAGGTTAACTGTTCAAACCCCTCTTGAATATGTTTTGCTTGACGAAAGGGTGCAGTGGGGAGAAGTAGAGCAATTACATCATAGTTGTCTTTCAGTTCTGGACGTTCTGCAATCTCACAGACTAACTCTAATACTTTTACCTGATCCCCAGCGAGTCGGGCGGGTCTTGCTTCTGAATCCACTTCTTTGTACTGGCGACCTACCTCTAAAATTGCTTCATCATCTGAAGACACCATAATTTTAGTAAAGCAACTACTTTTAATAGCTGCTTCAATGGTATACGAAATTAACGGTTTTCCTTGGATGGGCTTAATATTTTTGCCTGGTAATCGCTTTGATCCACCGCGAGCAGGGATAATCGCTAAGGCATTTACATTATTGGAATCAGTCATAATGTCTCTTGTTCATTCTTTTTGAGAGAGAATAAAATAGTGAAATGGATTGGGAGAATGAAATTTATCTAAAATTTTCAGTTTACATGATTCTATATCTTGTAATATTCTTTTTAAAGGGAAGCCTTTTCTTCCAATTTCCCAGTAATGAACTGCCCAAGGAAATTCCTCCATATACTCTTTCCTGTATTTTCGATTAGGAAGATTAGTTGGTAAATAAAAGTCAATTTGTTTTGTTTTTCTCTTATGTTGCCCATGAGAAATATTCAACTTAATGCTAAATCCTTTACAGGAACAAGGAAGGCTTATTAAAACATATTTTTTAGAAAGCTGAGCAAGAGTTGTAATATTTTTTAGCAACGATTCGTATGGGAAATGTTCTAGGACTTGACAAGCACAAGTTAAATCATAACTCTGAGTAACTTGATTAGGCTCTAAGGATGAAAAATCTGCTTTTATTGTTGGTTCATTAGCATCCTCAAAATCAAGGGTATGATACTCATATCCTATACTGCGGAGATTTTTGGCAACAAAACCTTCTCCAGGACCTATTTCAAGTACACTATTGACATCCTGCAATTTGCTTATAGTTTGCATTTGATATAAATATGATTCTGAGTGTGCTTTTGTCAGAAACTTTCCCTTATTGATTGATTTTTCATTTACCACTCTATCAAGAACTACAGGGGGGTGAGGTTCGTCAAACATTTTTATGGAACGATTATATGATGACATAGAGGCTTCAAGAGTTAGTTTATTTTTTTACAATATAACAGGGAGTCATACAAAAAGGAAATTTTTTAATTTCAATATCTTGTTCTGCAAAATACTCTTCTACTGCTTGATTTTCTCCTGGGAAAGTACCATAGTCATCCAGAATTAAAACTCCTCCTTTAACAATTTTAGGATAAAGATGTTCCAAAACTACTTTTGCCGGTTCATAAACGTCTGTATCTAGATTCAAAAGGGAAATTCTTAATTCAGGATTTTTGTTTACATAATCGGGAACAGTTTCCATTACATTCCCTTCGACTAATTCGACAAACCTATCAACTCCTTTATGTTCTAGTATATGATGCAACTGCTCCTTAGAAATACTTTCACTTCCTGCATTTCTGATAAATTTCTCTCGGAATGATTGATCCTCTATAAATTCAGTTTCAGGAAACTCACCAAAGGTATCAAAGCCAATAATCTTTTTTGAGTAAGGATTGCTGAACAAGTCTCGAAATGTAGCAAACCGAGCTAAAGAGACTCCTTTAAATACACCGCACTCAACAATTGCACCTGGAACTTCTTGCACCATTTTATAAAGCTCATAATGAGCTAAAATTTTGCTAATGCGGTTAATGCCACAAGACAAGTAAAAGTTATTTTCATATTCAAAGCTACGATTAAAATCAGGCAATTCTATCATTTTAATAATTTAATGAAAATAGAAACAGTTCAGAAAAATCAATAAAAATTCTGAAATCTTAGATTTAAGACGTTTTTTGCAAGAAATATTGCCAAACAAAACTAACTGATCCAATTAAAATTATTATTCCTCCCATTAGTTCTTGTGAAGTAGGAAATTGCTGTAAAAAAACAACTGCTAAGACGAGAGCAAACAAGGGCTGTAACATCAAAACAATCGTTGATCGCGACAATTCCCAATAGCGATAGGAATTAAACGTGCAAAGGAAACTCAAACAAGGTCCAAGGAATGCTCCAAGTAGCGTTACTCCCCAATAGCGACTTTCTATATTAAAGTTAACCCCTCCTGAAAAAATTGTCCAGAGCGCGATCGCGCAGGTAGCAATACTCATCCGATAAAAAACCAGAATCAATGGAGAAACATTCTGAATATTGGTTTTGGCGATAAATAATTGTAAAGCTGTTGCCAGACTAGCAAACATAATTAGAATTACTCCCTCGCCAATCACTTCCCAACGTCCAAATGCACTCCAAACGCCACCAAAGGCAATTAAGATAATGGAAACTATTTCTCCAACGAAAAGACGTTCTTTTAAGTAAAACAGACTCAGTAAAATAACTAAGACTGGTTCAAACCGTTTGAGAAAAGCGACAAAAGTCGGATCAAGAATGGCTAACCCTTGCCACCCTACTAACATACCCACTCCTGTTAATAATCCCATCAAAAGAAGGGGAAATAGAGAAGATTGAGGAACAATTAAAGTGTGATGTTGTTTTGTCAGATAAATAATGGTCATAGTATAGAAAGTTGCTACACTACACCAAACCAAACTAAACGTAAGCGGATTAAACCCACTGAGCGCATATTTAGCCGTCACAAAATTGGTCGAAACCAAAAACGTTCCCAGTAAAGAAAAAAATAACCCTTTACGCGCACTTGGAGATAGATTTGACAAAAACCGCAACTAAAATAACCCTTCTAAACGTTCCAAGGCAATCCAAAAACCCTCTCCTTCATTTTCGTGTCCTTGCCAAATTTCGGGAATAAACAGTGCATTCTGGGCAACCTTGGCTAAAGTTTGGCTTAAATGATGAAAATCAATCTCTCCTTCTCCAATTTGTAATCCTTCCCCATCTTTCCCTTCTGAATCAGCAATATGGAGGTGTGCTGTATATGCTCCTACGGTTTCCACAAATTCTTGAAATGACCACTTGTAATGATTACAGGCAAGTTTAGAGTGAGAAATATCTAAACAAATCCGATATTGATGATTAGCGCAAAACTCTGCGATTTCTTGAGCATCTACAAACAAATTATGATAGCGTTGCCCGCCAAAATGCCACGGAAAAGGTGGCATCGTTTGCGGAATAATTTCGACTCCTGCGGTATCTAATTGAGAGAGGCTTTTTAAGAGAAGTTCGTACAGTTTCTGACGTTCCGAGTGATGCAGATGAAAATCGAAAGTAAATCCACCGATATTGGTAACAATACAAGGGCGAGTCGCTTTCTTGAAATAGGGCTTTAAGGTGCGAGTAATGTTAATGACGCGCTGGAGTTCTTGAATTGAGTATTGACGATACTCTTCATCTTGAGAACAGAGATCCAGAGTATGATCCCCTGCAAACAGTTCTGGACTATGAACCACTAAATCAAGATTGTATTCTCCTTTCAAATAATCCTCAATGCTTTCCTCCATATCTTTATAGCTAAGGTGAAATTCCAGAAAATCAGGATTCGTTTTACTGAGAATTTTTTCAAAATCGTGATAGCGGACAGGAAGCCCCCAAGCTCTTTGAAAGTGATAGTTTCGGGATTGTACTTTTTCTTCTTCTAAATCGCTAGGATAAAAGAAATCTCCCGCTTGCAAGGGGCGTTTGGCAGTTTTGCCAATTAAATCTTCTCGACGGTTAGGCTGTAACCCTCGACCAGGGCTTTTCACTTCAATCATCTCCGCAGTGATAGTATCTCCAATAGCCAAATCGCAATTAACCACAAGACTTTTGGCGAGATTCACCCGATTCATCATCTCCCCTTGGGTGACACGGCGATCGCTGTCTGTCCCTAAAGACTCCTCAACTTGCCGAATTCCTTCTATCATCGTTTGAAACTCATGGGGAAGTAAACTCACTTTATGATCATTGCCTTCCATTGCCCGATCTAAAGTAAAGTGTTTCTCAATCACTTTTGCCCCTCTTGCCACAGCAGCGATCACGACATTAGTCCCTCGTTCATGTCCAGAGTACCCCACAGGACACTCACCAATCGTTTTTAGGCGATCCATGTATTTGAGATTAATATCTTTAAATGGCGCAGGATATGTCGAATTACACTGCAATAGAATGTACTGTACCCCCAAATGTCGCAATAACTGTACTGATTCTTGAATTTCTTGTTCTGTGGACATCCCTGTCGAACAGATCAAAGGCTTATTGGTTTTTGCTAAAGCCGTTAAGAACTCATGATTGGTTAAATCAGCCGATGCTACCTTATAAGCTGGCATTCCGTAGGTTTCAAGGGCTTCAAGACTCCCTTTATCCCAAGGCGTACACAAGGGCAAAATTCCTTGTTCCTGACAGTAATCAAAAATTTGGAACATCTCATCTGTTGTCAGTTGGAAACGAGACAGTAGATCGAGGGTATATTGTGTTCCTAAATTTTCTTTAGCATCGTTAGCCTCTCCTGCATTTTGATAGAGACTGGTCATGTCGCGCATTTGGAATTTTGCACAGTTAGCACCTGCTGTGACTGCTTCATCAACCAGTTGTTTAGCAAGTTCAAGGCTTCCGTTATGATTAATCCCAATTTCTGCAACGACGAATGTAGGAGATGTTTCGCTAATTAAAAAATTGCTAATATTAATGCCTTCATTGGATTTACGGCGACGCGCGACCGCTGTTAGATGCCCGTGCTGGTCAATTATGGGAACATAAAGCACCTTCTCTAGATAGGATTCTATTTTTTGGGGCGGATCATTTTGAAAAGCGTAAAGATAACTCTGATTGGCAATTTCAGAAACAGCTTGGCTGAGATCAGCATTTTCTTTTTGTTGGGTTAGCCAACGGATGATGTCGCCATTGGTGAGCAATCCTTCTAGCTGTCCGTTTTCACTAACACAGAAAATAATCCGCCCTTGATTTTCTTCAATTTTTTTCAGGGCGTTAAGAATACTGTCTTCTGTAAAGATAATATAGGGTCTGAGATTACGATCTATAATCATTTTTATTGATTTAATAACACTTAGATAGCTTTAGAAAGGTTCGGCATTAGCACAAAAATTACTGTGGATAACATAAATAAAATTGTGTTTACTGAATTTCACTGCTTGGATAGATATGAAGACCGCATTCAGTCTTTCCCCTTTCTCGCCAGCGACCGCTACGTTCACTTTCCCCTGCATAAGTGGGAGTCGTCAGGGGTTCATCGCCAATACTGCTGTAACCCTGATCATGCAGTGGATTATAAGGAACTTGATGTTGATCAATATATCGCCAAACGTCCCGATAAGTCCAATTAGCAAGGGGATTAATTTTCATGTAACCTCTGGGATCTTCTTCCAAAATGGGCAGATTTTTACGAGTGGAAGATTGATCTCTGCGTCTTCCCGTAATCCAAACTTCAGCCTTCAGTTCCTTTAAAGCGCGTTCTAAAGGCTGAATTTTAGTCAAAAAATGAAATCGATCAATGTCATTTTTCCAAAGCTCTTGTCCATAAATTTGGGCAAATTCCTCTCTCGATTTTATCCCTTTGGGTTGATAAATTCGTAAATCAATTCCATAGTGTTGTTTGATTTGATTGGCTGTTTGCAAAGTTTCAGGGAAATGATGTAAGGTATCAATAAAGATAATGGGAATCGAGGAAGAAGGCTTAATTTCTCCATATAAGAGAGCAACGGTTACGGGTAGGCTAGCAGAAGTCGTTACCACCATCTTGTCTGGGTCAAATTGAGATAAAGACCAACTTAAGATTTTTTGTGGGTTCGCCTCTTCTAAGGATTGAGAAATTTGGTTAATCCGTATCATATGAGCTTGATTCTAAAATTGTATTCTGGCTTCCCTAACTTATCTTTGCCATCCTCATAAAATTCTTATTCCGATCGCGCAACTCTTCATAACTCCCCTGATCAACTACTTTCCCTCGCTCCATCAAATAAAGACAATCACAATTTTTAACCGTTGTCAACCTATGAGCAATCATAATCAAAGTTTTCTCCCCACTTAACTTCTCTACCGCCTCCATAATTCCCGCTTCCGTCTCATTATCCAAAGCCGCCGTTGCTTCGTCCATCACCAATACCTGTGGATTATGATATAACGCCCGCGCAATTCCCACCCGCTGCCTTTGCCCGCCAGATAGTCTAACTCCTCTCTCACCAACTACAGTATCTAACCCTTGAGGTAATCTTTCTACTAATTCTTGGAGTTGCGCCGATCGAACCGCTGACCAGACTTGTTCATCAGAAATCTCTTCTTCTGGAATGCCAAAAGCGATGTTTCCCCGTAATGTATCATCACACAAATAAATACTCTGTGGGATGTAACCGATTTGATTTTGCCATCCTCGCAACCCCTGCTGAATATCTACCCCATCCACTAATACTTTCCCCTCAGTGGGCTGTAATAATCCTAAAATCACATCCACTAACGTTGTTTTTCCCGCCCCAGAGCTGCCAATTAACCCCACCGATGTTCCTTGCGGGATTTCGATCGAAACCTGATTTAATACTTGTTCCTCCGAATTAGGATAATGATACGAAACCGAATCTAACCTTAACTGAGTTTTTAGTGTCAAATATTTTCCACTAATTGTTCGATCCCCCCTAACCCCCCTTAATCAAGGGGGGAAATGAGTTCAAGGGGAGAACAACTGATTTAGGATTACTAGATTATTTCTAATTTCTACAGAGAGCAAAGCCAACTGCTATACAAGTATAAATATTGGATTAACTTCTGCTCCCCCCTTTTCGGAAGGGGGGAATTAAAGGGGGGATCAAATATTTTCCACTAATTGTTCGATCCCCCCTAACCCCCCTTAATCAAGGGGGGAAATGAGTTCAAGGGGAGAACAACTGATTTAGGATTACTAGATTATTTCTAATTTCTACAGAGAGCAAAGCTAACTGCTATACAAGTATAAATATTGGATTAACTTCTGCTCCCCCCTTTCCGTAAGGCAGGGCTGTTTCATTCTATCAAAATGGGTAGTAGCCAAAGCCTCTCTCCAAGCCATCTTCGGGCTTCAGTAACTGATAAAAAGCCTAATAGTCTGAAAAGATTAAGACAAATGGTTTTTAATACTGAAAAGTTGACTGCTGACTGAAGATGGTGTACCGGGGAAACATCTTCAGAAAAAATAACATCTTTAACCCAATGTAGTTGGTTCTCAATTCCCCAATGTCCCTGAATCTTTTTACTAAAATTTTGAGCCGTTTGGTAACAACTACTTAAATAATAAACAATTTGATGATAAGGCTTATTTTTTCGAGTGCCTTTCCTTTCTACTTTGATAAAACACTGACTACTGATCCAAATTTCTTGAAGAGTTTCTGGAATTCTAAAGACAGATACGGTTCGAGTAACTTGTCGTCCGTGACTCGTTTCTGTTCGAATATCTTCCTGATCAGAAATCTGATTATGAGCGATTTCTTCTAAACGGTTGTACAATTTCGGTTGATTTTTCTTCACCGCAATTACATAATCATTACGAGAGCGATTAATCGTTTTAATTGTTTCTTTTTGACAGTGAACTGCATCCAGAGTCAAAACTTGATTTGATAAAGGCGTGTTATTCACCATCTCTCGAACACAGTAAATTTCTGAAGTCTTTTTATTCTCTAATTTTTCTAGAGCTAAAACTAACCCATTGTCCTGACTAAACCAAGAGACAATTGAAGCAAAATTCTGCTTATTTCCGTAGGTATCAGTTAAAGTTGACTTAATACTTTTACCATCAATCGCGATCCAATTAGAAAGTTCATCTGGGGAAGATAATTGAGCAGCCCATTGGTTAAAAACTTGAATTAAATCATTATTATCTACTCCCATCATGGCTCTTCTAATTGTTGAATAAGATGGCGACTTTAGCTTAGGAGATTTTCCTAAACGAGTGAGGTAGTAATGCTTATTTTTTCCAAAGGCAGCTAAGTCTCGGTAACTTAAGTTACCCATCATTAAACCAAGAATAACAATGAAAAGTACCCACCATAGGGGATGTCTTTGTCCACTGCGATCGCGCCAGTCCTTGACTTGTTTTAAGTAACTGATTAAACTAGACATATCAGAAATTTTTCTAGAAATGCGCGATCGCGCTACTGATTTATTATCGCGATCGCGCTTTACATTTACAATTTTACCCCGAGAATGAAACAGCCCTGCCTTAATTAAGGGGGGAAATGAGTTCAAGGGGAGAACAACTGATTTAGGATTACTAGATTATTTCTAATTTCTACAGAGAGCAAAGCTAACTGCTATACAAGTATAAATATTGGATTAACTTCTGCTCCCCCCTTTCCGTAAGGGGGGAATTAAAGGGGGGATCAAATATTTTCCACTAATTGTTCGATCCCCCCTAACCCCCCTTAATTAAGGGGGGAAATGAGTTCAAGGGGAGAACAACTGATTTAGGATTACTAGATTGTTTCTAATTCCTACAGAGAGCAAAGCCAACTGCTATACAAGTATAAATATTGGATTAACTTCTGCTCCCCCCTTTCCGTAAGGGGGGAATTAAAGGGGGGATCAAATATTTTCCACTAATTGTTCGATCCCCCCTAACCCCCCTTAATCAAGGGGGGAAATGAGTTCAAGGGGAGAACAACTGATTTAGGATTACTAGATTGTTTCTAATTTCTACAGAGAGCAAAGCTAACTGCTATACAAGTATAAATATTGGATTAACTTCTGCTCCCCCCTTTCCGTAAGGGGGGAATTAAAGGGGGGATCAAATATTTTCCACTAATTGTTCGATCCCCCCTAACCCCCCTTAATTAAGGGGGGAAATGAGTTCAAGGGGAGAACAACTGATTTAGGATTACTAGATTGTTTCTAATTCCTACAGAGAGCAAAGCCAACTGCTATACAAGTATAAATATTGGATTAACTTCTGCTCCCCCCTTTCCGTAAGGGGGGAATTAAAGGGGGGATCAAATATTTTCCACTAATTGTTCGATCCCCCCTAACCCCCCTTAATCAAGGGGGGAAATGAGTTCAAGGGGAGTGCAATCTCTAAAGGATATTCTTGCGTAGCGCGTAGGTCGGAGACCGAGCCGAAGAGCCTCGCGCCTCCTCCCGAAATATCAGATTAATTAATTTGTAGAACTTTCATGAAGATTTGATCTGAATTTTAAGTAACTGTAGAAATGGGAGATAATAACTTTACTTGTAAATCTAATTCGAGAATTTTTAGAACTTTATAAACTTCGACCAAGGTGGGATGTTGACTTTGCAGAAAATGATTTAAAGTGTTTTTCTCATCATTCGTTTTATCGAAATTATCCTGATTACTTTGATCAGCTTTAACTACATCTTTCAGAGCAGATAGAAATAAAATAATGCCACCTTCTTCTAAAGATTCTTGCAGATAGCCTAAGACAAATTCACGATCTTGAAGGTCACTGCTAAAAGTCTCGTGAAAATCTTTCAATTTCATTTTTATACTCTCTCCACAGTGCTTTGGCGTTTGTAATATCTTGAGCTTGACTACGTTTGTCTCCTCCTCCTAGTATAATTACCATTTCGTTGCCTTGACGAGCAAAATAAACTCGATATCCAGAGCCAAAGCTCATACGAAGTTCATAAACTCCTTCTCCCAAATTTTTCCAGTCTCCAAAGTTACCCAATTCTAATCTTTTAATTCTGACTAGAATACGTCTTCTGACTGATTTATCTTTGATTGAGTTATACCATTTCTCAAATGGACTAATTGCTTCTGTCGGTTCAAGAATTTTGATGATTATTTCTGACATAAGTATTACTATATATTTCAATAGTAATTTGATTTTAGTGCGCGATCGCGCCTCCTCCCGAAAGATCAGATTGATTAATTTGTAGAATTTTCATAAAAATTTTATCGGCTTTAAGCAATTATAGAAACATTTAGGAATACTTAAACAGGAAAGGCCTCAAATGCCATTTTCACTGGATCATTCTGACTGGGTTGAAAATTCAGTTTTTCAAACCCAATCACTCGACCGCTTTTATCCTTCATTAAAATAACTTCATCCCCTGTTTCTTCTGATTCAAACTCATCTTGAGGATTGCCAAACCAAACAGTCAAACTATTTCCTGTCCGATCATAAAAAACTTTTACTTGGGCGCATACCACAATTCCTTCTTTAAGATTTAATCTGAATTCTAAGTAACCGTAGAAACGGGAGATAATAACTTTTGATTCTGCTTCAAATACAATCATGATCGCGCTCTTTTCTACTTCTTGTCTAAGATTTGCTGATCAAGCTCAAGATAACGTTTAGCTTGCAACTCGATCGGATATTCTTCCCGCGCGATCGCGCTTGGGTTTAAGGCAACCAATTTTCATCTAAAATTTGATCGAACCGCGCGATCGGTTGAGAAGGGAAGGTGCTAAGAGGTAATCCTGATTTTTCCGATGCAATCACTCTCGCATCTCGATAAGATTGAGCAAAAATTTCTTTTAAGTACGAGTTTAAGCTCGGACTGTCTTCTAGCTGATATTTAATTTGTTGGCGGAAGTTAGCAATTTCTCCCCGCCAATGTCTGCGATTTCTCTCGGCTTCGTCTTCCCAGTATTTGAGTTTCAGCAGATGCTCCAATAGCCGTTTGAATAAACTTTGTAGTTTTCTTTTTTCCCGCCGACTCAAATCCGATACCTCATCAATTAGATTCTCCCAATCAATCGCTTCCAATTCTTGATTTTGCAGTTGCTTAATGGTTTCTATCACCCAGAGATAATAATCAGTTTCATAGAGTGTTTTTTGTGTTTGTTGAGAGTCTGCAACCATGTTGATTTTCCTTATATAGTCTGATAGTTCAAGACTGAACAATACTATACATTAATTGTAAAAGTAAAGCAGTCAGAGCGTACTTCGGAAAGTACGGTGCTATCCCACAACGCCTTGAGGAAATTCCCCAAAGCTCCTACAAAATCTCTTTTTAGAGAAAATCCACAGTTAGGACAAATAAACTGTTTTCTTCCGCCTAACTTCTGATGAATATGACCACAATGAGGACAAGTTTTCGATGTATATTCTTCGGTGTGACGGGTCAGAATCGAGCCATGTTTAGCGCACTGACACTCTAACACCTGAGAAAAACGATACATTGCCCAAGTCAGCATACTACGAGCCGTTTTACTCTGAATCTTTCTTTTGGCTTTACACACCATTTGGGAAGATTCATAAGTTGGTAACGCTATCACCCGATAGTTTTTAGCTAACCAACTCGCAGTCTTTCGGTGCATTTCATCAACCAGATTCCGAATTTTTCGTCGTTTCCGTTTCATCTTTTGATTAAGTTGATAACGGAGATGGCGATTTTTATGTCCTTTCAATAAGTCTCGTTGACTTTGCATCTTGTCTAAAGAACGGCACAATCTCACAATGCGATTAATGTCGCCTTCTCCAAACTCGATAAACTGATTACCATCAAATCCTGTTAGGAAAGTTCGTACACCAGGGTCAAACGCAATGAAACTTTCTTTCCCGTTGTCTTCTACTTCTGTATCTTGAGGAAGAGAAAGATAGAAATTACCATTTTTGTAAGTGACTTCTGGCGTGTAGTTTGGGTTAATCACACAAAAGCGTTTTCCGTTATCAGAACATTCAAATGCTCCTAAATCTCCCCAGTATTGGGGAAGCAGTTTCCCTTGTTTTAGGTCAGATGCTACCTTAAATTGGAGCGTTTGAGATTTGTCTCGGATGGAACGAAATCTTGCTATTTTCAATCCAGCTTTTGGTGATGGTTTCTTATTCTTGCCTTTACCCACATATTTGGGATTCTTTTTGGTTTTAGACCATGCGGAATAAGCCTCCATCACCGCTTGATCTAAGATGGCTGCAGGAAGTTCCTTTTTTAACCAGTCTGGTCTAATCTGAACCTTAAAAAAGGTTTTGAAGGCTTGCTTCCCCGTGCCTCCGATTCCTGTTCGATCGAAGCCTTGATGTTGGTTCAAGTATTCGATAGCCATGTTATACGCTTTCCGATTCAGTCTGACCCATTTTTTCAGAAGATGGCGTTGTTCCTTGGTTAGTACCATTCGATACTGGGTGCAAGTCTTGACGGATGGGCTGTTTGTACTTTCGGAGTCCGTATAATCGACAACTAAAGACGTGGATGATGGCAAGAATATCTTCGACCATTTCTCGTTCTGGAGAAAGGTCACTTTGTTGGAGAACCACGAGTTGACAACCTTGTCTTTCGCAGAGCCATTGGATAAGTTCAACACCGAAACGGGCGAGTCTGTCTTTATGACAGACCACAACCATTGAAACATCTCCTGAGAGAACTCGTTCCAATAGGTCACGAAGTTTTTTTCTCTTGAAGTTGAGACCCGACGCGATTTCTTTGACGAGTTCACCGTTGGGGAAACGAGTGAGAAGAAAGTCAGCCTGTCTTTCAAGGTCAGGTTTTTGAGCATGACTGCTAACTCTGGCATAGAGGAGAATTGCTTTTTCTGATTTATAAGGGTTGAGGACTGATTCGACGTTGTATCGTCTTTGTCCATTAGGGGTTCGGATGGTTTCGATTTTTCCAGCCTCATCCCATCGCAAGAGAGTTCTAAGGGAAACGCCGAGTTGTTCTTGGGCGACTCTGGCTGGTACATACTTTGACATTAAAAAAACAATTTAATTGACTATATTAGAGTCTAGCTTAGAAGTTAAGTAATGTCAATTGATGTGCAGTAATTGTTTTTCTAGCAATCAACTCTAATATCGGAAAATTCTGGAGAAAAGAGGGTTGCTTGGAAAATATTACCGAAGCGCGATCGCGCCACTAATTCAATGGCAGATTTTGCTAACCCTGAACCCAATAGCATCTTTGAACCATATACCCTAACCGCAAAAGCGGCTGCTTTTATATTTACCATCCAAGCGCGATCGCTGATCCCAGCATTGACCAAAGGTTAAGGCAACCAGTTTTCATCCAGTACCTGCTCCAAAGGCGCGATGTCCTTTGGACAGTCGCAAAGCGACATCGCGTTTTCAGGGAAATGATCTAACGGAAGTTCGGACTTATCGCTGACGATTGCTTTGGCATCTTCGTAGCATTGCGCTGAAATATCATGCAAATAGTTTTTGAGGCTCGGACTATCTTCCAATTCATCTCGAATCTGTTTGCGAAAATTGCGAATTTCACCTTTCCAATGAGATTGATTTCTCTCCCATTCATTCTGCCAGTATTTGAATTTTAGCAAATGTTCCCATAAATTTCTGAGGAGACTTTTCAGTTTCTTTTTCTCACGCCGACTCAAATCGGATACCTCATCAATCAAATTCTCCCAGTCAATTGTTTCAAATTCTCGATTTTGGAGTTTTTTAACTGTTTCGACTACCCAGAGATGATAATCGGTTTCATAGAGTTGTTTTTGTGCTTGTGGAGAGTCTGCGACCATAATTTCTGATTCTACTTGTTTTCATCTCAAACTTGATCGAGGGGCGCGATCGCGCTGGGAACTAGGGCTGAAATGAGGAGTAACTCGCTCATCAGGTTGGGGAGGCTTTAATTACAAGGTATTAATAATCTCAGCTTTGGCTACTCCTTTATGCCGAGAAACTGCTCGCAAAATACTATTCAACGTTCCTAAGCGCAAAGGATTATGGTTAGGAATACTAATTCTTTGATGACTGGGAATTTCAGTATCCAAAATAATATGACTTCCTTGTTGATGAACAACCTTGTAATCCCATTGGCGACAGAGAACCCTCGCGAAATCACTTCCTTTCAAATCTCTCGGAATTTTCATTGAATCACTAACATTTCTTCCTTAAGAAGATGTAATTTTACTTGAGGACAACTTGGCTGATCAAAATAATATCCTTTAACTGCTTCATTGACATTAACTCTTAATTCTTCCCAACTATCACCCTGAGTAAAAATATCCTCAGTTAAACATTCCGCGACAAAACCACCATCTTCTTCTTGAGAGACTTCAAAAACAATCACTGAATTCATTTTGACTCCTTTTTTAATATAATCTCAGCATAACTTAAGGCAACCAGTTTTCATCTAGAATCGTTTCTAAAGGCGCGATGTCCTTTGGACAGTCGCAAAGCGACATCGCGCTTTCAGGAAAAGACGCTAAAGGTAATCCTGAAGCTGTCGAAGCAAGTTTGCGTCCCTTTTGGTAGCATTCAGGATATACTTCCTTGATATATGGCTTTAAGCTCGGACTATCAGCTAAGATTTCTTGAAGTTGCTGACGGAAATTAAGAATTTCTCTTTTCCAATGTGCTTCATTCTCTTTAACTTGAGATTCCCAGTATTTCAGTTTTAGCAAATGTTCCACCAACCTTTTGAGTAAACTTTTCAATTTTTGTTTCTCTCGCCGACTCAAATCGGATACCTCATCAATCAAATCCTCCCAATCAATTGTTTCAAATTCTCGATTTTGGAGTTTTTTAACTGTTTCGACTACCCAAAGATGATAATCCGTTTCATAGAGCGTTTTTTGTGCTTGTGGAGAGTCTGCGACCATTTTGATTTTCCTTTACGGCAACCAGTTTTCATCTAGAATCGTTTCTAAAGGCGCGATCGCGCTTTCTGGAAATGTGCTTAGGGAAAGTTGAGAACGTTGGGAAGCAATTTTTCGAGCTTCGCTGTAACATTGAGGATAAATTTCCTGCAAATAAGGTTGCAAGCTGGGGCTATCTTCCAATTCATCTCGAATCAGTTGACGAAAGTTCGTAATTTCTGCTTGCCAATGTCCTTGATTTCTTATTTTCTCAGCTTGCCAATACTTGAGTTTCAGTAAATGTTCAATTAACTTTTTAAGCAGGCTTTTCAGCTTCTTTTTCTCACGCCGACTCAAATCGGACACCTCATCAATCAAATTCTCCCAGTCAATCGTTGCAAATTCTCGATTTTGGAGTTTTTTAACTGTTTCCACTACCCAGAGATAATAATCCGTTTCATAGAGTGTTTTTTGTGCTTGTGAAGAGTCTGCAACCATATTTTCTGATTTTACTTATTTTCATCTCAAACTTGCTCTAAGGGCGCGATCGCAGAAGCAAAACTCCCATCGAACCCGTTTTTGGCAAACCTGACTGTCTCCAGGCGCGATCGTCTGTTTTTCTCCTTTTCGGCGTAAACATCTTGATAGAAACGAGTTTCCCTTAAATCAACGTCTGTAAATCCCAACATTTTATGAGGCTTTAACTAATACCACTCGCCATCCTCATAAAACTTGCATTGCGATCGCGCAACTCTTCATAACTTCCCTGATCAACCACCTTCCCTCGCTCCATCAAATAAAGACAATCACAATTTTTAACCGTTGTCAACCGATGAGCAATCATAATCAAGGTTTTCTCCCCACTTAACTTCTCTACCGCCTCCATAATTCCCGCTTCCGTCTCATTATCTAACGCTGCCGTTGCTTCGTCCATCACTAACACTTGTGGATTATGATAAAGCGCACGAGCGATTCCTACCCGTTGACGTTGTCCTCCAGAAAGTCTCACTCCTCTCTCCCCAACTACAGTATCTAACCCTTGCGGTAATCTTTCTACTAATTCTTGGAGTTGCGCCGATCGAACCGCTGACCAGACTTGTTCATCAGAAATCTCTTCTTCTGGAATGCCAAAAGCGATGTTTCCCCGTAATGTATCATCACACAAATAAATACTTTGAGGGATGTAGCCAATTTGACTTTGCCATCCTCGTAACCCTTGCTGAATATCAACTCCATCTACTAGCACTCTGCCTTCAGTTGGTCGTAATAAACCTAAAATTACATCAACTAAAGTAGTTTTACCCGCTCCAGAACTTCCGATTAATCCTACTGACTTGCCTTGAGAGATTGTGATCGAGACCCGATTTAAAACTTCTTCTTCTGAACCAGGATAATGGTAAGAAACCGCATCTAAAGTTAGTTTATCCTTAAATGAAGGAACAGTCACCTCTACTTTTGATAAGAGATTTTTCTCATCTTCTAAAACCCTAAATTCATAGACAATCACATCAAGCGCATGACTACCAAATCGAACTCTATTCACACTATTCATTACTCGGTTCAGAGAAGGCATTAGTCGAAACGCAGCAGCTGCAAACAAGGATACGGTTGGTAAAACCTCTCCTGTTGCTGTTTCCTGTAAAACGGTAATCAAAACAATTCCTAATAGACCAAATACCGCTAAAGTTTCAAAATATAACCTAGGTAATTGTTGAATTGTTTGCACAAATTGCAATGATTTAACTAACTCTGAGCGATGGTGACTATGGCGTTTCAAGAAAAAATTTTCCCGACCCAGAAGTTTCGTTTCTTTCACTCCTCCTAACCCTTGATTAATTTGCTGGATGACTTGACCAGAATGATATTGCCTTTTTTTCCCTGATTCTGATAATTGTTTCTGAAAAATATTGTAAAAAATAAAACTCGCTATACCTAGCCCGATCGCAACGGCTAATGTTGCCATTGGTTGCAAGAATATTAACAGTAATACTAATCCCGTTAAAACGGTTACTTCTGTACATAGCATTACCAAAGGAATCAAAACTCCCATAAATAGTTGATTGACTTCTTGGGTAAGATTCCGAATTAATACTGCTGTATTCCTTTGCAGGTGAAACGTATAAGGTGCGCCTAGATAGCCATTGAGTAGCTTGTCTGCTACTTTCCTTTGTTTATTAAAAATAAAGCGGTGCTGTAGGTGATACATTATTGCTACATAAGCATTTTTTCCAACATAGATTAAAAGATAAATTAAACAAATAATCACTAAAAATTGCTCTGAAGAAGGCGAACCCAATGCTAAATAAATACGGTTAAGGATCGGTTGCTCCTGAATTAACTCAGGCTGACTTACTAAAGAGATGAAGGGAACAACAAACCCCACCCCTAACATTTCTAAGATACCACCAATTAGCAACAAGAAAAATAAACTGATGACTTGGATTTTCTCGCGACGCTCTAGCAGGTAAGAGAATTTCTTAAAGATATCGAGCATAAATAAGGTTAGTTATAGGGCGATTTAAGGTTATCCGATCTCCCTTAACCCCCTTTAATTTGTTTAAGGTAACCAATTTTCATCTAACACCTTTTCTAGGGGTGCGATCGGGGATTCAGGGAAATGGTCAAGGGGTAAGCCTGAGGCATCTGCGACTAATTCTCTTGCATCTTGATACAGTTCAGAAAATTGTTCTACAAGATATCTTTTTAGACTGGGGCTTGCTTTTAACTCCCGCTTAATTTTTTTGCGAAAATTACGAATTTCTCTTTGCCAATGGTTTTGATTTATTCCTCGTTCTGAATCCCAATACTTTAGTTTTAGTAGATGTTCTAAGAGTCGGGTTAATAAACTTTCTAATCTTCTTTTTTCTCGCCGACTCAAATCAGATATCTCATCAATTAAGCTTTTCCAATCAAGAGAATCTAGTTCTCGGTTTTGTAGTTTTTTAACTGTTTCTAACACCCAAAGATTATAATCCGTTTCATAGAGTTGCTTACATTTCTGATGACTGACTTCAGTTACCATAATCGATTTCCTTCTCTTGAAATCTCTGTTCTTTTTTCTTGATTCGGTTGAGACTGTAAAATTTGAAACTTCCACCAGTTAATATGAGTAACTCGGTAAGAGCGATCACGCTTGGTTTCTATCTTATTTCATCAAAGGAAAGGATAGATATAATTTTCACTCATTGATTTTAGACACACCAGTCCTGCTATTTCACCTCCTATCAATAAAAAGAGAGGCTACGGGGAGGGACTGAGATCATAAAGACCATCAAAGCCCAACTCCTAAAAAGCAAGCATTGTATTTCTTTAGATGTACAGACCTGAGCATAACTTAATTGTTCCCTAATTGTCAATTGGATAGGTTGCATTTTTTGCGATCGCGCTATTGTAAAAAAAGGTAAAGCAATAAGAGAAATCAAAAAGCATGACAGCGACAGCAACCAAACCGAATCCCTTACTAATTGGAGAAGGATTACCACCATTTCCCGACATCAAACCGCATCATGTTGTCGAAGGAATTAAACAACTGTTAGCCGAATTAGACCAAGAACTCACCGCGATCGAAGCCACTGTCACCCCCACTTGGGAAGGCGTGGTCGAACCACTGACCGCTATTGAAGAAAGACTGACTTGGAGTTGGGGAATTGTCAGTCATTTAATGGGCGTAAAAAATAGCCCTGAGTTGCGAGAAGCCTACGAAACAGTGCAACCTGATGTTGTCAAATTCATCAATAAACTGAATCAAAGCAAACCCATCTATGAGGCTTTCAAAACCCTCCGCAACAGTAACGAATGGGATCATCTCGACTCAGCACAGCAACGCATTGTAGAATCCTCTTTACAGGAAGCCGAATTATCGGGTGTGGGTTTAGAAGGGGAAACCAAAGACCGCTTTAATGCCATCCAATTGGAATTAGCAGACCTCTCCACGCAATTTTCTAATCATGTTCTGGATGCAACCAAAGCCTTTAAACTCAAACTCACTTCCCCTGATGATGTGGTCGGTTTACCGCAAAGTGCGCTCAGTTTAGCGGCGCAAACGGCTCGTCAAGAGGGAGACGAAAACGCTACTGCCGAAAACGGTCCCTGGGTAATTACCCTTGATTTTCCGAGTTTTGTTCCTTTTCTGAAACATAGCCAACGGCGAGACTTACGAGAAACTGTCTATCGATCGTTTATCACTCGCGCTTCTGAGGGAGATTTAGATAATCAACCCATTATTAAGCGGATTCTGAAGTTACGGCAAGAAAAAGCTCATATTTTGGGCTTTGATAATTATGCTGAATTGAGTTTAGCTCGTAAAATGGCGCCGAGTGTGGAAGCAGTGGAAACCTTACTAGAAGAGTTACGCCAAGCAAGTTATGAGGCAGCGATTTCTGAACATGAAGAATTAAAAGCCTTTGCCAGAAGTAAAGGTGCATCCTACGATCTCAAACATTGGGATATTAATTTTTGGTCGGAAAGACAACGGGAAGAAAAGTTTGCTTTTAATGCGGAGGAGTTACGTCCCTATTTTTCCCTCCCACAGGTGTTAGAAGGGCTATTTGGGATTACTCAACACCTTTTTGGCGTGACGATTACCGCCGCCGATGGAGAAGCGCCAGTTTGGCATGAAGATGTCCGTTATTTTCGCATTCAGGATGATCAAGGAAACCCAGTGGCGCATTTTTATCTTGATCCCTTTTCTCGTCCCGCGGAAAAACGCGGTGGTGCCTGGATGGATGAATGTCTCAATCGTGGCAAAATGAAAACGGAGACGGGAGAATTAAAAACTCGTTTACCAGTGGCGTATCTCACTTGTAACCAAACCCCGCCAGTGGATGGTGAACCAAGTTTAATGACCTTTGAAGAGGTGGAAACCCTGTTCCATGAGTTTGGGCATGGGTTACAACATATGTTGACACAGGTGGATTATTCCCAAGCTGCAGGGATTAATAATGTGGAATGGGATGCGGTGGAATTACCGAGTCAGTTTATGGAAAATTGGTGTTATCATCGCCCCACTTTGTTCTCGATGGCGAAACATTATCAGACGGGAGAATCTTTACCAGAGGAATACTATCAGAAGTTACTGGCGGCGCGGAATTATCGCAGCGGTTCGATGATGCTACGTCAACTTCATTTTAGTTTCCTGGATTTGGAGTTACACGCTCACTTTGATCCCGATCGTGAAGAAACTCCTGCACAAGTGCGCGATCGAGTGGCAAAAACAACCACTGTTGTTCCTCCTCTCCCAGAAGATGCCTTTTTATGCGGTTTTGGACATATCTTTGCTGGCGCATACGCTGCGGGATATTACAGCTACAAATGGGCGGAAGTTCTCAGTGCGGATGCGTTTGCAGCGTTTGAAGAAGCGGGATTAGATGATGATCACGCCCTTGCTGAGGTGGGTCAACGTTTCCGTAACACGGTCTTAGCTTTAGGTGGATCACAACATCCGATGGCGGTATTTAAACAATTCCGAGGACGTGAACCCAAAACTGAACCCTTGTTAAGACACAGTGGGTTATAGAGTCGTAGTCGTAGGGTGGGCATTGCCCACCTGATACAGTAGTCGTAGGTTGGGTGAAATGAAATGTAACCCAACGGAACTTCTGGTGTTGGGTTTCGCGTAGAGACGTTCCATGGAACGTCTCTACCCAACCTACATTTTTGTCCTTTGTCTTTCGTCCTTCGTCCTTTGTTCTTTGTTTTCCAATGATTAATGACCAATGACTAATGACCAATGACTAATGACTGATTGGTGTTGGGTTTCGTGTGGAGACGTTCCATACTTCGACAAGCTCAGTAACAGGAACGTCTCTACCTAATGACTGATTGGTGTTGGGTTTCGTGAACTCCACCCAACCTACGTTTCTAATGACTGATTGGTGTTGGGTTTCGTGAACTCCACCCAACCTACGTTTCTGATTGGTGTTGGGTTTCGTGAACTCTACCCAACCTACGTTTCTGATTGGTGTTGGGTTTCGTGAACTCCACCCAACCTACGTTTCTAAATTGCAGTTACTTGATTACCTTTGAATAATCGCTCTTTTCCTTGCTGCAATAGATTTTTTAATAAAGCTGTCCGTTGATTGTTTTGGAAGACTTGCTTGATTTTTTCTTGGAGTCGGTTGAGATTGAATCCTTCTCCTGTTGTCTCGCTAATTTCTTGTTCTTGGAAGTATTCAATGAGACTTAAACCCGCAATACGGGTAAGATAAGCGGCGCTAAATCCTTGGACTGTTCCACCCGCAACATAAGTGACGGCGTTGGTTTTTAATAGGCTGGTTATGGTTTGGGTGGAAAATTCCACTAAACCTAACTGTACCATCTGTTTTCCCAGTGTTCCCGCTACGGTTTGCGCTTGCTGCCAAGAGAATTTTTGTTGGTAGATTTTCCCTAAGTCGAAGACAAGCTGGGTGTTAATGGCTGCGGTGGCGAGTAAGTCTAAACTACTGACTGGGTTGGCAAATGCGGTTCCGGCGGCAATCCATTGATATTGTTCGATATAAGGGAGGGAACGCTGACGACGAATTGCGTTAAGGATGGTTTTTGCTTCTTTTTTCAGTAGTTGCGCTTTACGCCAGGTGCTTTGATAGAGGAGGGTTGTTTTTTCTTCGTTGAGAAGGTGGTTTAAGTGGGTTTGTAAGGTCTCAATTTCAGGTGAAGGGGTTTCTAGCCATTCTTCCTGGCTGTTGTCGGTTTTGAATTTTCGTACTTTGATCGGTGCGGGGTCGGCGGTGGTGGTGATAAGATTGCTTTCAGGGAAGGTTTCACTTAACCGCGTTTTTAGTTGTTTGAGGATGACGGCTTGTTGTTCGGGAGAATAATGATCTTGTTTGTTGAAGACAACTAGGGTTTTTTGTTGCAGTTGTTTCCACTGGTTTAGGGTTTGATATTCGGAGTCGGTGAGATCGCCGTTGACGATAAATATCGCAATTTCACGCTGCAGAATGCTGTTTTCGATCGCGTCGCTTTGATCATCATTCTGATAAAGTGCCGAGGTTTCTATAATATTGTGATTACTTACCGTCAGCGCTTCTTTTAAGCGGGTTTTCCCGACATTTTTGCCGCCAGTGATGGCGATGTTTAAGGTGGCTCGATCGAGGTTTTGGGGAAGTTCCTCCAGACGCTTTTGCAGTGAGGAAAGCTCGGTTTCGGGTGCGTCGGTGCGAATTTGATCTAAAATCTTTTGCACCTGCTCGATCGCGCTTTCTACGGCTTTCTGATCAATTTCTGGTAACGCCACTGGCGAAGGCGTTTGGGCTTTTCTTCGTGATTTGAGCCACCAAAATCCTGTTCCTAGCGCGATCGCGGTGGGAATTCCTAATTCTCCAAAACCACTTAAGGAATCTTGAATGGTCGAACCAATCCACAACAAAAAAGATAACCCCACACCCGTCACTAAAATTGGTTTTCGTAGTTGCACCGCCATAACTTCTTCTCCCTGAGCAGTCTAGACACACCTTTCTAATATCTTAAGCCATTTTCGGTTAATTTCCTTAATCTAAGCGCGATCGATCCCGATATTTTGAGCAAACCCTAATTTGATTCTAGATCAGGTTTAATGTTAGGCAGAATCTGTTTCACTCGGAAGCCAGGGACAAAATAGTTACTGGTGATTTCTTCAGGGGGATCAGGGGTAAACTGGGCTAATTGTTCCCCACTGGTGATCAAAATACCAATAACGCTGAGGGGAACTTGTAAAAATAAATTACTCGCCAAAAACGCAAACGCCGCCACTGCTAATCCGATCGCGTGATTAGGAAAAGGGCTAATGGTCGCCACTAATGGCGCGTAACGAGCAATGAACCATAATCCCACCAACAGCCCGATCGCGCCTAACCCCGTTAAAATGCGGTGTTTTGCCGTCTTAAAGCCCTTTAAAATCTGTCGTTGCGGTTCACTCAACTGATCGGGTTGTAAGGCAAGTAAAAGGACGCTATAAATATCAAACGGTCGCACCCACTGCATCAAGGTAATGGGAATCGTTCCCACTGCTGCCACGATCGCTAACTCAATAAACAGAGGAAAAATCGGTTTTCCCGCAGCGATTCCTAACCACACCAATTCTAACCATAGAGGAAGAATTGCTAATCCTGCCAAATGAATCCATAAATAAGGTTCTTTTTTATACATTCCTAACTCCCAGTTTTAATTCGCTTGAAATCTAATGTAGAGACGTACCATATAGCGATCCTATAGCAATCCCAAATCATTTGTAAAAAATTGATTAATGAAAGCCCCCATTATTGGGGGTTTGGGGGCAAAACGATTTACGAATCACCTAGGATTGCTATATATCTTATGTAAAAAGTTGACTCACGAAAGCCCCCCAAAATTGGGGGGTTGGGGGGCGAATAATTTACAATAATTGGGGGGGTTGGGGGCGAATAATTTACAATTCATTTAGGATTGCTATAGCACGCCCCTACAGGAAAACATCTGATTATTTAGTCTTCAAAGTGCGACGTTTCATCACCATTTCGTAAGCCTCGATGATGTCTCCCTCTTTCCAATCATTGAACTTGTTAGAACCGACACCACATTCAAAACCTGATTGAACCTCTTTGGCATCTTCTTTCACCCGTTTCAGGGAGTCCATATTGCCGTCATAGACCACTTCTCCGTTCCGACGCACTCGCATCCTTCGATTACGCACTAAGCGCCCAGACTGGACATAACAACCAGCTGCGAAACCGCGCCCCACAGGGAACACTGCTCGCACTTCTGCTGTTCCTAATGGCGATTCCACTTCTTCAGGATCAAGAAGACCTTCCATTGCGCCTTGAATCTCATCTAGAAGTTTATAGATGATGTCGTATTCTCGCACATCTACCCCTTCTCGATCGGCCGCCGCTTTGGCGTTAGAAGCAAGGGTGGTATTAAACCCAATAATCACCGCACCACTGGCAGCCGCCAGGTCAACGTCGGTTTCGGTGACTTCCCCAGGCGCTGCATATAAAACGCGGATTTGCACTTCACTTTGCGGGAGTTGCGATAAGGAACTTTGGATCGCTTCCACTGACCCTTGAACATCGGCTTTGATGATCAAATTCAGTTCTTTGAGTTCCCCTTCTTGCGCCTGTTCAGACACATTACTGAGTGTTACCCGACGAGAACTTGCTGCCCGTTGGAGGCGAGAACTTCGCATTTCCGCCGTCCGTTCGGATGCGATCGCACGAGCTTGTTTTTCGTCCGCATACACAGCAAACTCGTCTCCTGCTCTGGGAACTTCTCCTAAACCGAGGATTTCCACGGCAAAAGAGGGACTCGCTGCTTCGACTTTTTGACCGCGATCGTCAATCATGGCGCGAATTTTACCGAAACAGGGCCCTGCGACTATCACATCTCCCACGTGCAATGTGCCATTTTGCACCAGTAATGTCGCAACGGGACCACGAGCGCGATCGAGATTCGCCTCAATCACCGTTCCTTTTGCCAGTCGATCGGGGTTTGCAGAAAGTTCTTCTAATTCAGCAACCAGAATAATCATTTCCAGCAATTCATCTAAATTTTCCCCTGTAATCGCACTGACACCAACCATCGGCGTATTACCACCCCATTCTTCGGGAACTAACTCATGTTCCGTCAACTCTTGCTTCACGCGATCGGGTTGCGCTCCCTCCTTATCCATCTTATTAATCGCCACCACAATGGGAACGCCTGCCGCTTTGGCGTGACTAATCGCCTCTTGGGTTTGTGGTTGTACCCCATCATCTGCAGCCACCACTAAAACAGCAATATCCGTCACCTTTGCGCCTCGCGCTCGCATCGAAGTAAAGGCTTCGTGACCGGGAGTATCAAGGAAGACCACCTGTCGGGTTTCCCCTTCATGTTCCACATCCACATGATACGCACCGGTGCGCTGAGTAATTCCCCCTGCTTCTCCCGCCGCCACTTTGGTTTTGCGAATGGAATCCAAAAGACTGGTTTTCCCGTGATCCACGTGACCCATAATCGTAATCACTGGCGGACGGAACTGAAGATGATCCAAGTCTTCTGTATCCAGCATCTCGGTTTTTGTCGCTGCGGATTTTTCTTCTGGGGTTTCCACTTGTACCCCTAAATCTTCCGCCACGAGACGAGCGGTTTCCAATTCTAGCGTCTGAGTAATATTGGCTTGGATGCCGCGATTAATAAAGAGATTCTTAATAATCTCCGTTTCCGACACCGCCAGCATTTCTGCTAATTCAGGCACAGCTACGCCTTCCGTCAAAATAATACTTTCGGGACGTTCTTTTTCTGGCTCTTTCTCCTGACGCTGATTCCGTTGGGAAGACTGTTGACTGCTTCCCCCTTTATTTTTCTTCGGTTTACTGGGAGCCGCTTTTGGGGGAGGAGAAGAGGGAGAAGCGGTTTTTTGTAACGCCTCTGGTTTCGGGGGACGTTCCAAAGAACGCAGCGCAATGGACTGCTCTTCTGTTGTTCCCAACTCTTCTTCTAGAGCCAACTCTTCATCATCATCCTCAATGATTGGTTTCGGACGACGTTTTTTCTGAGCTTTCGCTTCAACTTTTTCTGGGTCTTCCTCTTCTTCTTCCCAACCTTTTTTCTTCCCAGTGCGAGTTGGCGCATCCACTCGTTTCGGACGAGGACGTTTCGGTTGTTCTAATAACAACTCATTCTCATCCGTTGTTTCCTCTTCCGCTCCCTCATCATCTTTAGCTGTTTTGTCTAAATCAGAATCATCGGGTGGGGTCTTCTCTTTTTCTACTTTCCCCCGTGTTGGTTTCGCCAACATCTTCGGTTTCACCGGTTTTTTCGGTTTCACCGGTTTTTCTTCTGTTTTCGTCTCTGGTTTCGCTTCTTTCGCTTCTACGGGTTCCTCTTTAACCTCTTTCGGTTCTGGTTGCGGCTGTGGTTTCGGTTTGGCTGACTTTAAGGTGGGTTTTTCTACCTTCTTCGATTTATCGCCAGTTTTTCCTTCTTTTTTCGGGGGTTTTGGCTTGCTAGGGGGGCCTATTAATTCTTTCCCTTCACTTTCTTCCGAAGGCGTTTCCACCGATTTTGAAGCTGGGGGAGTCGGAGGAGTCACTGACGAAACCTTCTCTTTTTGTTCTACTTTTGTTTCTTGTTCTACTGTTGGCTTGGTTTCTTCAACAGTAGGTTTTTCTGGTTGCTTTTCCTCTTTAATTTCCTGCGACGACTCTGAAGAAACAGATGGGGGAGTTTCCACCGTCGCCGCCGTCGGCTTTTTCATTTTGGGTTTCGGTTTCACCTCTTTTCCCGCATCCTTATATTTTGGTTCTTCTGGACGACGAGGGGGTCCTTTTAGTTGTGGTGAATCACCACCGTTTTCTCCGTTTCTTTCTGCTGATGATTGATTTTCCACACGCGATTTATTGTGTCGGACTTCTAATATTTGGTGACTTTTTTGGGATTTTTTACCGTTTCTAGCGTTACCGCTACCATTTCCATTTTGCTGTTGCTTGATTACGTCTCCTTTTTCCACAGTGGCTCGGATACGCTCCGCATCAGCTTCAGAAATACTATTACTATGAGTTTTTGCTGTGATGTTTAACTGATTACAAATGTCCAATACTTGTTTATTCTCTAAGTTTAATTCTCGTGACAAATCGTATATTCTGACCTTAGTCATCCACTATCCCCCGTCGGTTTTCTTGATTTTCTGTTGTTTTAGAGCATAAGTTTTGCCCCTTAATCACAGTAGTTGTTTACAGTTGGTCATCAAAAAAATTGATCTTTGATGACATTTGGTTTGGTTTATGATGTATATTTAGTACGAAGGTTACTTCTCCTACCTACATTTAACCCTAAGTTCATTATTGTACCAACGATTTCAAGTTTTCTGAGCTTTCTCTTCCGTTGATGCGGTTTTCAAGCTCTTGGTAAATTGTGGGAGGAATTTTCGCTTTGATGGCGCGTCCTAAACGGTTTTTGTGTTGCGCTGTTTTCAAGCAACTGGCGCAAGGACACACATAAGCCGATCGTCCCATCCCTTGATCCAATTGTATCTTTCGGGATGGATGGACTCTCACGATTCGTAAAAATTCTTCTTTCGGAGCAATTCGCCGACAACTTAAACAACGTCGATAGTTTTTTTCCATCAGGGGTTAACTTCAGTTACAGACCAGTTTTGATCATCGTCTAGTACATAAAGATAACGATTTTGAGGGTTTCCTTTCAAGGTTAAATAATCTACTTTTTTCGGGTTAAAAAGCAGCACGGTAAAGGTTTCTGGGATGTCATCGAGAGGGGTTTCAGGGAAAGCGTCTGTGGTGCGTTTGGCTTTCGGATGCGGGAAGAAAAATAATAATCGAGATTGATCGGAAAGTTGTTCCCAAATTTTTTCGCGCAGGGAAGCTAAGGCGGTGTTTTCTGAGTTAATCACGGTCAGTGAACCGCTAAAGCGAAATTGCTCGCGAGATTTGGTGAAATACCAACAAATTTCTCCTTGAGGCTGTTGTTGGAGATGAGCGTTTTTTTCGCTCCGAGCATCACTGATGATTTGTAATTCGTTACTCCGATCGCGGAAGCCTCGGAAAACAACGGTACGGTTAGCTGGTTCTCCGTTGGGGGTGATGGTCGCCAGTTGGAAAAACCGAGAGTCGGGGTGGGAACGGTTGATGTGCAACGATCGCGCGATCGTGCTACGCCAGGGAGCTAAGGACATGAAAAAATCTCAGACGTTCCTGCTAGTTATAGCGCAGTTTTAAAGGAATCGCAACACTTTTCCTGATCAGTGACCAGTGACCAGTAAAAGGTAGGTTGGGTGAAGGTCACGAAACCCAACAACAATCAGTCAAAGGTAGGTTGGGTGAAGGTCACGAAACCCAACAACAATGATTAGTCAAAGGTAGGTTGGGTGGAGAGCAACGAAACCCAACAACAATCAGTCAAAGGTAGGTTGGGTGGAGGTCACGAAACCCAACAACAATCAGTAGATGGGGCTACGCTTCACGCTACCTAACCAACGAGATCAGGATTAATTTGTGAACTTTCCGCGCCTAAAGCCCGATCGAGCATCGGTGGCACTCCGATTAAGAGAATAAAACATAATTAAGGGTTATAATAGCGAGGGTGGTCAATAACCAAAACAATTGTATCGGTTCATCGGTAGAAGCTGACTCAAATGCGTTCACCGTCAATCCTCACTTATTTAGTTACCCCTTTCATAAAACAGAGCATTTGTCAACCTCTCGTTACAAAACTTATAAATCGGTTGTCAAAATTGGTGTCACCTCTGCTTTAAAAACTTGACAAAACTTTCGCAACGGTCACGAGATAATAGGCGATCGAAGGGGATAAATTGCTAAAAAGACAGAACATCCCGTGGGATTATCGTTTTCCCAACTATAGCTGAAAAGCCGTAATTTCGTCAATATTTCTGTCCGATTTAATTTGGTTAAGAACTGTAAAGAAGACGGTTTGATACGGAAATTTAATCTAATTCTGATAAACTGATTATTATTTCTAATATAAACTTGACAAAAATCCGAAAAGCATAATTAAATTATTGGTTCGATGATGTTGGGTTACGCTTTCTCTCCACCCAACCTACGCTCTTGGTGTTGGGTTACGCTTTCTCTCCACCCAACCTACGCTCTTGGTGTTGGGTTACGCTTTCTCTCCACCCAACCTACTTTTTTGTCCTTTGTCCTTTGTCCTTTGTCCTTCGTGATTCAGTCAGAGAGTAGTTTTCCCAATGACCAATGACCAATGACCAATGACCAATTGTTGTTGGATTACGCTTTCTCTCCACCGAACCGACTGGTTGTAGTGTGTTAGGGATATAATGGTGTCTTTAAAGCAACCAAAATGATGGATCAGAATATCGATATTGCTCCCACGATTGACCACGCCCTCTTAAACCCGACGGCGACTGAGGAGGATGTAAAACAATGTTGTCATCAAGCATGGCAACATAACTTTGCTTCGGTTTGTGTTTATCCGAATGCAGTGCGCCAAGCAACTGAATTATTACAAGGAAAAGCACCTGTTGTTTGTGCGGTGATTGGTTTTCCCACTGGAGCGACGACTACAGCGAGTAAACTTTATGAGGCACAAGAAGCGGTGGAAAATGGCGCAACAGAATTAGATGTGGTGTTGAATTTAGGATGGATTAAAGGGGAAAATCCCGATCGAGCGAACCGAGAAATTGCCCAAATTTGCGAAGAAACTGGCGTTACCATCAAAGCCATCATCGAGACGGGATTACTTAAGGAAGCGGAAAAACAGTTAGCTGTAGAACTCTGTTTAGATGCGGATGTGGCGTTTATTAAGACAAATACTGGCTGGTTTGGTGGCGCAACGGTTGCTGATGTGCAATTAATTCGGGAAATTGCGAAAGGACAAGTGGGGATCAAAGCATCAGGGGGAATCCGTACTCTAGAAGGAGCGATCGCGCTACTGAATGCGGGAGCAAACCGTTTAGGAACATCTCGTGGCTTACAATTGCTTCAACAGCAGAAAAAAATCAGTTACCCAGAGGATGCGGAAAGCTAGGTTTTCCCTGCTATGGTGAGAATTGGTGTCTTAAAAGTAGAGCATGAGCCAAACCTATCAAGCAACAGGCATCAACTTAAAAGGAATGCCATTGGGAGAACACGATCGATCACTGACAATTTTAACCCCAGAATATGGTTTAATTCGAGCCGTCGCTGGGGGAGCGCGAAAATATCAATCGCGGTTACGAGGACGCAGTGAACTGTTTGTCGTCAATGAACTCTTGTTAGTGAAAGGACGATCGTCATTACACCGTCTCACCCAAGCGGAAACCTTATACACCTATCCCAAACTGACTCAAAGTTTAGGAAAACTAGCGATTAGTCAGTATTTAGCAGAAATTGTCCTTTGTTTTGCCCTCAGTGAACAACCTCAAGAGGAACTGTTTACCCTCTTGCGAGAACATTTACATCGCATTGAAAATTGTTCCCCTAATCCCACCGCAGAAACTCTTTTCTCCCTCCTGAATCAGGGAATTTTTCACCTTCTTTCCTTAGCTGGTATTGCTCCTCAAGTGTACAACTGTTGTTTAACACAACTTCCTCCTGATCGCGATCGGGCTGGGTTTAGCTATCAAGCTGGAGGAATCATCTCTCAAGGAACAGAAACCGTCAATCATTCCCTCAATGCGGTGGAATTAAATCTATTACAACAGTTATCCCAAGCCACCCTTCCAGCTAACTTCTCAGGGGAAATTCAGCATTTACAATCGATCGAGAAATTGCTACGAAATTATACGGAGTACCATTTTCACTATTCAATTCGAGCCGCGAGTTTAGTCGATAGTTTGCTCCACCAACCTTGTCGGTTAGGTGAAGTGACAACCTAACCCCAAGATAAGTAGGTTGGGTGAAGTGACAACCTAACCCAACAATTCCCAGATAAGTAGGTTGGGTGAAGTGACAACCTAACCCAACAATTCCCAGATAAGTAGGTTGGGTGAAGTGATAACGTAACCCAACAATTCCCAGATAAGTAGGTTGGGTGAAGTGATAACGTAACCCAACAGTAATAACCCAACGATTGCAATCACCAATAATAAATAACTAATAAATGAAACTATCAGAACAAGAACAAACTCAAACCAATAATCCAACCCAAACCCCTGCAGAAGAAAAGACACAGGGGTTTCTTCCCGTGTTGAAAAATTACCGTTTTTTAACCCTTTGGAGTGGTCAAATTTTCTCCCAACTTGCAGATAAAGTGTATCTTGTCTTAATGATTAGTATCATTGCGAGTCACTTTCAACGTCCTGATCAAACCATTAGCGGTTGGGTATCGGCAATTATGATCGCCTTTACCATTCCTGCGATTCTGTTTGGATCATTAGCTGGGGTATATGTCGATCGATGGTCGAAAAAACTGGTTCTAGTCGGAACAAATCTCGTGCGCGGCTTATTAGTGTGGTCAGTTCCCTTCTTGCTGTATCTCACCGAAGATTTAACCCCTTGGTTTAACCTTCCTGTGGGTTTCTGGTGTCTCTTGATGATCACATTTCTCGTCTCTACCTTGACTCAATTTTTCGCTCCCGCCGAACAAACCGCAATCCCCTTATTAGTCAAACGCAATAACTTACTCCCCGCCAATTCTCTTTACACAACCACCATGATGGCTTCTGTGATTATCGGATTTGCTGTGGGAGAGCCTTTATTACAATTAACCGAAACCTTTGCTCAATGGCTAGGATTAACCTGGGAGTTTAGTAAAGAAATTGTGGTTGGTAGCGGTTACGCGATCGCCGGTTTAGTCTTAATTCCCTTGAATCCCAAAGAAACGGTACAAACGGAAAAAGAGAGACCCCACGTTTTTCAAGATATTTGGGATGGGATTCAGTATTTGCGCCAAAATTACCGCGTTCGTAATGCCATGATCCAGTTGATTATTTTATTCTGTATCTTTGCCGCTTTAGCCGTGTTAGCGGTTCGTTTAGCGGAAACCCTTCCCAACTTAGAATCCGACCAGTTTGGCTTTATTTTAGCCGTTGCTGGGGTCGGAATGGCGATCGGAGCGGCTTTCCTCGGTAACTGGGGAGAAAGCCTCTCACGCTCACAACTCGGCTTATGGGGGTCATTCGGTATGGGTAGCGCTTTAGTGGGATTAGCGTTTTTTACCGCAAATTTAGGTTTAGCATTTGCACTGACCATTTTATTAGGCTTTTTTGCCTCCTTAGTGGGGATTCCCATGCAAACCACAATCCAAGAAGAAACTCCAGAAAGCAAGCGGGGTAAAGTGTTTGGCTTACAGAATAATGCGGTGAATATTGCTTTAAGTTTACCTTTAGCGTTAGCGAGTGTCGCAGAAACAGTGTTTGGTTTGGAAGCGGTGTTATTAGGTTTAGCTGCCAGCGCGATCGTCGGAGGACTCTTAACTTGGTGTATTGCTCATACGGGAGAAAACAATTGACAATTGACCCTTAACCATTAACAATTTCCTGTTAGTTGCTGGTCATCAGTCTCGATCGCCTGAAATGACCATTATCCCCTGTTGAGTTTTAGTTGCATGCACATTGCCTGGTTGGGAAAAAAATCGCCGTTTTGTGGGAATGTTACCTACGGTCGTAATATCACTCATGCCTTGTTAAATCGAGGTTATGACGTGAGCTTCCTTCATTTTGCTGAAGCCGAAACCGACTCAGGTAACTGGGAGGAAGTGACAGAAATACGATTACCCTTTATTTATAAGTCACAGGTTTACACCATTCCCACACTCGGATCAACGAATCGGCTGCGTCGATCGTTACAAGAACTCAAACCTGATCTGGTTCATGCTTCCCTTACCCTTTCCCCCCTTGATTTTCGTCTCCCAGAAATCTGTAAAGAATTAAATATTCCCGTCGTCGCAACGTTTCACCCTCCTTTTGACAGTAAAATTCGCAATATTAAATCCAGTACCCAATTTCTCACTTATCAACTATATGCTCCTTTTTTAGCTCATTATGATGGAGTGATTATCTTTTCTCGCATTCAACGGGATTTATTGATGCGTCTGGGTGTACCAGAAAAAAAATTAGCAGTGATTCCCAATGGCGTTGATGAGGTGAAGTATTCCCCAGGGGAATCCAGTTTTAAGGATCATTTTCATGCCGAACGTTTATTTGTTTATCAAGGACGAGTGTCCGCCGAGAAGAATGTCGAATCCTTACTCCGAGCTTGGAAATACTCTCGCCTCGATAGTAACTCGAAATTGGTGATTGTTGGTGATGGTCCCTTGCTTAATTCTCTCAAACCCTTTTACAACCAACGTCACGGCGTTATTTGGCTTGGTTTTGTTCCCGATGAAGACAAACGCATTGACATTTTAAGAGCAGCGGATGTGTTTATTCTTCCTTCTTTAGTGGAAGGATTATCGATTTCTTTGTTAGAGGGAATGGCTTGTGGAGTTGCTTGTGTGGCAACTGATGCTGGCGCTGATGGGGAAGTGTTAGAAGAAGGCGCGGGAATTGTTTTAAGCACAAATCGCGTCTGTACACAGTTAAAAACTTTGTTACCCCTACTTCAAGATCATCCTGAGTTGACAAAGGTTTTAGGACAAAAAGCTCGATCGCGCCTCCTCGATCGTTATACCCTGAAATCTAATCTAACCCACCTGGAAGGGTTATATCAGCAAGCCATAGAACGCAAATCAATGTCTATCCCGTAGGTTGGGTGGAGCGAAGCGAAACCCAACACAAATTAGTCATTAGGTAGAGACGTTCCATAAAACGTCTATACATTAGTCATTCGTCACTGGTCATTAGTCATTAGTTATCAAAGAATGAAAACGACTGGTCACTGGTCACTTATTGGTGTTGGGTTTCGTAAACTCCACCCAACCTACTTTTTAGCTGGTTATACCATTTTGAACAATTGGTGCTACATTAACGATCAGTTAAGCCCCCCTTATTAAGGGGGGTTTGGGGGGATCGACTGTAACTTGACTTTTTAGAAATGGTATTAATTACTTTATAGGAAACCAATCTTCATCTAATAATTGTTCTAGAGTATAAGGACATTTTTTAGGAAAACTATTAAGATTAGTTTTTCTTTTAGTATATTTAACACTATTTTGATAAATTAATTCAATTTTGCTGGCTAAATAGTTTTGTAAATTTTTGGTTAAGATGCCATTGCTCTGAAATCTAAATTCAGTAATCTCTGCTTGCCAATGAGCCGCATTATCTTGATATTCTTGTGACCAATACTCTAACAACAAAAGATGAATGATGATTTGTCTCAGTAAACTTTCTACTTTATTTTTCCTCTCTCTACCCAAATCTTCCAATTCCTCAATCAAATTTTCTAAATCTAACTCATTAAATTTCTTCTTTTTTAAGAGATCGATCGTTCTTTCTACCCAAAGATAATCATCTATTTCATATAGTTCTTTTAAGTTAGATTGAAATGGTAATTGCATCGTTATTAGCCTCGACTATGTAAAATTGGAACAATGGGAAAGAGTTTCAGATACAGAGTAGGTTGGGTGAAGGAACGAAACCCAACACCAAGTAGGTTGGGTGAAGGAACAAAACCCAACACCAATTCTAAGCAATTACCTGAAATTGATCTAAGCTATCATTAAAATCGTAGATAGTGCATCAATTGAGACGTTAATTGAGCATCCAAACCTAGACGCTGATGGAAGTCAGCTAAACTGCGATATTTCCCCCCAGTTAAGCGATTTTCTACGACCTTTTCCCCTAAAGCCAAATCAAAAAATGGAAGAGAAGCCAACTCCTCAGCCGTAGCCAGATTGACATTAACCAAAGCGGGAGAAAGACAGCTTTCTGGATCAGAAAAATCAAAGCTGAGAATAGGCGCAAAAGGTTGTAAACGCGGTAACGGAGCATTTAACGCCGCTGCAATATCTTCTAGAGCATAAAACTGGATACCAGAAGCTGTCAACGCTGTGAGAGTTTGAGCTTGACGAATGGAGAGACCAGGAAGACGTAGCCAATCATCTACCGTCGCCGCATTCACTTCGATTTTAATCTTTAATTGCGCCGCGATCGAGATTTCCTCCAGAGACTGAAACCGATAGTACGGATCATTCTTAATTTTCGATCGCAGCCAAAGTAAACGGGGATTCAACTTCGAGATCATAAAACTACCTTCTAATCCTCTCCACAAGCTGACGACGTTGCTGTTCAAACTCATATTCCGACAATAACCCCTCCTCTCGCAACTGATCCAACTGACGAAGCGCCTCGGCGGTTTCCTTCACCAAATTCGGATTCACCCTCTGATTTTCCTCACTCGATACTGTATCCCGATTAAAGCGTTCCTGAAAATTTTCCTCTGACTGGATAAAATACCAAATTCCCTCCAACAAACTCGCCACTTGCGCCAAGCCAAAATAAGGTAAAACCCAACCTTCAAGCAGCAACGGTGGCGTAAACGTCACCGACAACAACAAATAAACCAATCCCCATCGCGGTTGTTGTAGATAAAACTTATGAAGTCCAGCCAGTGGCGTAACCGCGCCAATTATTGCCAAAATCACCGCTAACTTCTGATTTTTCTCTGTTGCCAAGAACATGGTTAACCTCGTCCCCTATTCCCCCAATCATACGGGAAACCGAATTGTCTGTGGGGTTTATCTTCATTTAAAATTAGAAACCATAAGGAGAAAACAATATTAAAAGCAAATATAATCATGGGAATTTTTGATTCTGAAGTTGTCCAAGAGGAAGCCAAACAGCTATTTGAAGAGTATCAATCCCTCATGGAACTCGGTAATAAATACGGTAAATTCGACTATGACGGGAAGAAACTCTACATCGATCGCATGGAAGAGCTTTTAGAACGATATAAAATTTTTATGAAACGCTTTGAACTCTCAGAAGACTTCATGGCGCAAATGACGGTACAACAACTGAAAAATCAATTGGGGCAATTTGGCATGACCCCACAACAAATGTTTGATCAAATGCACCAAACCTTAGAACGAATGAAAGCGGAATTACACCGCTAATTCGACTGAGGTTGAGGACGTTGATACTGACTCGGTGAGGGGAATTGTTGTACGGGTTCACCCACTAGCGCCTGATTCATAAATTTGCGCCACACAGGCGCTGCAAAACCGCCACCAGTGACACCGTAACCGAGAGAACGATAATCATCATTGCCAATCCAAACCGCCGTCGCTAATTGCGGAACATAACCGACAAACCAGACATCTCGTTCCGATGTGGTTGTTCCTGTTTTACCTGCTGTCGGACGACCAATTTGAGCAGCAGTTCCCGTTCCCGATTCGACCACTCCTTTTAAGACACTATTCAAAGAGGCAACCGCCCACTGATCCAAGATCAATTTCGGTTCAGGTTGATTATCCAAGAGGACATTCCCTTCGCTATCTGTCACCCGAATGATAAAAGTCGGATCAGAATGCCAACCATTATTGGCAAAGGTAGCATAAGCACCCGCCATTTCCAAAGGCGTTACCCCAATTGAGCCAAGAGGGAGAGACGCCACAGGTTGTAATGGGCTTTCTATCCCTAGTTTATTTGCTACAGCAATCACATTATCTAACCCCACCTTCTGCCCTAATTTTACCGCCGGCACATTGCGAGACTGCATAAGAGCCTTTCGCATACTGATTGTTCCCGAAAACCCGCCGCCGTAATTTTTCGGGCGATAATATCCAGAACCATCACGATAACTCACTGGAGTATCTTTAATCGTTGATTCAGGGGTATATTTTCCACTGGCAAAAGCACTATAGTAAACAAAGGGCTTAAAGGATGAACCGGGTTGACGACGCGACTGGATAGCACGGTTAAACTCGCTGGCTTCATAGTTCACTGTTCCCACCATTGCTTTCACAAAATGGGTACGAGGATCAACGGCGACAATTGCCATTTGAGCGGAATTTAAACCTCGATTCCTCAACTCTTGATTAGCATCTCTCACGGTTTCTTCTGCCATTTGTTGGAAAAAGAAATCGATCGTGGTTTGTACCCGTAACCCTCCCTCTTGTACCATTTCTTTCCCGAAACGTTCATTAAGTTTTGCGGTGACGGCGGAAGTGATCGCGGGGAGTTTACTTTGTTGCCATGCAGTAGGTTTTCCCACCAATAAAGGTTCTTGTAAAGTCTGATCCGCCACTTGAGGGGTAATCCAGCCTAATTCCTCCATGCGGTTTAAAACCACCGCTTGACGGCGTTTAGTTTCTGCGTAGTCAATAAACGGACTATATTCCTCTGGTGCTTGAATTAATCCTGCAATCATCGTCGCTTCGGCGAGGGTTAATTCATCTGCTGATTTTTGAAAGTAGCTTTTCGCTGCGGTTTCTACGCCATAATTATTATGCCCCCAATAAATGGTGTTGAGGTACATTTCTAGAATTTCATCTTTGGTAAAAACTTGTTCCACTCGTAGCGCCAAAACCGCTTCGGCAAGTTTACGGCTAAAGGTTCTATCTGGAGAAAGAAAAACATTTTTCACCAACTGCATGGTGATGGTAGAAGCCCCTTCCACTACTTCGCCACTTTGCCAGTTTACCAGTAAAGCGCGGGCGACACTGGCGGGGTTAACTCCTTGATGCTGATAAAAATGGCTGTCTTCGATCGCCAACACCGCTTGTTTCACTTCTGGAGAAACCTCTTCTAACTCTACCACGTCACGATTCGCTTCCCCGTGAAGCCGAGTTAAAAGGCGACCTTTCACATCGTAAATGTAGCTGGTTTCCGTCGGAGAATAAACTTCTAATACCCTAACATCAGGAAGATTGCGAAAACTGAGCGCTAATCCCACTAATCCTCCCGTTATCACCGCACCGGCAAGTAGCCCGAAGCAAATAATCGTCCCTATGGCAGATTTTCCCACCCCTTCCGTAAACTGGAGGGTGCGTTGCCATAAAGAGGGTTTGTCTTGGCTTTCGTCTTGCCTTACTGTTGTATTCGACACGGTGGTTTCTCCTCCCGCCTTTAATAACCGTTATTAATCTGTTATTGATTTTGACATTAAGGTTACTGTTTTGCCTACAGAAATTAATTAGTAATTATAAACAATTCTTGCCATGCAACCTCAAATTAAAACGATCAATCTCTTGCGTCTCTCTTCTGGTGACAATCTTGCTTTACAAGTCTATCAATTTTTGGGCAAAAAAACCGACCAGAAAATTTACATTCAAGCTAATTTACATGGTGCGGAAATTGTCGGAAATGTTGTCATCAAACAACTGTTAGATTGGCTCATTAGTCTGGATGAAGAACAGTTATTCGGTGAAGTTTGGTTAGTTCCAGCTTGTAATCCTCTGGGAATGAATCAACGCTCTCATTTCTTTAATTCGGGTCGTTATAACAGTTATGATGGTAAAGACTGGAATCGGATTTTTTGGGATTATGATACGGAAAAGGAAGATATTTATCATTTTGCTAAGGATCATTTAGAAGCAGATCACGAAACCATTTATCAGAATTATCTCCATCGGATTAAAACTCGATTAGAAGAGAATATCCAGTGGAGAAAACAAGCCAGTGCTGTTCCTTATTCGGTAAAATATCAGCAGGTGTTACAATCCCTTTGTTTAGATGCAAAAATCGTGATTGATATTCATAGTTCTAGCAATCAAGGGGTTGATTATTTGTTTACTTTTCCAGGTCAAGAAGCAATGACTCAAAATTTTTTACTCGATGTGGGAATTCTGGTCAATCAACCCAAAGGATATACCTTTGATGAAGCGTTTATTAAACCTTGGCTTTCCTTAAAAAAGGTGTTTAAAAATTTAGGACGCAATCTTGATTTAGGGTTAGCGTCTTGGACGTTAGAATTAGGAAATGGAATGTCTGCTAAATCCGATTCTGTGGAAAAAGGGGTGCAAGGAATTAAAAATTATTTGGCAAGTCTTGGGGTGGTTAAGGTGTCTGATTTTCCCCTCACACATACGGAAAAACATCCGCTTCAGTTGGTGACGAAAAATCAACTTAAGGAATACTACGCGCCTACAGGAGGGATTGTTAAAAATTGTCTGCAATTACAAACAAATGTGGTAGCGGGAGAGGTGATTTATCAAATTTTAGAGTTTAATAAAAAAGGAAAACAGCCAGAGATTGTGGAGGTAAAAGCTGAGGCTTCGGGTTGGATTTTCGATCGAGGAACAAATGAAGCGGTGAATGAAGGAGAATATGTATTAACGATGTTAGAAAAGGAAGGAAATAATGAGTAATGAAGTTGGACAAATTCCGATCGCGCCTCCCGATTTTAAGTCGGGATTTATTGGTTTAATTGGGCGACCGAATGTGGGAAAATCTACCTTAATGAATGAATTGGTAGGCGAAAAAGTGGCGATTACTTCTCCTGTGGCGCAAACCACCCGCAATCGGTTACGAGGGATTTTAACCACAGAAAAAGCCCAGATGATTTTTGTGGATACCCCAGGGATTCATAAACCCCATCACGAGTTAGGAAAAGTGATTGTTAAAAATGCTCAAAGCACGATCGATGCGGTGGATTTAATTTTATTTGTCGTGGATGGATCATCACCAGCAGGCGGCGGCGATCGCTATATTATTGAGTTATTGAAAAAGACAAAAGTTCCTGTATTAGTGGGATTAAATAAAATTGATTTATTATCAGAAGAACAAACGGAAAAAAATCGATCGAGCTATCAAGAAATTTTACCCGATCGAGCATGGGAGTATTTAGAATTTTCCGCCTTAACGGGTGTGGGATTACCGAAATTACAAGAAAAACTGCAAGAAAACTTAGAAATTGGCCCCTATTATTATCCACCAGAATTAGTCAGCGATCAACCAGAACGGCTGGTGATGGCAGAATTAATCCGAGAACAAATCCTACGAGAAACCCGCCAAGAAGTGCCTCACTCAGTGGCGATTGTCATTGATGACATGGCAGAAGAAAAAGACTTAACCACAATTCGAGCAACCATTAATGTCGAACGATCGTCCCAGAAAGGGATTTTAATCGGAAAAAAAGGGGGAATGCTCAAAAAAATTGGCACAGCAGCACGGGAAGAAATGCAGAAAATAATTGCAGGAAAAATTTATTTAGAATTGTTTGTCAGGGTACAATCAAAATGGCGAGAGTCAGCCAGACAAGTCGCTGATTTTGGCTATTTCCAAGAAAAATAAAATCGCGTTAAAATACGGGATAACAGAGTCAACGATCGCCACCGACCTATTCCGAGCCAAAAGGGAAAAAAAGTGACCATGCAGCGAAATCAGCCCCAAAACCTCGATCGAAATCAATATCTAGAGCAAGCCAAAACCCATCTCGAAACGATCGAGCGTGGGTTATTAAACCTGTCAGGTGTCATAAAACCACCCGAAACCCTGCAAATTTTATACCAAGCGGCGGAATTTATCAACACAGGCGCTGTTACCCATGAAATGGAGACAATCCAACAAATCGCGCAGTTTTTCGAGGACTGTTTTGGGGTGATGCGAACCGCGTCGGTGGTGAGTGATAAACACTTAGAAGAATTATTATGGCGTGTGTTTGATACCTTTCAAGGTTTAGTAGATATGCACGCCATGTCTCAAGCGCCAACAGAATACACAAAACAGGTAGAACAAGAAGTCTATAAAGGATTACAACCAACCCTGAATGAGGCGAGAAACTACCTCAAAACTCGCATTTTACACGAAGAAGCAGAAGAAAACCCAGAAAGTTTAACTCTATTTCAAGAGGAGGAAGCTCCCACCTTGATCGAAGGCTATAACCAGCAGGTGGTTGAGACGACGGCGAATGCTTTTCCCGATTATCTGGGCATGAATCACCTTTCAGAAGTGATAGAAGCCTCACCGCAAGCAGAAGAACAAACCTTAGATGTCACCGCGATCGAAGTTTACATTGAAGAAGCCCCAAGACTGACCACAGAACCCGAAGCAGTATCTCCAACAGCAAAAGAAGAAGAACCAGCCACGCCAACCGTCGCACCAGCACCGACCCCAGCCAAAGCAGGAGCAAGTCTATTTGAACAAACCATTAAAGTCCCCGCGCGCCTAATGGACAACCTCAATAACTTAATTGGGGAATTGGTGGTTAACCGTAATAGTTTAGAACAAGACCAAGAACGATTACGACGCTTCTTAGATAACTTATTAGAACAAGTCAGTAATCTGAATGACTTGGGAGTGCGAATGCAAGACCTTTATGAACGGTCTTTGTTGGAAAACTCCCTGTTAGCCAGTAAATCAAACAGTATCCGTCGCCTCACCACCGTGAGCGCCAATGGGAATGATGGGGGAAATCGCTCTAACTCAGAGCAAAATCATCAAGCGGAGTATGATCCCTTAGAAATGGATCGGTTTAGTGGTTTCCATTTACTCTCTCAAGAAATGATTGAGTTAATTGTACGAGTGCGAGAATCCACCTCTGATCTTGAGTTTTTAGTAGATGAAGTAGAGCAAGAAGCGAGAATTTTCCGTCAAGTGACCACCAGTTTACAAGAAGGGTTTACCGCCGCTCGCATGGTTCCTTTCTCGGAAGTGGCCGATCGTCTTCCTCGCGCCGTGCGGAATATTTCTCTGAAGTTAAATAAAAAAGCAAAACTGCAAGTAGAAGGAAAAGATACACTGGTGGATAAGGTGATTTTAGAGGAACTTTATGACCCAATGACCCATTTGGTTAATAATGCCATTGCTCATGGGGTAGAGTCTCCAGAAGAGAGAATCAATAATGGAAAACCAGAAGCAGGAGTGATTAAGGTAAAAGCACATCACCAAGGCAATAACAGCATTATTTCCATTTCTGATGATGGCGCTGGACTTGATCCAATTCGGATTCGACGCAAAGCAGTAGAGAAAGGTTTAATCTCCGAAGCAGATGCTCGTAGTTTACCCGATATTGATATCTTTGACTTTATTTTCCATCCTGGTTTTAGTACCAAAGATCAAGCAGATGATTTAGCGGGACGCGGTGTCGGAATGGATGTGGTGCATTCTTCTTTAAGTAAGCTCCGAGGTAGCATCAATATTGATTCTACCCCTGGCAAGGGAACGAAGTTTCTGATCAACCTTCCTCTGACTTTGAGTATTACTACTGCTTTATGTTGTCAGCTCAATCAATCTAGTATTGCTTTCCCGATGGATGGGGTGGAAGATAAGTTTGAAACCAGTAAGGAGAATATTAAGGTCAATCAGAAAGGAGAACGGTTCATTCGTTGGCAAAGAAGCTCAACCCTTCTTCCCTTTAAGCATTTGTCGGAACTCCTTTCTTATAATCGCACGCTTACCCGTACCAATGTTTTTGCAGCCCAATCGGAAACGGATGAGATTTCAGTGGTGGTTCTCCGCAGTACAGGGAATTTGATTGCGGTACAGGTGGATCAAGTGTTAGGACAGCAAGAGATTGTAATTAAACAGCTTTCCGGTCCGGTTCCAAAACCAGTGGGAGTATCGGGTGCGACGGTTACTTCCGATGGTACAGTGATGACGATCGCGGATGTTTTGGAATTAATTGCTCTGTTCTATGGACGAGTGCGAAAAGATGTGATGACTGCCATGCGAGCCCAACAAGAGAAAGCCTCGCAGTTAGAAGAGGGTGAAGCCGAACCCATGGTGTTAATTGTGGATGACTCGATTACGGTTCGAGAATTACTCTCGATGACCTTCTCAAAAGCAGGATATCGGGTGGAACAAGCTCGTGATGGGAAAGAGGCTTGGGAAAAACTTCGCGCTGGTTTAGCTTGCGATATGATGTTCTGTGACATTGAAATGCCACGCATGGACGGGTTAGAGTTGTTATCTCGGATTAAAGAGGAAGAACGGTTTGCGGAGTTGCCGATCGGGATGTTAACCTCACGAGGAGCAGAACGTCACCGACAAATGGCATCTCGTCTGGGTGCAAAAGGGTATTTTACCAAGCCTTATTTGGAAGAGGTGTTGCTAGATGCAGCCAAACGAATGCTCAGAGGTGAGAATTTCAAGAACTCCCGCTAAGTTCTTGGGAACTATAGCGGAAGATTGATAGTTCCAATGCTATCTTAAAAACTTGAATAGCCCGTTGAGCCTTGACTTGGTACGGACGTACAAATACTTCTCTAGTTTGTACCTCTCTAAAACCTGTTGGAAGGTTGCCTTAAGAAGGGACCGCCGACCCTGCCCGAATTCGATTCGGGCAGGAACGCGGTGGCGCATTCCGCGCATCTTAGTCAAGGTGGGCGAGGAGACTTAAAACTTTATCACGAAAGGGTTATACCAATGTATCGTGTTCCAGTTATCAGTAAAGACGGAAAACCATTAATGCCTACCAAATCCAGTCGCGCTCGACGTTGGCTCAACGAAGGAAAAGCGGTAGTTTACAAAAACGACTTACATTCCTTCGCAGTCCAGTTAACTATTGACTCTGGAAAAGAAACCCAACCCATAGCGGTGGGAATCGACCCAGGGAAGCATTACTCAGGAATTGGAGTTCAGTCTTCAAAAGCCACCCTATTCACGGCTCATCTAGAGTTGCCATTTCAACGGGTAAAAAACCGCATGGAAACCCGAGCCATGATGCGTCGTAGTAGAAGAGGAAGACGAATCAATCGTAAACTACCATTTGACCAACGCGCTCACCGACAGAAGCGGTTCAACAACCGTTGCGGTCACAAACTTCCTCCCAGCATTAAAGCGAATCGACAACTAGAATACCGAGTAGTCAAGGAGTTATCTCAACTTTTCCCCATTTCCTCAATCATCTACGAAATTGTTAAAGCCAGAGGAGATCAGGGTTTCTCTCCCGTTATGGTGGGTCAAAAGGTGATCACGGAACAGTGGCTACCAAGCATTGCCCCCGTCACCATTAAACACGGTTGGGAAACCGCAAAAAGAAGAGACACTCTTGGGCTAGAGAAAGACCGAAATAAGTCTAGTCAAACTCCTGCTACTCATGCCGTTGATGGAGTGGCTTTAGCTTCATATCAGTTCTTAAAATACAAATATCTAAAAGGAGACAAAGGATGGTTTGAAGGAAGTGTTGAGATCACTAATGCTCCTTTTTCAGTAATTAAAAGACCTCCAATTAGTCGCCGTCAACTTCACTTAATGCTTCCTGCTAAAGATGCAGTAAGACGAAAGTATGGAGGAACAGTAACTCGACATAATGTTCGCAAGGGGGATTATGTCGAAACTGAAAGGAAAGGAGTTAAGTTCAGAGGTTGGGTTTCTGGTGATACAAAAACTCAAGTATCGGTTTCCGATTTTGATTGGAAAAGACTGGGACAATTTTCAGCTAAGAACACTCAAGTTTTGAAGCGTTCAACAAACTTAATCGTAAACACACTGAATGGAGGACGTGCTTTCCTCTCCCACTAACCTTCGGTATAGAGGGAGTCTCCAGCACGAAGAATAGATGAATCAAAAACGCAAGTTCGGATTGTGGGTTGGGGTTTCGGTGATGGGATTGCTCAGTGTTTGTACTCAGTTAAGGGCGATCGCCAGTGATCCGTTCCCGATCGAAGTGGGAGTAATCCAACGGTTTGGTGAGGAATTAAAAGATGAAATGGTGATCACCAGTCCGAATGGTGATCCCCTAACCCTGACGTTTGAGGAAAACGGAGAAAGCCAAACCTTAAAAACCGATCGCCTGACGTTGGAAATTGAAACCGTCCCTCTGACCAAGCCAAAAGTGAGAGAAAAAATCGTTTTAAGTGATCACGCCACCTTTGAAACCGCCGAAACCAGTGCCAAAACTTGGGAAGCGTTGGGTTTAAAAGTAGAGGTGACACAACCTGGACGTTGGCAAGTTTGGGCGGATACTGAGGTGTATAATTCTCCTTTGTTACGGCGATTGTTGTTGGAAAGTTTGAGGGATGATGGTTATGAAACGCCCTATATCGAAACCGAAGTTTTAGAGGAGTTAGTGACCGCATCTTTTGTTGTGTCAGGGAAACGCTACACCCCAGAAAAATTAGAGATTCGTCATCCAGAAAAGCGCATTTATGTTAACGGTAGTGATGCGCCAAAACGACTTTATCCTGGCAGTTTGCGGTTACAGCCGAACTCTTATGGGAATTATACCCTAGTGAATCTCGTTCCCGTCGAGACTTATTTACGAGGGGTGGTGCCGCATGAAATCGGACCGAATGCTCCTTTAGAAGCGGTGAAAGCACAAGCGATTATTGCGCGAACCTATGCGCTGCGGAATCTTCATCGGTTTAAAGCAGATGATTATGAGATTTGCGCCAATACTCATTGTCAGGTGTATTGGGGATTAAGTGATACCAATCAGCGCACCGATCGCGCGATCAAAGCAACCGCAAAACAAGTGTTAACCTATGAGAATCAGTTAGTTGATGCGCTTTATTCTTCTACTACTGGGGGAGTTACAGCGTTTTTTAGTGACATTTGGGATGGTGGTCAACGTCCTTATTTACGATCGGTGGTGGATTCCACTTATGGGGTTTGGGATTTAGAAAAACGTCCCCTGAATCAAGAAAAGAATTTTCGCGCCTTTATCAATCAGCAACAAGGGTTTAATGAAACGGGAAGTCGGGCGTTTCGTTGGCGACGGGAAAGCAGTATTGAGAACTTGAGTGAGGATTTAAATCGGTATTTGAAACGCATTAATCATCCAGACGCAGAGACAGTGACAACCATTGAAGAAATGAGAGTAACCGCTCGATCGCGTTCTGGACGGATTTTAGAAATGGAAGTGGAAACCGAGAAAGGAATCATTACCTTAGAAAAAACAGAAGTCCGTAGTGCATTCGGTCCGCCGCGTAGTACCCTGTTTTATATTGATCCCGTGCTAAAAAGTAACGGTGAATTACAAGGTTATCGGTTTATTGGTGGTGGTTTCGGACATGGAGTCGGTTTAAGTCAAATTGGAGCGCATCATCTCGCCAAACAAGGGTGGTCAGCGCAAGAAATTCTCTCCTTCTATTATCCAGAAACCGAAATTATTCCCCTTGATGAACCCAACCTACAACTACAACTGACTAATGACCATTAAAAAAGTTTTTTCTTCGTGAGTACACACTTGGGATTACTCATTCGTTTCTTATATAGCGCATTCTGAAATTGTCTGTGTTGACGACAAAGATACTATGAACACAAAATTGATCAACAGGAGATTGGGATATGAACTCACAAAAGATAATTCTCTATGTCTCATTAGCTGTTTCTGGGGTGATTATGGCGGTTTTAGGATTTCAGAATCCTTTAACGCTTTTAGGAGTCATTGCGGGAGGAGGTGCTGGTTTTAGCGGAATGATGGTTTATTATCGTCGCTTAGATCAGGAGAATGCTCGACTTCAACAACAGTTAAATGCTTATCAAGAATATGGTCAAGTTGAGCAACAACTTCCTCGCTTACAGAATAGTTATAGTGACCTTGTAACGCAAAATCAACAGTTAGAAGAACAACATCAACAAACAACAGATAATTTAGCTCAAATCAATGAACAAATTGCTGGAAAAAGAGAACGGTTAAGGCAACTTAATCAAAGTTTAGAAGACAGCGAACAACGTCGAGAAACGCAACAACAAACTCTCAATAATTTAGAAGAACGTATTGCTTCCCTTAATCAAGATTATCCCAATTTATCGGATCAGGAAGCCTTACAAAGAGAGATTCAGGAACTTCGTTCTAATCGTAGTGGCTTACAAGGGGAAATTCAATCTTTACAGCAACACACTGAACAAAAACAAGAAAGACTCCAACAACTCGAAACACAACTAGAAACTCAACAAAATGAGTTCAATCAACAGCAACAGCAACAAGTAGAATTAGCAGGTGATATCCGTCAAAAACAATCTCAACAACAATCTTTAACCGAGGAAATTGAACAGTTACAGCAACAGAAAGAAGAGTTAAATCAAATAACAACTGATTTAGAGTTTCTCCGAGTCAATTATGATCGTTTGGATGCGGAAAGACAAGAACATGAAAATCGAATTGAGGAACTACGTCCAGAGATTGAACGATTATAAGCAGAAAAAAATCGCATCTTACAAGAAATTCAAAATAATCAGCCTGATGATCAGGAAATACAAGAATATCGAAGAATAGTAAATGATTTAATTTGGCAAATTCGTGAAAGAGAATCACGGGTAAGAGAGTTAGATAAGGAAATTAGTAAATTAGAAACAATAATAAACTCTCGGAATGAAAAAGTTACTCGTTTCGGGTTTTATAACTATGTCGAACAGAAATATAAACCTACTGATTTGATGCGTGGGTTATATCAGTTTAATCACCAAGAAACCTTACAAGACAGATTGGTAATTGTGTTGTTAGACGAGATGAACTTAGCACGGGTAGAATATTATTTTAGTGAGTTTCTCTCCAAGTTAGAAACCCGTCGATCTCAAGATACTTATTTAGATATTGATGTGGGAAGTATTCCCCTTCCTGATGAAGAAAGACGGGTAAAAATTCCTGAACAATTTTTGCTTGTGGGAACAATGAATGAAGATGAAACTACATAGACTTTATTTGATAAAGTATTAGATCGATCGAACGTTTTAACCTTTGGAAAACCCTCTCAGTTACAACTGAAAGGAAACAGTAATAGTCATCAAACTCCCGTTGAGTATTTAAGTTATTTCGCCAGAATTTAAAAGCGCGATCGCGCGATCCTTACCACTCATTCCACCACTCTAGAAATCCGTTTTCCTTACCTAAAACCAACAGATGTTTTCCCTCCAGACAATCAGTTAATTTCTGGTTTACTGTTGTCGTATCCTTCATCTTAACTGTCGTCAGTATCGAGAGACGGGAAAGACTCAGTATCAAGAAGAAGTGGGAAAGATTCAGCGATCGATTGACTGGTTTTATCAGTTACCCGAAGTGAAAACCATCCAGACACAACAATATCATTTCACCAAACCTAACTATGTTTTACAACAAAATCCCATCTACCGCCGTTTCTATCAAGGATATCTCGACTATATCGAAAAGCGATATCTCACCCTCTCACCGAAGACGGGTTAACCAACATCAAACAAACTCTCGCTGGAGTCATTGAACAATGGATCAACAACAATTTTGGGAAAAACTCATCGCAACCTCTGATCAAGAGTGGGAAAGAGAGAGACTGATTCAACTCCAAACCTCTCCCACCTCACCGATAAAGTTAATTTTAGCAAAATAAGCGAGAATCCTACGACTACACCCGAAGGGTTAGTCGCTAGATGAATCGCTTTTTTATATTGACAATGATTGATAAATAAGCTAAACTATAAATAATTTTGTTTAATTAATGGTTATGCGGAAAGCAATTAAAGTCCGACTCTATCCTAATTCTAGCCAACAACAGTTACTAGCTCAATCTTTTGGGAACTGTCGTTGGTTGTGGAATTTTGGTTTGAACTTAATGAACCAGACATATAAAGAAACTGGCAAAGGGCTTTCCAGTTATGACATTAAGAAGCAAATCCCAGACTTAAAGAAAGAACGAGAATGGTTAAAACTTACTTATTCTCAATGTCTTCAACAAGTCTGTATAAACTTGAATACAGCTTTTACTAACTTTTTTCAAGGAAGAGCTAGATATCCCAAGTTTAAGTCGAAACATGGAAAACAATCTATTCAATATCCTCAAAATGTAGAGGTGAAAGAAGATTGCTTAAAGTTTCCTAAACTAGGAGAAATTAAGGCAGTCTTACATCGATCTATCAAAGGTTCGGTTAAGACTGTGACTATTAGCAAAAATACTTGTGGAGAGTATTATGCTTCTATTTTGGTTGAAGACGGAAAAGAAAAGCCAAAACCTTCTTCAGAGGGAAAAGCAGTTGGAATTGACTTAGGGTTAAATCATTATGCTATCACTAGCAATGGTGATAAATTTAATAATCCTCGTTGGATGGATAAGCATGAGAAAAACCTTAAGATTAAACAACAGCAATTATCTCGGAAGCAAAAAGGTTCTAATAACAGAAATAAAGCTCGTCATCAAGTAGCTAGAGTTCATAAAAAGGTTTCTAACAGCAGGGAAGATTTTCTACACAAACTAAGTCGTAGCTTAGTTGACGAAAACCAAGTCATTTGTGTAGAGAATCTAGCAGTTAAAAACATGATGAAGAACCATAATCTGGCTAAAGCCATTAGTCAAGTTGGTTGGGGACAGTTCTGTACTATGCTGAAGTACAAAGCTGAACAAGACGGTAAAACCTATGTTGAGGTTGACCGCTTTTTCCCTAGTTCAAAGACTTGCAACGTCTGCTTAAATCAAGTTGATAGTCTGCCACTAGATGTTCGCAGTTGGAAATGCTCAAACTGTGGAACAGAGCATGACAGAGATATCAACGCTGCTAAAAACATCAGAGACGAAGGATTACGAATTATTGCCTGTGGGACACGGGATGACAGCTTGGTTCGCCAAGGCTGAAAAAGCCTATCGCCAGATGTAAGACTTGGAAATAATCCCTTTGGAGTTTATTGAAGAGCATTCTTTTGGGTAGGAAGCCCCTTCTACATTGCCTTAGCAATTAGAAGAGGGTAGTTCACATCAACTGCGAATACCACAGAAACTAGAAACATGGTTACCCAGAATAGAAACCACCTCTCCTTCTAGAGAAACCTTGAGTCAACAACTGGAAACCGAGTTTCCCCATCTGACAGAAACCAGAAGAGACTTACTCGCAAAGACACTTCTGATACATACTGGGTTATTGAGGAAACAACTGAAACTGTTCCAACTGTATCAAAACTTATCCGATGAAGGAAGAGAGAGACTGGAAAGAAATAAGCCTATTTTAAGCGCGATCAAAAACTGTTTACAACCCCAACAGCAATGGTTACAAGAAACACGCTTTGACTTAATCATTGTAGAAGACTCTCACCATCTCCACTGGAAAGACTTAATCTTGATTGCGGGAATGGGAGATAAACTGGTGTTACTCGGTGAAGAAATCCCACAGCGTCAAACAGGAAGACAACGGAAAAAAGTTTCTTTTCATCGCTATCCTTATAGCTTCCACTGGTTATCCCATCATCTTCTTCCCTGTTACACCCACATCCTTTCCGAACAATATCGTCTTCATCCCCAACTCGCAACCCCCATTTATAATCTCATCAGTAACAGTAACAGATGGATACAGAATAACTTTCTGAAACCACTCGTAATGAAATACAAACCAACATCAAAGACATCTATCCCCAAGTGAGAGTCAAAGACATTACCCACTGGGTAGGAAAAGAAAGTCTGATGATTATTTTATGTTGCGACATCTCACCCGATACCCTTTCCCCAGAAAAGATCAACATTGCGTTAACCAGAGGGAAAACCCATCTGATGATCTTGGGAGATGTTTCGCAATGGAAGAAGACAAACACCCTTCGCGGTTAAACATCACTGTCGTCACCTCCAACAAGTCTATACTCATTTCGGTTTAGACTTCCTTCCCCAAACCACTGTCAAAGAATTGTTGGCTTTAGAAACATCTCTGTTTAATCTTTCTCCTTCTTCCTCTTCCTTATCTTCTCCCTGTTGGTATCGCTATCAATTTCAAATTCAAGAAACCGATGTCATCCTAGATTTATCTCCAGATGATCCGCAGCTTCCCAGTTGGAAACCCCAACAGAGGAAACAAGAAGGATATTATCAGATAACGCTAGAGGATAACGAAACGGTTGATCTTCCTCCTAACATTATCCAAGATTTGAGAAGAAGCGCGATCGCGCAATGGGAAAAATTATCTCCCTCTCAACAACTCGCATCTCTATTAACCTCACTCCAAACAGGGAAACCTTGTTTAGAAACCGAAACCAATCATCTCCAACTCTGGTTAAACTTTGAGGAAGTCTCTTCTCTAGTAAAAGCATCTATCAAGATCATCCAAAACCAACAAGATATCTATTCAGTCGCAACACCTATCCGAGAATTAGTCTTACAATATCTTCCTCCTTCCTCTCGTGATATTCCCAAGACTCTCTCCCCTCAACCCAGAGAAGATGTCAGACAAACCGACTTTCTCATCGGAAGACGGAAACATCGTCACGAGATCAAAAAGCTGATCTCCAAAGCGGATCAATTTCTCCTCATCTCCAGTTACATCATTGAAGACGAAAACATCACTAACCTCATTTGTGAGAAAGCGAAACAACTTCCTCAAGGAGTCTGGATACTCACCGACTTGAGAGAAGAAGTCATCGACTCCATAGACACCCAAACCGAATAAGTCAACTCCAAAAACAAAATGATTCTATCACCCTCTACACTCGTCGGTTTTCTCCCTCTCCCCAACTCGCAGGATTACTCCGTTATTCTCAACCCAACATTTTTGTCAATGAAGTCTGGAGAGACAAAATCAGAAATTTTCCTCAACACACCATCCCTCATTTACACGCAAAAGTCACTCTCATTGGAAACCGTGTCGCTTATCTCGGTGGAGTTAACTTTACCTTCTCTAGTGAGAGTAACTCTTTTGTTGATCTAATGTATAAGACAACCTCTCTCGCTGAAATTAATTCTATCCGTCAGCAACTTCGTAGAAAGTAGTAGGTTGGGTGGAGAGAAACGAAACCCAACATTATTCTTATTCATTGATAACTAATAACTGAATTATGACACGCCTATTTAAATTAGAATCTTATCCCAACTGCTGCCAAGATGCACATTTATTTGAAAAATCGATCGAACATTTATCTCCAGACGAAAACTCTCTCCCCTTAAACTACAAACGCTTTCTCGCAAACCATCAACATTATCCTTACCTCCCTCAACCCTTGTTTGTGGATGAGTTACCCAACTCGTTAACCTTTAACTCTCATTCTCCCTCTCCTCAACATCTCGGAGAAGAAGTCACAGACGGAGAAGATAAACAACTGTTTATTATTCCCGACACCATCGACTTAATGACGCTAAGTAGTAGGTTGGGTGGAGAGAAACGAAACCCAACATTATTCTTATTCATTGATAACTAATAACTGAATTATGACACGCCTATTTAAATTAGAATCTTATCCCAACTGCTGCCAAGATGCACATTTATTTGAAAAATCGATCGAACATTTATCTCCAGACGAAAACTCTCTCCCCTTAAACTACAAACGCTTTCTCGCAAACCATCAACATTATCCTTACCTCCCTCAACCCTTGTTTGTGGATGAGTTACCCAACTCGTTAACCTTTAACTCTCATTCTCCCTCTCCTCAACATCTCGGAGAAGAAGTCACAGACGGAGAAGATAAACAACTGTTTATTATTCCCGACACCATCGACTTAATGACGCTAAGTAGTAGAGGAATCTTTGGTTTCAACGAAAGCTATCTCTATCGAAGCGCCTATCTTTACTGGAATTATGTTTCTCAACTCCCACAACTAGGGGAAATCAACGCTTAGTGTTAATTGATTTAGATAGTTTCCATCCCCAAAAACTGCTACCGTTACGTTTAGAGTCGCATTCCAACAGTAGTTATCCCATCCCGATTTTAGATCAGCAATCTGATGTCTCATTTGTCTCATCAGAAATTTCCGAGGAAGTTAAATCGAGTTACGACAGAATCATTGAATCGCTGAGTTACTATTTCTTAGACACTCATTTTCCACAACTGGTAGGGAATCAACGCGCCAGAAAATCGATCGAAAACTATCTAAAAAAACAAGTATTCCTCCAACAACTCTCTCGCGTCAATTCTTCCCCGCGTCAAATTCTTCTGGAAGTTAACACAGGGGAAAATTTAATCTATAAAACTATTACCGTTTCTCCCGAAGAAATCAGAAGGATAGTTACAGAAACCGTTAACCTGTCTGCGTTAGAAACATTAAGCAATCATCATCGAGATTATATCTTTGTTATTGTCAGTCACTGGAATAACTTTCTGTCTCAGGAAAACTCAAACCTAGTTTATATTAATCCCGACGAGTCGCAGTTTGGTGAAATTTTAGCAGAAAAAGCAATAAACGAGTTTCCCTTATTTGGAATTGCTTTAGATCGAATCCAATATCAAGTGAGAATTAACAATCAAGAAACATGGATTCAACTGACTAATTCTGAAATCAATATTTCCGATGAAGGAAACCCTCAAACATTACAAGGAATCATTCCAGAAACGTAGCAAAAGGAATTTTTAATTTCTCAAACACAACCCAATCATCTTCCCATCCAAGTCAACGGAAAAGATTATTTCATCGACGGGAAACCGCAAGATTATGTCATTGAAGTCAAAAATCCGCAAGGAGAAGAAAATATAAAAATTACCTTTGATTTTCAAATTACGCCAGGAAAAACGCCGAAATTAAATGTTAACTGTCTTGATTCAATTTATAAAATTACATCTTATCTAGATCAACGATTAAGACATACAATTTATTATTACTATCTTCCTTCTGAAAAAATCATAGATCATAGAGAAGACAAATCAACCAGTCAAATTAATTACCTTAAAACAGATAGTCGCTTTCAGTAATTTTACAAGAAAACCAGTAATATATCAAGCCAAAGCAGTGATCAGTAACCAGTGACCAGTGACCAGTGAACAAATAACAAATAACGAATAACGAATATTGTTGTTGGGTTGCGTTTCCCTTCACCCAACCTACTTTTTATAAGGGCGATCGAGCTTTCATCAAAATATCTGCGACTTATACAAATTCAAAGTCATTGGCGCTGAGATCATCGGTTTGAATCCCAAATAAAATTGCAATTTCTGTGTCGAAACTAATCACTGTATTTCCTTCTGTTTCCCTAAAGGTGAGATCGTTAAAGGTTAAGTCTGGGAAACCCTCGAAACCGATAATATCTTCTCCTGATGTAAAGTCTGTAATAGAATTAGAAGCATCTGGAACGTTGTTAGTTGCGATCGAAAACTGATCTGATCCTTCTCCTCCTGTCAGGATATTACCCCCACCAGCGCCGACAAATAATCGATCGTTCCCTTCTCCCCCGTAAAGTCGATTATTGCTTCCGGTGACGCTTAAGCGGTCATTTCCAGTATTCCCAAAAACCCGATCGTTGCTACCGCCAAACAGTTCATCGTCTCCACTCCCCCCATAAATCCGATGAGATGCGATCGCGTCTGTAGAACCCTCAACCTGATCCAAACCCGCGCCAGCAAAGATTATCTTACCATCACTGCTGAGACTATCAGCAGCCGTTGACCCAAACACCAACTCCTCTCTATTTTGCCGTTCTAAAGCCCCTAAATCCAGCTTTCCGTTAACGATGCGATCGAATCCCTCTCCCCTTTCATCAAACGGAATTGTCTCGGTAATATCCCCATCACCATCAAGATCAAAGCGATCCGTTGGCAGAAGACTGTTATCCCCCCCATCGATCGCGCGACTCCCCAGAGACGGTAACTGAGACTGATCTAACATCGGATCAGCTACCTGAATATTCGGAGTGACTTCTCCGCCATCCTCTGGAAACTGAAGATTATTGACTCCAGAAAGATCAGGAACAGCTTGTTGTTGGATATTCCAGTCATTGATGCCATTATCCGCGCGATTACGGTCAAAAATGGAGTTATTGACGGTAATTTCCGCATTGCCACCGATCGCCCCTCCTACCCACATCGCAAAATTTTCTCTGAACGTAGAATTAGTAATCGTTGCTGTGACATTTCCCCCCAACTGTAACGCCCCACCCACGCCACCTGTAAAACTTTCTGTTGGTGCGATCGTTGTGCCATTATCGGCAAAAATGCTATTAATAATAGTCGTGGGAGCATTACGAGTGCGACTGGCGCCACCGCGATCGACCGCTCGGTTGCCGATAAATTCGCTATTAAGGACAACAAACCCCTGATTGACTTCATTACTCTGTAGCTCGATCGCGCCACTGTTTCCCATTTCCCCACCGGGCAACCCCACCGCCACATTGTCTCGAAATGTGCTGTTAATCACTTCTAGGCGATCGCTGCCACCTGTAAACACATAAACCGCCCCTCCCGCCGATCGTCCCTGATTCCCTTCAAATTGGCTATTGCGGAGGCGAATTGTCCCCCCACTCTCATCATTCCTCGCACTGGCGCGATCGGCAAAAATCGCCCCTCCGTAGCCTCTCAAGGTCGATCGCGGTTCTCCTGCTGCTACGGTTGCCGCCAGAACATCGTTATCCAGAAAACGGCTGTTATCAATCTCCACGCGACCATTGAGGTTATTAATTGCCGCGCCATTAATGCCACGATTGCCAATAAAATCCGTATTGCTTACCGTTAGTTGTCCTGGGCCAAAAAACGCGATCGCCCCAGCGCCCCGTTCATCATTACCTGCGATCGCCTCATTGTCAAGAAACTGACTAGCAATGACGGTTAACTCCCCTTCAAAAGCGCTAGAAATTGCCCCACCGCCATCATCAGCTTGATTGTCGCGAAAAATCACATTTTCAACGGTTAATTTCCCCTGATGTTCAGTTTGAATCGCCCCACCGCGAGAGACAGTATCAGTAGGAGTCGCCAAGCCATCTTCTAAAGTTAAATCAGTAATAGTCAGCGTTTTCGGATCAACCGAGGTCGATTCTAACAAGAAAATCCGACTGGTATTTTGTCCACTGATTGTCAGCGAATCTTTGCCCAATCCTTCAATGATTAAATCATCTTCGATAACGAATTGACCACTGGTTAAAGCAATAGTTTCTCCTCTGAGATTAGAATCAAAATTGATGACATCTTCACCGAGATTCAGATTTGCTTGTGTAATCGCATTTCGTAATGATCCCTCGCCGCTATCGTTGGTGTTGGTGACGGTAAATGTGGGTTGGTTCACTGGTAGAATCCTTATAAACAGGTAGGTTGGGTGGAGTCAGCGCGAAACCCAACACTAATTCTAAACAGGTAGGTTGGGTAGAGACGTTCCATGGAACGTCTCCAAGCGAAACCCAACACTAATTCTAAGCTATAACCGATCAATTATGTCAGCAACCTTGGAAACTGTTCAAACTTTTATTAATTTTTGTTCCCAATATATTGAAGGAAAAGAAAAACAAGACGCACAAACTTTTTTAGATCGATTCTTTCGCGTTTTTGGCTATAAAGGGGCGTTAGAAGCTGGCGCAAAATATGAACAAGCAATTAGAAAAGGAAGCAAACAGGGAAAAACAGGGTTTGCTGATTTAGTCTGGAAACCTCGCGTTTTAATTGAAATGAAAAAACGGGGAGAAGATTTAGGAAAACACTATTCTCAAGCCTTTGAATACTGGCTGAGACTGATTCCCGATCGCCCTCGATATGTCGTTTTATGTAACTTTGATGAATTTTGGATTTATGATTTTAATCAACAGTTAGATGAACCCGTCGATCGCGTTTTCTTAACTCAATTGTGGGAGAGAATCACCGCTTTTGGGTTTATGGAAGTCGCCGCACAAACGCCTGTTTTTCGGAATAACCAAGTTGAGATTACTGAAACCGCAGCGCGACGGATGGGGGAACTTTTTAAAATTCTTTATCAACGAGGAGATAAAGAAGGTTTCGACAGACTTTCTGCACAAAGATTTATTTTACAATGTGTGTTAGCAATGTTCGCAGAAGATCGCGGTTTACTCCCTCGTGATCAATTTATTTCTTGTGTTCAAGACTGTCTAAACGGCGAGAGTTCTTATGATCTCATTGGCGGCTTATTTCGAGAAATGAATCAACCTAGAATTACACCAGCAGGGCGTTATCAAGGAGTAGATTATTTTAACGGCGGTTTATTCAAAACTATCCATCCCATTGAATTAACCAAACCAGAATTAAACTATTTAGATGTCGCCGCGCGTCAAGATTGGAATAAAATTCGCCCTGCTATTTTTGGGAACATTTTTGAAGGAACAGCAGATGAAAATGAACGCCACAGTTACGGGATTCACTACACCTCAGAAGCGGATATTATGAAAATTGTTCGCCCAACAATTAGCCGTTATTGGGAAGAAAAAATCGACGCAGCCAACACGATTAAAGACTTGACGAAACTACAATTAGAATTACAAAGTTATCGCATTCTTGATCCAGCGTGTGGTTCAGGAAATTTCCTTTATATTGCCTATCAGGAATTAAAACGCATTGAAAAAACATTATTAGAAAAAATCGATCGAAAGCGACGCAAACCAACCCAACAAACGGAAATGGGATTAGTTACGCCAAAACAATTTTATGGGATAGATAGTAATCCTTTTGCGGTGGAATTAGCCCGTGTAACGTTAATGATTGCGCGAAAAGTTGCCATTGATAAGTTTAATTCTTCTGAACCTTCTCTCCCGTTAGATACTTTAGATCAAAACATTGTTTGTCAGGATGCGCTATTTTGTAACTGGACAAAAGCAGATGCAATTATTGGTAATCCTCCGTTTTTAGGAGGGAAACAGTTACGCATGACATTAGGAGATAACTACGCAGAAAAAGTGTTTCAGCAGTTCCCAGAGGTGAGAGATTCTGTAGATTTTTGTTGTTATTGGTTTCGGTTAGCCCATGATTATTTAGAGGAAAAAGGAAGAGTGGGGTTAGTGGGAACAAACTCCATTAGTCAGGGAAAAAGCCGCCAAGCCAGTTTAGATTATATTACTCAAAATCAAGGCTTTATTTATGAAGCGGTATCGACTCAACCTTGGTCGGGAACAGCTAAGGTTCATGTTAGTATTGTTAACTGGAGTCGGGAAAAACCCAGTCAATTTATTTTAGATGATGAACGGGTAAACAGAATTAGTTCTTCTCTCAAAGCCAGCATTAATGTTTCTGATGCGATACGACTGGAGAAGAATAAAGGAATGAGTTTTCAGGGGATTATTCCTGTGGGTAAAGGCTTTTATATTACGAAAGAAAAAGCAGAGGAATGGATTAAAGAAAATCCTAAAAACAAAGCAGTGATTAAATTATCTTGTTCGGCTGGAGATTTGACAGATAAACCTAATGGTTATCCTAGTCGTTGGATTATTGATTTTAATGATATGAGTTTAGAGGAAGCGAGTAATTACGCTTTACCGTTTAAACATATTAAAGCAACGGTTAAACCTGAAAGAGAGAAGAATAGAGATGCAAAAGCAAGAGAATATTGGTGGAGATTTTTACGTGCGCGACCTAAAATGCGGAAACAAATTGCTGATCTATCTTGCTATTTTGCTGTTCCTTCTCACTCAAAATGGTTTATATTTCTTCCCATAAATCAGCAATGGATTCCTAATAATTCAACAACAATTGTCGCATCAGATGACTTTTATGTTTTAGGAATATTAACTTCTAATGTTCATCGCCAATGGGTAAAAGCACAAAGTTCCACCTTAAAAGGAGATACTCGCTACACTCCTAAAACTTGTTTTGAAACGTTTCCCTTTCCTGAAAACCCATCAACAGAAATAATGGAAAACATCCGTCAAACCACAATCAAACTACATGAATATCGCAGCGAACAAATGGAACAAAAACAATGGGGAATCACAAAGTTGTATAACCAATTTTTCCACGAACCCAGCAGCCAACTTTATCAACTCCATGAACAACTGAATAAACAAGTGATGGAAGCGTATCAGTTTAATCCTAAAAAGGACATTTTAGAACAAATTTTAGCCCTAAACTTAAAACAATCTCAACCCGATAATTGAGGTTATATAGCAATCCCAGATGATTTGTAAATGTTTTTTGCCCCCAAACCCCCAATACTGGGGGCTTCCATCAATCAAATTTTTCCGATTTCATTTAGAATTGCTATATCAGGTAACTGCTAACTGATTGTTGTTGGGTTTCGCTTCCCTTCACCCAACCTACTTGGTATCTGACGCAGTTGGAAGTCCCCAAAATTGGGGGATTTAGGGGGCAAAATCGCAGTTGGAAGTCCCCCAAAATTGGGGGATTTAGGGGGCAAAATCGCAGTTGGAAGTCCCCCAAAATTGGGGGATTTAGGGGGCAAAATCGCAGTTGGAAGTCCCCCAAAATTGGGGGATTTAGGGGGCAAAATCGCAGTTGGAAGTCCCCCAAAATTGGGGGATTTAGGGGGCAAAATCGCAGTTGGAAGTCCCCCAAAATTGGGGGATTTAGGGGGCAAAATCGCAGTTGGAAGTCCCCCAAAATTGGGGGATTTACGGGGCAAAATCGCAGTTGGAAGTCCCCCAAAATTGGGGGATTTACGGGGCAAAATCGCAGTTGGAAGTCCCCCAAAATTGGGGGATTTAGGGGGCAAAATCGCAGTTGGAAGTCCCCCAAAATTGGGGGATTTAGGGGGCAAAATCGCAGTTGGAAGTCCCCCAAAATTGGGGGATTTACGGGGCAAAATCGCAGTTGGAAGTCCCCCAAAATTGGGGGATTTACGGGGCAAAATCGCAGTTGGAAGTCCCCCAAAATTGGGGGATTTAGGGGGCAAAATCGCAGTTGGAAGTCCCCCAAAATTAGGGGATTTAGGGGGCAAAATTACAGTTGGAAGTCCCCCAAAATTAGGGGATTTAGGGGGCAAAATCGCAGTTGGAAGTCCCCCAAAATTAGGGGATTTAGGGGGCAAAATTACAGTTGGAAGTCCCCCAAAATTGGGGGATTTAGGGGGCAAAATTACAGTTGGAAGTCCCCCAAAATTGGGGGATTTAGGGGGCAAAATCGCAGTTGGAAGTCCCCAAAATTGGGGGATTTAGGGGGCAAAATTACAGTTGGAAGTCCCCCAAAATTGGGGGATTTAGGGGGCAAAATCGCAGTTGGAAGTCCCCCAAAATTGGGGGATTTAGGGGGCAAAATCGCAGTTGGAAGTCCCCCAAAATTGGGGGATTTAGGGGGCAAAATTACAGTTGGAAGTCCCCCAAAATTGGGGGATTTAGGGGGCAAAATCGCAGTTTTATTTAAAGTTAGTTCTTACTACCTTTTACCAACTTTTGAAACATTCGATACATCTCAGGGAGTCGTTTATAAATGGCACTCGATCGCAAATAAATATGATTAGGAACAGCAGGTGAACCCGAAACAATTTCCCCAGCTTTAACGTCGCGAGTAATTCCAGAGTGACCCGTTGCTCTTGCGCCATCACCGATCGTAATCTGATTCGCGATCGCGCTTTGTCCCCCCAATAAAACATTATTCCCCACTTTCACCCCACCCGCAAGCACCACTTGCGCGGCAAACGCACAATTTTCCCCGACGCGACAACCATGTCCAATGTGAACTGCGTTATCAAACTTGGTGTTTCGTCCAATGCGAGTTTCTCCCACCGCCGGGCGATCGATGTTACTGTTGCTTCCCACCTCTACCCCTTCTTCTAACACCACACAACCCGATTGTTGCATTTTTAACCAACCTTGTGAGGTGGGAACAAAGCCAAACCCTTCTCCCCCAATTACAGCGCCACTGTGAATAATACAATCTTTTCCGATTTGAGTTCGTTCGTGGATAGTGGCGTTGGCGTGTAAGATCGCTCGATCGTCGATCGTCACATCAGGATAAATCACAACATTGGGATAAATACAAACCCCACTGCTAATTTTGACACGGGGATAAACCACCACATTCGCACCGATATAAACATTTTCCTGAATCTCTGCTGAGGGATCAATCACCGCGCTGGGATGAACATCGGGAGTAGGATGAAACGGACGATAAAATAGGTCGATCGCGTGAGCAAACAATAAACGGGGAACTTCCGCCGCTACCCAGGGAATCCCTTGATCATCCGCTTGTGCTTGTAAGGTCTCATCTTGAGGCAGGATTAGCGCACTCGCTGGCGTGATATTAATATAATGGGCAAACTTTCTCCCTTCAATATAGGAAATGGTTTGCATTGTCGCCTCTTCGATCGGACTCACCCCTTTAATTTCTGGGTTTTTCCCTTCTTTCGCCGTGACACTGATTTTTTGACTTAAATGAGCAACAACTTCACTAAATCTCATTGTTTTCCTATTAATTATTAGCGTCCAATTCGTCATTAGTTTACTAATCAATCATTGCTCAATTATACCGTTTCCAGCCAACCAGCCAGTTGTCCAAGCATTCTGGAAATTAAAACCGCCAGTAATGCCATCAATATCTAATATTTCCCCTGCAAAATAAAGCCCTGCGACTAATTTACTTTCCATTGTTTTGAAATTAACCTCCTTTAAATCCACACCCCCGCAAGTAACAAACTCTTCCTTAAAAACACCTTTTCCCTGAATCTGATAGTTTCCCATTATTAACTCATTCGCCAAAGTAATTATCTGTTTTTTAGACACTTCAGCCCAGCGTTGTGTCGCAGAAATTCCTGAAGCAAGAGCCAATTTTTCCCAAAGACGACGAGGAATCGAAACAGGAGAAAAACTCACCACCTGACGACGTGGAGTTTGCTCTTTTTGAGCCATTAATTGCTGTTTAATGGTTTCTAAATTTTCTGAGGGAAGCCAATTCACCCATAAACCCAATTGATAATTATGATCGTGTAAAACTCTCGCACCGTAAGCAGATAACTTGAGAACCGCCGGACCACTTAATCCCCAATGAGTAATCAGTAATTGTCCATTTTGTAGATATTTTTCTTTGCCTTTAATGTCTAATTTTACCTCGACATTTTCCACACTAATTCCTGCTAAATCTTGCAAGCGTTCATCAGTAATATTAAACGTAAATAAAGACGGAATTGGCGGAATAATATTGTGACCAAATTGAGATAACCACTGATAGGGGAGACGCTGACTTCCTGTTGCTAAAATCGCTCGATCGGCGCTTAAGTAATCTCCTCCTTTCAACTCGACAATAAATCGATCGTCCTCATAACTCAACCACTGTACTTTTGCACCCGTTTTAATTTTAACCCCTTGCGCGATCGCCTCCTTCACCAAACAATTAATAATTGTCTCCGAGTCATCCGTTACAGGAAACATTCGCCCATCAGATTCCGTTTTTAACTTCACACCGCGCTGTTCAAACCACTCGATCGTATCTTGAGGTTGAAAGCGAGTAAACGCCCCTCGTAATGCTTTTCCACCGCGAGGATAGGCTTTCACCAGTAAAGTCGGATCAAAACAATGATGAGTAACATTACATCTTCCTCCCCCAGAAACGCGAACTTTTGCTAAAGTGTGTTTCCCCGCTTCTAAGAGGATCACTTCTGTTTCTGGAGAGAGATTAGCGCAAGTAATGGCAGCAAAAAAACCCGCCGCGCCACCACCGATTACAATTACACGCATAATAAGTTATTGATGATTAATTTTTGCCTTTTGCCTCTTGCCTTTTGCCTCTTGCCTTTTGCCTCTTGCCTTTTGCCTCTTGCCTCTTGCCTTTTGCCTCTTGCCTCTTGCCTCTTGCCTTTTGCCTCTTGCCTCTTGCCTTTTGCCTTACTAAACCAACCAATGGACTTTTTCAGCAAGCACTAATTAACTGTTTAACCTGGGCTGCTGTTGCTGGCGCAAGTAAAACCCCATTACGATAATGTCCAGTGGCAAGGATAACATTATCGTATCCTTTCAAATATTCAATCACAGGAGCGCCTTGTCCTTCTGGACGAGGACGTTTTCCCGACCAAGTTTCCAAAATTTCGGCATCAGCTAAGGGAGGATAAAAACGCCGCGCCTTTTCCCACACTGTATCGAGAGGAGTCTCTACAGGTTGATCTGGAAATTCTACAGTTGCGCCAACCCAATACTCCTGATTTCCTAACGGGATTACATGGACATCATCGCCTGTAATCACTCGTTGTAACTGAGTTTCGCTTAAATTTGTGTTTAGACGCACCCGCATGGCTTGCCCCAAAACAGGACGCAAGGTTAATGGCTGTTGCAGTTGACGAGTGAGCGGAAATGACCCCAAACCAGCAGCGACAATTAAATAATCTGTTTCCCAGTCTCCCTCATTACTGTGGACAGTGTGACACTGTTGATAGTTCTCATTACTGGTGACAGAAACCTCTGTGGCTTCTACTCCCCTTTGGATGTTAACACCGTTCTGTTCCGAGGCTTTAATTAAGGTTTGGGTTAAGGCTTGGGGGTTGACTTGAAAATCTTGGGGAGAATAGACAGCCCCCACCAGATCACTGATATTAAGCGCGGGAAGAGCCGTTTTTAGTTGCGCGGTGTCCCAAAGTTCTAATTCCCATCCTTGGGAATGACGCACTGTCGCCAGTTGCTGCCAGGTTTCCATTTCGGCTTCGGAAAAACAAAGATTGATTAACCCTTGTACTTGCGGAATTGTTTCCCCCGTTTGTTCGCTGATGGCGGCGATGAGGTGAGGATAGCGCCTCAGACTCGCTTCTCGTAACCGCCAAGCACGTCCTTTAGTCTTCTGGCTGATAATTCCCATTAAAATCCCTAAAGCAGCCCCTGTCGAGGCTTCATTAGGGGTCGATCGATCGAGCAGAGTGATTTCAAAGCGACGATCGAGACTCAACTCGTAGGCGATGGTTGCGCCAACAATCCCACCGCCGATGATTAAAACCCGCTTCATGTCGTTTCTGTTGCTTGTGATTCTGGTAATAAGTTTAAATACTGATCAAAATCTTTGAGGGCGCGATCGTAGTTTTCCAATGCACGGGAAGCGGCTTCTGCTTCAATGGAAGCATCCACTCTTTCGATATCCTGAAATAACTCTCTGGCATACTTCCGCGCTGGTTTTTGGTCTCTGGGAAGTAAGTTACGAGTGACATAACCCATTTCCTGACGTAACCCTCCCAATGGACCATGAATCAAACTAAACGCATCTGACCATTGTTTTTGCTTAATGTAAGATTCTAATTTTGTGAGTCGTTTTCGTGCCTCAATAACGGGAGTAGCGGCGCGTTCAATCTGTTGAATTTGCTCACTGCTATAGGTTGGGGGAGGAGTGTTACTATCACCACCGCCACAACTCACCAACACAGTCGCCACTAAAGCCAGTAGCAAAGATAAAATAGAGCGTTTGTTAAACATATCGGTTAATTTGCAATCAATGATTTCGTTTCAACATCAGGATACCAAGTTGTGGGTTGATTCTTGATCTTTCTAAACAATTTGTTGGCGAAGGAACGTCAGCATAATCGGACTGATTTCCTCAGACCAATGTTCTTGAGGGTAATGTTTCGCCTCTTCTAGCTTGACGAAACGGATGTTTTTCTTCTCTTTCGCAATTGCTTCGGGAACAGTTGCGGATAACCAAGGATCATCCATTCCCCATAAGATTTGTGTCGGTTGCTCCCAATTTTTCCAACCTGCTTCAATTTCTTGCATCGCTTTCGGGAGATTCAAGTTTTTGATGGTCGCAACAAGAGAGCGTCCAGCTTGAGAATTTTTTAGAAATGGCTGTCGATAAACCCCTAAGTTTTCTTCAGAGATTACATATCCACTTCCTTTTTCGAGGGTTCGATCGACCAGTAAGGGGTCTTGGGTCAACATTTCTCCCATCAAGGGAAAACTCCATTGACGCATCAGCCAGGGTAAACGCGCCGCAGAAGACAACGGAGTATTAAGAATTACTAAGCGTTCAATTTGTTCAGGGTGACGAAACGCATATTGTAATCCAATAGAACCAATAAACCCTTGAACCACTAAGTGAAAACGAGAAAGATTTAAATCTTGAAACAGCGTTTCTAAAGCACTAATAAAAGCATCTGGCTGATAAGAAAACTCTCGCGGTGACGGTTTCCCCGAATAGCCTTCTCCCAACCAGTCTGGCGCATAAACCGTAAATCCCGCATCCGTAATATCTTCTAGGAGTCCACGCCAACAGTAACTATGAGCAAGCAATCCATGTAATAATACTACTGGTGTTTCTTGATTCTCGTTTCGCAGTTGACCATAGCGGTAAAACCATTGTTGTCCTTTACTTTCGATCGTTTTTGTTTCAATTTTCATCGTTAATTATGTTATCTGTTTTACAATTCAGAAGAGGCAAGAGGCGATCGCGCTCTTTACTAGACTTGTCCATCTACTGAAATTGTTTTTTTAATGTTGCAATAATTGCTTTGCTAAATTTAAATCAAAGTAGCTTTGATGAACCGAAAAAGCAGCGTTATAGATGGTGAAAGCTCGATCGTCGGGTTCTCCTAAATGATCTAAAACTAAGACAGCATCAGAAAAGTCCTGATCAAGAGTATAATGATTAACGGTAATCACGGTTTTAATTTTAGCCATAGTCGCTGCTTTTAAGCCTTGTTGAGAGTCTTCAAAAGCTAAAGCAGCTTGAGGAGATAACGCCATTTTATCCAAAACATATTGATAAATATCAGGAGCGGGTTTTTTCTGAGGAACAATATCACCAGCAGCGATGATTTCAAAATAACTTTGATACGCTTCACCGAGATTAGTTGCTAAGAGTAAGTTAACACTTTCTAAAGAACTGGTGGTTGCGATCGCCAGACGCATTCCAGTTTGATACGCTTCCTTTAAAAATCGTTTCACCCCCGGACGTAAACCGATTTCCCCATTGTGTAAAATGTAATGGTAATGGTGTCTTTTAGCGGCGTGTAATTGTTTCACTAACTGTTCCTGATTGGCGATCGATTCCGAGTTAGAAACATAATGAGTCAAGAAATGATGAAGTCGCTCTTTTCCGCCACTAATAGATAACAGTTTTCCATACAAAGATTCTGACCAATACCAGTTTAAACCCGCATCAGCAAAAGCACGGTTAAAAGCGACTCGATGACCATAACGTTCAGTTTCCGCTAACGTTCCATCCACATCAAAAATAAAAGCACTCATCTTTTTGGGTTTAATAAACAGGCTGGAAAGAAGGATAACCATGTTCCAACATGAGGTCTTCTTCTAAAGTGAAGTGAGCAATGGTATCTTTAAGTAAAGCGTTGAGTAGTTGTTTAAGCAATGTCGGGTCTGCCGATTTGAGCATCGCTTCTTGTAACTGGTTGACTAAAGCAAACATCTGTTGATGTTGTTGATCAATGACAGGAAAGCCAGTTTCGTAATCTTCAGACCAATGGGCAATTTGCATGATTTAGATAAACTTTAACCAAGGATTGAACTCCAACGTTATATCCTACCGAAATTGCCCTGCTTTGAAAACAGAAGAAATCCATGAATGCCACTGATAACCGTCCTCAAGTCCGCCGTGTTCTTTTGCTCACCCTGATTTTAAATCTGCTAGTGATGGGATTAAAGTTCATTGTGGGCTTTTTAACGGGTTCGTTAAGTATCCAAGCTGATGCACTCCATAGTTTTACCGATAGTGCTAATAATGTTTTAGGTTTAGTGAGTAATCAGTTTGCGTCTCCGCAACCCGATCGAGAACACCCTTACGGACATCAAAAATTTGAAGCATTAGGGGCGTTAGGAATTGCCGTTTTTTTAGGAATTACCTGCTTAGAAATTATCCAACGCACGATCGAGCGTTTATTTCAAGGAACAAACGCCATTAACTTAACTCACTGGGAATTATGGATATTAATTTTAGTTTTAGGAATCAACATTTTTGTTGCTTTTTATGAACGTCACATTGGCAGAAAACTAAATAGTTCAATTTTAATCGCTGACTCTTACCACACGATGGGAGACATTTGGATTACTCTCGTCGTGATTATAGGATTATTAGGAATGTGGCTTGGCGAATCTTGGGAGATTCCCCAACTACAATGGCTCGATGTTATTTTAGCTCTTCCTGTAGCGATTTTAGTCTTAAAAAGTGGTTGGGAAGTGGTGCGAGAAAATTTACCTTGGTTAGTAGATGAAATTGCGATCCCCCCAGAAGTAATTAATCGCATTGCATTACAGATTCCTGGTGTCATTAATTGCCATGATATAGCCTCACGGGGAGTTGTGGGACAACAAGTTTTTATTGAATTACACATGATAGTTGCAACTGATGATGTAGAAATTGCCCATGATATAACAGAAGCAGTGGAACAAAAATTAGAGGAATACTTCAGCCCAGTTAGGGTTTTAATTCATATTGAACCGCCAGACTATCAATCGCCTAAAATTAGCTTTTCTGATGATTCTGAAGAAGCTAATTAATCAGATTTAATCTCGCTTATTGATGTTGAAAAGGAAGAATAACCATGAAGAAAATATTAATTATGGATGATGATTTTTCCGTTCGAGAAAGTTTACAGGAATTGTTGAGGGGGGAAGGTTTTCAGATTTTATGGGCGATCGATGGCGCGACAGGGATTAAAACCGCTCAAAATAGTGAACCCGATTTGATTCTCTGTGATTTATTAAAGTCTGACTTGGATGGTTATCAGGTGCTTTCAAGGATTCGTGAAAGTTTAGCGACACAAACCATTCCTTTTATTTTTCTCAGCACGGAATCAGAATTATTAAATTTTCGGAAAGCCATGACGTTAGGTGCTGATGATTATCTAACTAAACCTTTTCGTCGTGAGGATTTATTAGCAGCGATTAAAAGTCAATTCCAAAAAAAGGCAGCTTTTGAACAAAAGTATCAAACTCAGAATTTTGAAGCAATTAATTATGATCAATTAACAGGTTTACCGAACCGCTTACTAATTCGACAACAGTTTGAGAATTTGCAAAATGCTGATTTTTTAGCGATTTTATGTGTGAGTCTCGATCGATTTCAGGAGTTAAAAGATTATTTTGGTTATGAGGTGGGAGAAAGTTTATTAAAACAAGCGGTTACTCGCTTTAAAAGCGTCATTTCAAGTCAAGATACACTAGCTTACTTAAGTACCAACGAGTTTTTAATTATTCTCACTGAAGCCTCGAATACTGAGGAAACAATCACCGTTACTGAAAAAGTTTTAAGCGTTTTTCAGCCGTCTTTTTCAGTGGAAGAACAGGAATTTTCGACGACTCTAAGCATTGGAATTAGTTTTTATCCTGAACATAGTCGAGAAATTGATCTCCTCTTAAAACAATCCCATAAAGGGAAAAAGTCTGCGGAAAAAAAAGGAGGAAACTGTTATCACATTTATCAACCGAGCTTAAATAAATGCCATAGTGATTACACCATTACCCTAGAAACTGATTTACGTTATGCTCTCGAAAAACAAGAACTGGTTTTATATTACCAACCAAGAGTTAGTTTAGTTTCTGGGGAAATCGTAGGAATGGAGGCGCTTTTGCGTTGGTTTCATCCCCAACTCGGAACAATTTCCCCTAAGCAATTTATTCCAATTGCCGAAGAAACTGGGTTAATTATTCCGATTAGTGATTGGGTTTCTGAGATGGCTTGTCAGCAAGGAAAAACTTGGCAGAATTGGCTAAAAAGACCCTTAAAAATGGCAATTAATTTTTCCGCACAAGGGTTTCAACTTTCTGATTTTTGCGAACGCATTGAAGCAATTTGTCAGCGTACCCAATTTCCTTTTAGTTGTTTAGAGTTAGAGTTAACTGAAAGCACATTAGTTAAAGATTTTTTGCAAGCAAGAGAAAAACTTCAACAATTACAAACGTTGGGAATTGACGTGGCGATCGATGATTTTGGAACAGGATATTCCTCCTTAAATTATCTCCAACAATTTTCTTTTCAAATTCTCAAACTCGATCGAACTTTTGTTCGCAATTCAGGAAGAGACACCACTAACCGCGCCATAGTCAGTTCCCTGATTCAACTCGCCCACAATCTCCAGTTAAGCGTTGTTGCTGAAGGAGTAGAACGTCAATGCGAATTAAATTTTCTCCGAGAACAAAACTGCGAAGAAATACAAGGATATCTTTTCAGCCCTCCCCTTTCAGCGCGAGAAATGGAGGATTTACTCCGAGAAAAGCGTCGTTTACCAAGTTAAAATAAAGATAAAAAGTAGGTTGGGTGGAGGGAAACGAAACCCAACACCAATCAGTAGATAAAAAGTAGGTTGGGTGGAGGGAAACGAAACCCAACACCAATCAGTAGATAAAAAGTAGGTTGGGTAGAGACGTTCCTGTTACTGAGCGGCTCGAGTGAGCCTCGCCGAACTCTTGTCGAAGTATGGAACGTCTCCACGCGAAACCCAACAACAATTATAAGCAAATACCCGAACCTGATCTGATTTGTGTCCCTTTCTGAAGAAATAAAGAATAGTGAAGTGGATGTAATTATTGTTTCTTCTGATGAACCTGATGAATTTGATCGTCGGCATCAAATAATGAAAGAAAAGGGGTATGATACTCCAGAAAAAGTTAGAGAATTAATTGATAAAATCAAGCTAGAAATGCTTAAAGAGAAAGGAGGAGTGAGGAACTAAAATTGAAAGATAAAGACTATGGAGAAGAATAATAAGCGTTATCGTTCCTGATAAAATCAAGCGCGAAAACTGGACTGAGTGATAGTGAAATGAAACAAGAAATTGCAATTATGCTTTTTGCTATGGATTGACTGAACTGTTGGGTTTCGTTTCCCTCCACCCAACCTACATGGTTGTCCTTTGTCTGTTGGGTTTCGCGTAGAGACGTTCCATGGAACGTCTCTACCCACCATGGCACGTCTGTACCCAACCTACGTTTAATCATGGATTGACCGAACCTGATATAAAAGCCTAAACCGTTTGTGGTTGTTGTACTTGGGGCTGGAATTGGAAGAGAGAATAAACGACATTGCGACGAATATCGATCATCATCTCTAAAAACATCTCGTATCCTTCCTGTTTATATTCCACTAACGGATCACGCTGTCCATAACCTCGTAATCCAACCGATTCTCGTAAGGAATCCATGGCTTGTAAATGTTCTCGCCACAAGGTATCAATTTGTTGCAACATAAAGAATCGTTCAGCTTGACGCATTAAACCAGGTTGCAGTTTTTCCACTTCCGCTTCCTTGATATCATACGCCTTATGAATTTCCTCATGGAGAAAGGTCTTCATTTCCCCGAAGGTCATATCTTCTAGGTGAGACGGTTCTAAATCATTCAAGAGATAAACAAACTCTTTCGTTTTCGCCACCATCGATTCTAAATCCCATTCCTCTGGCGGTAAATCGGGATTAACGTAAGCGTTGACAATATCATCCATTGTCCGCCGTGCGTATTCTAACACCTGATCTTTGAGGTCTTTTCCTTCTAAAACTCGTCGCCGTTCTGCGTAAATGGCACGACGTTGATTGTTCATCACCTCGTCATATTCAAAAATTTGTTTACGGGTGTCGTAATAGAAGGTTTCTACCTTACGCTGGGCATTTTCTAAGGAACGGGTGAGGATTCCCGATTCGATCGGCATATCTTCCTCGACTCGAAACGCATTCATCATCCCCGAAACCCGATCGCCGCCAAAAATCCGCAGTAAATTGTCTTCCAAACTGAGGAAAAAGCGAGTGGAACCGGGGTCCCCTTGTCGTCCGGCACGTCCTCGTAACTGGTTATCAATGCGACGGGATTCGTGACGTTCGGTTCCAATGACGTGCAAACCGCCCAAGTTTACTACCTCATCATGTTCGCTGCTGGTGTAAGACTCATATTCCTTGTAAATCTCCCGATAAACCTTCCGTAGATTTTGAATCACTGGATCATCCGTTGGCGCTTTTTCCGCCGCGATCGCCACTTTTTCTTCGGCTTCTAATTCGGGCAAACTTTGCAGCCCATACTGTTGAACCGCATAATCAACCGCCTTTTTCAACGCTTCTTCTGTTTCTTTCGAGAGTTCTGTGGGGAAAATCTGGGGAGAAGCACGCCAAGTTTTAACCTTTTTCTTCTGATTATTATCCTTACCGAAACCTTGGGGACGATTACGTTTTTTCCCATTGGGAACACTAACCGCTAGTTCATCCTCTTCTTCTGGGATAACAATTTTCGGCATGAAATACTCTCGCAGTTTCAACCGCGCCATATAGTCAGGGTTTCCCCCTAAAATAATATCTGTTCCTCGTCCTGCCATGTTTGTGGCAATGGTAATCGCCCCTTTCCGTCCCGCTTGGGCGATAATTTCCGACTCCCGTTCCACATTTTCAGGACGGGCATTCAGAACATTGTAGGGAAGTCCTCGTTCATCCAATAATCCTGACAACAGTTCCGATTTTTCCACGCTGGTTGTCCCCACCAAAACAGGACGACCTTTTTCGTGCATTTCCTGACATTCATCGGCGACTGACTTCCATTTTCCTCGTTCGTTCTTATAAACCGCATCGGATAAGTCACGACGGGCGAGAGGTAAATTGGTCGGGATAATTGTGACTTGTAGATTATAAATTTTCTCGAACTCTGCTTCTTCGGTTTTGGCGGTTCCCGTCATCCCTGACAGTTTCGGATACAGTAGGAAGAAGTTTTGATAGGTAATGCTGGCGAGGGTTTGGGTTTCTTTCTGAATTTCTACCCCTTCTTTTGCCTCAATTGCTTGGTGTAAACCATCACTCCAACGGCGGCCCGGCATCACACGCCCTGTAAATTCATCAACAATGACCACTTCTCCATTGCGGACGATGTAGTTAACATCTTTGGTAAATAATTCTTTCGCTTTAATGGCGTTAAACACATAATGCGCCCAAGGATCTTCGGGATCATAGAGATCATTAACGCCTAACAATTCTTCCGCCTTGGCAAACCCTTCATCGGTGAGGAGAACCGTTTTCGCCTTCTCATCTACCTCATAATGGGCTTCTTCTCCCGCTTCGGCTTCTTCTAACGCCATGGCTTCTTCGGTTTTGATTTCTCCCTCTCGATCGCGTTTCAACTCACGAGCAATTTGAGAGGCGCGAATATATTTCTCGGTGGGACGTTCCACTTGACCAGAAATAATTAACGGAGTTCTCGCTTCGTCGATGAGTACCGAATCCACTTCGTCAATGATGCAATAATTAAAGGGACGTTGTACCACTTCCTCGATCGAGGTTGCCATGTTATCCCGAAGATAATCAAACCCGAGTTCGCTGTTCGTGGTATAAGTAATGTCGCAGTTGTAATTACTCTGTCTTTCTCTGGGGGACATTCCCTGTTGAATTAAACCGACACTCAAACCGAGAAAACGGTGGACTTGTCCCATCCATTCCGAGTCTCTACGCGCCAGATAATCGTTCACTGTGACAACGTGGACTCCTTTTCCCGTCAGGGCGTTGAGATAGCAAGGAAGCGTCGCAACAAGGGTTTTTCCTTCCCCTGTTTTCATTTCTGCAATTTCCCCACTGTGGAGAACAACTCCCCCTAAAATCTGTACATCATAATGGCGCAAACCGAGAACGCGGCGTGCGGCTTCTCTCACCACCGCAAAGGCTTCTGGTAAAATTTCCTCAATGAGGTCATTTTCTTCGTCTTCGTTTTTAGCTTGGGCAAGTTTTTCTCTAAATTCTTGGGTTTTTCCTCTTAAATCTTCGTCAGAGAGGCTTTTAATGTCTTCCTCATAGAGATTGACTTCTGTAACCGTCGGTTGTAGCTTTTTAAGTTTCCGTTCATTGGGATCGCCGAGAAGTTTTTTTAGGAACATAGCTTGGGGGATTAATTTAAGAACCGTTATTGTCTTATGTTAATTTCTTTTATATCTATTATTTATGTTACCATTGCCGTTTGCTCGTTGTTTAGGGGATAAACCAAGCAGAAACAACGAACATATTTTAAAATCAAGATTGCTGTCGGTTAAGAAAGGATAGAAGAACAAAGTGGTGGAAGCCTTAAAAATCGGTTTGTTAGGATTAGGCACGGTGGGAACAGCGACGGCGGGAATTTTACTCTCTCCAGAATCCCGTCACCCGTTATTAAAAGAGATTGAAATCGCTAAGGTGGGAGTGAAAACCCTAGATAAGCGTCGCGCTGTCGAGTTTGCTGATGGTGTTCTAACAACTGATTTGGAAGCGATTGTTACTGATCCTGATCTTGATATTGTGGTGGAGTTGATTGGTGGGTTAGAACCGGCTCGATCGTTGATTTTAAAGGCAATTTCTCACCAAAAGCACGTGGTAACAGCGAATAAAGCGGTGATTTCTCGTTACGGAGAGGAAATTTATCGAGCTGCAGCCGAAGCTGGAGTGTATGTTTTAATAGAAGCGGCGGTGGGGGGAGGAATTCCCATTATCCGTCCTCTACAACAATCTTTGAGTGTGAATCGGATTGACAGTATTTTAGGGATTATTAATGGCACAACCAATTTTATCCTCACGAAAATGGCAACCGAGGGAAGTGATTTCTCGGAGGTGCTAACGGAAGCGCAGGAGTTGGGTTACGCGGAGGCTGATCCCAGCGCGGATGTTGATGGGTATGATGCGGCGGATAAAATTACGATTCTGGCTACCCTGGCGTTTGGGGAACAGGTGAGTTTAGAACAGGTTTCCTGTGAGGGGATTCGCCAAGTGAGTGCGGTTGATATTCAATACGCAGAGCGATTAGGGTTTGAGATTAAGCTGTTGGCGATCGCGCAACGGGAGCAAAGTGGATTACAGGTGAGAGTTCATCCGACCTTAGTTCCTAAAGAACATCCTCTCGCCAATATTGATGGAGTCAATAATGCGATTTTAGTGGAAGGCGATCCGATCGGACAAGTGATGTTTTATGGACCGGGTGCTGGGGGTGGCGCAACCGCCAGCGCGGTGGTTTCAGATTTAATGAATATTGCTGCCATGTTAAAAGTGAGTCAAGCAGTCAATCCGTTATTAAAAATTCCTCAGCATCCTCGCCGTGAATTAGTGCCAATTCAAGAGTTAGTGACTCGTTTTTATGCCCGTATTATCTGCATCGATCGACCGGGTGTTATTGGCAATTTAGGCACTTGTTTCGGGAAACATAAGGTGAGTTTAGAATCGATCGTGCAAATTGATTTTAATAATGGTTTTGCCGAAATTGTGGTCGTGACGCACAATGTCAAAGAGGAAAATTTCCGTCAAGCCTTGGCAGAAATTCCCCATTTAGACGCGATCGAGCAGATTCAAATCCCCAGTGTTTTAAGGGTTTTAAGAGAAAAATAATCCCCGAAAAAATTAGGCTCAGTCGAGCCAGCTCAAAACAGGTAGTTTATATATGGCTGAAGTAACGATTAATTTGCCCGAAGAAGTGCTATCGGCTCGTCGTCTGCCTCCAGATGGCTTTGTGAATGAGTTGCGCCTAGCCGCAGCGATTCACTGGTATCAGCGAAATGAAATCTCCCAAGAAAAGGCGGCTCAAATTGCTGGCTTAAATCGAAGAGATTTTTTAGCGGCGGTAGCACGAGAAGGAGTGGATGTGTTTAATGTCGATTTTGAAGACTTAAAGCGAGAATTAAAAAGTGGCTGAATTTCCTGCAATTAATACATCCCCCTTGATTTTTTTAACGAAAGGGAATTATCTTTCTTTGCTACAGGTGGTAAGTCCAACATTTATTGTTCCGGACGTGGTAGCGCGTCCGATACTGGAAACTTTAAAGCAGTCTGGGATGTATCTTTCAGATCATGTAATTAACGAAGCGTTAAAAATGATTAATGAGTAAACCAACACCTATTTTCCAGATCAAATTGGTATTGGCAAACTACCTTTAGAGATTGATTTTTCCCTGTCGGAGAATTTGCCAACTGTTGCCTGTCCATTTTGCCACTGTAGAAGGAGAACCACTACTGGAAACGGATGAGATATCATTCAAAACCAAGACCTCTGGAAACGCTCGATCGATGCTTTCTGGAGAGGTTAAAGGCGGTTCTCCTGAACGGTTGGCGCTGGTAGTCGCAAGCACTCCCACTGCTTGAAAAATGGAGAGAGCGATCGAGCAGTCAGGAACACGCACTCCAATTGTCTCTGGAGTTTTCGGATTCACCGTCGAAGGCACTTGTGGAGAACTGGGTAACACCAGAGTTAACTGTCCTGGAAAGTATTTTCTTGTCATCTCTTCCCAAACTTGTAACTCTTCTGTTGTCCCATCCACATAAAACCGTAACTGTTCCCAAGAAGCCCCCATTAAAATCAAAGGTTTGTTTGCTTCTCGTTGTTTCAAGCGAAAGATTGCCTCGGCATTGTCGGGACGCACGGCTAAAGCGGGAACTGTATCAGTAGGAAAACTCACGACTTTTCCTTCCTTTGCGCCAGTTATTAATTCTGAAACAGAAACAATGGTCATTTTGGGAACTGTTTTCCTTTAACGTCTTCAATGTAGTTTTCCGTCGCTTCTTTAATGACTTCTCTAAGATTAGTATAGACTTTCGCAAACGGCGGCTGTTTTGCTGTTAAACCCAGTAAGTCTGCTGTGACTAAAACCTGTCCATCACAGTTATTACCAGCACCAATCCCGATCGTAGGAATAGAAATCGCATCAGTGATTTTTGCGGCGAGTTCATTGGGGATATGTTCTAAAATCAGAGCAAAAGCACCAGCTTGTGTCAGGTTAAGCGCCTCTTGGTAAATGCGTTCTGCTTCTTCGGGAGTTTTTCCCTGTTGACGATACCCTAAACGATGTACCGATTGAGGAGTTAAACCAATATGTCCCATCACAGGAATCCCAATACGAGTGAGAACGGAAACCGTCTGTGCGATCGTGCTGTTTCCTCCCTCTAATTTTACCGCTTGTACCCCTGTTTCCCTTAAAACTCTTCCCGCGCTACGAATTGCCTGCTGATCACTTTCTTGGTAACTTAAAAAAGGAAGATCACAAACCACCAACGCTCGTTTCACCCCTCGTTTCACCGCCGCCGCATGATGAAGCATTGCGTCTAAACTTAGAGGAAGTGTAGTCTCATGTCCCAACGCCGTCATCGCTAGAGAATCACCGACTAAAATCACATCAACTCCTGTTTCATCTAAAATCTGAGCAATGGCATAATCCCAAGCAGTGAGAACAGTAATTGAGCGTTGTTGTGTTTTCCAATTTAAAAGTTGCGCGATCGTTACCACCATGAAAAAATCTAGGAATAAATAAGATGAGAACGTAATAACTGTTAACTGTCGTAGGTTAGTAACAAATAACAAACCGTTAATCACGAATCTCCAGTTATGATGTTAGCTTAATTTAAGCTGGCGTTATTCGTTTACAATTGAATTACGATGTTTAAGACCATTCTCTTTCCTGTCGATCATAGTCGAGAAACCCGTGACGCGATCGCAACCGTGACTAATCTCGTTCAAACTTATAACAGTCGTCTGATTTTACTCTCCGTTGTTGAAACGGGAGAAGAAGCCAGAGAAGACACGCGACAGATGACATCCGAAGGCGCGGTGACAGAACTTCTTGAAGGAATCAAATCTTTATTGTCAGAAGAAAATGTGAATAACATCGAAACTTTAGAACGAGAAGGAAGACCAGCGTTTATCATTTGTGATGTAGCCGATGAACTGGATGCCGATTTAATTGTCATGGGGTGTCGTGGTGTGGGGTTAATTGAAGAAGAAGCGGAACACAGTGTTAGTAATCGTGTCATTAATCTTTCTCCCTGTCCAGTGTTAATTATTCCCTAGCATTCCCCCCAAACTTGGGGGTAAGGGGGCGATTTCCCCCCAAACTTGGGGGTGAGGGGGCGATTCTCCCCAAACTTGGGGGTGAGGGGGCAAAAAAATCATTACAACAATCAATAATGGCAATCATTCAATGGTATCCTGGTCATATTGCAAAAGCAGAACAGGAATTAAAACGACAGTTAAAGAATGTGGATGTTGTGTTAGAAGTGCTGGATGCGAGGATTCCCCTTGCATCTCAACATCCACAGGTTTCGCAATGGGTGGGAAGTAAACCGCGATTGTTGGTGATTAATCGCCAAGATATGATCCCAGAGGAGTTACATTCTCAATGGGTGGCGTGGTTTCAAAGTCAGGGTTATTCTCCTTATTTGACTGACGCACAAGCGGGGAAAGGGATTAAATCTCTGTTGAAAGCGGCGCAAAAAGCAGGGGAAGCGGTGAACGAAAAACGGAGAAGTCGCGGAATGCGCGATCGCCCTGTGCGTGCTGTGGTGATGGGGTTTCCCAATGTCGGAAAGTCAGCATTAATTAATCGTTTAGTCGGACGAAAAATCGTCCAAAGCGCACGGAAAGCTGGTGTAACTCGTCAACTAAAATGGGTGAGAATTTCTGACCAAATCGATCTTTTAGATGCACCTGGAGTGATTCCACCCAAACTCAAGGATCAAGCGGCAGCGATTAAACTCGCAATCTGTGATGATATTGGAGAAGCGGGTTATGATCTACAAAATATTGCGTCGGATTTAATTGATCTGTTGAAACAGTTACACTTTACGGATGTCCTTGAAAACCGTTATCATCTTGAAGTCAGTAATTTTACTGGCAGTGCTTATCTATCCGCTTTGGCGACTCAACGCCACAATCAAGACAAGGAAAGAACAGCACGAGAACTTCTGAATGATTTTCGTAAGGGGTTAATGGGAACAATTCCTTTAGAACTTCCGCCTGAACTTGTATGAAGTCTCGATCTATAAAAATTCTAGATGAGTTGCAATTTTTTTGCCCCCCAACCCCCAATTCTGGGGGAGTTTAGTAAGATCAAGTTGGCTCAATTAATTATCAAAAGTAGGTTGGGTGGAGAAGACGAAACCCAACACCAAGATGAGTTACAATTTTTTTGCCCCCCAACCCCCAATTCTGGGGGAGTTTAGTAAGATCAAGTTGGCTCAATTAGTTATCAAAAGTAGGTTCGGTGGAGAAGACGAAACCCAACACCAAGATGAGTTACAATTTTTTTGCCCCCCAACCCCCAATTCTGGGGGAGTCTAGTAAGATCAAGTTGGCTCAATTAGTTATCAAAAGTAGGTTCGGTGGAGAAGACGAAACCCAACACCAAGATGAGTTACAATTTTTTTGCCCCCCAACCCCCAATTCTGGGGGAGTTTAGTAAGATCAAGTTGGCTCAATTAGTTATCAAAAGTAGGTTCGGTGGAGAAGACGAAACCCAACACCAATTAGAAGCAGTTACCTGAACTTGATATAAGCCAACTTTTTACATAAGATTTAGGATTGCCGTAGCAATACCGCCATTAAAAAACGATAGAAGTCTCAATATGAGTTTCTAACTGCTATATTTCACAGCGCGATCGTAGCGTACTCGCATTAATCTGTATATTTGCCAGAACCAGACGATATGACAAAAAATGCCAGAAAAAAGAAAGGAATTAAACTGAATAGAGAGTGGTTGCCAGAAGCAATTGCTGTAATATTTTTAGTTGCGATCGGGCTTTATTTCTTCCTCCCCAGTGCGGCGCGATCGAGCTTACTTGAGGGATTAAATAACCTCATTACACTGCTTCCCACACTAATAAAATCAGCGATTAATCCGAAAAACATTTTAGCAATAATCATCATTGTAGCTGTTAGTTACTTTTTTGTACAACGGCTACGCTATCATGTTTTTCGCCTTTACGGATACGATAAAACTTGTCCCGTATGTCAACACCACACCCATAAACTGCACCGAAAAGGATATCAACGTTGGCTGTCTTATTTGATCCCAATCCGTCGTTATCATTGTAGTAATTGTAATTGGAAAGGATTACGAATTTATCATAAAAAGACTCGTAATCGCGGGTAAATATAATAAAAGTAATAATTGATTATTCCTCATTAAATATGATAGAGTTAAACCTTAATTATTGAAAAAAATGACGATGAATCTCTCTTCTCAATTAACTTTAAATCTCGATCAAGGTTCAATTCGATTTAATTTTAGTCCCGAAGCGGCGCAAGACTTAAAACAGGCGCTTTCTAGTTTGATGGAAAAGTTTAAAGTGACAACACAAGCGGTAAATGAGGGAAATAAACCCCAGCCTCAGTCACCCACTGAATATCGCCACACAGGAGAGGTATTTTTAGAGGTATTTTGTAACCCGAATATCTATCCCACTCCTTTCGCGGCAAAAGTCTTGATAACGGTTCGAGATGAGCGAATCCGCCTTACGACAGAAGCAGAACTCACACGATTAGTTGAAGATGTGACAGAATATCTAGAGCAGCATCAGGGGTAAATTATGGATAATCAAAATCAGCCGTTTAAAATTGTTGAACAAGGATTCTATGTCACGCTCGGAGCAATTTCTGTGGCAACGGAAACGATACAAAATGAGCAAAAACGATCGCAGCTGGTGTCGGAATTAAGTGAAGAGTTGAACCAACGCACCCAAGAATGGGAAAAGAAAGGGGAAACCACCGCCACTGAAGCTCGTCGCTTTGTAGAAGAATTAATCAATCAAGGAGAGCAGTCTGCTACACAACAGCCCTCTTCTACGGAAACCCCGACGGCGAGTCAGTCTCAGCAAGAAACCGAACCCGATCGAGATGACTTTCCCTCCCGTTTACAATCCCTTACTGATGAAGTGGCAACGTTACGGGAAGAAATGACCCAATTTCGTCAAAAATAGGATTTAGATAGGGTTTGCTGGAAAAGTTCATGTTTTCGGTGTAGTAAGGCAAGAGGCAAAAGGCAAAAGGCAAGAGGGTTGATTGATCGGTAGGAGGGGAAGGTTTTGATGCAAGGTTTTGACGATTGAACAATCAATGAACTTGCATTTTTACGAGAACTTAATCGCATCAAATCCTTATTTGGTAAAACTTTCAGCTTCCCAACAGCAAAGCCTAGCTAAAAAAACCGTCTGTAGAAAGCTCCACAGACGGTGTTTTAATTGATTTTTAAGGATTAAATGGGAATTTGATTAATAACCGCCATAAACGCCGTTGTTGATCCGATCGCCCCCTTCAATAAAAGCGCTTTCCGGTTCAGTGACTACAAACTCATCAAGGTTTTCCTCTAAACGCTCTTTTTGACGTTCACTTAAATCAGGGATGTTGAACACATCTTCCACTTTTTCATAAGGGGAATTTTCGATGATCTTACGAGCGAGAGTAGGATAAAACCCTCTCAAGTCGCGGAAGGCTTGGATATTTGTGTTATTCAAGTCGATTTTATTGCCAATTTGTTTTAATTTTTGATCCGCATCATTACGGAATTGAGCCAAAATAGAAATACCTGACCCATTAACTTGGTTAACATTGAGCGCTAAGACGGGAGATTGTCCCATCCCTAACAAGAAACTAACGCTCAATAGGAAAACTGCTAACAATGACACTAACTTTCGCATAAATTTATCTCCTCCAAGGCAAGGCTTGACTTTTGCTTGCTATTGTCTCATCTTATGTGACTCAGAACAATTTTCTGATCTATTTTTGGTAGTGATTTTGAGGAATGAACGAAAAGCCGATCGGAAAACGGTTGTTTAACGGTAAAATTTTAAACTAAAGAAGCTCAATGTGTTGCGGAGAAGATTAAATTTATGACACTTCAACTTGGTGATGTAGTTCCCGATTTTCAACAAGCCTCCAGTATGGGAGATATTTCTTTTCACGAGTGGGCTGGAGATAGTTGGGTAATTTTATTTTCACACCCTGCGGATTATACTCCAGTTTGTACCACTGAATTAGGAGAAGTCGCTCGTCTCAAACCTGAATTTGATAAACGCAATGTGAAGGTGTTGGCGTTAAGTGTCGATGATGCCGAATCTCACAAAGGATGGATTAACGATATTAACGAAACTCAATCCTGTTCTGTTAATTATCCCATTCTCGCAGATGGCGATCGGAAAGTGTCTGATCTCTATGGGATGATTCACCCCAACTCTTTAAATAATCTCACGGTGCGATCGGTGTTTATCATTGATCCACAGAAAAAACTTCGTCTCACTTTGACTTATCCTGCTAGTACCGGTCGCAACTTCCCTGAATTATTGCGGGTGATTGATTCTCTACAATTAACTGACAATTATCAAGTGGCGACTCCTGTTAACTGGAAAGAAGGAGATGATGTTGTCGTTGTTCCTTCCATTTCCACGGAGGAAGCGAAACAGAAATTCCCGAAAGGGGTGACTGAGGTTAAACCTTATTTACGGATGACTCCCCAACCGAATCAGTAGATCATCTCTCCCTATCCCCCCTAACCCCCCTTTGAAAGGGGGGAAAAGAAGAGGGGAATCCCCAGCACGAAGAAAAGATGGAACGTCTTTACAGATCGTTGTTGTCTTCCTCGTCCATTTCTTTACACCATTCTTGTAAATCCTGATTGCGCTGTCGTCGAGAATCTCGGCGATATTTTTTTCGCTCTAAACGCGGTTCATAACTGCGTTCCCCTGAACTTTTGATTTTGAGTTTCAAACTATTGTCCGCGTCGGTGGTTTGTTCTCGCGCTTCTAATTGCTCGATCGCGCTTTTCAAAAAGTCCAAATAATGGGGATATCGTTCCCATTCCCCTCGTACCACACAATCGGGTTCATCTCGATGTAAACAATCACCAAAGCGACAACTTCCTTGTTTTAAGCGTTCTCTGGCTTCAGGAAAATAAGTCGCTAAAGTCAACGGATCACAATTGAGATCAGGTTGATTAAAGCCTGGGGTATCCGCAAGTAACCCCCCGTTGGGTAAAGAAAATAACTCCACATGGCGTGTCGTATGTCGTCCGCGCTGAAGTTTTCCCGACACTGTACTCACTCGTAATTGTGCTTGGGGAATCAGTAAATTAATTAAACTAGATTTTCCCACCCCAGAAGGGCCAGCGAAGATCGTCGTCCGATCGTTTAATTGCTTTTGCAGTGCCTCTAACCCTGCTTGTTGCTCCACACTAATCAAAAATGGGGAATACCCCCAGCCTTGCAGCCGTGCCTCCCATTCCTGCCTTTCTGTGGCGGAGACTAAATCTTTTTTATTTAAGCAAACACATAAATCAATTCCTGTGGATTCTGCTTTCACTAAAAAACGGCTTAACTGCATGGGTTCTAAAGGTGGTTGTGCTAAGGCAAACACTAAAACCAACTGATTGGCATTGGCGACAGGAGGACGATCTAATTCCGTCTCGCGAGGAAACACCTCGTTAATTACTCCACGCTGATCCGTCCAGTCTGGTTCGACTACCCGAACCCGATCGCCCACCATAACCTTCTGTCCAATTTTCTGCAGGCGCGATCGACGGGTACAAAGTAATCTCACCGCTCGATCGTCTAACTGTACCTGATAAAAATTCGCCTGTACCGCCACCACTGTTCCTGTGAGTTGATCGGGCGCTGTCATTATTGTTGCACCGATCGACGCACTTGCAGCGCGAAAAACTCACCGCGATCCTCAAGCCCTTCTATGGGATAACCTTCTACTTTTAGACTGTGGGGAACCTGCTCGATCGGTTCTCCAGGATCGAGCCAAACCTCCAATAACGCACCCGTTTCCATTTGTTCGAGACGTAACTTCGTCCGTACAAAATTAATCGGACAAGGCGTTCCCCGCAAATCCAACTGAGCATCAGGAATCGGTTGTGAAGTTGTTGTTGAAGCTGATTCACTCATCCGCCAAACACCCGTCCTAAAAATCCTTCTAATCCGCCTTTACCGCTATTTTCCCCTTTAATTTTCGCCAATTCCTCTAATAACTCTCGTTCCTTCGCATTCAAACGAGTGGGAATTTCCACATGAACCGTAATCAAATGATTACCCCGACTGACAGGATTTCCCAATTTCGGAACGCCCTTACTTTCCAAAGTCAACACCGTATCAGGTTGCGTTCCTGCGGGGATATTCAAATCTTCCTCGCCATCAACCGTGTTCACCTTAATCCGACAGCCTAAAATCGCTTGTAAATAGCTGACAGTAATCTCCGAGAGAAGATTCAACCCATCCCGTTTAAACTCAGGGTCTGGTTTCACCCCTAAATAAACATATAAATCTCCAGGAGAGCCACCGCGTAGCCCTGCATCCCCTTCCGAGGACACTCGTAAGCGTGTCCCATTATCCACACCAGGTGGAATGGTAATTTTTAGCTTTTTCGTTTCTCGTTTGCGACCTGCACCACCACAGGTTTCGCATTTTTCCTCAATAACACGCCCTTCACCATTACAAGTGGGACACACTGAAACTTGAGCAAAACTACCGAAAGGAGTACGAGTCGCCCGTCTCACCTGTCCACTTCCCGAACAAGTCGAGCAAGTGCTTGCCCCGCTTCCTGGTTTTGCGCCACTCCCTTCGCAGGTTTCACAAGTTTCTAAGTGAGGAATACGAATCTCTTTCTCTCCCCCAAAAACCGCTTCTCGGAAGTTGATTTGTAAATCAAGGCGTAAATCATCGCCGCGAGTGGGTCCAGTGCGACGGCGAGTCGAACCGCCTGCGGTTGCGCCACCAAAGCCACTAAAGATGGTTTCAAAAATATCAGCAAAGCCACCCATATCAGTAGCAAAGTCTTGATAACCAGCAGTGCCACCAGCACCAGCACCAGCACCAGCGCTGACACCTGCTTCCCCAAAGCGATCGTAACGCGCTCTCGTTTCGGGTTCTGACAGCACTTCGTAGGCACGGTTAATTTCTTTAAATCGTTCTTCCGCCCCCTCTTGTTTGTTCACATCAGGATGATATTGTCGAGCGAGACGGCGGTAAGCGCGTTTAATATCTTCTTTACTTGCGTTGCGGGAAATTCCCAACAGTTCGTAATAATCGGCAGCCATAAAGCAGTGGTTCAGTGTTTAGCGTTTATCTATATTAAGTTTAATTTATTTCCATTTACGAGATTAGCAAGTATCGCCGTAGCCTTCAATGCTTATGGTTTCCACCTATTCTACAGCTTCGTAATCATCGACTGAGGGGTCTTCTTCCTCATCAAAATCTTCAAAGGGATTGAACCCATCTTCTTCAAGATCAAATTCGGTTTGATAATTGCGACTTGTATCCTCTAAATTTACCTCATCATGGGATTCAGTGACAAGGTTTGACTCTTGAGTTTCATCTTCAAACGTTCCGAAAACTTGGTCTAGTTCTGGAGTTTCTTGAGTCCGTGTTGCTTCTTTTGCCGAGGAGGATTGGTTTTCTTGAGTAATATCCTCTTTTTCTACGGGTTCATAGTCTTTAGAAGAAGAGTCTTGAGTGCGATTTCCCCCTTGACTGTACACTTCTGATCCCATGCTTAAAACCGCTTGTCGGTACTCTTCTAAGCGAGTTTGAATCACTCCCAATTCAAGGTTTGAATCTTCTAGGGCGCTCACTAATTGCTGTTTCTTCTGTTCCGCAGCCGTTCTTAGTTTTTGAGGGATCAAATGCTCATTATCTTTCAATGTGGATTGATGACTATAAAACAGGCTATCGGCTTGGTTACTGAGTTCAATTCTTTGGATGCGTTTACGGTCTTCTTCTGCATATTGTTCGGCTTCTTTCTGCATCCGTTCAATTTCTTTTTGAGACAAACCGCCAGTTTCCTTGATCACAATGCTTTGTTCTCGTCCTGTTCCCTTATCTTCTGCGGAAACTTTTAAGATGCCATTGACATCAATATCGAAACTGACCTCAATTTGGGGAACACCGCGAGGGGTTGCGGGAATCCCCGTCAGGAGAAATTTACCAAGGGTTTTGTTATCCGTTGCCATTGCCCGTTCCCCTTGTAAAACGTGGATTTCTACAGAGGTTTGTCCGTCGGTGGCGGTGGAAAAGGTTTGTGATTTACTGGTGGGGATCGTTGTGTTTCGATCGATGACTTTGGTAAAAACTTCTCCGAGGGTTTCTATCCCCAGAGACAGGGGAATCACATCCAAAAGCAAGATATCTTCTACTTCCTCCTCATGGATTAAAACCCCACCTTGAATCGCCGCTCCCAAAGCAACCGCTTCATCGGGATTGATCGATCGATCGGGTTCTTTCCCCTGAAAAAACTCTTTCAGTGCTTCTTGTACTGCGGGAATACGAGTTGAGCCACCGACCAGTAAGATTCGATCGATCTCTTTCAGCTTCAAACCCGAATCTTCCAACGCTTGATTTAAGGGTTGAATCGTCCCTTGTACCAAATCACGGGAAAGCTCATTAAACTTCGATCGCGTCAACTCTAATTTTAGATGCTTCGGACCAATTTCCCCCTCACCTTTGCTAAAAGCCGTAATAAAAGGGAGATTAATCACAGTTTTCGGGCGCGTCGATAACTCAATTTTTGCCCGTTCGGCGGCTTCCCGTAACCGTTGCATTGCCATTTTATCTTTTGTTAAGTCAATCTCCTCCTGTTTTTTAAATTCAGCAAGCATCCACTGCACAATCACATTATCAAAATCATCTCCCCCTAAGTGATTATTCCCTGCGGTTGCTCTAACTTCAAATACCCCATCCCCTAAACGAAGGATGGAAACATCAAACGTGCCACCCCCTAAGTCATACACCAAAACATTTTGTTGTTCCTCTTGTTTATCAATCCCAAACGCTAAAGCAGCGGCAGTCGGTTCATTAATAATCCTCAAGACATTCAACCCAGCAATTGTTCCTGCGTCTTTCGTCGCCTGACGTTGAGCATCGGTAAAATAAGCGGGAACGGTAATCACGGCTTCCGTAACCGATTCGTTGAGATAATCTTCAGCATCTGCTTTGAGCTTCTGTAAAATTATTGCTGAGATTTCTTGGGGAGTGTATTGTTTTCCCCAACTTTCCACATCAACGGTCTGATCCTTCCCTGGCACACAGTGATAAGAAACCCGCTTCCGTTCTACTTCTGCGTCTTCCCAACGCCGTCCAATAAAGCGTTTAATACTATAAACCGTATTTTCGGCATTGGTAACAGCCTGGCGTTTCGCCAGTTGACCCACTAAACGCTCTTCGTCTTTAGTAAAAGCAACAATACTCGGCGTTGTCCGTTCTCCTTCTGAGTTTCCGATTACCGCCGATTTACCGCCTTCTAAGACTGCAAAGCAACTGTTGGTTGTGCCGAGGTCGATGCCGATCACTTTTCCCATGAGATTAATAAAGTTATAGAGATTTCCTTTCCGTAAATATACAAGATATCTATAAGAAAGTTTTCCCTCAATCTGGAGGGAAACTAGCAAATTTGCTAAGAAAAGATGTTTTTGATCAATTAAGCCAGTTGTTCCTCATTGCTGTTATTTTCTGTGTCTCCACTGGCTTCTTCTTGTGATGAGGGTTCAGGGGCGGCGGCAACTTTTACCATCGCATGACGAAGCACCGTATCTTCTAACATATATCCTGATCTGAGTTCTTCAATCACTGTCCCTTCAGGATGCTCATTAGTCGGTTCTCGCAACATGGCTTCATGGTAATAGGGATCAAACGGCTCTCCTTCGGGGCGCATTTTTGAGACTCCTAGACTCTTCATTGCTTCTACCAGTTGCTTATAAACCCCTTGATAGCTTTTATGAATATTCTTTTCCCCTTCTGTGGCGGGTTTAATTTGCGATCGCGCTCGTTCAAAATTATCCACGATCTCTAAAATTTTGGATAGAGTTTCCCGTTTCTCATTTTGCTTAATTTCTTCTTTTTGCGTCTCGCTACGACGGCGGAAATTTTCAAAATCTGCCGCTAGACGTTTCGCTTGCGCGGTGACGCTTTCCCGTTGTTGGGTTTCTTGTTCTAATTTTTGTTGGAGGGCTTGAATTTCCGATTGTAACTGTTCTGTATTTGCAGATTGCTCGGTTGCGGTTTGCTCTTGACTTTCCCCCTCAGCTGCCGTTTCTACCGCTTCGGCTTCCACAGAAACCGCTGTTTCTGGCTGTTGCGCTTGTTCCTCTTCTGGAGGAGTTTGAGCTTCATTATTGGCTGTGTCTTGTTGTTTATTTTCGTCCATCATGTCCTACTGTTTTACACACTCTATCGCATTCTAGATTAACAGTTTTCTTTTTTTTCTCTTGGTGTTGGCGTTCGGTTTTATAGCGCTACGCGCTAGGCAACAGGCAACAGGCAACAGGCAAAAGTCCTATGGTGAAAAGGTTTTAGCGATCAGTAATGTCCTAACCTAAGTTGCTAGTGCTATAACGAAAAAAAAGAGACGCTCTTTTGAACGTCTCTCCAAGTTGAATTCTGGTTTGCTTTAGCAATTGCCCCCTAACCCCCAACTCTGGGGGAACTGATGAGAATCAATTGCCCCCTAACCCCCAACTCTGGGGGAACTGATGAGAATCAATTGCCCCCTAACCCCCAACTCTGGGGGAACTGATGAGAATCAATTGCCCCCTAACCCCCAACTCTGGGGGAACTTAGAAAATCTAGGGGGCGAGAGCGTGTCCTCTGAGGAGACTACCGACCGTTTTCGCGGTAATCTTCATTTGTACCCAAGGATTACCAGGGGCGACGGTTTTATAAAGATAGCTATCAAAAGTCAGACGCTGGACATCTTTATCGGAACACATTTCCACGAACGCTTCCCGACTGGCATCAGACCGATAGAAAACTCGTTGGAGTAAGTCTAACACCAGGTAAGTCATGCCATAGCGTTTATCCCAACGTTTGATGTAAAGTTTGAGGTCATCTTCGGTGGGGATACGCTGTCCATTTTTGGAAGTTTCGACAATGGTTTCGGCACACATCCGAGCCGATTTAGCCGCGAAATAAATGCCTTCTCCAGAGGATTTAGTCACGGTTCCGGCTGCGTCTCCCACGAGAGCCACCCGATCGCGAACCCGATGGGGACGAGGATGTTCAGGGATAGGATGCGCTTCCACTTTAATGATCTCTCCACCTGTAATCCGTTCGGCAGCGCGAGCGCGGATGCCAGCTTGGAGGTCTTTAATTTTTGCTTTATTGACCTTCATTGTGCCAGTTCCTACTGCCACGTGGTCATATTTCGGGAATACCCAAGCATAGAAGTCTGGGGAAACATCGTCACCGACATACATTTCCGCCAATTCTTCGTAGTAACCCATTTTTTCTTCGGGAATCCGAATCCGCTCTTGGAAGGCGATCGCGTAGTTGTAATCTCCCGCTTCGATCGCTTTGGCAACCCGTGAGTTTGCCCCATCAGCACCGATGACTAAATCCACTTGTAGGGTTTTTGCTGTTCCCACAGCACTGCCATCAGAATGATCTGCGTAATGGAGTGTATAGGATTCATTACTTGCTTGGGGTAATTCCAAGCGATGCACAGTCCCATTGATTAAATTCGCGCCCAGTTCGGCGGCTCGATTTCTTAAAAAGCCGTCTAGGACTTCCCGACGGCACATTCCGATATATTCTTCTTCGTTTTCTAAATTAATATCAACGGCGACATTAGATGGCGAGATCATTTTCATTTTTCTCACGCGCCGATCGATAATTTCTGGCGGGAGGTCAAACTCGCTAACCATGCAGAGAGGAATTGCACCACCACAAGGTTTTGCATTATCTAGTTTCCGTTCAAATAGATAGGTTTCAATTCCCGCTTTGGCTAATACCTCCGCCGCAGAAGAACCCGCCGGTCCTGATCCGACAACAGCAACCCTTAACACCAAGGTCTATCTCCTCTACTTCTAGTTTTTACTCACTTTTGGCATCCTACCACGTAGGTTTTAGGAATTTCTTCCCCATTGCTTCGATCGCCCCCGATTTTGAAACAGTCTTTAACACGACTCAAACAAATCTTTACATTTCTTGACGATCGCACTCTTGAAAAAGCGCGATCGCCGATTTTTTCCAAAACTTACTTATCCAAAGTACCGTTCATAATCGTCATGGCTTCCAATCCAAAACCAAGTTACGGTATCTTCTTCTAAAACTCCTAAAGCACGGTATTTTTTTGTTATCCTGACTGACCAAATCCCCTCTTGGCTATTAATACACTTAAAACGTAGAGACGGATGAAAAGGATTTTCTGCCCATAAACGATATGCTTTTCTCGCGCTTTGTCTAATTTCACTACTAAGTTGGCGATAACTTCTCCAAAAAGAAGGAAGAACTGCGGAGTTCATAATTGATCATAGTCCATCGCCGTTGCTTTACCTTTTGCTACTTCCTGCTTGGCTTTTTTCGCAGCAGCAATAAGTTGAGATTGGGTGCGCTCAAAGGATTGTTCCCATTTGATCTCATCTTGCAATTCATCAATATATTCTCGTAGGTGATTAACAACTTGGTCTTGAGTTTCTTCAGGTAAAGATTCAATCATTTTAACGATCGTCGTAATTGCTTCTGAGGACATAATTTTTGACATAATTTTTAAGATCAGTAACTGTTGGTCTTTCTTACCTAGCTTTAACAATAACAACTTCACTACTTGAACAAGGTTCGGGAAGGTTTTGACCTGTTTCAACTAAATCTTCAAGATGTAACTCAATGGCTTCTTGAATTAGCGCGATCACCTCCTCTTTTGTCTCACCAACCGCAACACATCCTAGTAAATCTGGGACATAAGCACCATAACTAGATGCTCCTTTTTCAAGAATAACTGTATATTGTTGCTGTCTGTTCACCTTTTTTTACTCTTCTATTGTATTTAGAAAACTCCAAACTAGCCGCGATCGCGCTGTTGAATAAAACGGTGGTGCGGTTTTATTTTTGATGATTTAGTCTCGCTCTTTTGCCTTAAATTAAATTCATTCCTTGTCCTCACTGGAAACTTCAGGAGTTGCAACTAGAGCTAATTCTACCCAATCGGGTTCTGGTTGCGTCAGATGAGCGCGAATATTCGGACCAAAAAACCGCTCAATTTTTTCTTGTCTTTCTTGCCAATTTTCCCAAGACACAAGCGAGGATTCAAACTCTAAAACTAAGCCATAAGAGCCATCAATAAGTTCTTCTCGCAATCCACTTAAAATCGGTCGTTCTTCATCAGTTGGACTTAATCCTAATCGTTCTAAAGACTCTTGTAAATGAACTTGTTCTCCGTAGCGGTAACGAGTTACATCATTGCGAATTTGATTTTGAGTGGGAGTGGATTTTTCTTCCCTTAATTTTACGACTTCAGGAGGCGTTTCTTTTGTGTAGGGAGTGGGTTTCAATTCCGCAGCTTTTAAGGCTAATCCGCCTAAAAAAACTGGAATTCCGTAAAAGAATCCTGCTAAATTAAGGGTGGCATTTCCCGCGCCATAAGCAATAAAACCAACGACAGCGAGCGTTCCCCCAATAATCATTCCCCATTTTCCTAAAGAGATTTTACCAAGCATCTTGACATAACCGTGTATTGAGCATTTATAGTTTACCTTAGACCCTATAAACAAAGATAGTCATGGATAAACAAGCATTGATCGATCGAATCCGTAAAATTGAAAGCAAGCGCGAGGTTTTGGTTGATCTCATGGAACAACCGAACATCGGTAGTTTACGTTTAGATGTGAATCAAGCGTTAGAGGAATTAGATGATTTAATTGAGGAATTTAAGGAAACCTTTCCAGAAGCGCAGCGAAATTAATGATTGTCTCCCAATTGTTGAATGAGATGAATTAAATCTTCAGTTGGGGTTTCTTTACTACAAAACGCATCAATCGGGGCGTTTTCCATTGTCGCTTCCATTTTCGGGTCTTCTAGGGAAGAATAAGCGATAATTTGTGCTTTGGGGTGAGTTTGTTTAATTTGAGTGGAAGCACTGAGTCCATCCATGACAGGCATTTGTAAATCCATTACCAACACATCGGGAGCGTTTTCTTTTGCCATTTCCAAAGCCTCTTTCCCGTTTCTAGCGACTCCCACTAGGGTAAAGGCTTGTCGATTCGATAAGATGAGTTCTAGAGTATAGCGGGTTAACTCATGATCGTCAGCAATTAGAACTCGCAAGGTTTTTTGTTGTGTGGCTTGTTTACTCAAAGTTTACTAGGCTGTCACTAACTTCCAACACTCACCAATTGTAAGGGTTAGGTGACAATTTCCCCTCTGTCATCAGAAATAAGTTTTTGGTAGTAATAAAAAGCAGAAAGTAGGTTGGGTGGAGGGAAGCGAAACCCAACACCAATCAGTGACCAGTGACCAGTGACCAGTGACCAGTGACCAGTGACCAGTTGTGCTTGATCTAATCAGTTACCAACCTACAGTTCTGAGTTTTGTTGGGTTACGCTTTTGGCTTCACCCAACCTACAATTAACTACAATTAACTACAATTAACGGAGAAAGTAGGTTGGGTGGAGGGAAACGTAACCCAACACTAATCAGAAAGTAGGTTGGGTGGAGGGAAACGTAACCCAACACCAATTGGTCATTAGTCATTAGAAAGTAGGTTCGGTGGAGGGAAACGTAACCCCACCTACAGTTCTCAGTTTTGTTGGGTTACGCTTTTGGCTTCACCCCACCTACAGTTCTACTGAGTTGGGTTGGGTTACGCTTTTGGCTTCACCCCACCTACAGTTCTCAGTTTTGTTGGGTTACGCTTTTGGCTTCACCCCACCTACAGTTCTCAGTTTTGTTGGGTTACGCTTTTGGCTTCACCCCACCTACAGTTCTACTGAGTTGGGTTGGGTTACGCTTTTGGCTTCACCCAACCTACAATTAACGGAGTTTATTTATTAATTATTGCAATTATGTCATCTTCTAACAATCAAACCATTCTTGTTACTGGTGGTGCGGGTTATATTGGTTCTCATGCAGTGCTGGCTCTCAAGGAAAGAGGTTACGATGTGGTGATTCTTGATAATTTGGTTTATGGGCATCGGGATGTAGTAGAAAAAAGTTTAAAGGTGGAATTAGTTGTCGGGGATACTTGCGATCGCGCGCTCCTTGACCAAATCTTCAACAACCGAGAAATCACCGCCGTGATGCACTTTGCCGCTTATGCCTATGTGGGAGAATCTGTCGAAAATCCAGCGAAATATTATCACAATAATGTTGTGGGAACACTGACGCTTTTAGAAGCAATGCAAACCTTGAACCTTGATAAGTTTGTATTTTCCTCTACTTGCGCGACTTATGGGGTTCCCGAAACTGTTCCCATTCCAGAAAACCATCCTCAAAACCCAATTAATCCCTATGGTGCGAGTAAATTAATGGTGGAGCGCATTCTCCAAGATTTCGATCGAGCTTATGATTTCAAATCAGTAATTTTTCGTTATTTTAATGCAGCTGGTGCTGATCCGCAAGCGCGCACAGGCGAAGATCATAATCCAGAAACCCATCTCATCCCTCTGATTTTACTAACCGCTTTAGGAAAACGAAATGCGATCAAAATTTTTGGCACTGATTATCCGACAAGAGATGGCACTTGTATTCGAGATTATATTCATGTCACTGACTTGGCGCAAGCTCATGTTTTGGGATTAGAATACTTACTGAATGACGGGAACAGTGAAGTCTTTAATTTAGGCAATGGTAATGGTTTTACCGTGCGAGAAATGATTGCTACGGCAAAAGCTGTCACTGAAAAAGAGTTTACCGTAGAAGAAGCCGATCGTCGCTCTGGTGATCCCCCGATGTTAGTGGGAAGCAGTGAAAAAGCGCGTCAGATTTTAGGTTGGCAGCCACAATATGCGGATTTAAATAACATTATTCGTCATGCGTGGCAATGGCATCAAAACCGACATTTTTAATCAAATGGGAGCAAAATATCTATGTCTTTTCACACTACTACCACTGCTGGTTTCCTAATTATAATGCTGTCTCCTGCTACAGCGATCGCAGAAAACTTAAATGATCTCAATCAACTTTTTACCACAAAAGCCTGTGAGGAGTGTAACTTAGTTAATGCTGGTTTAGTGAGAGCAGATTTAGCTGGGGCGCAATTACAAAGAGCGAATTTAACTAATGCTAATCTCAGTCGTGCTGATCTGACAGGGGCGGATTTAAGGGGGGCAAATTTAAGCGGGGCTTCCCTTCATGGGGCGGATTTAAGGGGGGCAAATTTAAGCGGGGCAAATTTGGTGGCAACGGATTTGAGAAACGCTTATTTAACTAATGCTCAACTACAAGCTACCAGTTTAGAAAGTGCTTACATTCAAGGAGCGATCGGTGTTCCCACTGAAGCCAGTTCTGCAGAACAATTTTACCGTCTAGCGGTTGCCGAAGCGCAGGAAGGAAACTACGAAAGGGCGATCGAATACTGTAATTATGCGATCGAGGCAAATAGCGAATATGCACCCGCTTATTTAGGGAGAGGAGTCGCTCGTTTTCGCTTGGGAAATGAAATCGCCGCCACTCAAGATGCACAAGTCGCAGCAGAACTTTTTGAGTTACAGAACAATCCCACAGGCGTGCAAGCGTCACAACAATTTTTAAAGGCGATGGAAATTGCTCGTCAACCGCGAGAAAATAATGGCGGTGGCGGTGGTTTAAATCGGGTGTTAACCAGTGTTGGTTCTTTGTTGATGCGCTTTTTGTTTTAAGGGGCGTAATCTGCCAAAATGTTCTTCTCCTTGTCGGGAGGGAACAGAGTTTTCGATCGGGGTTAACTGAACAATTTCAAATTGAGGGGTGAATAAGTCTCTGATTTCTGGGGGTTGAATCCCGTATGGCGGCCCACCGGAACGTTGATGGGTAAAGAAGATGGCGAAAAGTTCGCCGCTGGGTTTGAGTAGGGAATGAACAAGATTAATGTAGGGGATGCGTTTTTCTGGGGGAAGGGCGCAAAAACAGGTGTGTTCGACTACATAGTCGAAATGGTCGGTATAGTTTTGGGGAAGGTTAAAAATGTCTTCTTGGAGAAACGACACGGGAAGGTTGGCTTTTTTGCTGAAATCTCTGGCAGCTTCGATCGCGCTAGGGGCGAAATCAACGCCGATGACTTCATGTCCAGCTTGGGCAAATAAAAGGGCATCATAGCCCCTTCCACAGCCAATGACGAGGGTTTTCCCAGGGGAGGGAGCGTCCTCTGATGCTAATAAATTTACCAGTCCAGGGGCAGCTTTTCCCATGTCCCAGCGATCGGTGCCTAATTGATAGCGAGATTCCCAAAACTCAGGAGTTGTATTCATTGTGATGTCTAATGGCAACAGCGATGATATTTTAACCTTGACTTGATAGGCTGAGAATATACGAAAGATAGAAAGATTTGAATTACAGGGAGGATTTAAGCATGAAACGGGCTGTGATTATTGTGGATAATGGGTTTGAGGATACAGAGTTCGCTTATCCCTTTTATCGTTTGCAAGAAGCTGAGTTTACAGTTGATGTGGCAACAAAAGGGAAAGTGGATGTGAAAGGGAAGCATGGGGTGGCGGCGAATGCTACCGTTGACGCAGATGAGATTAAAGAAACCGATTATGATTTAGCAGGAGGGCTGAGAATCCTACGACTACAATTTTAAATTTAGTCGTAGACGGGGCGTATAAACATCTGGGGAGACCCCAGATGACAGCCCCTCATGAATCAGCCCATTTGCGGTATAATCAAACAAGTAGGCTTAATACCCAAGTGCTAATCGCCACCTACTAATTGATACAGAATTAATTTCTGAAGACTGAGGAACCTTCAACCGAGGGGCATCCGGGAGAAGTAAAATAAAGCTCATCGAGTATCCGAACCGATAGGTGGAGTTGGTGAGAAGCCCCAACCACATCGAAAAATTGGTTGGGGAGTGTGTCACTCTCAGCGCAAGTGGTCGCCGATCGCAATGTCACAGCTTATCCAGGATGTAAGGATGATTTGGTTAATGCGGGAGGTCACTTTAAATCGGAAGCAGTGGTGGTCGATCGAAATCTTGTCACTGCGACTCATTACCGCGATAATGCCGCTTGGATCAAAGCAACCTTAAATCAATATGAAGCTCTAAATTTAAAGGATTAACTCATCAGAAAATGGGTAAAGTTTTAACCACAGTGACGATTACTAATCGTGCGGATCAAATTCGGGCTGAGGAGGGCCTAATCCCAGAAAAGGAAATTCGCACCGTTACCTTGAATAAAATTTTAGTAGATACTGGCGCAACAACGTTGTGTCTTCCTTCAGAATTAATTGCCCAATTAGGATTAAAGTTATTAAAAGAGGTGGATGTCAGTACCGCATCAGGATTAAGAAAAGCCAGAATTTTTCGGGATGCTGTTCTTTCCTTATACGATCGAGAAGGGACGTTTGAATGCTTAGAATTACCTGGGGGAACTGAACCTTTATTAGGAGTCATTCCTTTAGAAGCATTAGGGTTAGAACTAGATTTACAGAAACAACAGGTGCGAGTTTTACCAATGGGTCCCAGTCAAACTTATCTCACAATTTTGTAAGAGTGAGAGGGTTTTCTTGATTTCACTAATGATCGATAATTAATTTTTTATGGTCAATCTTCCCACCCAAATCACTCTCTCCCGACTGTTAGGGATTCCGTTTATTTTCTATTTTCTGTCTCAGTCTTCTCCCACCTCTCAGGGAATTGGTTTGGGAATTTTTCTGTTAGTAGCGGCGACGGATTGGCTAGATGGTTATTTGGCTCGTAAACTGGATCAGGTAACGGATTTAGGAAAATTTCTCGATCCCCTTGTGGATAAGCTCTTGATTTTTGCACCACTTTTGGTATTAGTTGAATGGGGGACAATTCCAGCTTGGGGCGTTTTCTTGATTTTAGGGCGGGAAATCGCGATCGCGGGCTGGCGAGTTAATCCTAATTTAGCAGGGGAAAAATTGCCGAGTGCGAATCAGTTAGGAAAAGTAAAAACGGTGCTTCAAATTGTTGCGATCGCGGTTTTAATTGCGCCAATTGATAACAATAATTGGTTAATTTTTTCGCAGATTTTATTTTGGCTTGCTGTTTTTCTAACCTTAGTTTCTGGTTTAATTTATGTCATTCCTTCAATGAGCAAGAAAACTCAAAAGTAAAATGTTGCCCTCGCCCCCAATTTTGGGGGAATTGTTAATCTGCCCCCTCGCCCCCAATTTTGGGGGAATTGTTAATCTGCCCCCTCGCCCCCAATTCTGGGGGAATTGTTAATCTGCCCCCTCGCCCCCAATTCTGGGGGAATTGTTAATCTGCCCCCTCGCCCCCAATTCTGGGGGAATTGTTAATCTGCCCCCTCGCCCCCAATTCTGGGGGAATTGTTAATCTGCCCCCTCGCCCCCAATTTTGGGGGAATTGTTAATCTGCCCCCTGCCCCCCAATTTTGGGGGAATTGTTAATCTGCCCCCTGCCCCCCAATTTTGGGGGAATTGTTAATCTGCCCCCTCGCCCCCAATTTTGGGGGAATTGTTAATCTGCCCCCTGCCCCCCAATTTTGGGGGAATTGTTAATCTGCCCCCTCGCCCCCAATTTTGGGGGAATTGTTAATCTGCCCCCTCGCCCCCAATTCTGGGGGAATTAATCCGCTATCTGGTAGGTTGGGTGATAACCCAACATCATCCATAAATCTAGCTATCTGGTAGGTTGGGTGACAACCCAACATCATCCATAAATGTTGTTTCCTCTGGTGATAGGTTTCCCGAAAAAAACGAATTTGATTAAGATAAGATCATTATTTTTATACATTGGTTATTTAGAGTTAGAGAAGGGGACAAAATACAATAAAATCTAGATTGAAATAAAAAAATAAGTCTTTTGGAGTTAAATAAAATGAGTTATGATTTACTTTTAATTAATGGCGCGTTACTGATGACTGCTTATTTACTCGGATCAATTCCCACTGGTTTTTTAGCGGGTTATTGGTTACAAAAAATTGATATTCGAGAATATGGATCAGGATCAACGGGTGCGACAAATGTTTTACGGGTGTTGGGCGCAAAAGCGGCTGTAGCTGTTTTGTTGATTGATTTACTCAAGGGCGCGATCGCGGTGGGAATTGTTAAACTGGGTGTGGTACAGTTGCCAAATGTTGCCCTTAGCGAAGACTGGACGGCTTGGCTAGTGGTTTTAACTGCATTGGCTGCAGTGTTTGGTCATAGTAAGTCGGTTTGGTTAGGCTTTAGTGGCGGTAAGTCGGTGGCGACGAGTTTGGGGACGTTATTAGTGATGACTCCTCCTGTAGCTTTGGCGGGAGTTGCGGTTTTTGGGATGACTCTGGCTGCATCACGAATGGTGTCTTTGAGTTCGTTAATGAGCGCGATCGGGATCAATGTATTTATGATCACGTTGAATGAACCGCTTCCTTACATTATTTTTGCGGTGTGTGCCGCGTTTTATGTGTTCTGGCGACATCGCACCAACATCGATCGCATTTTAGCGGGAACTGAACCTAAAATTGGACAAAAAGTTTCTAGTTAACCATGAAATATCACGTTATCTATGATGGCAATTGCAATCTTTGTGTCTCCCTTGTCCAACAAATGGAAAAGCTAGATCAAGGAAAACAGTTTGATTATATTCCGATGCAAGATCAAGTCACTTTAAATCGCTTTGGAATTACAGAACAAGATTGTGAGTTAGGCATGATCCTAATTGATGCCGAAAACACAAATATGCGTTGGCAGGGAAGTGACGCAGCCGAGGAAATCGCTCGTAAAATCCCTTTTGCAGAAGGATTAATTGCTTTATATCGACAAATTCCAGGCTTGAAACCGATCGGCGATCGAGCTTATGCTGGGATACGTGATAATCGTTATCAGTGGTTTGGTAAACGCGATCGAACCTATCATTCCCCCTATCCCATCGGCTGTCAGGCTTCGGAAACCGTGAAAGATTGAATTTTCTGAAACCGATAGGGAGACATTAAAGCCCCCCAAATCGGTTTTTTCGTTTCTGGATCAATGCCTTTGTCATCACTGAAAAATTCTTCTGCGGTGACGGTAAACCCTAATTTCACCTCACAAAGGCGACCTTGGGCGTAAAACTGACACACCGCGTTAGGCAAAGGTTTTGCAGAAAACTCCTTTTCGGTGTCGGTGACTTGCAAAACACAATCTGGCAACTTCTCCAAATCATCCAGACGAAGAGAGTCTAATTGTTGAGGATTCCTTCCTGATCCTTGCCATAGTTGCGGTTGCTTAAAAGCGTAATATTGGATCGCGATCGGATCGGTGGCGGTGATAACAAATACTCGTTGACGATAAGGTCGATCGAGCTTTAAAGCGGGTGCTTGTTCTGCAAATAGCGCATAATTGCCATCAATCAGAAACGGGAGCGGACGATGCCATAATTTAAGACTAACAAACCATGCAGGTTCGGACATGGCTTGCTCTTTGTTCTCAAATTCTCCTGCCAACCATTGAGCAAGTTTTAACCCCAAATCCGTTGACATTATTCGTCTTCTCCAGTTTCCTCTTCTTCTGCTGGGGGAACTAAGGCTACCGCCGCGATCGCATCGTCTTGATCTAACCGTTGTACTCTCACCCCAGTTGCTTGTCGAGACTGTCTGGGAATCGCATCTGTTCCCTGACGAATGATAATCCCTCGATTCGTGACTAACATTAATTCCTCGTCTGCGTGAACCACTTTCAAAGCAGCTAAACAGTCCTGTTTGCGGAATTTCATCGCACTTAAGCCTTTACCAGCCCGTTTTTGTAGGCGAAATTGAGTGATAGGAACTCGTTTTCCGTAACCGCCTTTGGTAATCGCTAAAATCCAGAGGGTTTCTTCCTGTGTCGGTTCTTCGATCGATGCGTCTTCTTCGGTGGCTTCTTCCTTCATCTCTGCGATCACTTGCGCGGGAAGAATATCCATGCTGATTAACTCATCATTGGGTTTCAGCTTCATTGCTTTTACGCCTCGGGTTGCCCGTCCGAGAGGGCGTAATTGCTCGTGACTAGCGCGGAAATGAATCGCCATTCCCAGTCGAGAACCAATAATAATACTATCGCTTTCTTTTGCCAACCGCACCCAACGCAATTGGTCTTCCTCAGCAAGGGAAATCGCAATTAACCCGTTACTACGAATATTACTAAACGCAGACAGAGAGGTTTTCTTGATGTTCCCCTGTTTCGTCAGCATAATTAAATAGTCTTCTTCGGTAAACTCTCGCACTGATAACACTGTGGTGATCTTTTCTGCTTGAGAAATGGGTAACATCTGCAATAGTGGCGTTCCTCTGGAAGTCCGAGACCCGATCGGGATTTGGTAAGCATTGAGGGCATAAACTACGCCTCGATCGCTGAAAAATAAGAGATGGTCATGGTCACAGCAACTAATAAAATGCTCTACGCCATCATCTTCTTTCATTTTCGCCGCCGATTTTCCTCGTGTCGCCCGATTCTGTGAGCCAAAGGTATCCACTGGCATCCGTTTAATATACCCTTGTTCGGTGAGGAGAATAATCGCTTGTTCATTGGCAATCAAATCTAGATCAACAATTTCTCCTTCTGCGCTTTCAATGATGGTACGGCGAGGAGTGGCATATTTTTCTTTAATCTGGGTTAATTCCGTTTGAATAATCTCTTCAATGCGTTCCCGTCGGGCTAGAATGTCTTGGTAATCAGTAATTTTCGCCAGTAAGTCTTCGTGTTCAGCTTGGATTTTTTCCGCTTCTAATGCGGTCAACCGCCGTAACTGCATTTGCAAAATTGCATCGGTTTGCGCTTCTGACAGTCCGAAATGTTCTGTGAGGTTGGCTTTTGCGGTTGGGGTATCCGCTGCGCTTCTAATGATGCGAATAACTGCTTCAATATCTTGGAGGGCGATTAATAATCCCTGTAGGATATGATCCCGTTCTTGTGCTTTTCTTAATAGGTAAGTGGTGCGACGGGTAATGGTTTCGACGCGAAATTCAACGAAGACTTCCAGAAATTTCTTTAAGTTGAGGTGTTGCGGTTCTCCGTTGACTAACGCCAACATATTCGCCCCAAAATTCATTTGTAAGGGCGTTTGTTTATAAAGATTATTAAGAACTACGCGAGGATAAGCATCTTTTCGCAGTTCGATCACGATTCGCATCCCCGTTCGATCGCTCTCATCCCGAATATCAGAAATCCCCTCCAGTTTTTTGTCGTTGACCAGTTCCGCAATTTTCTCGATGATGGCGGCTTTATTACTTTGATAGGGAAGTTCCGTGACAATAATCGCTTCTTTATCCTGTCTTCCAGGTTGGGAGAGGGTTTCAATTTCCGCAACCCCACGCATGGTAATTGATCCTCGTCCTTCCTCGTAAGCCGCTTTAATCCCACTGCGTCCTAAAATTTGTCCTCCCGTAGGAAAGTCAGGGCCAGGGATATATTGCATTAATTCTGCTGTGGTCAGATCAGGATTTTGAATGAGCGCGATCGCGCCATCCACTAATTCTCCTAAATTATGCGGGGGAATATTCGTCGCCATTCCCACCGCAATCCCAGAAGACCCATTTAATAGCAGTTGTGGGATACGGGAGGGAAGAACCATCGGTTCTTGTTGCGACCCATCAAAGTTGTCGATAAAATCAACAGTATCGGATTCGATATCCTGTAGTAGGGCATCAGTGGAAAGAGCTTGTAAGCGGCATTCTGTGTAACGCATTGCCGCCGGGGGATCGTTATCGATCGAGCCAAAATTCCCATGACCATTAATCAAAGGATCGCGCATTGAGAAGAGTTGCGCCATCCGCACCAAAGCATCATAAACCGCCGTATCGCCATGGGGGTGATATTTCCCTAACACTTCCCCCACCACACGAGCGCATTTCCGAAAAGGACGATCGGCGGTGAGTCCCAACTCATACATCGCATATAAAATGCGTCGATGAACGGGTTTCAAACCATCTCGTGCATCTGGTAACGCCCGACCCACAATGACGCTCATCGCGTACTCAAGATAACATTGAGACATTTCGTTTCGCAGTTCGGTCGGGATAATCCGCTCTTGGGAAGGGGTCATAATTTTTTAAAACTCCGTTGCAATCAGAAGTAAAAACAAGAAAGAGAAACACTCCTTCTTTTTTCTGATTAATGCTACTAATTTTACGATTTACCCTCCCATTATAACTTACGGAGTCCCCCTGAATTGATACCAATTGCGGGGATTTCAGCAGTAGATTGGGTGAAACAAGCGTGTAACCCAACATCGATCAGTGACCAGTGATCAGATCAAAAGTAGGTTGGGTGAAGCCAGCGCTAAACCCAACACCAATTAGTCATTAGGTAGAGACGTTCCATGGCACGTCTGTACATTAGTCATTAGTCATTGGAAAACAAAGGACAAAGGACGAAGGACGAAAGACAAATTTTGTTGGGTTTCGTCACCTCCACCCAACCTACATCTACTAAGAATTAAGCTGCATCACTGCCGCCTAAACCACCAATAATTTTAAATAAAATTTGCATTCCTGTTAGAGCTTGCCAACTAAATAAGCCAAGAATCCCAACATTAAATACAATGTGAGCATTACGGGCTAAATTGTTTCCTTTTGTCATCCAAGGTACTAACGCAGCCGAAGCAGCAAAAAGCGCCAACATTCCTAAACCCACTAACAGGTGAGGACCGACAAATAATTTACCATTATTAATATAGGTAATTGCCATTCCTCCGAGATTTCCTAACACCACTAAAGCTAATAAAATTGAACTTAAAGTATAGTGTTTCTCTCTCAATTTTCCCTTTTTCTCTTTTACTCCCTCTGCACCATTACGGGCGCGGCGAAATTGTATTCCTAAATACAATGTGTAAACGGAAGCCCCTAACAAAATCCACATAAAAGCAGGGTGGAAAAATTGCGACCAAACTTTAACTGATTCTGGTAATTCCATAGTTGTCCTCTCTCTCGTTATCGTTACCATTAAGGATTGTAACAATTTCTCATTATATTAATCCTCGGCTAAAACAGCTAAGACGGCTTTCGGGGATAATTTATCTTTGAACCACACTAGCTTGGCGGGAACATTGTCGAAGTTGACTCCAGCTTTATCGAGATTTAAACGTTCGGAAATGGCTAAAATCAAGTTATCGACTTGCGAGTTACGCACTTGATAGAATTTTTTTCTTAGGTATTCAGGTCGCCAATAACCGATGATTTCTAGGAGAAACTCGTTTCCATTAGGATGAACTAAGCGAAAGTCTGGAATCATTACGCTTCCTGGAATGGGAATGAGGTCAACTTCTCTCTCTAGTTGCCATTGCGTTTTTTCTTTCTCCCAGCGTTTGGCAAATGATTCTTCTAGCAGGCTATCGTAGGGCTTTCCAGGCGGATAATGGCTGACTAGCCCACAATGACTATCAAGGCTAAATCGTCCTTGTCTGAGGGCTTTACTGTATCGATCGCGCTGTTCTATAATAACTTTCAATTCCCAACGACTGACATGGAGTAACGCGGGGAGTAACTTCGCTAAGGCTAACCCGTAACGGGTACTGGACTTAAACACACTTGCGGGTCCGTCAATGGTGATGGTGAACCCATGATCTGCGTCTCCTTCGATATAAGCCATGAGTTGAAAGAGTTTGAGATAGCGAAAGAGAAGTTTATATTGTCCTGGAACATTTCGGTGGGCGTTGATTTCAATTAAGGTGGCGCGGTAAAGAATGCCTTGTACTTGGGAGAGATTGTAGCGATGGAGAAGTGTCTCTGGTGCGGGAGTTTCAAATTGTGTTAGGATGCGGTTTTCTTGTAAGTCTGCGTAAAGTCCTTGTTCAATTTCTGAGATGAAAACGGTGCGTTTAAGTTCTGTGGTGAGTTCGTTGGCGAGGGTTTCTAAGGTTGCTTGACGGTGATGAGGGGTGGGGATGGTATTGGCAGCTTTACTAAATACCCGTTGACGCAAGGTTTGTGGTTCAAGAGGACTAATGATTTCAAAGGTGGAGAAATTATTTTTTAAAAGGTGTGCTAATCCTCTTTGAATCCGATAATCCGTGTTGTCTGCTTCTTTTTCTGATAACGCTCGATCGAGTTCTTTTTGCGGTTTTCCGACGGATTGTTCAAAACAGGAAATCAATTCATTAGCTAAAGTAATCGCGCCATTTGTATCTTCCACTAACAACTGTTTGGGAATAATACTCTCCCCATTTTGTCGATGAATTAAATGGTCACTTTTTAGCATTCATTCTTTACTCAATCTCTACCTGTTTGATTTTAGCAGTTAATCCCGATTTAATTTTAACTTGAGATTTTCTCACGCCGTAGGTTTTCGCTAATAATTTAATCAATTCGGCGTTCGCTTTCCCTTCTACAGGAGGAGATTTAAGACGAATAATTAAGTCGCCATTCTCCCCCGTTTCCACTTTTTGCTGTTTAGAATTGGGTTTAACTTTAACGGAAAGTTTCTTCATTGATTACGGTTTGGGAAATTTAGTTATCTGCGCGATCGCGCTCAAATCTAGTTCTCCTTTTTTGACCAATAATTGGTTAATTTCTAAACTAATTCCATCCATTTCAAAGTTACTTAAATTCAGAATACTTCTAGCTTTTTCTAACAGTGCTTCTGTTAACTTCGGCGAGAGTTCTTTTCCTTCTGCATAACTGACATTATTAAGAGAAACGCCTCTTCCGCCATCACTAACACGAGGAATGGTTGTAAAATAAGTTTGCTGAATCTCCTCAGTTTCTCGAATTTTTATTTTAGCATTAATCCCGATCGCTCCCTGTGGCAATAAATGACATTCTACGGCTAAAACATCTAAAGTTACAGGATCATTATCAATTTGCATCTGCAAGTTTTGCATTTGTTCCTGTAGAGTTTGGGAATTAAAAGCGCGGTTAATATCGGCTTCTGTGAGAACAATATCCGCTTTTCCTGTACTGGTTTCTGTTAACTCAATATTTCCTGTTAAGGCTTTAATCGGACTAACCGCAATATTCTCCAATTGAATCACCATTTTCTGCATTCGTAAATCTTTTTGCATCACCAACCCTTCGCCATCTATGGTGAGAGATGCTAGTTTTCCTTGAGCAAGTAAACTGGGATCAGTTTTCACATCAACACTTAGCTGATCTGACTCATCCAGTTGACTAGAAAGCGCAAATTCTGCGATGCGATTAAGAGTTTGTTGTCCTAAATCTTGGGTGGCTAACGAAAACAGCATGGTTATTCTTAATTAATTATTAGCTTGTGAATTTAAGTTCCATCTTATATTAATTTATGTTAACTGTCGTCTTTACTGAGGCGGATTTATAGTTTTAGCCCCCTAACCCCCAAGATTGGGGGAACTAATACCATTTTGAAAAACTGGCGCTACAGTATCGACTCTTTAAGCCCCCCAGACTTGGGGGGTTTGGGGGGCTTTAATGCAACTTGACTTTTCCAACATGGTATAATTTAATCTTTTTCTCACTTCTGAGATCAGGTTCAGAGCCATTGCTTGTAATTGGTGTTGGGTTTCACTTCTCTCCACCCAACCTACTTTTTATCTGATTCCCCCCAATCATCGGGGGGTTAGGGGGGATTACTATCAATTAGAATTAAGCAGTTGTCTCGTCAAAATAATCAATCACTCATCATGTCAAAGGTTTATTCGACTTTAGCGGCGTTAGAGGTCGAAATCAAGGAAAACCCTGAACAATGGCGACCATTGGTTTTAACCAACGGTTGTTTTGATTTGCTGCACGTGGGTCATCTGCGTTATTTACAAACAGCGAAATCGTTAGGAAAAACATTGGTTGTGGGAGTCAATAGTGATTTATCAGTGAGTCGGATTAAACCTCAAAAAACTGGTTTTCCCCCGCGTCCAATTCTTCCTGAAAGTCAACGGGCGGAAGTTTTAGCGGCGTTAAGGGTTGTGGATGCTGTGGTGATTTTTTCCGAAACAACCGCAACGGAATTAATTCAAACTCTGAAACCAGATATCTACGCCAAAGGGGGAGACTATACCATCGAGACGTTACCAGAAGCGAAAACGGTACAAAGCTACGGTGGGAGCATTCAATTGATTCAAATCGAAGTTCCCACTTCCACTAGCGATGTGATTCGGAAAATCTTACAGGGGTAAACCTTTCTAATGTCCTAATTCCGCCGATCGAGCTTGTGCGGCTTGTACGGCTTTGATAATTGCCGATCGAAATCCTGACGCTTCTAACTCCGCCACCCCCGCGATCGTTGTACCACCAGGGCTAGTCACCCGATCTTTGAGTTGTGCGGGATGAATTTGTTCTTCTTGGAGGAGAGTCGCGGTTCCGAGAACAGTCTGTATTGCCAACTGTTGGGCGATCGAGCGCGGTAAACCCGCACTTACTCCCCCATCAGCGAGAGATTCAATCAACAGTGCTACATACGCCGGACCCGAACCCGACACCCCTGTTACCGCGTCCATTGCCGATTCTGACACTTCTACCACCTGCCCGATCGTGCTGAGAATCGTTTTCGCAAGGGTCAACTGTTCTGTTCTTAATCTCGAACCAGGGGCGATCGCGCTCATACTTGCGCCCACCGTTGCATTCGTATTCGGCATCACTCGCACCACAGGAAGGGGGTCTAATCCTGCTTCCAGTCTTAAAATAGGGATTCCAGCCAAAATCGAGATTAAAAGGGGTAAATGCTCTATATTTTCCTTTGCACCATCCCAATCAGCTTCAATACGAGGTAAAACTTGAGGCTTCACCGCCAGTAATAACACTTCGGAAGCGGACTGCATTACCTTACGATTACTATCCGTTACCTCAATCTGATAACGTTGCGCTAACTCCTCTCGTCTGTCTGAGGAAGGTTCACTCACCAAGACTGTTTCTGGAGAATACATTTTTTCTTTAATGAGGCGGGAGAGGATCGCTTCACCCATCACCCCGCCGCCAATCATTCCAAACCGTATAGACACTTTTAATTAATCAACTATCGTTTCTATGCGGTCTTATTTTAACCTACTGTGGGATTTGATCACCTTGGTTGCGCCAGTTGGTCGGATTCGGATTCATTTGGTGAACATTACTGGGATTTGGGGCTGTCAGCCCCTGCGTGCTATGAGAGTGACTGGTAACATTCACACAATCGGGAGTAAAGAGAAAAATACTTTCTCCCACACGCTCTTGATTGCCATCAATGGCAAATGTTCCACCAGCAACAAAATCCACCGCTCGTTGTGCGTCATCAGGTTCCATCATATTTAAGTTCAAAAGAACCGTTTTCCGTTTTCGTAGCGCCTGAATCACTTCTGGCATTTTCTCAAAAGACTGTGGCTCGATGACCACAATTTCATTTAATCCGTTATTTGCACCAGGCATACCAATTACATTACTTTTAGAAGTGGTGGGCATTGTTTCTCGTGTTTCTGGAGTGAACTGGGTTCGCTCTTTTAAACGACGACGAGGGGGACGTTCATTTTCTGGGGGAGGAGTCACCTCTTGCGGACGATAGTTAGTGTCCTCCATTTCTTCATCTTCATAATATTCTTCCACGTCTTCGGGTTCATTAAAACCGACAAAATCTCTTAATCTGTTGAATACGTTACTCACCGTTTTTCCTCCCTCACAAACCGATACAGCTATTAGTTTTAATTTTCGAGATTGTGTTAGCCAAGTTGACTAAAAAATCATTATTTTTGATTTGTCCTTGTTGCTAACCTGAACTTTTATGGCAATCCTAAATGAATTGTCAATCAATCCCCCCTAGCCCCCCTTCACAAGGGGGAACGGTTGATCAACTTTTTACAAATGCATTAGTTGCATCACCGTATGAAGCCCACGTTGATTTTAGTCTTGATTTTTCCAACTGAGTCCCCCCCCTCCCATCCCATTTGCCCACAAGATGGGTGAAGCTACGGCGTAACCCAACTCTACCGTTATTTTTTTTGGGTTTTGGCTGTTTTGTCAGTCTTAGGTTCGGTGAAGCTACGGCGTAATATCAGTCAGTCGTAGGTTCGGTGAAGCTACGGCGTAATATCAGTCAGTCGTAGGTTCGGTGAAGCTACCGCGTAACCCAACTCTACCGTTATTTTTTGGGTTTTGGCTCTTTTGTCAGTCAATTAGGAGAAGAATTATACTAGATTTGAGGAAGGTTTAACCGATATGGCAAGGGGGATTAAGTTATTAAAATTAAGTGGGTAGTTGCTTCTGTTTGTAGTGTTTTTATTACTTTATTTCCTAACTCAAAAACACAGGCAAATCCGAGTTTAGAGGAAGCGTTAGATATTGACTCGAATTTAATTCAAAGTAGTCCAGTTTTTAAAAAATGGGGAACAGAAATTCCCAATGTTTTAGAGGATATTCGTAATGATCCGAGTTTTAATACGAAAGTGAAATTAGGAATTGTTCAATATCCTTCTAGTGATGATCTCGGAGGCTTTCAAGTCGGTGTAGAAGATGTTTTTTTCGGAACTACAGGAATTACGGCTAATATTGGATATAGTCAAAGTTTAAATGCTGACCGCGTTCATTTTGAAGGCAATCTTTTTTACTCTCTATTTTCTCTCGGTAACTATTTTAATCTTGCTCCCGTAGTCGGTTATCATTACTTAGAGACAGAAGACTATCAGGAAGATGGACTCAATGTCGGTTTGCAATTGCGTCTGGTTTTATCTCGCACTGATGCAGCCGATATTCGTTTGACTCAAAGTTTTCTCTCCCCAGGAAAGGAGACAGAAGTCGGTTTAACCACCCTGGCGGTCGGTTATGCGGTTAGTGATCAATTGCGTTTAGGGGTAGAGATTCAAAAGCAAAATGCAGCGGTTTCTAAAGACAGTCGCGTTGGGGTTTTAACGCAGTGGCAATTTCCTTAAAAATTTAAGTACAATTCAGATCAAGCAGGCTCGGTTGTGCTATAATGTCCCATTGAATTGGGATGCAAAAAAAACTCAATCAAAAGCGATCGGGTGTTTTTTGTAAACCATGACAATTAAAGATTATTTTCAATTTCGGAGTCTGTTTGTTTCATGTCGATTTATGTTGGTAACTTACCTTATGAAGTTACAGAACAAGAGCTTAATGAAGTCTTTGCTGATTACGGAACGGTAAAGCGTGTTACGATTCCTGTGGATCGGGAAACTGGAAAAGTCCGAGGGTTTGGTTTCGTCGAGTTAGAATCTGAGTCTGAAGAAGTTTCAGCGATCGAAGTTCTCGATGGTGCAGAATGGATGGGGAGAGAGTTACGAGTAAATAAGGCTCGTCCTCGTACTGAAAACAACAATCGTAGTGGTGGAAGTGGGAGAAGAAACCGAGACGATCGATATTAAATCTGATCATAATCAATCAGAGAGAAAGGTGAAACCCCCCAAACTAGGTTGATATGCTAGGATATTAGAGAAATTTGTAGTAATTTTTCCGATTGATTAGTGCCAAGTGAATTTGTAAAACATCTAAATGTCTTCATCAACAAATAATGCCAGCAAAAACGATTCGGGTTTGCTGAGTTGGTGGAGAATTTTTTTCATGGTTAAATAATGAGGTTGTAATGAATTAAGGAGGTTAAATCTATGACCCAAGTGACGGTCGGTCAAAATGAACATATTGAGTCAGCATTGCGCCGCTTTAAGCGTCAAGTTTCCAAAGCTGGCATTTTTGCAGATATTAAGCGCACTCGTTTCCATGAGACTCCCATTGAGAAGAAAAAACGCAAAGAAATAGCACGACGTAAAAAACGATATCGTTAAAGTTCAGTTTAATATTTGTTTTGATTATTCCTCCCGCCGAGTTGCGGGGCTATTTATTTTTCTATGAGTCAATCATTATTCGATCAGTTTTCTCCTCTCTGCGCGATCGCGCCCACGCCGAAAGCGATACAAATCTTACAACCATTTTGTGCGAAAAATGGTGTTACCTTATTTGTTCCCCCTGAGTTTCAAGATCAGACGGGCGTTGTTCCCTATACCGAGAAATTAAGGGTTCATCTCCAAAGTATTTGGTCGCAGTATCGGGGAATTATTTTTGTCATGGCGACAGGGGCGGTGGTGCGTTTAATTGCGCCTTTGTTAGAGGATAAAAGCAGTGATCCTGCAATTATCGTGATGGATGAGGGGGGAGAAAATGTGATTAGTTTGTGTGGTGGTCATCAGGGGGGTGGTGAACAGTTAAGCCGTTTGTTGGCGCAGGAATTGGGCGGAAATGCGATTCTGACTGGGGCATCTGCGAGTTTGAAACTGCCAGGGGTTGATATCATGGGAAAACCCTTGCAATGGCAAAAGGGAGAGGGAGATTGGACGGCGGTTAGTCGCATGGTCGCCCATCAGCAACCTGTGAAGGTGGTTCAAGAGGTGGGATCAACGCTTTGGCAGAAAAGTCTTCCCGAAACCCATTGTTTTCAGTTTCAGGAGGGAGAGACTTCCCCACAAGCAGAAGTTTGGATCACCGATCGAGTTTCGCTTGTAAAGGCTAACCTTCCTCAAGTCTGCTGGCATCCGCGTGTGTTATGGGTGGGTTTAGGCTGTGAGAGAGGTACGGCAAAAGAGGTGATTGCTGATGCAGTGCGGACAACGTTCCAGCAGTACGGTTTCGCAGAAAAGTCGATCGCAGGGTTAGCAACGATCGAGCTAAAAGGGGATGAAGTGGGAATTTTAGCACTTGCTGAAACGAATAATTACCCCTTAAAACTGTATTCAGCAGCGGATTTAAATCAAGTGTCTGTTCCCAACCCCTCGCCAGTAGTCGCCCAAGAAGTGGGAACATCCAGTGTCGCGGAAGCGGCTGCGATTAAAGCTGCCACCCTAGAAACAGCAGGGGAAACCTCCCTTGTGGTGTCCAAACAAATCTTTAAATCCGATCACGGTGCGGTAACAGTTGCTGTCGCTCGATCGCCCCGTGAATATATTGGCAACACAGGACAACTGTATTTAGTGGGAACAGGCCCTGGAGATTTAAATCAAATTCCCCCAGCTGCCCGTAGTGCGATTACCAAAGCTGATGTGATCATTGGTTATTCTCTGTATTTAGACTTAATTCGCCCCTTACAACGTCCCGGACAAATCATTGAATCTTACGCCATCACGGAAGAAAGACAACGGGCGCAACGATCGATTTCCCTCGCAAACTGGGGATTAAATGTAGCAGTGGTTTCCTCTGGTGACATTGGGATTTATGGTATGGGGGGGCTAGTGTTTGAAGAATTGATTGCAGCGGGTTGGGATGGAAAAAGTCCAAAAGTAGCGGTATTTCCAGGCATAACCGCGATGCAAGCCGCCGCCGCCAAATTGGGAGCACCCTTGACGCACGATTTTTGTGCGATTAGTCTTAGTGACTTATTAACACCTTGGGACGTGATTGAAAAACGGTTAACCGCCGCCGCCGAAGCTGACTTTATTGTTGGATTATATAACCCTCGATCGCGCACTCGGACCGAACACATCAAAGTTGCCCATCGCATCTTAAGCGCCGATCGTTCTCCTGAAACCCCCGTTGCTTTAGTGCGTTCCATTTCCCGACCAGACGAACAAGTGATCCTCACCAACTTAAAAGAAATGTTAGAGCATCCCATTGATATGCTTACTGTGGTCATTATCGGTAATCGCACCACGAAACAACATCAGCACTGGATGATCACGCCAAGAGGATATTAACTCAAATCCATGAGTTTCTAGCTGAGAGCGGATGAATCAGGACGCTAGATAAAGCAATTTTAACTTCTTCCATGACACTTTTCCAATCATCTAAAGTGTTTTGTCGAAACAACCGCATCGTGGGATACCAAGGACTGTCATTTCTATCTAATAACCAGCGCCAGTCAGAAGCGTAACAAAGTAATGTCCAAACAGGTTTTCCTAACGCACCCGCTAAATGGACAACCGAAGTATCCACACCAATAACTAAATCTAAGGCTTGAATTGCTTTTGCTGTATCCGCGTAATTATTTAATCTTGGACTGAGATCAATTACCGATAAAGTATTCGGAAGAGTGGCTAATGCGTTAGCTTTTTCTCCCTTTTGTAAACTATAAAAACAAAAGCCTTCTAATTCTAAAAGAGGTAAGAAATCTTTTAATTGACATGACCGATGATGATCATTATTATGAGTCGGACTTCCTGCCCAAACGAAACCGATTTTTGGTAAATTAGATTTAGGTTCAGGTAATGATAAAGGTTGTTCGATTAATCCTTTTCCCAGATAGGGAATAGAGTTGGGAATCGTCTCTAATGTCGTTTGCAAAACGTAGGGAAGACTCATCAAAGGAATATAAGTATCAAACGCACTGGTGGAAATTTCTCCAGGAAGATAAATCTCATTAAGCCCTTCTACGGTTTCAAACAGTGGCTTTAAATCTTCCGTACAACATAACAACACCCGCCGACATTTTTTAGCAACTAACGGTAAATATCTGATAAACTGAATCGCATCACCAGCGCCTTGTTCGGTATGGACTAATAAAGTTTTGTTGCTGATATCTTCTCCCTGCCATTGTGGATGCGGACATTGAAAAGGAGTAAATTTTGGTGTCTTCCAGCGCCATTCTGACGCTTCCCATCCTGATAGAAACTCTCCTGCTTCTAAAAGGGTCATTCCCATATTAAAATGAGCGTCTGGAAACTCATAGCGCAGAGAAATGGCGTGACGGAAATATGCTATGGCTGTGGAAAGTTCATGGCGACGATGGTAGAGAATACCAAGATTATTATACGCCTCGGCGTAGTTAGGATCATTGGCGACAACTTCTTTTAATTCTTGAAACGCTAAGTCTGATTTTTCTTGTTCTAAATAAACCACGCCTAAGTTATAACGGGCAATGGTAAAATTTGGATCGAGTTCTAAACAGTAGAGATAATGTTTCGCTGCGGTTTCTAAGTCTCGCTGATGATAGGCTTGGTTTCCTAATTGTAGATAATCATTAATGGTGCGTGGTGTATCTGTCGGTTGTACCGTCTCCTTCAACGCTTCATCTGGGAGAACATAAGAACTTCGTAACAAGTTCTCATCCCAGTCGATGACTTCAGGAAAACGAATGTTGGGAAGGACACTCACCGCAAAAACTTCCTGTACTCCCTCTTCAAAGCGCAGGAAAGCAACCGTTTCTCCTGTGTTGATGTTAACCACCCAAACGCCACAAAAACGCGGTTCATTGCTTTTAGTGAGGGGAAGACCACTAAACACCGCCGACTCGCGCACTTGCGATAAACCAATAAAGGCAAAATCTCCCCAAAATTCGATTCCCCGTGTAAACCCTGGCACTCTGGCGATAGTTTCCCATTTTCCTGTACTTAAATCAACTTTTGCTAATGATCCATATCCAGATTCTAAAAACCACAACTGTTCTCGATACCAACGGGGAGAATGAGGCATGGAAAGCCCCCGACACAGAATCTGATTGTTACTAATGTCGATTAAAATTCCCCCATTGGCTTTATTTTTACGCCAACCGCCTGGGGTGTCGGTTTCTCCTAATGCGGTGACGTAGCGCGGTTGTTGATTTCGGATTGCTAAACCGTTAAGATGACAACGATCGGTCAGGTCATAAGCAGAAATAAAATCAGGTCGCCAACGAGGAACAAAACTATGTACTTCATCGAGGGTACATAAACAGGAAAAGCGAGTATTGATAAACCACAGTTCCTCTGCATTATTTCCCACATACGCCATCTCATGGATATCAATGTCTCCTGTAAAATGAACTTTTCGGGGAAGAAAACAGGCATCGTGACGGTTCGGCGGATCAAGTTTTTGGCTAACGGCGGGAACATTCCGTAATTCAAAAATTTGATGGGCGCTACCGAGACTGATTTTCTCACGGGTGGCGGCTAACCCCATGGGTTTTTGAAAGGTGCGGAAGTGAGTATTAATCACATTATTGTCAGCACGAAGCAGGATTAATTTTCCTGCTTGATAAGTGGAGACAACGAGAGATATCCCCAGTTGTTGGAGGAGGTAAGGAAAGTTATTGGTATGGACGCTGCGAAGGGGATGTTGTTCGGTTGCGGTGGGAGAAGAGGTCATAAAGAATTTTTATTTTTCTCTTATCGGACTATTTTTTCCAGAGAAGGCTTGTGGTGTTTCCTCAGAAGGAGAAGAAAAATTAAGCGTATCCAGTGCCTCAAGATTACTTAATGATTCTAAACTTTCCGCTTCCGAGACAAGTCCTAAGATTTTGTCATCGGAGACTGTTGGATCATTCTCAAAAGAGGAGGGAGGACGATAAGCAGTTTCTTGATCTCTAAAACTCACTTGATTTCCTGTTGATACGCGCTGTAAGTTTTCCTGAACAAATAACTGTGGCGGTTGCCAATTAAAGAGTGATGCTAACACTTTCGGTAAGGAAAATGGCAACACTAAAACGGAGTTATTGCGTTGAGAAAAGGAAGCCAGTGAGGCTTTACGCTCATAGGCTTGATTGAAGTTTCCCCGATTGAGAAAGGACAATTCTGGAATTGACATCCAAGAGGCTGGAGGAGAGGGGAGAGAGGCAAGAATTTCGGGTAAGTAGGCGAGAAAATTATTGCCTTTGACTTCTTGATTTGCATCGGCGATGGCTTCAAAGTGAATTTCGCTGGGATCAATGTTGTCTCTGGCGGCTAAGAGTTGTTTTCCAGCGTTAACTGCAATCCAGCGCGAACCTTTCCGAATGCGCCATTCAAAGTGCAAATGGGGTCCGGTTGATAAACCAGTATTCCCGACACGACCAATGACTGTTCCTTGTTCCACCCATTGTCCAGGTTGAACATGAATTTGTGAGAGGTGAGCGTAACGGGATTCGTTGTTACCATCATGTCGCAACCCGACGATTAAACCATATCCACTGGTATAGTCTGCTAAGACGACTCGCCCTGATTTGGTGGCTAAAACGGGTGTTCCTTCGGGGGCTACAAAGTCGGTTCCAGTGTGAAAGCGACGGTTTCCATAAATGGGGTGTATCCGCCAACCGTAGTTAGAACTGATTCCGACTTCTCTACTCAGAGGGAATAATAATGCTGAGTCGCCATTGCCAGGGAGTTTGAGTTGCGGTAAGTCTTCGGGAGGGGTGTAAATGCGTCTCGGTTTCTTAGTTTGAGATCGATCGGGCTGTTTAAAATCTTGAGGAAGGGGAGGCAGTTGATCGATTTCTACTAATGCTTGTTGGGAGTTGGAGTCGGTTTCCGCAAGGTTACAAGTGCCACTGGTGAGTTTACCATTTTCCACTACTGTTGTGCAGTCGTTGGATCGATCGCGCACTTCCACTCGTGGTGTGGGAAGACTGTTTTCTCCTGCTTCGGGATAGCCATTAAGATCAATAAAATCGTTAATTGCGGTGGTGGTTGTTTTCTCTTCTGGAAGTGGCGATGGTGATGGCTGTTTCTCTGGGGTTTCTGGTGTTTGATTGGGTTCTGTCGCTTCTCTGGGTTCTAATTTTACGGTTGGAGTTGAGGGTTGCTTGGGAGTAGATGGCGCTGATTCTGAGGATACCTCTGGAACTTGATTCGACTCAGAATTAACTAAGGGTTGAATCGGTTTCAGTTTTGGTTTAGATTTGGGCTTAGATTCGGGTTGAGGTTGGGATTGAGTTTTTTGTACATCAGGCTCATTTAACCGCATCGGGGGAACTGACTCGTAATCTGGCGCGGGTAATGGTTCTTTCTGCGTTTCCGAAGCCTGAATTAGTTCTAATTGGGAAGAATCGTTTTGATTGAAGCTGGGAAGCGGTTGGACAGAAGATTGTGCCATGACAATACCGCCACTGAGGAAACTTAACGGGAGTAAATATCCTAATCCTTGTAATAGTAAGAGTTGAGATTGTCCCTTAACACGGGAGGAATGGGGTGAAGTCAGTTGCTGAGTCATTTTTTCGATGGCAGCCCGATCGCGAGTGGTATTTTGTACGCCTACAGTTATTCTACCAGCGCGATCGAGCTATTTTTTCAGCTTAATCAACAAGCCTGAGCCTTATTAACAACTTTGGCTCTTTGGAACAAATACCCAGTTCCCCGTTCGGTAATAATCAATTCTGGATTTTTCGGATCAGATTCAATTTTCCCTCGTAACCGTGACACATGGACATCAACCACTCGCAAATCCCCATGTCGCTGGGGTGCATAGCCCCAAATCTGCTTTAAAATTTCGGTGCGAGAAATGGACTCTCCCGAATGACTTGCCAGTAATTCCAACAAATTATATTCTCGACCCGTCAAGCGAACTAATTCATTTCCCATATAAACCCTACGCTTATTGGTATCAATTTGTAATTGTCCCACTTGCATCACTCCCGAAGGAGGAATCGCAGCGTCAACATTCTTTTTCAATCGTCGTAAAACCGTATTAATTCTTGCTTCTAATTCTTTGGGAGAAAACGGTTTCACTAAATAATCATCAGCACCAATTTGTAAGCCTGTAATTCGATCGGCAACATCTCCCAAAGCGGTTAACATAATAATCGGAACATTCGACTCTTTTCTTAATTCTTTACAAGTAAAATAACCGTCTCCGTTGGGCATCATCACATCTAAAACCACCAAATCTGGGTCTTCTTCTGCAAATACTTTTAACGCTTGTTCACCATCGCCTGCGGTAATCACTTCATATCCCACCATCGAAAGGCGAGTTTGTAAAATTCGACGCACGGCTGCTTCGTCATCAACCACTAGAATTTTTTCCATCTGGTTTATTTCTCCTTATAAATAATGCTTCAAACTTGACTTAAACTGATCGGTTTTACTCTCTCTTTTTTATTTATTCATTCATTATTCAAGTTGGATTTGGTTTGGTTTTTTGATTGAAAAGTCCGATTAATCATAAACAGTCTCTCAAGTCAACCCCTAAGTCGTAAAGAATTATTACAAAGTGTTATCACGATGATAACATAAATTTTCAAAATGGTTAGTCAAGACAAAATTGCTTTATTTATCACAAAAAAAACAGTTTGAAAAGATATTTGTAACTTTTATTTATTATTAAGTAAGTATCCACTCTAATTTTAGTGGAGTTTTAATTCATTCTGTGAAATAAGTAGATTGTAATGAATTAACACCTGTTATCATGTTTCCCTATGACTGAGACCCGATCGTAAATTAAGGGAAAAATTTAATGCCCAATCCCTTCCTCGGTGTCAGAATCCCACCCGAAATCGAACAAGCGATTATCGATCGAATGCACCAAACTGGACAAAGCAAGTCTGATATTGTCATCGCTGCTTTAAAGCTGTACTTAGAACTTCCCTCTTGTCATCAGCGTTTGACGGAAGTAGAGGAACGTTTAGCCGAAGTCGAATCCGCACTTAATCAGGAGCATCGTGATCACTGAAACTGCTTTTACGAATCAGCCTTTAATGGGCTTTATTAATATAGATAAGCCGATCGATGTCACTTCCCATGACTGTGTAGCGAAAGTGAGACGTTGGGCGAAAATGAAACGAGTGGGACATGGTGGTACTCTTGATCCCGCAGCTACTGGCGTTTTACCCCTAGCGGTGGGAAAAGCGACTCGTTTATTACAATTTCTTCCGAATGGAAAAGCCTATCAGGCAACGATTCGTTTGGGTTGGCGTACCAGTAGCGACGATTTAGAAGGAGAGATCATTGAACAAACTTCAGCTTCTCATCTCACCTTAGATCAGGTTAAACCTCATTTACAGCAGTTTTTAGGGAAAATTATCCAAATTCCACCCGTTTACAGTGCGATTCAAAAAGATGGAAAACGATTGTATGAACTCGCCAGACAAGGAAAATCCGTTGATGTTCCGCCGCGAGAGGTAGAAATTGATCAGATTGAAATCTTAAACTGGCAGGGGGGAGAGTTTCCAGAACTCACGCTTGAGATTCGTTGCAAAAGTGGGACTTACATTCGATCGATCGCGCGAGATTTAGGAAAAGCGGTGGGAACGGGTGGCACATTATCCGCATTAAGACGAACTAAAAGCAGTGGTTTCTCTTTAGAGGATAGTTTCACACTCCCTAATTTAGAAACCGAACTCAGAGACGGAAAATTTACGCCGCTTCCCCTAGACTATCCGTTACAGCATTTAGAAAGAATTGATTTAGACTCCAACCAAGCCCGACGTTGGTGTCAAGGACAATTTGTTGTGTTATCAACCGCCAGCGATCGCCCTAGTTTTCTACGAGTCTATCGGGAAGATGGTTTATTTTTAGGGGTTGGGGAAAAAGTTCCCCCCGAAATTTTAAAACCGAAAACTGTTATGGAAGCGTGAAGTTTCAGGAAAGGAAATTTTACGGGTTTCTTTCTCCAATTGCAAAATGTATGGAAATAAATCTATGGGTTATAGCTAAATCATAGTTAGATTCTATTAATAACGAGAGTTTACAAAAGTTTACGATAAAAATTGCTGTGAAATATTGACGAGATTGCGACGTTTCAGGTATATTGACAAAAACAATAATCGATGAGGATGTTCTATCTCGCTACCAAAATAGACTCCTCTAAGACTGATTACAGCGTCCTCGATCGAGCATTTTCTAGAAAATTCTAATGACAACTGCCATGGATTTTTGTTGCAAAGAGCAAAGATTTGTAAAGAGGGGTTGACAGGATTAGGAGAATGTTATCTTTCTGTTGCTTATTATTTTCAATTAAAATTGGTCAGGATAGATGTTTGCTCACAGGGTTGATTTGAAAACCCAGAGCTAGATGGTACTGAAAAAAAATTTCGCCATCAATATTGATTATAGCATTGATTATAGCAGGAATAATATTGAAATAAATCTATGGTTTACAGCTAAATCATAGTTAGATTCTATTAATGACGAGAGTTTACAAAAGTTTACGATAAAAATTGCTGTGAAATATTGACGAGATTGCGACGTTTCAGGTATATTGACAGAAACAATAATCGATGAGGATGTTCTATGTTGCTGCCAAAATAGACTCCTCTAAGACTGATTACAGCGTCCTCGATCGAGCATTTTTTAGAAAATTCTAATGACAACTGCCATGGATTTTTGTTGCAAAGAGCAAAGATTTGTAAAGAGGGGTTGACAGAATTAGGAGAATGTTATCTTTCTGTTGCTTATTACTTTCAATTAAAATTGTTCAGGATAGACGTTTGCTCAAAGGGTTGAGTTGAGAACCCAGAGCTAGATGGTACTGAAAAAAATTTCGCCATCAATATAGATTATAGCAGATGCGGGGCGTTGTCAGGTGGAAGGATTAGCAGAACTGATGAGATCAAGGCTGCAAGCTCTAAAATGGAAACAGTGTCGAATTGTATGATTACTATTAGTTATTTTGAATTTCTCTGATCTTGGGTTAATGATTGTTCCTCCAGTAGCGGGTGGAATTATTGGTTATTTCACCAATGATATTGCTATAAAAATGCTGTTTCGTCCTTATCAACCCCTATATGTTGGGAAACAGCGTCTTCCGTTTACACCTGGTTTAATTCCCCGTAATCAAGGGAATCTCGCGAAACGGGTAGCGAATACAATTATGGGGTCACTACTAACGCCGCAGGAATTACAAAAAATTGCCCGCCGTTTGCTTGAACCAGAACGAGTAAAAAGGGCGATTTCTTGGTTATTAAAATCGTCTTTACAACAAGTTGGACAAAATAAACAAGAAAAAAGTGCTCAAGTTTTAGGAAATGTTCTCCGTGATTTATTTAGTGAGTCGTTACCCCGTTTAATTAAAGTCTTATCGAGACGGGAAGACTTTTTAGAAGCACAAATCAACCAGATTTTTGATCAAGTTCTCATTGACTTTCAATTTACGGATAATCAAGCCAAACAGTTGTCGGATTGGTTAGTGGATGTGGTACTTCCCCCGAATCGTCTGCGGTTGATTATTATTGATTTACTCACTGATCGCAATATTCAAGTCATTGATGAAACCTTCCGTGAAAAATCCAGTGGTACTTATTGGGTTGTTGCTAATTTATTTGGTCTTCGTAATACTTTAAATCGATTGCGGGCGTTTTGTTTAGATGAGAAAGAAACCGCAAATATGAGAATAGAGGAATTAGTTTTAACTCTGGAAATTCGCACTCGTCTTCGTGATTGGTTAAAAAGTTTATCTTTGCAAAATTTACCCGTTTCTACGGTGAGACAACTGCGAAAAAGTGTTCGGGAGGCGGTACAAACTTATTTACAAAACAAAGGTGCGACTTTATTACAATCTCTAGGAAGCTCGATCGATTGGGAAGATGTAGCGGTTTTAATCATTAAACGTTTACAATCTTCGGAGTCTGTGGATCAATCCTTAGAGGTAATCAGTGAGGAATTATCTCTAATTTTAGAACGATATTTAGAAGAAGAATTAGAAGCCATTGTGACGAAAGTAATTCCGATTTTATCTATTGATGAAGTCATCATTAACCGCGTTAATGCGACGACACCCGAACAGTTAGAAACAACGGTAAACTCGATCGTCAAAAATGAGTTACAAGCGATCGTAAATTTAGGAGGAATTTTAGGATTTTTAGTTGGCAGTTTACAAGCTGTCTATTTCTATTTGAGTTAATTGATTAGCCTGATCATTTCCTGATGTTAGAGAAAATTATCAATCATTAACAAAACTGTAAATGGTTTGAGGGGTGAGTCGATCGCGCACTACTGAAGGATTTTCCTGATGTTGATGCGGTTCACGATTGAGTTTAACTTGTAAGCCGCTCATCGGATCATTCCCAGAAGAAATCAAAAATTCCACTCGTTTCACCTCTTCCCAACTAGCAATTTCATCGAGAATTTTACAAATGGCAATCACATAAGGATGATCGGAATTGGTGTACCATTCCGAGGGGGCTAAATTTGCTTGATCAAACCCCAAATGGATCGTTAGATCAGGTGTGCCAAAGAGGGCGATCGCAACGGGACGAGCTTCTTCTTGAACTAAAAGGTGATAATCATTAGCCAACTCTCGCAATCGTTCTAGACGGTAATATCGATCGGTCACAGATTGTAATCGATCGCGCCAGTCAATAGCGACACTAACCAAATAAGTTTGTAATAAGAGATGACCCAGTTTTTTCGCCTTCGTTGCTAAATAAACGGAATTATAATCTGTCGCTTCAATCAACAAGGGAACACGCTCGGAAATTTCCAAACCATATCCTTTCAAACCAGCAATTTTGCGAGGATTATTGGTAATGAGACGAATCTGTTTCACTCCCAAATCATTAAGCATTTGCGCTCCCATGCCATAATCTCTTAAATCCGCAGGAAAACCCAAACGCTCGTTTGCTTCTACGGTATCTAACCCCATATCCTGAAGCGAATAGGCTTTTAACTTGTTAACCAAACCAATCCCACGCCCTTCTTGACGCAAATAAACAACCACTCCTTTTCCTGCATTTTCAATCATTTTGAGAGCGGCTTGTAATTGCATTCGACAGTCACAGCGCATCGATCCTAAAGCATCCCCAGTGAGACATTCTGAGTGCATTCGCACCATTACGGGTTCATCTTTGAATGTACTCGGATCACCTTTGACAATGGCAATATGTTCGGTGTCGTCTAATTGATTGCGATAGGCGTAAATTTGAAATTCCCCAAACTGGGTTGGTAACTGACAAATTGTTTCTCTGTACACAAACCGATCGTGCTGTAAACGATAACTAATTAAATCTGCAATACTAATCAATTTCAGGTTATGCTTTTTCGCATATTCCCCCAATTCTGGTAAACGTGCCATTGAGCCATCAGGGTTTTGAATTTCACAGATCACACCAGCAGGGGTCAAACCCGATAATCGGCACAAATCCACCGCCGCTTCTGTATGTCCAGCCCGTTTTAAGACTCCCCCTTCTTTCGCTCGAATGGGAAACACATGACCCGGACGGGCTAAATCTTCTGGGTGAGAAGTGGGATTAATCGCAATTTGAATGGTACGAGCGCGATCTTCTGCGGAAATTCCCGTGGTTGTTCCTAAATGTTTCGCCGCGTCAATGCTAACGGTAAACGCCGTTTGGTTCGTATCTGTATTTTTACTCACCATTAAAGGTAAATCAAGCTCATCTAAACGATTTCCAGTCATGGCGAGACAGATCAAACCTCTTGCTTCTACCGCCATAAAGTTAATCATCGCAGGAGTAGCAAATTGAGCAGAACAAATGAGATCGCCTTCATTTTCGCGATTTTCGTCATCTACGACGACTAAAGGGCGACCATTACGGAAGTCTTGGAGAGCTTCTTCTATGGGGTCAAATTCAATGGAATAGGTTGCTTGCGAGTCCACTATCAAGGATTAAACGCTTCTATGTAAAGTTTTTTAACAGATCGTTCTCATTGTATCCTGTTTAGCAGTCCGATCGCTAGGAGGCTATTATTTAGGACGAAACTGTTTCCCGATCGCACTAACTAGAGTCTCTCGCGGTAACAAACGAGGAAGGGTAGCAATCACCTGATTAAAAACGCCGCCAGTGATCACAGTGGCTTGTTTTTTCTCAAACCCTTCTAAAGCGGTTTCTACTACGTCTTCTGGGGAAGCATTATTACTTTTCCCTGATTCTGTGTCGGAACGGGTGGGAAAATTAGCAGTTTTGAAAAATTCGGTTTCTGTTGGCCCTGGACAAATACAACTGACTGTGATGCCAGCGTCTTGATTTTCTGCCCACAGTGCTTCGCTAAAACTTAACACAAAGGCTTTTGTCGCGGCGTAAATGGACATATAAGGAATCGGTTGAAAGCCAGCAACAGAAGCAATGTTGATGATTCCCCCTTCTTTTCGATCGCGCATGGGAGTTAAAAAGAGATGAGTCAAAGCGGTTAACGCCGCAATATTGAGTTGAATCATCTGTAACTGTTTATCCAAAGCGGTTTCTGCAAATAAGCCATAATCACCAAACCCCGCATTATTCACCAGTAAATCAACTTGTAGTCCTTTTGCGGTGACGGTATCAAATACAGTTTGGGAAGCATTCGCGATCGTTAAATCTTGAGTGATCACTTCGGTTGTAATTTGATGATCTCTTTCCAATTGTTCGGCGAGTTGTTCTAGTTTCTCTTGAGAACGAGCCACTAAAATCAGATTATATTTGCGTTTGGCGAGTGCTTTGGCAAAAGCCGCACCGATTCCCAGTGATGCGCCAGTAATAAGAGCAGTTTTCATGGGTAATATTATTTGTAAAGTTTTTTTAAGTTTACCAAAAGTTATCTAGGAGTTACGTTTGCCCCCTAAATCCCCCAATTCTGGGGGACTTGATCAGTCGTAGGTTGGGTGAGAACCCAACCAATCACCTATCAGTCGTAGGTTGGGTGATAACCCAACAAATCACCTATTAGCCCCCTAAATCCCCCAATTCTGGGGGACTTGATCAGTCGTAGGTTGGGTGAGAACCCAACAAATTACCTATCAGTCGTAGGTTGAGTGATAACCCAACCAATCACCTATCAGTCGTAGGTTGGGTGATAACCCAACAAATTACCCATCAGTTAGGTGGAGTTGGGTTTCGTTACCTCCACCCAACCTACGTTTTTGTCCTTTGGGTTTCGTTACCTCCACCCAACCTACATTTTTGTCCTTTGTCTTTCGTTACCTCCACCCAACCTACTGAGATCATGGAGTGAGTAAACGCTGATTGCTTAAATATCCATCTTCTAGGTGAATGGTGCGATCGGCGACATCTAAAATCCGATTATCATGGGTAACCAGCAGAATCGCGCAACCCTGTTCTCGTGCCAATTTTTGCATCACTTCCACAACGGCTCGTCCTGATTTTCCATCGAGGGCTGCGGTGGGTTCGTCTGCTAAAATCATTTTGGGATGACTGACTAAGGCTCTAGCAATGGCAACTCGCTGTTTTTGTCCTCCCGAAAGATAGTGAGGATGATAATGAGCGCGATCGCTCAATCCCACTGCGGTTAACATTTCAAAAGACAGTGTTTTCGCCTCTTTTTCTGAAACGGGATGTAATTCCATCGCCATTTGGACATTTTGTTGCGCGGTGAGACAATCCAACAAATTATGTCCTTGAAAAATATAACCGATGTAGCGCCGCACCTCAATTAACTGCTTTTTCTTAGCACCAACTAACTCTTTTCCTAACACTTTCAAACTACCCGTTTGTGCCGATCGCAAGCCACCGATTAGGGTTAAAAGTGTAGTTTTTCCCGAGCCAGAGGGACCCGTCATAATCACAATTTCCCCAGCAGTTAGGGTTAAATTGATATCAAATAAAGTTTGTTTCTTTAATTTTCCTTCCCCATAAAAGTGGGAAACATTTTCTAATCTAATTAAAGATTCACTACCCATTGTTTTCATCCTGAACTTTAGGTTTTAAAAAATATCAGCCGGATCAGCTTTTTCTAAGCGTCGCACCGCGATCGCCCCTGAAAATGTACACATAACAACTGTTAAAACAAAAACCGTTCCCAACCGAGTTACTGTCATTACAATCGGTAATCCTGTTGCTTGTAAGGTTAACTGATATAAAACGGTTGCGATTCCAGCGCTAGGAATAAAGCCTAAAACCGCTAAAATTAACGCCTCTTGAAACACTAAACTTAGGAAATAACGATCTCGATATCCCATCGCTTTTAGGGTTGCGTATTCAGGAAGATGATCAGAAACATCAGTGTAAAGAATCTGATAAACAATGACAATGCCAACAACTAAACCAATGGCTGTTCCTAAAGTAAAAATAAACCCGATCGCGGTGCTATTTTGCCAATAAGACTTCTCATGATCCATAAACTCTTCTTTAGAAAAAACTTGAACATCATCGGGAAGAATTTGACGAACTTTGGCTAAAACTACGTCTAAATTAGCATCATCACTAACCCTTAAAACACCAATTTCTATAAGCCCCTGTTCACCGCCAGCAATGCGAAGAAAGTTGCTTTCGCTAGTAATGATGTTACCATCTGCGCCAAAAGATGCGCCCAGTTCAAATAATCCTCCTACCGTCACCTGTTGTTCACTAACTTCTGTTTTAACAACTTTATTTTCTGCATATAATTGCGCGATCGGACCAAATTCGGAACGAGATTTTTTATCAAATAAAACATAATCTTCTAGTTTTAGTATTTCCTTATTTTCCTCAAAATTCGGCAGATTTAAAACCTGATCCGAGGGATCAATTCCAATGACCATAATCCCTCTTGTATTTTTATCGATCGGATTTTTCCACAAAGCAAAATTAATATAAATAGGAGACATTGATTCCACACCTTCTACCGCAAGCGCTTGATACATTCGACGTTGAGAAAACCGATCTAAACCAATTAGCGCTGTCGATTGAGAACTCATTAAAAAAATGTCTCCTTCAATGCGTTTATGAAGTGTAATTGCGCTTTCAAAAAGTGCAGCCCGAAAGCCTAACTGTAAAAACATTAAGATATCCGCAAACCCAATTCCAGCTAAAGCAATGAGTAAGCGAATTTTACTATGAGAAATTTGTAACCAAGAAAGAGAAATTGACATATCTTTTAATTTGTGTTGGGCTTCGTTTCCCTCCACCCATTGCAGTGACCAGTGGCCAGTGATCAGTGATCAGTGATCAGTGATCAGTGACCAATGTAGAGACGTTCCATGGAACGTCTCCCAGTAACCAGTGACCAGTGAACAAATAACGAATAACAAATAACGAATAACGAATATTGTTGTTGGGTTTCGTTTCCCTCCACCCATTGCAGTGACCAGTGACCAGTGATCAGTGATCAGTAATCAGTGAACAAATAACGAATAACGAATAACGAATAACGAATATTGTTGTTGGGTTTCGTTTCCCTCCACCCAACCTACTTTTTACTACTACTTTTTATCTTTTCCCCCCAAACTTGGGGGTTAGGGGGCGAAGGCGAAAGAATTTATAAAATATAAATCCTAATCATCTGTATCAATTCTAACTAAAACTTGAGCATTTGTTAATCCTTTTACCACTTGACTTGATGCGGGGCTGAGTTCTATTTCTACTTCAATGACTCGGACATCAACATTCGCGGCTGGATCACTACTTAAAACATCTTTTTTGCCAATTTTCAAACCAATTTGACTGACTTTTCCGCTTAATTCTTCCTCAAAACTATTACTTTCAGAAGTAAGCGTTGCCACTTGTCCAAGTTTAACTCTCCTAATATCACTTTCGTAAACTTCTGCAACTGCTACCATTTTTTCCGTATTTCCTAACTGAATAATGCCTTCAGTTTCACTGACAACTTCACCAGCATCAGTGTTTATTTCTATAATTTGTCCCTTTCTTGGTGCAGTAATTTTTGATAATTCTAAATCCGCTTTTGCTTGTTCTAAAGAGGCGATCGCGCTTTGCAATTGCGCTTCTGCTTCCTGTAGATCAACAGGTCTAATTTCTGTAATTTCTTCAAGGGTTGCTTCGGCTTCTAAAATCTGTTTTTCTAAAGTATTAATTGTTTTATCTCTGGTGGTTATTGCTTCTTGATACCTTTCCCTAGCCGTCTCTAAATCTAGCCGTCTTTGATCTAATTCCGATCGAGAAATTGCGCCTTCTGCTGCTAAAAATTCATATCGTTCTAACTCAGCTTTTGCGGTGCGAAACTCAGCTTTTAAGCGTTCAATGGTTGCAGTTTGTGTCGCTTTTTCTCCCGTTAATTCTGCCTTTAAACGTTCAATAGTTGCTTTTTGGGCGTTAATTGTTCCTTGTTGCGCCCCTGCTTGGATTTTAGCTAAACGCGATCGAGCGACAGCCACTTCTTGCTGTGCTTTGGTTACGGCTGCTTTGCGGATGGGAAAACTATCTAAAATCGCAATCACTGATCCCGCTTCTACCGTCTCCCCTTCCGTCACTAATAATTCTTCAACCCGCGCCGATCGTTGCGAAGTCGAAACTTGTATCACTTCCCCTTTTGGTTCAAGCCGTCCTAAAGCAGTTACTCTCGTTACTTTTGGTAAAGATTGAGAAATAGGAGGAGATTGAGTTTCAGAGTTGTCTTCAGCTTGAAGACGATAAACAATCACCATTCCCATTACCGTAATTACCGAAAGCGGCAGCGCGATCGTCCATCTTTTCCATTTTACGTCCACATCCATGAGCTTATTTAGGTTCTTGAGATTTCTGATCAATTATATCGGTGCGGGAAGTCCACCATCCCAGACTACCGAACATAACTGATCATTTGCCACGTTACAGTTGAATTGGTCTAATGGGAATAGATAGATTAATCAGTATGCAAATCAAATGGACGTTAGACAAGGCTTTGTTGGTACAGTTGGCAATACACCCTTAATTCGTCTCAATCGTTTAAGTGACGAAACAGGATGTGAAATTTTAGGAAAAGCAGAATTTCTTAATCCAGGTGGTTCAGTTAAAGACCGTGCAGCGCTTTATATTATTAAAGATGCAGAAGAGAAAGGACTACTCAAACCTGGTGGAGTCGTTGTCGAAGGAACAGCAGGTAATACAGGAATCGGTTTAGCGCATATTTGCAACGCAAAAGGTTATAAATGCTTGATTATTATCCCTGAAACCCAATCGCAGGAAAAAATTGACGCTTTACGCACATTAGGCGCAGAAGTGAAAACTGTTCCCGCCGTTCCCTATCGTGACCCTAACAATTATATTAAAGTATCTGGACGCATTGCAGAAGAAACAGAAAACGCCATCTGGGCGAACCAATTTGATAATTTAGCCAACCGACGCGCTCACTACGAAACCACCGCGCCAGAAATTTGGCAACAGACTGATGGTAAAATCAATGTCTGGGTAGCGGCGACGGGTACTGGCGGAACTTATGCTGGTGCTTCGATGTACTTTAAGGAGGTGAATCCTGAGATTAAATGTATTGTCGCTGATCCAATGGGAAGTGGCTTGTATAGTTATGTAAAAACGGGAGAAATTAATACTGAAGGCGGTTCAATTACTGAGGGAATTGGGAATAGTCGGATTACCGCTAATATGCAGGGAGCGCCCACCGATGATGCGATTCAGATTGATGATCCCACCTGTGTGAAGATGGTCTATCGGTTACTGTATGAAGAGGGGCTGTTTATGGGTGGCTCGGTGGGAATTAATGTCGCGGCTGCCTATGCTTTAGCGAAGGAAATGGGACCGGGACAGACGATCGTCACTATTCTTTGTGATAGTGGCACTCGTTATCAGTCTCGCCTCTATAACTCAGAATGGTTGGAGGCTAAGGGTTTATTACCTAACTAATTAGGGGTTGCTGAAAAAGTCCATTGGTTGGTTGAGTAAGGCAAAAGGCAAAAGGCAAAAGGCAAGAGTGTTGATTGATCGGTAGGAGTTTAAGGGGTTGATGCAAGGTGCGTGACGATTGAACAATCAATGAACTTGCATTTTTACCTTAACTTAATCGCCTTAAATCCTTATTTGGTAAAACTTTCAGTTTCCTAACAGGAGGCATTAATTATAAAGTCCCCCAGAATTGAGGAGCGACTCCGCGGAACTTGGTTCCGCAAGGGAACGCGCGATGATGGGGGATTTAGGGGGCAAATGTGTAATTTCTGAACATTTAAACCCAAACGCTGGATTGTGCCAAAATGGGGTCGATCGGTTGGTTGTGTTCATCGACAAAAACAATGGAGGGAGAATGAGTTTTGACTTCTTCTGGGGTGAGTAATCCGTAGCTGAGGATAATCAGTCGATCGTTCACTTCTCCAGAGCGAGCGGCTGCGCCATTTAATTCGATGCGCCCTGAGTTGGCTTCAAGGGCGATCGCATAGGTCATTAATCTCGCTCCTGTGGTGATATTAAGCACTTGTACTTGTTCATAGGGGTTAATGTTCGACGCATCCAATAAGTTTTGATCAATCCCAACACTACCCATATAATTTAGATTACTATCACTGACGCGACAGTTATGGATTTTCCCCAAAAGAAACGTTCGCTGCATAGGCGATTGTTTAACCTCAATTACTGTTGCTTTATTTGTCTATTTTATCCGATATCAGTTACCAGTTGTCTTTTGTTATCCAATGACCAATTACTAATGACTAATAACCAATAACAAATAACGAATAACGAATTACAAAACACTGATTAAACTTTCTCGATGGCGTAAAATTAACTCGCCAAAGATTAATATCCCGACGAGAATAAATAAAATTCCCATACTTCGTTCTAATACTTTTTGCGAGAGACGATTAGCAACAATTGACCCGAATTGTGCGCCCACTAAGACACCTGGTGCGGTAAAAATCACTAAATTAATCACTGTATTGAGATTGTCTCCTCCCGCTTGTATGAAGTGAAAAACATGACCAATGGAAGCAATTAAAGCAGTAATAGCGACAATAAAAACACTGGTTGCAACCGCAACTTTGCTGGGAACACGACAGCGTTGAATCAGGAAAAATCCATTGAGTTCTCCTAATCCTGTGGATACCATCCCAATAAATAAGCCACCAATACTAATTAATAATCTTCCTTCCGTTCGATCGCTAATTGTATAACAAAACGTTTCTCCAGTATTAGCAGTAATGCAGGTTTCTGGTTCTTTATTTTCAAAATTGGTATTGTTTTTATCAAGTAATTCTACCGTTTCCTCTTGCGGTGATCTCAGGAAACTGGTGGCAATCACAAATAATCCCACACTGAGAATGGTTTTGAGAATATCTGAAGGAATAAAACCAGCAACCCAAGTTCCCAATAAAGCAGTAGGAATACTAAACATTAACAACATCCTACCTAACTTATAATCGATCAATCCCTTTTTAATGTAAGCATACAAACCACTACTAAATCCGAATACTTCAGTAATTAAACCCGTTCCAATTGCGACAGCAGTGGGTAACTTTAATCCTAAAAGAAATAAAGGGGTAAAAAAGGTTGCTCCTTCCACACCAGAAGCCATCGCGATCGTTGCAATAATAACAGAAATGGGAAACATATACCAATACTCTAAACTCATCAATAACTCCTTAATTGTTTTAATTTGCTTGACTTGAGTGTAAAGAAAGCGGCTTAAATTCTCCTGAGAACAAAGCGTTTCCCAAAAATTAATCAGTTTCTCAGTAAATCCTAAGTTTTAGCTTTTAAGCAGGTGTACAGAATAAATTGCCGATTTACAATCCTCAAAAGCACGGCACTGCTTGGCTTTCCCAGTTGGCGGATGTGGAATTCATTTGGCATAGGTGCTTAAAAGACTCTCCTTAATTTGTAGGTTGGGTGAAGAGAAGCGAAACCCAACAACAATCAGTCATTGGTCATTAGTCATTGGAAAACAAAGGACAAAGGACGAAGGACGAAGGACGAAAACGTAGGTTGGGTGAAGAGAAGTGAAACCCAACCCCACCTAATACGTTTTTACTTAAATTCCCCCAAACTTGGGGGTTAGGGGGCGACATTTCCCCGAAAATTGGGGTGAGATCAGGTTCAGGTAGTTGCTTATAATTGGCGTTGGGTTTCGTTACCTCCACCCAACCTACGCTTCTTATAATTGGCGTTGGGTTTCGTTACCTCCACCCAACCTACATTTTTGTCCTTTGTCCTTTGTTTTCCCATGACTAATGACCAATGACCAATGACCAATGACTAATTTATGTTAGGTTTCGCTACCTCCACCCAACCGACGTTTTTGCTATAAACAAGAAAATGTGCGATCGAAATTATCAATAATGACTCAACAGTGGAATAATTTACTAACTCATCTCGGTGTCTGGGAAGGATCGTTTACTCAACTTTCGCCACAAGGAGAAGTTTTAGAAGATACTCCCAGCTTGGTTTCTTTAGAAGGTTTAAACCAACAGCAAACCGTTCGTCAAACCATTGAAAAGTTTTCGGTTTGGGGTGAAGAAGCAACGTCTCAACAAACAATGGCGTATGAAAGCCTTAATCGTAATACTCTGATTTTTGAAAATGGGGCGTTTTCTGTGGGATCAAGTCAGTTTTCCCCTTTTAGCGAGTTTGGTGCGGAATTGGGTTTTTTAGCGGGCGATCGACGCTTGAGGATGATTCCTCTCTACAATCAACAAAGTGAGTTAAATCGCATTACTTTGATTCGAGAACATCGTCAGGGAAGCGCGATCGAATCTTCTCCCCGTTTGACGATCAAGCAATTACTGGGAGAATGGCGCGGGGAAGCAATGACTCTATATCCCGATTTAACTCCCAAAGACACTTATTCCACAAAACTGAGCGTTACTCAACAAGGAAACAGGTTACATCAAACCCTCAAAACCGATCATTGGGAATTGAGTTCTAGCGCCAGCATACAAGACAACTGCTTAGTCTTTGAACAGGGAGTCCATACCATACAAGTTTTATTATTACCTGACGGTGCTTCTTGTACCACACCGCGACAGATACAAAACCGTCAGCCGTTTTTTCTCGAAGCGGGATGGTTAGTTTCTCCCAATCAGCGTCAAAGACTGATGCGTCGGTATGATCAACGGGGAACTTGGGTCAGTTTAACCCTAATTACAGAAGAAAAAATCGCTGATTATGTTAAGTAATATTACAAAAATACCATCATACTGGCTTAACAGCTTGACGTTCTAGAAGAATCTGGCTATAGTGGCGATTAATACCCGGGTACAACAAACATAAAGAATATGTCAGATAAGCAGAAAGTTACGCTTTATCTCCCACCGGAAGTTCATCGCAATCTGAAGGTGAAAGCTGCCACAGACAGCGAAACCATGTCAGGTTTAGTTGAACAAGCAGTTATGTTCTATCTCAACCACTCCGAAGTGGTTGAGGAAGTAGAGCAACAAAGATACGGTCAAACTTACCGTCTTTACGAGTGTCCGCAATGCGAGAGCGCTCTAATCATGGAAGACGGAGAGTTAAACGCTCTCAAAACTCAACCTTCAGCGGAAGCTGGAGAATTTGCCACCGACCAAGTTAATCAACAGGTAAGAACTGCTGCTGATTCCGACCACTCACAAGATCAGGAACAACTCGTTCCTTGCTAGGTAAACCCCAACCGAGATGATTATTCGATCATCAAGGGAAAACATCTAAGGATAAGGTGAAAAGCCATGCGCGAAGAGCTCAGTGTACTAATTAAAGCTCAATATCCTCTTATCTACCTCGTGACTCCAGAGGAGGAGCGGGCTGAGCAAGCAATCTCGGAGATTGTGGAAGAAGCCGAATCTCGATCGGTGTATGTGTGGACTGTTACCCACGGCATCATGGAGTATGGGAAGCCACAACAAACACCCCAGCGCAATACGGTGTCTCCAGAAGCCGCGATCGAGTGGGTGGTGCGACAAAAAGAACCCGGAATCTATGTTTTCAAGGATTTACATCCGTTCATTGATTCTCCAGCAACAACGCGCTGGTTAAGGGATGCGATCGCCAGTTTCAAGGGAACAGATAAGATTATAATCATTATGTCTCCCGTGCAAGAAGTGCCGATCGAGTTAGAAAAGGAAGTGGTGGTTTTAGATTATCCGCTACCCGACTTAGCCGAGTTGGATCAGGTGCTAACCAGGCAACTGGAGAAGACAAAGCAACGTCGCCTTGATAGCAATGTTCGAGAAAAACTCTTGCGAGCGACACTGGGATTAACCCGTGATGAAGCCGAAAAAGTCTTTCGTAAGGTTTATGTGACCGCGCAACGCTTCACAGAATCAGAAGTGGATGTGGTTTTATCTGAGAAAAAGCAACTGATTCGTCGCAATGGCATCTTAGAGTTTCTAGAAGAAGACGAAACGATCAACAACATTGGTGGTTTAGAGGAACTGAAACGGTGGTTAACCCTGCGTTCTGAGGCGTTTACCAAAAAAGCAAGAGATTATGGTCTCCCTCAACCGAAAGGAATGTTAATTCTAGGAGTTCCAGGTTGCGGTAAATCTCTCACGGCAAAAACAACCTCTCGCTTATGGGGATTGCCTTTGTTAAGATTAGATATGGGTCGGATTTATGACGGCTCAACGGTAGGACGTTCAGAAGCGAACTTACGCAACGCCTTAAAGACTGCCGAATCAATCTCGCCAGCAATCTTATTTATTGATGAACTCGATAAAGCCTTCTCTGGAAGTGCGGGTTCTTCAGACTCAGATGGCGGAACATCCAGTCGGATTTTTGGGTCTTTCCTAACTTGGATGCAGGAAAAAGATTCTCCTGTATTCGTGATGGCAACTGCCAACCGCGTAGAACGCCTACCAGGAGAGTTTTTACGGAAAGGACGTTTCGATGAGATTTTCTTCGTCGATTTACCCAACTCCCAAGAACGCGGTGATATTTTCCGCATTCATCTGCAAAAGCGACGTTCCGACATTTCCCGCTTCGATTTGGAACAGTTAGCCAAATTATCAGAAGGTTTTTCTGGGGCAGAAATTGAGCAAGTATTAATCGCTGCGATGTATGATGCTTTTGCTCAAGATCGAGAGTTCACGCAACTTGACATTATTGCGGCTCTCAAGGCAACATTGCCACTGTCCCGAACGATGACAGAGCAGGTCAACGCCCTACGAGAATGGGCGCACCAACGCGCCCGACCTGCCTCATCCTCCGTCGCTGAGTACCAGCGACTGGAGTTCTAACAGGCTTTCCCTCCTGCAGCCAACAGGAGGAAAGGCTAGCGACTTAGCTAGCAGCTCAAAATCAAAGATCGTCACTTATAATAACATGGTGCGATCGCTTGTGTCAAAAAAGTTAACGTTTATCTCTCTACCTATTTAGGAGGAAATCACAATGTCTCACTTTAGCACTCTCCGTACCAAAATCAGCGATGCAGAAGTTCTCAAATCTTCCTTAAGTGACCTCGGTCTCAACGTTGCAACTAACGCCGATGTTCGTGGTTACAATGGTCAACGTCTCCGTGCAGATATTGTCGCTCAACTCGAAGGCGAATATGACTTAGGTTGGTCTGAAAACGCTGATGGTACTTTTGACCTCATCGCTGACCTTTGGGGTGTCGCTAAAAAGCACAACCAAACTGAATTAATTAACTCCATTAACCAAAAGTATGCTGTGAACAAAACCCTCGCAGAAGCGAAGCAACGTGGTTTACAAAACGCCAACGTTAAGTTAGTGGTTCAGTAAGATTATCCATCTCTAACTAAGTACAGGCGTTAACTGAAAGCGTCTCTACTGCGCGTTCCCAAGCTGCAACGGGTTAACCATCAGGGTTGACCCTTTTTTTTGTTTCAGCAGAACAAACTCAGCTATCGAACATCTCAAGGCAAAAGGTTGGTTGTAATTAGGGCTTGCTGAAAAAGTCCATTGGTTGGTTTAGTAAGGCAAAAGGCAAGAGGCAAGTTGCCTTAGGCAAGAGGCAAGATGGGGAAGATGGGGAAGATGGGGGAGATGGGGGAGATGGGGGAGATGGGGGAGATGGGGGAGATGGGGAAGATGGGGAAGAAAAATCGCTCCCTTGTCTCCCTTGTCTTCCTTGTCTCCCTTGTCTCCCTTGTCTCCCTTGTCTCCCTTGTCTCCCTTATCTCCCTTGCACTTTTACGGTGATAATTGATGTTAGTAGTAGGTGGGGTGAGTGAAGCATAACCGAACCAAATTAACGTTGCTGTTGGACTTCATTTCGTTTTAGTTTTAACACTTTGCATGATCAGTGAAACAGCATAAGAATTAATCATTAAATCAGCCATTATTGACGAGGAAAGATCAAGATAAAAATGCAATACCAAACTGTTTTTATAACCATCGCTTCCGTTGAAATCGAGAAATTAGTTCTCTTTTATCAGGAAATTTTGAAGCAATCTCCTCATCCTTATCTACCAAACAAATATGCAGAGTTTCAGTTGAAAGGTGGCTTAAAGTTAGGTTTATTTCAACCGAAAGTCAGCCATCAATTAGAGTTTAGTCAACCTGAAAAAAGTGGGATGAGTTTATGTATCGAAGTTGTTGACTTAAAAAGCTCGATCGAGCAACTTGCTTCTTTAGGATATCCGCCACCTGGAGACATTGTTACCGCTTCTCACGGACAAGAAATTTACGCCTATGATCCCGATGGTAATCGTTTAATTCTTCATTGTTCAAACTCAACTGTTATACAATTTTAAGGGACTCGTAAAAGAAAACCCACCCTTGCAAAGCCCTTACCAAAAGTTTAAAGAGAGTGGATTCATTTGCTGTGTCTCAGTGGAAGAAAATCTTTCTACCACCTATAAGCAGGTTTTGTCTGAAGAATTGAGCGCAAAATATGATTATCGTTGATACAGGCTTGATTGTTAGCCCATTCCAAAACCTACTTCTTTAAGTTCAGTAATCAGCATCGTGAGTGAAGTAACATTTAGATTTCCATAAAAAGTCCCCCAAAATGGGGGAAGAATGAAACTAAATTTGAGTAATGGTATCTGTTACTAAAGCAATGATTTGGCGAGTAAACGGTAAACTATCAAAGACAATTCCCGTACACAACAGCATCATGTAAAGGATGGAATATTTAAACATCGATCGCGCCTTCATTTTATCTTCTGGTGCTTGTCGTAAGTCCCACGCCTTAGCAATAAAAAACGCACCTAGCACCGCAGAAAATATACCATAAATCCATCCCGACTCACCTAAAGGATAAATCAGACCAAAACTTAAAGGAACAACAAACAACGTATAAGCAAACACCTGTTCGGCGGTATTTTTCAGCCCTTTAATTACGGGTAACATCGGGACATTTACTTCTGCATAATCATCACAGATCATCATGGCTAACGCCCAAAAATGTGGAGGAGTCCAGAAGAACACGATCGCAAACAAAAACCACGCCGTCCAACTCAACTCACCTGTTACCGCAGACCAACCCACTAACGCAGGGATTGCTCCAGCAGCCCCACCAATCACAATATTTTGGGTGCTATGACGTTTTAGCCAGTGTGTATAAACCAGCATATAGACGAAAATACCAGAAAGAGCGAGTAAAGCACTTAAAACATTGACAAACCAAGCCATTAAAGTAAAAGATAGCACAGCCAACGCGATCGCAAATAATAAAGCGTGTTGTGGTTGTACTCTCCCCGAAGGAATCGGACGTTTCCGAGTGCGCTGCATCTCATAATCAATATCCTTGTCATAGATACAATTGAGGGTTTGTGCCGAAGCCGCCGCCAGTGTTCCCCCCAAGAGAGTGATAAACACATTCAGGGGGTCAACTTGTCCGTTTCCCGCTAACCACATCGCCGCTGCGGTGGTAATCAGGAGTAAGGGAATAATGCGAGGTTTGGTAAGTTGATAATAACTTTGAATCACCTGTAAGAAGGTTTCGTTACGGGGAGAAAGACTGGTCCCTGTCATATTTATTCCTTAAAAATTCAACAATGAATGAGAAAACTTGTGTTAATCCCCCCAGAATTGGGGGCTAGGGGGCAATCCCCCCAGAATTGGGGGTTAGGGGGCAATCCCCCCAGAATTGGGGGCTAGGGGGCAATCCCCCCAGAATTGGGGGCTAGGGGGCAATCCCCCCAGAATTGGGGGTTAGGGGGCAATCCCCCCAGAATTGGGGGTTAGGGGGCAATCCCCCCAGAATTGGGGGTTAGGGGGCAATCCCCCCAGAATTGGGGGCTAGGGGGCAATCCCCCCAGAATTGGGGGTTAGGGGGCAATCCCCCCAGAATTGGGGGCTAGGGGGCAATTCCCCCAGAATTGGGGGTTAGGGGGCAATTCCCCCAGAATTGGGGGTTAGGGGGCAATTCTAAACCGAAGAGGAAGGAATCGATCGATCGCGCACTGCTAAAACAGTATAAGCGACTAATCCTCCTAATAAGGCAGCCCCCACTGCTTGATGAGTCACAGTCAGGGGTTCAACTTGGAGATGAAGATGAAACGTTGCAAACCCCACCAAAATCTGGAGAAAAAGAAGTCCTCCCGACACATTCGCCAGTTTGCGAAGTGCGGGATGAAGGGCGGGAGTTCGCCAAGAAAAGATCACCACCGCTAAGGTGGCTAATGTTGCAGGAATCACTCCGAGTAAGTGAGTATTCATCACCGAACACAACTCAAAACCCGTGTAACACTGATGTACCGCCCAACGAGAGGCAATTAATCCTCCCAACAAACTTTGTAAATAGACCAAAGCCGCCGCCATCCCACCCAACCAAGTCAATTTTTCCGCAGTGGTTGTTCCTTCATAGGGAAGCAAAGCCGTTCCCATCCCAATGAGTAAACAGAAAAAGAGTAAAGCCGTTCCTAAATGCGCGGTAACAATATCGAAACGCAGTAACTCTGTCACCGTCAGCGCCCCTAACATCCCTTGACCGATGACCAGCATTAAAGCCAGTAAAGCAGTCCAAGGCAACCAGCGTGGCAGTTCTTTATGATACCAAACACACAAAACCACCAACCCGATCGTCGTTAAGCCAATGATTGCGGCATCCAGACGGTGAAACCACTCTAGAAACACCTGTAAATTCATTTGCTGCGACGGCACAAACTGACCATAACACAGGGGCCAATCTGGACAAGCTAACCCCGCATCCATGACACGAGTCGCGCTTCCGATCGCCATTAAAATAAAGGTAGCCAGAGCAATTTTCCAAATTAACCGTCTTACCCGTTGTTTAGCGGAAAATTGTGCGGAGGAAGACTGATTTTTCTGGTAAATAACTGATTCCGTCATAATCCCAAAATTATAAAAACTTTATTAATTCCTAAGTAATCGCTCACCTTTAACTTAGCATTGACAAAAAAGTAATTTTTTCACGTCGATCACTACTGTAATTATTGAACAGACTTATTTCCATTGTTTTAGATATTCTTCCGATTAAAGGGAGTCGTCTTTGATATTTCTTTACATTTCGATCGGGATAATTGTTTCAAATTGTTGCGATCCCAAAGAAAAAACAAAAAAAGGTTGAAATTTTCGCCCTTTCCCTGAATTTTCTGATGGTTTGTTTTAACGTAGATGAGGGATGATCCTATTCAACCAATCCCAAGTTCCGGCAGATGTGTCACTATTGGGAGTAACCTCTAAAAAACTAGAAATCGCAAGGAAATCAGCGTTAATAACCGTGACTACTGCTAACAAAATTACAATTATTTCGATCGCGATCTTTGTCGCCATCATCAGTCTTTGGTACGGTCAAGATAACGGCTTACTTCCCGTCGCTGCTTCTCCTGAAGCCGAAGCAGTGGATGGAATTTTTCGCCTAATGATGACCATTGCCACAGCGTTATTTTTACTCATCGAAGGGGTATTAATTTATTCAGCGATTCGCTTTCGCCAAAAGCCAGGAGACGATAGTGATGGGCCGCCCATGGAAGGGAATGTTTCCCTCGAAATTGTGTGGACTGCTATTCCCACTGTTATTGTTTTGATTCTTTCCATTTACAGTTTTGAAGTCTATAACGGCATGGGAGGATTGAACCCAGCCGCGTCTAGGGATTTCGGTCCGCAACAAGTTGCAGAAAAAACCGATTCTAATCAAGGATTACAAGGCTTAATCGCATCAGCTTCCAACTATCTTTCTCTGGGTTTGGGAGAATCTCCCAGTAATCAGGGGAAAAATCTCAAATCCTTAGCAGTGGATGTGAATGCGATTCAATATGCCTTCTTATTTACTTATCCTGATAGCGGTGTGGTGTCTGGAGAATTGCACGTCCCGATCGGGCAACCTGTGAAATTAAACATCGAAGCAGGTGATGTCATTCATGCTTTCTGGGTCCCTCAATTGCGGATTAAACAAGATGCGGTTCCTGGTCGAGAAAGCAAAATCAGCTTTACCCCAGAACGTCTCGGCACTTATCCCATCATCTGTGCTGAGTTATGCGGTCCCTACCATGGGGCGATGAAAACTCAGTTAATTGTGGAAAGCCCAGAAGAGTACGAAACTTGGATTAAAGAACAACAAGTCGCCCAAAGTCAGCCGTTAGACGATACCGTTGCCATTGGAAGCAGTGATCCCTTATTAGCCCCCTACGCCGAAAAAATTGGGGTTAATGATCACACTTTAGAGCAACTAGAAGCACATATTCACTAAACGAGAGAGACACTGATTTTATGACCACTCCCGTAGCAACTCCTCAAGCAAAAGAACACATTGAGGAAAAACGAACTTGGACCGATTATTTCACCTTCAGCACCGACCATAAAGTGATCGGGATTCAATATCTCGTCACCTCCTTTATTTTCTATCTCATCGGGGGGGCATTAGCCGCCGCCGTTCGTACCGAGTTAGCAACCCCCGAATCAGACTTTGTTAGTCCAGAAGTGTATAACCAACTGTTTACCGTTCATGGTACGGTGATGATTTTTCTCTGGATTGTTCCCGCCGGGGCTGGTTTTGCCAACTATTTAATTCCTTTGATGATTGGCGCGAAGGATATGGCATTTCCGAAACTGAATGCGGTGGCGTTTTGGATGATTCCGCCAGGTGGCTTACTGTTAATGGCGAGTTTCTTTGTCGGCGCCCCACAAGCGGGTTGGACTTCTTATCCTCCCCTCAGTTTGATGACGGGAAAAGCTGGGGAAGAAATTTGGATTCTCAGCATTTTGATTTTAGGAACTTCCTCGATTTTAGGGGCGATGAACTTTGCTGCCACCATCCTCAAAATGCGGATGCCAGAAATGGGTTTGTTTGATATGCCCTTATTTTGCTGGTCAATGTTGGCAACTGGGGCGATGGTTTTAGTCAGTACCCCCGTTTTAGCAGCGGCTTTGATTCTGTTGTCTTTTGATTTGATTGCTGGCACTGCCTTTTTTAATCCCACTGGTGGCGGTGATCCGATCGTTTATCAACATATGTTCTGGTTTTACTCCCATCCCGCAGTTTATATTATGATTCTGCCGTTTTTTGGAGTAATTTCAGAAGTTCTGCCCGTTCACTCCCGTAAACCGATTTTTGGCTACCGCGCGATCGCATTTTCCAGTCTTGCCATTAGTTTCCTCGGTTTAATCGTCTGGGCCCACCATATGTTTAGCAGTGGAACACCTGGCTGGTTACGGATGTTCTTTATGGCAACCACCATGATCATCGCCGTTCCCACGGGAATTAAAGTCTTTGGCTGGTGTGCCACCATTTGGGGCGGAAAAATCCGTCTCAATAGCGCCATGTTATTCGGTATGGGATTTGTTTCTGCGTTCCTCATTGGGGGCTTAAGTGGGGTGATGATTGCCTCTGTTCCCTTTGATATCCACGTTCACGACACCTATTTCATTGTTGCCCACCTCCACTATGTTCTCTTTGGCGGTAGCGTGTTAGGACTATTTTCCGCGATTTATCACTGGTATCCGAAAATGACTGGAAAATACCTCAATGAAACCTGGGGAAAAATCCATTTTGGACTTACCTTTGTTGGTTTAAATCTGACCTTCCTTCCGATGCACCAGTTAGGATTACAAGGAATGAACCGACGCATTGCCATTTATGATCCCGAATATCAATTCCTGAATATGATTTGCACGGCTGGGTCATATATTTTGGCAGTTTCCACATTTCCCTTTATTGTGAATTTAATTTTGTCAGTATTTAAAGGGAAAGAAGCTGGGGCGAATCCTTGGAAAGCCTTGACTTTAGAATGGCAAACCAGTTCTCCTCCCATCATTGAAAACTTTGAGGAAGAACCAGTCTTATGGTCAGGTCCCTATGACTATGGGATTGATGTCTCAGAAGAGGACGAACGATCGGTACAAGAATTATTGTCGGAAGTCAAAGCAGACATGAGTTAGTAGTTGGTAGGTTGGGTGGCGTTTACGAAACCCAACATCAAACAGTTTGTAGGTTGGGTGGAGTTTACGAAACCCAACATCAAGCAGTTTGTAGGTTGGGTGGAGGCTACGAAACCCAACACCACCAATTGCGTTGGGTTACACTTCGTTTCACCCAACCTACGATCTTTCGGAAGAAACCCAACACCACCGACGATGTACTAAACATTCATATATTTTGAGGTAAAAAGATTAATGCAAGGTTCAACAGTTGATCAGTCACAAGCACTTAATTACACAGAAAGCGTCAATACTGACCATGAAGAACATCCTGATTTACGGATGTTTGGCGTGGTTCTTTTCTTGATTGCAGAAAGCATGATTTTTTTGGGATTATTTGCCGCTTATCTCATTTATGCTTCTGTTATTCCTGAATGGCCGCCAAAAGGAACGCCAGAGTTAGAGTTATTGCTACCTGGTATTAACTCGATTATTCTGATTTCTAGTAGCTTTGTGATGCACAGAGGACAAAGTGCCATTAAAAAGAATGATGTATCTGGGTTACAGTTTTGGTTCGGCTTAACTGCTTTAATGGGCGCAATTTTCCTCGGCGGACAACTTTATGAGTATAGTAATCTGGAGTTTGGTTTAACGACGAATTTATTTACCAGTTGTTTCTATGTTCTCACTGGGTTTCACGGGTTGCACGTGACGGTAGGATTATTATTGATTTTATTTGTTTTGCAACGATCGACGCGCAAAAATCACTATACCAGCGAAGAACATTTTGGGGTAGAAGCTGCCGAACTTTACTGGCATTTTGTTGATGTAGTTTGGGTGATTCTATTCGGTTTAGTTTATTTGTTGTAATCTTTTAATCCCCCCTACCTTCGCCAGGGGGGAAACTTACTAATTCCCTCGTAACAGTTCAATGGATTGTGCCGTTAGAAATAAACCCAGTAAAATATAACTGGCAAAAACAACAAGGCTATTTGTATCTAAAATTCCTTGTACTAAAATGTCATAATTAGAAATCAAAGAAATATGTTCTAAGATTTCTCCCCAGACTCCTGTAACGCGGTTGGCGATTAGATCAGTTACCCATAAAAATAAGACCAAAGCAAAAGTAATAATCGCGGCAAAAATTGTACTATCTGTTAAAGAAGAGATAAACATTCCTAGAGACAGGATGGCAGCAGCTAATAAAATTAAAGCCCCATGGGCGAGTAAAGGAACAGCAGGAGGAACAGGGGGACTAGCAGCATTAAAAATATAGATTTCATAGCCCAAAATGGGGATGATCATCACGGTGAAAAACGTGATCACTCCTAAGAGTTTTCCTAATGCAATGACCCAATTTGTAAGGGGAGAAGTGGCGAGAAGTTCTAATGTTCCTCGCTTCCTTTCTTCGGTGTATAATCCCATCGAGAGGGCAGGGAGGATAAATAAAACCAGTGACCCCAAAAAACCAAAATAAAATTTGATGAATTGATAAACGACATCAATGGGAGGGGCGGGAATACCCATTTGTTCTCGTTGACTGACTTGTTGAATGATTCCTTCGGGTCCTAATAAAATGGAAACGAAGAAAAAGCCAGAAATTAACCAGAATACAGTGGTGATTAAATAGGCAAGTGGAGAGGTGAAATAACTACTTAATTCTCGACGGAAAATGGCAAGGAGATTGTTTAAAAGAATCATTTTTTAAAGGCTTTGATCGTTGCTGCTAAATCATTCGTTTTTCCCGCGTGAACTAACGCCAACTGCTCGTAATGTTTCGCGTGTTCAATCAACTCTTGGACTTCTGTCTCGGAAACCTCTCGTTTCATTTTAGCGGGAATCCCCATCATTAACGATCGAGCGGGGACATCTTTTGTCACCACACAACCTGCGCCAATTATACTACCAGCACCCACTCGCACCCCATTTAAGACGACAGCCCCAATTCCAATTAAACAGCCTGCTTCGATGTGTGCCGAATGAATCACAGCACGATGTCCAACGGTGACATAATCTTCTAAAATTGTCGGTTCACCTGGATCACCATGTAATACTGCTCCATCTTGAACATTGCTGTGAGCGCCGATCGTAATCCGTTCCACATCTCCTCGCACAACGGCACTATACCAAACATTCGCCCCTGTTTTCAGGACAACATCCCCCATCACTGTTGCATTGGGAGCAATAAAAGCGGCTAAAGACAAATCTGGAGACGACCAAACCCCTGTCATAGTCTATTTCTCCTTTTTATCTTGATCTAAACGAAACAGCCACACCATCAACGCTACAATTCCCACTTGTAACCCAAGATTTGGTAACGTTTCTCCAATGTTAGTTCCGGCAGCTAATTTTGAGAGCATCACAAACGCCCCCATTAACCCTGAAGCCGCAAACACAACATAAATCGTTTTTCGTAGCCCCCGATAGGGAGCATTTGCTTCGGCTTGTAATCGTTTATATTTTTCGGTGGAGAACTTCTTGCCTGGAGGTTTCGGAGAATTAGTCATAAGAAATAATCATTACACTATTATCAAAAAATCGGATTAAATTATATCCCCCCTTGAAAATGGTATTAGATCAGGTTTTATCTGATTCCCCCCTTTCAAAGGGGGGTTAGGGGGGATTAATTCACAATTCATTCTTATAATTGGTGTTGGGTTTCGCTTCGCTCCACCCAACCTACTTTTTATCTGATTCTACTTTTTATCTGATTCCCCCCAATCATCGGGGGGTTAGGGGGGATTATCCTATCTTAAGGAAAATTGTTTTTCAATGGTAGGAATGGCATCAATTAGCTGGCGAGTATAAGCAGTTTTTGGCGTTTGATAAATGCTTTCAGCACTGTCTATTTCTTCAATTTTACCTTGATTCATTACCATAACTCGATCGCTGATAAATTTCACCACGCTCAAATCATGGGAAATAAAAATATAAGTTAACCCAAACTCTTTTTGTAACTCCTTCAACAGATTTAAAACTTGTGCTTGGACAGAAACATCCAACGCCGAAACCGACTCATCACATAAAATAAACTGAGGATTTAAAGCCAAAGCGCGAGCAATACAAATGCGCTGGCGTTGTCCTCCTGAAAACTCATGGGGATAGCGATTTATATCTTTGGCACTTAATCCCACTCTTTCTAAAAGATACACCACTCTTTCTTTACGTTGACGAGTGGTTTTATATCGCTTATGAATGGTTAAAGGTTCGAGAATGGTTTTACCAATGGTGAGACGAGGATTAAGAGAATTATAGGGATTTTGAAACACAATTTGCATCTGACGACGCAGACGACGCAATTGTTTTCCTTGCCAATGGGTGATATTTTCCCCATTAAAAAATATCTGTCCTTGTCGGGGAGAAATCAATCTTAAAATCGTTCGTGCCAAAGTTGATTTACCACAACCCGACTCGCCAACTAGCCCCAAGGTTTCCCCACGATACACCGTAAAAGAAACCCCATTCACTGCCATAAAATATCGTTTCGCTTGCCCAAAAATTCCTCGTAAAGGAAACCCTACTTGTAAATTTTGTACTGTGAGTAAAGGCGCACTGGCAACACTGCTATCTTCTTCTGGTTCTACTTTGGTGACAGAATCAGTTGACTGTGGGGTGGGATGATTGACTTTAACTTGTCCTTCTGCGGTGAGAAAATCGGAAACGGTGGGAAGATAAGTTAAGGTTTGGTCTAAACGAGGACGACAAGCGAGTAATCCTTTCGTGTAAGGATGTTGAGGGGTGGTGACAATGCTACGGATGTCTCCCGTCTCGACAATTTCTCCTTGATACATGACCGCCACTTGATCCGCCGTTTCCGCCACTACCCCTAAGTCATGGGTAATAAACAGCATCGACATTCCGCGCGCGGCACAAAGTTCTCGTAACAGGTCTAAAATTGTTTTTTGAACTGTAACATCCAGCGCCGTCGTCGGTTCATCCGCAATAAGTAACACAGGATTACAAGCAATTGCGATCGCAATCATTACTCGTTGCAATTGTCCCCCAGACAGTTGATGAGGATATCTTTCCAGAAAAGCCCGTTTTTGTTCGTTGATCTGATGATTGACTTCTGCTTCCGAAAGACGATGGTTTTCTAAGAGACAGTCTTCTCGTAAGCGTTCATCTGATGGAAGGAGTTTTACCTCTTGTAAACGAGCAATGGCTTGTCGTCTTGCTTCGCTAGGGGAAACTGTTTGATGTTGACGGATTGCTTCTGTAATTTGAAAACCAATGTTATAAACTGGGTTCAGAGAACTCATTGGCTCTTGGAAAATCATCGCAATTTTCCCACCGCGATATTGTCGCCGCTCTGCTTCTGATAAATTGAGGAGATCAATGGGAGAAGCATCTGGTGAGGCTTGAAAATAAATTTCACCACTGGTAATTTTTCCTGGTGGAGCAATTAACCCCATTAAAGCCAATGCGGTCACAGACTTTCCTGATCCTGATTCTCCCACCAGGCCGAGAGTTTTTCCTTGTGGAATCTGAAAGTCAATTCCTTTCACTGCGATTAGGTGTTGATCTTCAGGGAAAAATTCAACTTTTAAGTTGCGAACCTTAACCACCCCATCTTTCATAAGCATCTCACTCTACAGACTGGACTCATTTCCGTTAATATAACACCTGTAACTCATTCTCTTCTCGTCATATAGCGCTACAAAATCAGGTTAGGACATTCCAAAATGTTGAAACTCACCTATAACTTACTTTTGCCTTTTGCCTTTTGCCTCTTGCCTAGCGCGTAGCGCTATAGAATGGATTTTGCGCTATGTACCAAACCAACCCGCCTCAACCACAGGGCTGTTTCATTATGAATGAAATCAAGGGAGATGGGGGAGATGGGGGAGATGGGGGAGATTTCAGGACTCTTTTTTCTTATTAATTAGTCAAAAAGTAAGATAAAAAGTATCGATTAAGGACCCTCAAAACGCTCCAAATCAGGAAAACTGATCATTGTTAGCCTGCTGAGTGTTGCGTCTTCTCCCTGTTTCTAGCTTTTGTCGAATTGCAACTTGTACCTTTTCATCAAAATCGCGATCGTCTGGAGTAGCAATAATCCGACGTGGACGTTGATTAATTCTGTCTAAATAGGCTTGAAAAGCAGCTTGATTTCCACGATGTTTGAGGAAGTATTGCTTTAATTCAGCATCAGACATAGCATCATAATTAATTTGACTCATCAGATAACTCTCCATTTGCGGAAAGTGAAGCATAGTTAGAAATTCACTTGCGCTGTTACTTGCATTAGCCAAGGATGCGCCCACCATAATAAGTAGGTAAATCCTGCTACTCCCACATAAGCGGGACGGAGAAACTCTTGCCATTTTAAGGTTTGACGACCTTGAATAATCGCGAGAAAGGGAATTACTGAAGTGCGCTCTTTGGCTTCGGTGAAGGCTTCTCCATAACGAGATTGTAAGCGTCGATCGCCGTGCCAAACCGCAAATAAATGGTGAGCCACTAGCCCGATCGAAGTGACAAGAGTAAAGGATGTTCCCAGCCATAAGGTATGAGCAATACACCAAATGACTTGTCCCACCATTTGCGGATGACGAGTAACACGCATTATTCCTGTTTCGTAAAGGTGGACTTGTGGCTTTTCGATCGCGGCGATTTCTAATAAATTAAAAGTGGCTGGATACAGAAAGAGAAACGAGATCGCCGAAAGTATCCAAACCAGAGAGAAAACCCCTTGTTGAGCTTGTACTTGCCATAATTGCAAGCCATCATAACGATGATTAAAAAAGTAAACAATCAAAATCACCGCGAAGGGAATACTCACCAACGCAAAGCCAACCCGATATAAACGCGCTCCCAGCCATTTTTCCCCCCAAGGACGTAAAGCCGCCAAGCCACTATGAGCAATGGCGAAACCGAAAAGTAGTCCTAACATTACCCAATGACTTGTGGTTAACCAATGTTCCTGATTCATGCTATGTTTACCAATGCTTTTCCTGTTGATCAATCCTAGCCCACTTTTGAGATTGATTCGGTACTCGATCGAGCCGAGCTTTAATTTCCGTTGGTATGATGGAGAACGGACTGTTTTTTGAGGAATTGTAATATGAGTCGTCATTGTCAACTTACTGGAAAAAAAGCGAATAATGCTTTTTCAATCTCCCACTCTCACCGTAGAAATAAAAAATTGCAGAATGCTAACTTACAAACGAAGCGCATTTGGTGGGAAGAAGGAAACCGTTGGGTAAAACTCACTGTCTCCACTAAAGCCATCAAAACCTTACAAAAAAAGGGTTTACAAAAAATGGCGAATGAAATGGGAATTAACCTTAATAAGTTTTAAACCCAATTTGCTACAATGACCCGCTACCAATAAAAATAAACCCGATCACCCATAGCAACCCCAAATAAATTGTAATTTTTTTTGCCCCCCAACCCCCAATTCTGGGGGCTTCGATGAATCAATTTTTTACAAATGAAATAGGACTGCTATAGCATTAAACAATGGGTTACTGTTAACTACTTTAGCGGGTCATTACTTCCCTCAATTTCATGGATTTAAATACAGTTTTACACTTTTTAGTTACGATTTCTTGTTGCTCGATCGGGCTACGCACCTTAATTTCTCGTAATAACTGGGGATGGTTACTGGTTGCTCTAGGAATCTTAATCATCATGGGAACTTCCCATTATTTTCTTCCGCAACAATCTGGTTTAATTGGCGGAATTTTCTGGTTAATTTTTATTCTCATTCCAATTATTGGTTTAGGACAAGTTAATCGGTTAGTTTATCAAGAACATTTTGGAAAAGCACGAGGAATCGCGATCATTTTGTCTTGGCTACATCCTGGAGACGGTTGGCAAAAACAACCCCAGTTTTTAAAAGTTTTAGCCTTAATCCAAAAAGGAGAAATTGAAACCGCAAATACGATCTTAAATCGAGACTTAAATCATCCCAATTATGGTTTTCATCATACCGCAAAAGCGCTTCAATTTCGGATAGAAGCCAACTGGAATGATTGTTTATCTTGGTTACAGAAAGAGATTCCAGACTCGGTATTGTGGAGAAGTCCAACTTTAGCAACACTCTATTTAAGATCATTAGGAGAAGTCGGTGATCTCAATGGTTTAGTTGGGATATTCCAGGCGCGTCAAAATCAAATTAAAAACTTAGGTAGTTCGATTCCTATTAACTTAGCTCGTCTCTATGTCTTTGCGTTTTTAGGAGAAGTTAGGGAAGTTAAAAAACTCTTGGGTTCGACTTTAAAAGTTTATCCCCAAAATCTGCAAATGTTTTGGTTAGCAACCGCACAAATGGCGTTAGGAAATCGCCAAGAAGGGAAAAACTTATTATTAAAAATTCGCGAGAAAGATATCGCATTAGAAAATGCGATCGTCCACCGACTTTCTAACCGTCTTGCTAAGGTTAATCAGACTCTAAATCCTGAATACTTACCGCTTATTAATATAATTAAAACTGACTTAAATCAAGAGATAAACTATGGCAGCGCCGTTAGTATTACTCCCAGTAAAGCCAACTTGACTTATAGTTTAATGTTGATCAATGTATTAGTCTTTATTCTGGAAATTACACAAGGAGGAAGCCAAAATTTAGAAACTCTTGCGCGTTTAGGGGCGGCGATTCCGAAAGAAATTGTTTCTGGAGAACCTTGGCGCGTTTTTACAGCCAATTTCCTTCATTTTGGCTATATTCATTTGATTAGTAATATGTTGGGATTATGGATACTAAGTCCTTATGTCGAATTTTATTTAGGATGGTTTCGTTATTTAATTGTTTATTTTTTTAGTGGAATCGGTGCAATTTCTTTATTTGCAGCTTTGGCTATTTTTACAGGACGAGAAGATGATTTGTTAGTTGGTTCTTCGGCTGCTATTATGGGTTTAATGGGAGCAACATTTATGATTTTATGGCGAGGATGGCGACAAGAAAAATCGAAACTAGCACAGGAAAAGTTACAGTTGGTGACGATTATTATTTTGTTACAAGTGGGGTTTGATTTTAGTGTTGCTAATGTCAGTTTCTTGGGACATTTCTTTGGTTTAATTTTAGGAATTATTTCGACGTTTATGATTTTGTTAATCGGTCAAAAAAACAATTAAATCCTTTCTTTTTGCTCAAAACGTAGGTGGGGTGGAGGTGACGAAACCCAACAGCTAAAACGTAGGTGGGGTGGAGGTGACGAAACCCAACAGCTAAAACGTAGGTGGGGTGGAGGTGACGAAACCCAACAGCTAAAACGTAGGTGGGGTGGAGGTGACGAAACCCAACAGCTAAAACGTAGGTTGGTTTGGAGAAATTAATTAGCCCCCTAACCCCCAAGTTTGGGGGAACTTAAGAGGGTGTAGCAACAATTAGAGATTTCATCTTGCTATATAGCGATCCCATATCATTTGTAAAAAGTTGACTCACGAAAGCCCCCCAGAATTGGGCCGGAGCGAAGGTGAGGATTTGGGGGGCAAATCATTTACAATTCATTTAGGATTGCTATAGTTGTAAAACAAATTTATTGTCGGTGAATTATACAATTTTCAAAAAGTGGTGTTACAGTTTATCCCCCCTAACCCCCCTTTGAAAGGGGGGAATAATGAGAAAAAATGAGTCAAGAATTAGTTGAATTGAGAAAACGTTTACGAGTCGGACAACAGCCGTTAGGAGATTGGAATGGCGGAAAATTGGCGGTTTCTGCGGTGCCAGGTGCGGGAAAATCAACGGGAATGGCGATCGGTGCGACGATCGCGCTAATTCGTAATAAGTTAAACCAAAAACAACAGTTAATTATTGTTACTTTTACTCGATCGGCAGCCGCAAGTATTAAACAAAAAATCAAGGAATTATTAGAGGAATTTAAGCATCCTCCTACTGGCTTTACTGTTTACACTTTACACGGACTCGCGTTAAATATTGCTTCCCGTTATCCCTATTTATCGGGGTTAGATTCAGAAATAAAAACCTTAGTTAGTCCCAATCAAAATCATCGTCTGATTCAAGATACTGTGGAAGAATGGATTAAACGTTATCCTGATTTTTACAAAACTCTCCTCAACGGCGTTGCTTTTGATGGGGAAGAAACGGAGAAAATGCGTCGTCAGTCGGTGTTACGAACCGAGGTGTTACCGAAACTAACTAAAACCACAGTTCGAGAGGCGAAAAGTTCGGGGTTATCCCCAGAAAGGTTGTGGGAGTTAAGTTATCAAGATCAGGATGATTACAGTATTTTCGCTGTCACCGCAGGATTATATGAAATTTATACTACCATCGCTCGATCGCGCAGTTTAATCGACTATGATGATATGATTCTGGGAGCATTACGGGTGTTAGAATCGCCAATAGTGGCAGAGAAACTGCAAGCTGGGGTTTTTGGGGTATTTGAAGATGAAGCACAAGATTCTAACCCGTTGCAAGCGGAACTCTTAGAAGCTCTTGCCAGTGATATCAATAACCCTGAAACACCACCAAATTTAGTTCGCGTAGGTGATCCAAATCAGGCGATTAATTCCACCTTCACCCCTGCTGATCCGATTTATTTCCGTCATTTCTGCGAAACTTGTCAATTAGAAAATCGTTTTACAAAAATGGATCAAGCAGGACGCAGTAGCCAAATCATCATTGATACTGCTAACCATTTTCTTCGTTGGGGAAATCAAAATCATCCTCAAGAACTTCCTTTCCGTGTTCAAGACATCCATCCTATTCCTCTCGATGATCCACAACCCGACGCGAACCCAACTGCGGAGGGAAAAGGTTTAGAAATTGAAACCCCGAAACATATTTATGACACAGTTGAACGCATCGGAAAGCGTTTAATTACCTTACTCACTGATCATCCGAACCATAATGCAGCGATTTTAGTCCGCAATAACCGTCAAGGGAACTTTCTGGCTGAGAATTTAAGTAATCTCTCTCGTGAATATAACATTCCCATTAACGAAGTCAGCCAAAGTCAACGTTCCTCTAAAATTCCCACTGAAATTTTAAGTCTTCTCAAATTTTTAAATCGCCCTCATTCTTCAGAATACACAAAAGCGACTTTAGAAGTTTTGACGAAACGGAATTTAATTGCGAAACAAGATTTAAGTGCGTTGGCGACTTATCCCGAACAGTTTTTATATCCAAGTCATCTTGATCCACCTCAAAGTAAGACGGTAAAAAAGGCGGCTTATTATTGTCGCAGTCTCCTGAAAGCAAAAATTGAACTTACCAGTTATCAGTTAATTTCTTTCCTGGCGTTTACGCTTAATTATGACCCTTCCGAGTTAGCAACGGTGCAAAAGTTATCTGAACAGTTGCGTCAGGAAACCGAAGGGAGAGTGGCTTTAGATGGGGTGATTGAGGCTTTGACGACGATTATTAATACAGAACAATTTACTGGCGTGGAAGAAGGAGAAAATGACCAGGAATATATGAAGCCTGGACAAGTTAGGATTATTACCATGCACAAGGCAAAAGGATTAGACTGGGATTATGTGTTTATTCCTTTTCTTCATAAAAACAATATTCCAGGACAGCATCGTGTTCCCACTCCTCACAAGTTTTTGGGAGATTTTACCTTAGCGTCAGTAGCTCGATCGCGCATTCGCAGTGTTGTCCATAGTCAGTATTTAAACGCATCGATCGAGATTGATCCCCCTCTCACCGCTTGGAAAAAAGCAGGAGAATTGCAAACCGCCGAAGAATATCGTTTGTTTTATGTGGCGCTGACTCGTGGGAAACGATTACTCTGGCTATCGGCTGCAGAAAATGCGCCGTTTAACTGGAATCAGTTTAATGTTAGAGGGGCGAATTCTTTACAAGCGGCTGATCCGTCTCCTTTTTTTCCGATTTTAAAGCAGATTGACAATTAATGTTGGGTTTCATTTCATTTCACCGAATCTACAACTGATCTCAGGTTGATTTTATATCAAGTTGATTCCAGACTTTGCTAACAAATCGAATAAATCACACAAGCATCCAAGACAATAATTGGGAGTTCCATGATCATGTCTTTTTCAACATACGTGGCAAGGATTCCCCTACTACATCCGAAGGATTAGTAGAGGGACGGGGCGTATAAACGTCTGGGGAAACCCCAGACGACAGCCCCTCAGGAAGGGCGCACCTCTTCACTAAGCTGTTATAATGTAGGTGCACTGTGAAAATGAAAACCATGAAACAAGTAATCACTGCCAAGTTAAAGTTAAATCTCTTGACCGAGCAGAAAACGCTCCTGCGGGAGGTTTCTTTGGCTTATCGTGATGCTCTGAATTATGTTTCACAGGTGGCTTTCGACAACAATCGAACCAGTAGTGCCAATAAACTTCAGAAGTTGGCTTACTACGACATTCGAGACAATTTTCGACTTCCTGCCCAGATGGCTTGTAATGTTTGTAGGCAGGTAGGAGCGACTTATAGAACTTTATGGACTAAGGTTAAACAAAATAGCCAACATCGCAAACAGGGAAAAACCAAGAAAAGGTACAAGGGCTTAGATAAACCACCGCAGTTTGTTTCTAGAACTTGCAATCTTAATTATGGAAGGGACTTTTCCTTTGTAAAAGAAGGAATTAGTCTCATTACTTTACAAGGTCGAATCAAGGTTTCTTATTCTGGCTATTATAAGCACCTCGGCTTAATTAAATCGGGGGATGCTAAAGCTAAGGGAGCAAAGATTTACTATACTCCTTCTAACAAGACTTATTACTTATTAGTCAGCTTAGAAATAGAGAAACCTGATATCGAACCCGCAGATATTAAACGGGTTAGCGGTGTTGATGTTGGTCAACGATATCTAGCTGTAGAAACTGATACCAAGAATCAAGTTAGTTTCTACAACGGAAAATCAACTATTCATAAAGCAAATCATTACCAAAGGAGAAGAAAATCGTTACAGCGCAAAGGCACTCGTTCTGCTAAAAGAAGACTGAAAAAGTTATCAGGACGAGAGAGACGGTTTCGCGCTGATGTTAACCATCAAGTCTCTAAGAAGGTTGCCAAATCTAATTCCTTAATTGGATTAGAGGATTTAACCCACATCAGAGAAAGAACTAACCCTCGTCGTAAGGGTAAAAAAGCATCTAGGAAACAGAAAAAGGCTAACCGTAAACAAACCAGTTGGTCTTTTGCTGAACTCCAAAGTTTTATCGACTATAAAGCAGTTCTAAATGATTCTTTAGCAATTAAAGTTGATGCTGATTACACTTCCCAAAGTTGCCCTCATTGTGGTCATACCTCTAAAGGGAATCGACCTAACAAGGGGTTAACTTTTCACTGTGAAAACTGTGGGTTTGACCTTCATGCAGACTTGGTGGGAGCTAGGAACATAGCGATGAGAACGTTACTTGTTCGGCAAGACTGGGCAAGTACGGGTAGTTTGTCAGCCTGCCCAGATGATCTTTCGGGATTGTCGGATGTTTCGTCGGATGAAGCCAAAGCCATGCGCCTTTCGAGGTTCATGGAATTGAGGTGGACGGCAGAAACAAGCCCCAATCACATCGCGTTTAGCGATTGATTGCGGGTAGTTGACTCTTCGTCATAGAACCCTTCTTCTTGCATTAGTTGAGTGAGTTGATTAAGTCGATCACGACGTTCTTCTCTTTGTTTTTTGAAAGCAAGAACATCTGAAGCGAGAATGCGATAATGATTCCCAGTTTTGGCATAAGGAATAGACTCGCCATGAAGAAGTTTAACTAAGTGAGGACGTGAAACTCCTAATAATTGAGCCGCTTGTTGTGCGGTAAGTTCGTAGTTCATAGGAACAATCGCAATTTCTTGATGATTTGCCATCAGAGTAGCGAGTTGTGACATGGCTTCGGAAAGAGAGGGAGAAAGAGAAAATTCTTCTCCATCAATAACGAGGCGTGGGGGAGTTTGTGCTTCTTTGAGATGTTCAATCAGACTTGATAAGGATTGAGTCTCATTGTCTTGGTTTGGTTGAGTTGTGTAGAGTTTTCCCATTATGATTTTCTTTCTCAAGAGTCGCAGCTTACACTTTTCTAAACCGAAGGTGGCTGCGCTCGATCGTTGGTTAGTTTCCAGTTACTCCTAGTTTAGCGAGGTAAAGAAACTCACTGCAATAACTGAAATAAATGAAATATCTATAATCTAGGTAAGAAAAATGATAAGTTTTCCCACACCCACCAGTTGCTAAGATAACGGATGTTGTTTGCAGGTTAGACTCTGGTTATGGATGCAGAAGTTTGGTATCGCCCTTTGGTGTGGATGGACTATCGACTCGCCGTTTTATTTGCCGTAATTCTGCCCCTAATTCTCTTATTTTGGGCGTTTATCCAAAAAGCACAGACAATGCAGCGCCTACTGATCATTTATTGGCGTGTGGCGAGTCTTTTAATGGTGACAGTCTATTTGATGATTCCAGGATGGGCGTTTGGCTATCTCTCTGGGTTGTTTGCTCGAATTTTAATCCCTGTTTCCTTGTGGTTTTGGGCGGATATTAATGAAGATTTAGTAGATCAACCGCAACGCCCCCTGAAGTTTGTATTTACCGCTTGGCGTTGGGCGATGACGATATATTCAAGCCTGGGCGCGATCGCAAATCTCCCCTTTTTCTCTTGCGCTTTTTCTGATGCGTTTCAACAACAACCCTACTGTCAAGTATGGTTAGAAGCCCCCCAACTCTACAGAGAGTGGTTTCATCCCAACTCAAGACCAGAATTTTTGGGGGTGTTAGGAATGATGGGATTAGTGGCTTATGTGGCTTCTCTTGCTTATTTTATAATTGTGCGGTTGGCGAAAGAAGGACGCACCGCAATGGTGGAGGAAGATTAAGATGACTAAAGAAAAACGCCTAGAACAATATACTCTCAAACATCCCCAAGAGGTGCTGTTACTGGAGGTGGAAACCGAGGGGGAAACCGATCGAATTTTGATTTTTAAGGGGTTTTCTAGTTCTCTAACTGGGGCAACCGCTTATGATCCTGATGTTCCTGTATTATCGGAGGAGGCGACAATTCTCAGCATCGATCGAGCCGTGAGTCCTTATTCTCCTGAAAATCCCCAATACCTTGAACAGGGAATTTCTTGGGAAACCATGGCACAACGATTAGATCAACTCGGTCTTTAGAGAGGGGATGAGTCGTGCTATCCTCCTAGTTAAATTCTTTTGTGTGAGGAGTTGTTTTCATGGTTGTTTCTGTCGCTTCTAATTCGTTTTTGAATTTATCCTCCCTTCCCAAGGGGAAATTATTTGGCACTGATGGCATTCGCGGAAAAGCGGGTAACTTATTAACCGCCCCTTTAGCTTTAGCTGTGGGCTATTGGGCGGGGCAAATGTATAAAGAACAATTCGGTGGCGGCGCGATCGCGATCGGACAAGATTCTCGCAATTCCAGCGATATGTTAGGGATGTCTCTCACCGCAGGGTTAACCGCCGCTGGTTTGGAAGTTTGGAATTTGGGGTTATGTCCTACGCCTTGTGTTGCCTATATCACAGCAAACACCGACGCGATCGGGGGAATTATGATTTCCGCCAGTCATAACCCTCCAGAAGACAACGGAATTAAGTTTTTTACCAGCAATGGCACAAAATTAGGCAAAGTTTACACCAGCGCGATCGAAGCGGGAATCAGAGGGGAAAAGCCACCCGTCGCCCTCGATGTCAACTGGGGACAACATTATCCTCGTCAAGAATTAGTTAAACAATACAGCAGCGCCTTACAAGCCTCTTTACCCAGCGATCGCCCGCTTCAGGGATTAAAAATTGTCCTTGACTTAGCCTGGGGTGCTTGCGTGAAGGTTGCGCCTCCTTTATTTAAGGCACTAGGGGCAGAAGTAATTTGTTTACATGATGTTCCCGATGGCGATCGGATCAACGTTGATTGTGGCTCAACTCATCTTAATTTGTTACAACAAGCAGTGTGTGAAACGCAAGCCCAGATGGGGTTTGCTTTTGATGGGGATGCCGATCGAGTTTTAGCAGTGGATAATCAAGGACGAATTGTCGATGGCGATTATATCCTCTATTTTTGGGGAAAACTCCTGAAAAGCAAATCGCAACTTCCCAACGATTTACTCGTCGCCACCGTGATGGCAAATTTAGGGTTTGAGCGAGCGTGGGAATCGATCGGAGGTCGTCTCATTCGCACCGCCGTCGGCGATCAGCACGTACAAGCGCAAATGTGGGAAACTGGAGCAATGTTAGGCGGCGAACAGTCGGGTCATGTCATCTGTCATCACTATAATTGCAGTGGCGATGGCGTACAAACGGCTTTACATTTAGCTTGTTTAACCCGTCAGTTAGGAATGTCTCTCGGTGAAATGCGAGATCAAAGTTTTGAAACCTATCCCCAATTGTTGAAAAATGTACGGGTGGAAGATGTAGAACGTCGCTTGGCTTGGGAAAACTGTGATCCCCTACAAGGCGCGATCGAGCAAGCAGAACAAGCAATGGGCGATCGAGGACGGATTTTAGTTCGCGCTTCTGGAACTGAACCCGTAATTCGAGTAATGGTAGAAGCCGCCGAATTAGAATTAGCGCATCATTGGAGTCATTATTTAGTAGAAACCGTACAGGAACATCTAGTTAAGAAGGGTTAGAGGGATGAAACTTCTCGTCTAAATGTTCAGCAACTGCTTGATATAACTCCAATGGGAGACGTTCCATACTTCAACAAGCTCAGTAACAGGAAGGTCTCTACATTGGTCACTGGTCACTGATCACTGGTCACTGGTCACTGGATCAAATGAAATGTGCTTGCGATTCTTGCGTTTGTATCGTTAAAACCGATCGCGCGATCGAAAAAGAGGGTAAATTCTATTGCAGTGAAGCCTGTGCTAATGGTCATCCCAACGGTTCAGGTTGCGGTCATTCTGGTTGTGACTGCCAGAACTAAAAATTACCTTGCAAAAATCATTCATCTCCGTAAACTTTTACGGAGATGTTATCCTGCTGAAGGATCACTCTAAACACTGATCACAATCAATATATTGTAACTATAGTGAACCTGGCATAAGGAATGACTCAACTAGAAAATTTGACTCGTGGTGCGACGGTTAGAGGTGTTCTTCCCAATCAAAACGTAACCGTCATTGATACCCAATGGCATGGTAGTGATGTGGTGGAACTAACTTATAAAGATGTAAATGGACAACCCCACACAGAATTGTTATTGCGAGATAATGAAACCACTCTGGAAATTGTCACGGAAGGACGATCTTGGAGTTTTGATGGTGATGGAGGATCATTCCGACTGGTTTCCGAAGCCCATCGCATTCGTCTCGCCCATCTCTTTGATCCCCTCTTGGCGGTTCATACCTCTTTAGTTGAACCGCTTCCCCACCAGATTACAGCAGTTTACAGCGAAATGCTCACCCGTCAGCCCTTACGTTTTCTTCTCGCTGACGATCCAGGTGCGGGAAAAACGATTATGGCGGGCTTATTTATTCGAGAACTGCTGATTCGAGGAGATTTGCAACGCTGTTTGATTGTCTGTCCTGGGAGTTTAGCGGTACAGTGGCAAGATGAATTATCCCAGAAGTTTGATCTCCCTTTCGAGATTCTCACTAATGACCGCATGGAAGCAGCACGAACAGGGAATGCTTTGGCGGAGATACCCAGAGCGATCGCGCGGTTAGATCAATTGAGTCGCAATGATGATCTCAAAGCCAAATTAGCTCAAACGGACTGGGATTTAGTGGTGGTTGATGAAGCCCATAAAATGTCCGCTTCCTTCTTTGGGGGAGAAATCCGAGAAACCAAACGCTACAAACTGGGAAAACTCCTTTCCTCTCTCACCCGCCATTTCCTGCTAATGACTGCAACTCCCCACAATGGAAAAGAAGAAGACTTCCAGTTATTTTTAGCTCTCCTCGACAGCGATCGATTTGAAGGAAAATTTCGAGATGGGGTTCATGCTTGCGATCCTTCCGATTTAATCCGCCGTTTAGTCAAAGAAGACCTCTTAAAGTTTAACGGAAAACCGCTATTCCCCGAACGTCGAGCGCATACCGTCCAATATCAGCTATCAGAATTAGAATCCGTTCTCTATCAACAGGTGACCGATTATGTGCGAGAAGAATTTAATCGCGCCGAAGCCCTGATCAATGATGGACGCAAAGGAACCGTTGGTTTTGCTCTGACCATCTTACAACGTCGCCTGGCTTCCTCTCCAGAAGCGATTTATCAGTCTCTAAAACGAAGACGAGAACGGTTACAACGGCGATTACAAGAAGAGGAAGTTCGTAAACGGGGAATGAGTGCTGAATTAGATTTTGGTACGACAATTAATCCTGAAGACTGGGATGATGACTTTGAAGACTATTCCAGTCAAGAACGAGAAAACACCGAAGAAGAAGTGGTGGATCAGGCGAGTGCAGCCCAGACCATCGTGGAACTACAAGCGGAAATTGATCAACTCAGCGAGTTAGAAAATCTGGCGTTGCGAGTAAAACAAAGCGGGAAAGACCGGAAATGGGAAGAACTGTCAAAACTATTGCAAGACCGCGCTGAAATGTTTGATGCGGGGGGATATCGTCGTAAATTAGTGATCTTTACCGAACATCGCGATACCTTAAATTATTTGACCCAGCGCATTGGAACGCTATTAGGTCGTCCGGAAGCGGTGGTAACAATTCATGGGGGGATGGGGCGAGAAGAACGGAAAAAAGCCGAGGAAGCCTTCAAACAGGATGTTAATGTGGATGTTCTCATCGCCACCGATGCAGCAGGAGAAGGGATTAATCTCCAACGCGCTCATTTAATGGTTAACTATGACCTCCCGTGGAATCCCAACCGTTTAGAACAGCGATTTGGTCGCATTCATCGTATTGGACAAACAGAAGTCTGTCATCTTTGGAATCTCGTCGCAGAGGAAACAAGAGAAGGGGATGTCTATCTTAAACTATTGCAGAAACTAGAAGTTGAGCAAACGGCGTTAGGGGGGAAAATCTTTGATGTGCTGGGGAAAGCTATTGCAGGAAAAGAACTGCGGGAACTTCTCATTGAGGCGATTCGATACGGCGATCGCGCTGATGTGAAAGCAAAGCTCAATCAAGCAGTGACGGAACGAGTAGAACGGGAACGACTGCAAGCACTGCTGGAAGAACGGGCTTTAGCGCGAGACTCAATGGATGCAACAAAAATCCAGAAAATTCGAGAAAGTATGGAACGAGCAGAAGCGCGGAAAGTCCAGCCCTATTTTATCGCCTCTTTCTTCCTTGAAGCCTTCCAACGCTTAGGGGGAACAATTCGTCAACGGGAAAGCCGACGCTATGAGATTACCCATGTTCCTGCTGTGATTCGCAATCGAGATCAAATCATCGGGATGGGAAGTGCGATTATGCGACGCTATGAACGGATTTGTTTCCAAAAGGAACTGATTAGTGTTTCTGGAAAACCCCTTGCTGAGTTTGTGTGTCCCGGTCATCCCCTTCTTAATGCAACCATTGACCTAATTTTAGAACGTCATCGGGACTTACTGCGACAGGGAGCAATTCTCATTGATGAAAATGATTTTAGTGAAACCGTGCGAGCGTTGGTTTATCTGGAACATTCCATTCAAGATGCTCGTCCTGCAAATGACGGCGGACGGCGGGTGGTGTCTCGTCGGATGCAGTATGTGGAGATTGACAGCGACGGAAAAGCCCAGAATGCAGGATACGCCCCTTATTTAGATTATCGACCTTTAACCGAAGAAGAACAGCCTCTTGTAGAATCGTTAGTGGAAGGGTTAGCCCTACGAGATGAGATTGAAAAACAAGCCAGCAGTTACGCCATTTCTAACTTAGTTCCCCAACATCTCAAAGAAGTGCGCGATCGTAAAGAAGAGTTAATTGAGAAAACCCGTCGCGCTGTACAAGACAGACTCACCAAAGAAATCAACTATTGGGATCAACGCGCAGCGGACTTACGCTTACAAGAACAAGCAGGAAAGGTTAATGCTAAACTCAACTCTAGCAAAGCTCAACAACGTGCCGACGACTTAGCAGCACGCCTAGAGAAACGCCTCTATGAACTTGAACAAGAACGAAAACTATCTCCCCTTCCCCCTGTTGTCGTTGGCGGCGCTTTAGTCGTTCCCATTGGCGCAATGCAACGCCTACAAGCGAAACGAGACGCAACACCTCCCAAATTTGCACGAGAAACCCAACGGGTGGAACAACTAGCGATGGAAGCAGTAATAAAAACTGAAACCAACTTGGGCTATCAACCCCGTGATGTCAGCGACCAAAACTGCGGTTATGATATCGAATCTTTAAACCCAGAAACAGGACATCTGCGCTTTTTAGAAGTAAAAGGAAGGATAGAAGGGGCGGATACCGTTACCGTGACTAAAAATGAAATCCTCACCGCTTTAAATAAAGAAGATAACTATATTCTCGCATTAGTCCAAGTTCCCACAGATGAGAACTTTTCTGATAGAGATGCGTTTGCGGTAAGGGAAGCAACGGGACATTATCAGGTTGCAGGAGAAAGCTGTGTGGTATGTTATTTGGAGAAACCCTTTCAACGGGAACCCGATTGGGGGGCGAGTAGTGTCAACTATAGTTGGAAAGAGATGTGGAAGCGAGGAACTAAAATTTAAGAGCAATATGAAATCTAAAAAACTTTGCTACACACCGATTTCTTAAGCCCCCCTTATCTAAGCAGGGCTGTTTCATTCTCGGGGTCAAAATTGGCAGCGATCGGCTGAACCTCTTACAGAGTGGCGCGATCGCGCATATTTCTTCTGATTTGACTTATTCATAAGAAAAAAGCCGTAAAACCCCTGCTATTTCTAATGTCTGGAATAGACAAAAAAATAGAATGAAACAGCCCCCCTTATCTAAGGGGGGTTGGGGGGATCATTTGTAGCAAGTATTAGAGTATCCCATATAAAGACTGAGGAGAAAAATAATGAGCGTTATCGTTCCTGATGAAATTTTAGCAACAACTGGGCTAAGTGATAGTGAAATGAAACAGGAAATTGCAATTATGCTTTTTGCTCAAGAAAAACTAACCTTAGCGCAAGCCAGTCGCTTTGCAGGGATTGATCGGATGACTTTTCAGCACATACTGGCAAGTCGGAAAATTCCCGTTCATTACGATGTATCGGATTTTGAAAAGGATTTAGAAAATCTTAGGGATATGGGACGGCTTTGATTGTTATCAGCGACACTTCCGTAATCAATAATTTAGCAGCAATTCATCAGCTTAATTTATTACAAAAACTATACAGCAGTATTGTTATTCCTCAAGCAGTTATTATGAATTAACACTTTCCAAATTAAAAATTAATGAAATTTTCGAGGAAACAATGACTTCACACTTAAACTATATTATTAATCAAATTGATACCTTAAATCAAAACGAAAAACTTGAACTTTTCCAATACTTAGCACAACAATTACAAGTTCCTTCAGCACCTCCTAACTTATCTGATGATGAGAGACTTTTTCAATATATCCAAAATTATGCAGACCAAGAAAGTGAACGGTCTCTAAAAGACTTTAAAGGCATTGCTCCTAACTTAATAGACGGTCAAGATGCCCAATATTGGGTTAATCAACAGCGTAATGAATGGACAGACAGACAAGTTTCATAGGAGTGATTAAAAGTCAATTTACAGTGATAAAATCTGAATTGACGGTAGGGTGGGCAATGCCCACCCTACGAAATGTAATTGAGTTACAAATTTTAGTCATTAGTGATTTTGTTGTTTAATTCTAAACCAGGACGTTTGAGGGTAGATAAATCAAAATACTCCAGTACATCCTCACCTGCATCAAATTTTCTCTCTAATTCTTCAGGATTCATATAACGCCACCTTCTCAAAGTCAAATTGGAAATTAGTGTTGGTTCATATAAGCACGTAAAACCTGATTAATTAAATTTTGATAATCCGACGTTTCATGTTTAAGCCAATTGAGGGTATCCTTATCTAAAGAAATCGCAACAGTTTCTTTAGAAACAGGCTCTACCTTTCTCGCATTTTGCCAAAAGGTTTCATCCAGTTCGGGAATATCAGAAGTATCGATTTCCGAGTCTGGGAGATTTTCCAGTTCTTTAAGTCGATCGCGCGAGATACTCATAATAGTCTTTTCTTTCTCTTGGCGTAGCTTTACGGGCTGAGATGATGCGGATTTTACCGTTTCGTTCAGTGTGAGCAACAGTCAGGATAACAACTCCTTGAATAGCTCCGACACCAATTTCACGGGTTTCTCCGTAAACGACGCGCTTCTTTTCAGATTATGCCGTTCATGGGTCACGCTCCCCCATCATAAGCGACAATAGAAAAAAATTAATCAAAAGGAAAGCAGTGATGAAACTCAAAATAATTATCCATGAAGCTGAAGAAGGAGGCTATTGGGCGGAAGTTCCTGCGATTCCAGGCTGTGCAACCCAAGGAGACACCTTTGAAGAATTATTAGAAAATCTCTATGAAGCGGTAGAAGGCTGTTTATCCGTTGATGTGGACTCTCTAGAAACGAGTGAGAACAGCCGTGTGATGGAAATTGCAATATGAAGTCAATTTCTGGTAAAAAGTTTGCCAAGATTTTGGAACAGAATGGATGGCAACTGCTTCGTATTCAAGGAAGTCACCACATATACTGCAAACCAGGTCAAACTACTCGCATCTCAGTTCCGATTCATGGTAACAAAGATTTGAAAGTTGGACTCCTTCGTTATTTAATGAAGCAAGCATCTCTATCTGAAGACGATCTCAAGTAAACCCAAACCCCATGCGAAAAAAACTCATTGAAGTCGCCCTCCCTCTCGAAGCCATCAACGCCGAATCCGCCCGTGAAAAGTCTATTCGTCACGGACATCCCTCTACACTGCATCTCTGGTGGGCGCGGAGACCATTGGCTGCTTGTCGGGCGGTGTTATGGGCTTCTTTAGTGGATGATCCTTCCAGTTGGCCAGAAAAGTTTCCCACCGAAGCAGAACAAACCAAGGAACGACAACGCCTATTCGATATTTTAGGACGCATTACCATCGAGACGGATAAGAAAGGAAATCAGAAGCAGAAAGTGCGGGGGTTGGTGTCTTGGGATGATATTAAAGACGAACAAACCATTAACGAAGCACAACGGGAGATTGCTCGCTGTTTGGCTTGGAGTCGAGGAGAAGAACCGCCCACAAACCCCGAAGCTGTGCGAGACTACATTGCACAACACGCCCCTCCAGTTTATGATCCCTTTGCTGGCGGTGGTTCGATTCCCCTAGAGGCGCAACGGTTGGGGTTAGAAGCTCATGCAAGTGATTTAAACCCAGTTGCGGTGTTGATTAACAAAGCATTAATTGAGATTCCGCCAAGGTTTAAGGATTGTCCGCCAGTGAACCCAGAAGAGAGAAGAGAGGAGAGAGGAGTGAGAAGTGAGAAGATGGGAGGGAGTAGTGAGGAAACAGGAGAGGGACAAGAGGAGAAAAATGCACTATCGGGAACTGATTGTTTGGCAAAAGGCGATGAAAGCAGCACAGGAGATATATCTTCTCGTACCGAAACTTCCAAAGGAGGAAACTTACGGGATGAGATCACAAATAACAAGAGCAGTAGTATCAATTCCAGCGAATATCGCCGAGGGATGGACAAGGGAGTCCAACAAGGACAAAGCTCATTTTCTAGCAATCTCTCAGGGTTCTCTAGCAGAGACAGAGACACTTCTGACCCTATGCGAACAGGTCGGGTGGTTTCCAGTGGAGGAGACGCAGGTAGTCAGGGGTTTGTTGGAGGAAGTCAGTCGGATACTAACAACGATGCGTCGGAAGATGAGAACAGAGAATTGAGGGGTGAGGAGTCAGAAGTAAGAAAAGCCGCTACTCAATCCTCACTTCTCTTTCCTCTTTCCTACAAAGGAGCGCAGGGGTTAGCTGCGGATGTGCGCTTTTACGGACAGTGGATGCGGGATGAGGCGTTTCAGCGTATTGGTCATTTGTATCCGCAGGTGGAGTTACCAGAGGGGGGGAAAGCAACGGTTATTGCTTGGATATGGGCGCGATCGGTGCGCTGTCCCAACCCTGCTTGTGGCTGTCAGATGCCTTTAGTCAGAAGTTTTCAGCTTTCTAAGAAGAAGGGGAGAACCGCTTGGGTTGAGCCTGTCGTAGAAGAGAGGAGAGAGAAAAGAGAAGATAGAAGAGAGGGTGAAGAAGAGAGGAGAGAGAAAAGAGAAGATAGAAGAGAGGGTGAAGAAGAGAGGAGAGAGAAAAGAGAAGATAGAAGAGAGGGTGAAGAAGAGAGGAGAGAGAAAAGAGAAGATAGAAGAGAGGGTGAAGAAGAGAGGAAACAGGATAATGTTCTCACTTCTAACTCCTCACTCCTCTCTCCTGGAGATAATGCTCTCACTTCTAACTCCTCACTCCTCTCTCCTCGAATTCGGTTTGAAGTGAGAACGGGAGAGGGAGAGATTCCAGAAGGAACAGTACAACGGAAAGGGGCGCGGTGTCTGGCGTGTGAGACTCCTGTTGGACTTGATTATGTTCGCAGTGAAGGGAAAGCCAAACGCATGAGTCAGCAGTTGATGGCGGTTGTGGCTGAGAGTAAGCAAGGACGAGTTTACTTGTCTCCCACTGTAGAACATATCAAAATTGCTAACTCAGCAGAACCAACTTGGAAGCCAGAAGCAGATTTACCTAAGAACACGCGAGACTTTAAAACTCCAAACTATGGAATGCGAACTTTTGCAGAACTTTTTACACCTCGTCAACTGGTAGCTTTAACAACATTTAGCGATTTAGTGACGGAAGTTAAAGAAAAAGTGATTGAGGATGCGATCAATGCAGGGTTATCTGATGATGATATTACGTTAGAAAATGGGGGAACAGGTGTTAAGGCTTATGCAGAAGCGATAGGAACTTATTTAGCATTTGGTGTTAGTAGGCTTTCTAATCGTTCGAGTACAATTTGTATTTGGAACCAGATCGGTGAAAAAATTGAGCAAACTTTTGCACGACAGGCTATACCTATGACTTGGGATTTTGCAGAGGCTAATATTTTTAGTTCAAGCACAGGTAGCTGGCAGGGATCACTAGAGTGGATTCCAAAAGTGGTTGAATGTTCTGATTGTGAAGTTAATAGCATAGCTGTCCTACAAAATTGCCAAGAATCATCTTATTCAAATCAGCACTTAGTTTCAACTGATCCACCGTACTACGACAATATTGGTTACTCCGATCTATCTGATTTTTTCTATGTTTGGCTTCGTCGTTCACTGCATACGACTTATCCTCCAATTCTTAATACACTGCTGACACCAAAAGCTCATGAGCTAGTAGCAACACCCTATCGTTTTAATGGTGATAAACAAAAAGCTCAGACATTTTTTGAAAAGGGTTTAGGCAAAGCGTTTAATCAAATGCACACTGTCTCTCATGCTGATTATCCTATGACTGTTTACTATGCTTTCAAACAAACTGAAGCAGAAACTAAAGGAAATGGCGATCAATCCATTGCTTCCACAGGTTGGGAAACCATGCTTGAAGGCTTAATGAAAGCAGGTTTTAGCATTGATGGAACTTGGCCAATGCGAACTGAAAGACCAACAGGGGTAAAAATATCTATGAATGCCCTCGCATCCTCCATTGTCCTCGTTTGTCGTCCTCGTCCCGAAACCGCCACCCAAACCACCCGTCGCCAATTCCTCAGCGAACTGAAACGGGAACTCCCCAAAGCCCTCAAAACCCTCCAACAAGGCAATATTGCCCCTGTTGACCTCGCCCAAGCCAGTATCGGGCCAGGGATGGCGATTTATTCCCAATATACCGCCGTTTTAGAAAATGATGGCTCTCCGATGCCTGTGCGAACTGCATTACAACTGATTAACCAAATACTAGATGAATTTCTCACCGAACAGGAAGGGGAATTTGATGGCGATACCCGTTGGGCGCTGACTTGGTTTGAACAAAATCAATTTAACCCTGGACAGTACGGCGATGCAGAAACCCTCTCCAAAGCTAAAAATACCAGTGTACAAGGGATGGTCGAAGCAGGGATCATCGAAGCCAAAGCAGGGAAAGTGCGCCTCTTGAAACGGGAAGAACTCCCCACTGATTGGACTCCTGACACTAATACCAGAATGCCCGATTGGGAGTTAACCCAATATTTAATTCGAGAATTGCTCAATAATGGAGAAATGGGCGCAGCAGAATTGCTCTCTAAACTAGGAGACAGGGGAGAAGGGACAAGAGACTTAGCTTATCGGTTGTATAGCCTTTGTGAGCGCAAAAACTGGGCGCAGGACGCGATCGCGTATAACAGTTTAGTTACCGCTTGGCCAGAAATCACCCGTCTCGCGATCGAGTTTCAAAGTCAAACCTCACAGCAAACTACATTAGACTTTTAGGAGGATTTAAGGAAGACAATAATGACAATAACGAAAGATGGAATTATTCAAAACTTACAGAAACATCGAAACCAGTTAAAAGAATTTGGGGTTAATCAACTCGGATTATTTGGTTCTGTGGTAAAGGGAAATTTAAAAGAAAACAGTGATTTAGATTTCTTTGTCGTCTTTGATCCTGACCAAAAAACGTTTCGGAATTTCATGGAATTAAGTTTTTTCCTAGAAGATTTGTTTGAGCATAAGATTGATTTAGTTACCCCAGAATCTTTAAGTCCTCACTTTGGCTCTAAAATATTGCGTGAGGTTGAATATGTCTCGTTCTCCTGAAGACTACTTGCAACATATCTTGGATGAAGCTGAATATCTATTTCAATCATCTCAAAATCTAAGCAAAGAGGATTTCTTGAAAGATGAGACCTTAAAAAGAGCATATATTCGCAGTTTAGAAGTGATTGGGGAAGCGACTAAAAATTTGCCTAATTCTTTCAAAGCTGAACATCCTGAAGTTGCTTGGAGAAGGATGGCAGGGATGCGAGATAAATTGATTCATAATTACTTTGGTGTTGATTATGATATTGTCTGGAATGCAATTATTGATGAAATTCCTAATCTGAAAGTGAAGATCGAAAACATTCTCAAGGAAATCAAAGGCGAATGATCAATCTTGGCTTGCTGTGTCCTCCAAATTACTGCGATCGCGATCGCTTATTACTTTCTTATTGTGCTTTTCTCTTCATGTCTTCTAGAATAGAAAAAAAACGACAATGAGCATTAGTAACCACGAACGAGTCGGTCGCGCCCTCAAACTCCTCCACGAAGGGCTTTATCCCTACTTTGAGCGGGAAATGGAAGCCAACTGTAGCAAACAATGGCCCCTGCGCGTGGCAAGCTATTTTGATAAAGACAGTGTTACTGCTCAAAACAAGATTAAAACTGATCTCTACGAGTTTCTAAAAGTGATGTGGAATGAGTGGAACGGTGTATTCCGCAAAACTCTCGGCAAAGCTGAACGCAGTCTCCTCTCAGAATGCCAAGATATTCGCAACACTTGGGCGCATAATTCTACCATCTCTACTGATGACACCTATCGCGCACTGGACAGCATTGGTCGTTTTCTTTCAGCAGTATCCGCCCCAGAAGCCAAAGAAATTGAAAAGCAAAAACAAGAATTATTGCGAGTCCGTTTTCAAGAACAAGCCAGAAGAGAAAGTCGTCGCGCTGCGGTAACGCCCACAGAAGGACAACCAACGGTGGGCTTAAAACCTTGGCGGGAAGTTGCTACGCCTCACCAAGATGTGGCTTCGGGTTACTACCAACAAGCGGAGTTTGCTGCGGACTTATGGCAAGTCTATCTCGATGAAGGTTCAGATGAATATCGTGACCCCACAGAGTTTTTCCGTCGTACTTATTTAACGGAAGGGTTAAAGCAATTATTGACAAAAGCACTGCTGCGTTTGAGTGGAAAAGGCGGTGATCCTGTTGTTGAATTACAAACCAATTTTGGCGGTGGGAAAACTCATGCCATATTGGCGTTATATCATCTTTGTAACGCTCTGAAAATCTCAGACCTCCCTGATACAGACTCTCTCTTTACAGAAACTGGACTCAGTGAACCGCCCCAAAATGTCAATGTTGCAGTTTTAGTGGGAAACAAACTCCAACCCAGTGGAATTGAGCCTTATTTACCTCAACATCAAAGTGAAAATCGTCCTCTGATTAAAACCCTTTGGGGAGAGTTAGCGTGGCAATTAGGGGGTGCAGAAGGCTATGAGTTTGTTCGCAATGCAGATCAAACCGCAACTAACCCAGGGGATGCACTAAAGGCGTTATTTAATCGCTTTTCTCCCTGTCTGATTTTAATTGATGAGTGGGTGTCTTATGCGCGTCAGTTGCATGATGAAAATAAGGATTTAGCTGGGGGAACCTTTGATACTCAGTTTACGTTTGCTCAAACTTTAAGCGAATCCGCAAAAAATGCCAAGGATACGTTATTAGTGGTGAGTATTCCCGCCTCTGATATCGAAAAAGGGGGAGAAAAAGGACATGAAGCCACAGAACGCTTAAAAAATGCCATTGGTCGGGTCGAGTCTCCTTGGCGCCCTGCGAGTGCGGAGGAAAGTTTTGAGATTGTGCGGCGGCGGTTGTTCCAAAGTACCACAGACCCCGATTTATATGTGCAGCGAGATGCGGTGGTGAGGGCGTTTGCGCGGATGTATCAGACTCAGCAACAAGAGTTTCCCAGTGAATGCAAAGAGAAGGACTATGAACGACGCTTAACAGATGCGTATCCCATTCATCCTGAGTTATTCGATCGCCTTTACGAAGACTGGTCAACGTTAGATAAGTTTCAGCGCACTCGTGGGGTATTGCGGTTAATGGCAAAGGTGATCCATTCCTTATGGGAACGCAATGACCAAAGTTTGATGATTTTACCTGCTCATATTCCCATGGATGATGGTCAAGTGCAGTCGGAGTTGACGCGATATCTCGATGATAATTGGACTCCGATTATTGACAAAGATGTGGATGGGGCGAACTCTTTACCCTTAGAGCGCGATCGCGCTAACCCAAATTTAGGACGGTATTCGGCTTGTCGTCGCGTCGCCCGAACTATTTACATGGGATCAGCGCCAACACTGCGGGCTGCGAATTTAGGACTAGAAGACCGTCGCATCAAACTGGGCTGTGTGCAACCAGGAGAAAGTGTCGCCACCTTTAGCGATGCCCTACGGCGACTCACAGATCAAGCTACTTATCTCTATGTGGATGGCAACCGCTACTGGATTTCTACCCAACCCAATGTTAACCGCACCGCTCAGGAACGAGCAAACCAAGTCTTAGAGGAACTTTATCCCGTCCATGAAGAAATTAAAAAGCGCCTCAAACAATATACGTCACGAGGGGAATTTAGCGCGGTTCATGTTGCCCCAGAATCTACCGCTGATGTTCCTGATGACCCCTATTTAGGGGTGCGCTTAGTGGTACTCGATCCTCAAAGTTATCATAACCGTCTCAGTGAAGACAGTCCCGCTCGTCAATGGCTAGAGGAAATATTGAACACGAGAGGAAGCAGTCCTCGGTATCATAAGAACACGCTGTTATTTCTTGCCCCAGATCAAGCCAAAATTGAAAATTTAGAACGGAATACGGCTCAATATCTAGCTTGGCAGTCCATTGTCGATGATAAAGAAGCGCTGAATCTTGATGTCTTTCAAAGCAACCAAGCCACAACCAAGTTAAGCCAAGCTAACGAATATGTTGATAACATTCTTAGCGATACTTACCAGTGGTTATTAGTTCCCGAACAACCGAATCCCCAAGGGGGAATCGAGTGGAAAGAAACCCGTACCCCCCTTACCTCCCCCCTAGCAGGGGGTACAGAGGGGGGTTCCCCAATTCTTCGGGCAAGTAAGAAAGCAGAGTATGAAAATGATTTATTAACCACTTATGCAGCGGCTAATCTACGACTGGAAGCGCTTGACCCGTTTTTGTGGCGCAATAGCAACCACCTTGATCTAAAACGTCTTTGGGAATATCTCACCCAATATCTCTATCTTCCCCGCTTACAAAATCAGGAAGTCTTACTGGAAGGAATTCGTAATGGAGTCGCTTCAACTGTCTGGACGGATCATTTTGCTTATGCTGAAGGCTTTGATGAAGAGAAAGAAAAATATCTGAGTTTAAAGGCGGGAACGGGGATTAATCCGAGTATTAGCCCTCACAGTCTGATTGTAAAACCAGAAAGCGCCCAAAAGCAATTTGAGGCAGAAAAAGAGAAACAATCTCTCAAACCGAAGCCCCAGCCTGATTCAAAACCGAATCACGGAGATGACTCTGACTCGAAACGTGATCCAAAACCAGAACCACCGAAGTTACAACGATTTCATGGCAATGTTGAAATTGATGCGATGCGGATGAATCGAGATGCCAGCGCGATCGCGAATGAAGTGATTCAGCATTTGACTGCTTTAAGTGGTGCCAAAGTGAAATTGACCCTCGAAATCGAAGCCGAAATCCCTGATGGCACTCCCGATGATGTGGTGCGAACGGTTGTAGAAAATTGTAAAACCCTGAAGTTTCAGGATCAATCTTTTGAAGCTGAGTAATATCAAGTTCAGGTAATTGCTGATAATTGGCGTTGGGTTTCGCGCTGACTCCACGCAACCTGCTTTTAATCATTGATTGAGCAAACCTACTATAACTTTAATAGTCAGGTCTTCTGCTCAAACAAGAGAAACACATTAAGATAGATGAAGGAACAAACACCGTAAATGGATTAGTCTTGATAGAAGCAGAAACTCTCTCCCTGTTAGAATGGCAACGCTTAGGTGAGCATCTCGCTACCTTCACCAGTACCAAGTTAGGCGCAAGAGTGGCGCGGAATCTTCCCATCCCAGATCACCGTGAAACGAGCTTAACTCTCCTTACAGAAACGAAAGAAGTTTATCAACTAGAAGCAAATCTGACGACGGGATGGAAGTTTGAGGGAATTTATGATTTTGGCTCGGCGTTAGAACGTGCCGAATATAAGGGAATTTTAACAGGAGAAACCCTGTTACAGATTGCGACAACTTTAGTGGCAATGCGACGGTTACGACGGGTGATTGATGGGTTGGAAGCGTCACCGCGTCTCAAGGCGTTAATTTCCCAAGTGCGGACTTATCCAGAATTAGAAAAGGAAATTAATCGTTGTTTGGATGATAAGGGAAAAGTTACGGAAAGAGCAAGTCCCAAGTTAGCAGAAATTCGTCAGAAAATTAAAGAACGGCGCGATCGCATCTATCAGAAGCTCCAAAACATTATCCAACAACAAGGGGGCGCAATTCAAGAACCAGTGATTACTCAGCGTAACGATCGATTCGTGCTTCCTGTGAAAGCTGGACAGAAAGAGTCGATTCGCGGTATTGTCCATGATAGCTCTAGCACTGGAGCAACCCTTTATATTGAACCGAATTCGGTTGTGGAATTGGGAAACCAACAGCGCCAATATATCCGTCAAGAACAACGGGAAGAAGAGCGCGTTTTACAAGTGTTGACGGAACAAGTGGCGACAGTAAAAGAAGATTTAGAATTACTGTTGGCGGTAGCGACAAAATTAGACCTCGCAACGGCTCGATCGCGCTATAGTTTATGGTTAGAAGCCAATCCCCCTCGCTTTGTGGAAGGAAACAGCAACGAACCGATTACCCTGCGTCGGTTGCGTCACCCGCTACTGGTTTGGCAACAGCATCACGAACAAGGGACACCAGTTGTTCCCATTGATGTCCAGATTAATCCTGAAACTCGTGTTGTTGCGATCACCGGACCGAATACAGGGGGAAAAACCGTCACCCTGAAAACAGTGGGATTAGCCGCCCTGATGGCAAAAGTGGGGTTATTTGTTCCGGCAAAAGAACCTGTAGAAATTCCCTGGTTTGACAAGATTTTAGCGGATATTGGAGACGAGCAGTCGATCGAGCAGAATCTTTCTACCTTTTCTGGACATATTCGTCGGATTACTCGCATTATCGACAGCTTACAACCGTCTGATTCTGAGATTCAACCCTGTTTAATTTTATTAGACGAAGTGGGGGCTGGCACTGATCCCGCCGAAGGAAGCGCGATCGCGATCGCGCTATTAAAATACCTAGCGCAACAAGTTCGCTTGACGATCGCCACCACCCACTATGGAGAACTCAAAGCCTTAAAATACCAAGACGAACGCTTTGAAAACGCCTCCGTCGAATTTAACGACGAAACCCTCTCCCCCACCTATCGCCTGTTATGGGGCATTCCCGGACGCTCTAACGCCCTAACGATTGCGCGTCGGTTAGGATTAGCAGGAGAAATCCTCGACATGGCGAAAAACCGTATAGGAGGAGGTTCTGAAGATATTAATCAAGTAATCGCAGGACTAGAAAATCAACGCCGTGAACAAGAAGAAAAAGCCCAAGAAGCCCGTCAACTGCTCGAACAAGCAGAGAAATTCTATCAAGAAGTCTCTAGTCGCGCCCAAGCCTTAGAAGCGCGAGAAACAGAATTAAAACGCTCTCAGGAACAAGCCGTTAACCAAGCCATTTCCGAAGCCAAACAAGAAATCGCCCAAGTGATCAAACAATTGCAAAAAGGCGAAAAAACGGGACAAGAAGCGCAAAAAGCCACAGCCAGCGTCAATGAAATCGCCAGCCGTCATCGTCCGCAAATTGAACCCCCGAAACCCAAACCCAACTATCAGCCACAAATTGGGGAAAAAGTGCGCCTCAGTCAGTTTAATCAAACAGGAGAAGTTTTAACCGCACCGAACGCAGACGGAAAATTAACCATCCGTTTAGGAACAATGAAAATGAGCGTTTCTCTCGCTGATATTGAATCTTTAGACGGAATCAAACCCGAAGTTCCACAAAAGCAAAAATCCTCTAATTCCTCCCAGAAAAAACCAGCAAACAACGCCCCCACCGTTCGCACTGAACAAAATACCTTAGACCTTCGCGGTTATCGAGTCAACCACGCCGAAAGTCAATTAGAAGAGGCAATTCGTTCTCAAAATACGGGTGCTTTGTGGATTATTCACGGGAAAGGAACAGGAAAATTGCGTCAGGGAGTCCAAGAATTTCTGAAACAGCATCCCCAAATCGATCGTTTTGAAACCGCACCGCAAAATGAAGGAGGAAATGGCGTAACTATCGCCTATCTCAAGTAGGTTGGGTGGAGGGAAACGAAACCCAACGCAACCAAACGTAGGTTGGGTGAAGGGAAACGAAACCCAACATTTACTCCGATAATCCCCCCTAACCCCCCTTTGAAAGGGGGGAAAAGAAAGTAGGCCCAAAGTGAAGGGAAACGAAACCCAACGCAACCAAACGTAGGTTGGGTGAAGAGAAACCAAACCCAACATAAATTAGTCATTGGTCATTGGTCATTGGTCATTGGAAAACAAAGAACAAAGGACGAAGGACGAAGGACGAAGGACTAAACCCAACCTAGAATCAGTGACCAGTTACCAATCAAAAGGATAAAGACTTGGCAAATTGGATCAGAAACGAGACAATAGGAAGGATAAACAAACTATCTATAAATAACGTTACCTAATTAAATCTGTGGATACTCTTCGCACCCTTTCCGAAACCAAACGCACCTTTTATACTCAGCATACTCGCCCCCTAAACTCTATTTATCGGCGAGTGATTGAAGAATTGTTAGTGGAAATGCACCTGTTATCGGTGAATACTGATTTTAAGTATGATCCGATTTATGCTTTGGGTGTCACTACCGTTTTTGATACCTTTATGCAAGGCTATCAACCAGAAAAAGAGAAAGAATCGATTTTTAATGCCATTTGTCAAGCGGTTGAAAATGATCCCCAAAAGTATCGACAAGATGCAGAAAAGCTAAAATCGATCGCAGCCAATCACTCTGGGGAAGAAGTGACTGCTTGTTTGAGTGAGTTAAAACCCCTAGATGGTGCAGAAGAATTAACGAAAGTTTTACAGGAAATTAAAAATAATTCTCGGTTTAAGTATAGCCGTTTATTTATTATTGGACTTTATACAATTTTAGAAACGGCGAATCCCGATTTAGTCACTGATGACAAAAAACGAGAAGAAGTTTTACAAAAATGTTGTCAAGGTTTGGGTTTACCGAAAGAAAAAGTGGATAAGGATTTAGACCTTTATCGCAGTAATTTAGAAAAAATGGAACAAGCTCGATCGGTGCTGGAAGATGCGATTAAAGCCGATCGCAAGCAAAGAGAAAGACGACAACAGCAACAAAAAAGTTCCGAAGTGGAATTAGAGAAAAAGGAAGAAAACACAGAAGCATAGACTCAAAAGTTGTAGGGACGTTCCCTGTAACGTCTCTACTGATTCAAAACGGCTTTTTGTACTTCTAATAACGGGATTTTATGTTTTTGAGCTAATTTTAAACAATCCTCATATTCGGGTTGTCTATTAATAACTTTATCCCGAAAAAAAGCAACCTTTACTCTGACTTTTCCAAAACCCGTTTCTACTTCTTGGATTTCTCGTTTTAGAGCATTGCGCTGCTGAAATTGACGACGAATCCCGATCGTGCTTGTTTCTCGAAATAAAATCTCCTCACAGTCTGGAACTTTCGCCACAGGACAAATTACTGTCACCAACGTTCCCAAACGAGACTTTTTCATCGTCACCCCTTGAGTAAACACATCTAACGCACCAACATTAAACAGCAAATCGCAACAGTAAGCTAAAACTTGCGGCGAAACATCATCAATCTGTGTCTCTAATACCGCCACCGTTTCTAAACTCTCCTGTTCGATCGATTCTCCCACCCATAACCGTAGAATATTCGGAAGCGATAAACGTCGATTTCCCCCACCTAACCCCACTTTTTCCACTGTCATCTCTGGAAACCTGCCAAATCTTGTCGCCAATGTTACCATTAAAGCCGCACCAGTAGGAGTCACTAACTCTTTATTGATGCCATTACTATAAATCGGAACATTACGAGATTCCCATAACTTGATCACCGCTGGAACTGGAACAGGTAACTCTCCATGAGAGGCTTTAACTGTTCCCCCACCCGTAGGAAACGCAGAACAATAAATGGTTTCTATCCCTAACCAATGTAATCCCAAACAAGTTCCGACAATATCTACGATCGCATCCGTTGCGCCAACCTCATGGAAATGGACTTGATCAGGGGAAACCCCATGCACCTTTCCCTCTGCTATGGCAAGCTGTTTAAAAACGGCGATACTCCATCTTTCCACTTGATTAGGAAGATTAGCATTTTTAATCAAGGCTTCAATATCGGGGAGATGACGATGAGGGGGATGAGTGGAAGAAACTGTCACCTCAACCTTTGTCGCGACTTGTCCATTATGGGAAACTGAGTCAGCAGATAATTGATATTCTGAACTTAATCCTAATCGTTTAAGCTCAGACGTGAGATAATCCATAGGGAAACCAGCATCAACTAAAGCCCCTAAACACATATCACCTGCGATTCCCGTTGGACAATCAAAATATACAACTTTTGTCATGGCTACTGTTTATTCTATTCATCCAGAAACGCCTCAAGTTCGTGTGCTAGAAACAGTTTCTCAAGCGCTGAAAGATGGGGCGATTATGTTATATCCTACGGATACAGTTTACGCGATCGGGTGCGACTTAAACGCAAAATCGGCGGTGGAAAAAGTCCGTTCCCTAAAACGGATGAGTAATGAGAAACCGTTAACTTTTCTGTGTTCCTCTTTATCGAATATTGCGGATTATGCGCGAGTTAGCGATCCCGCTTATCGTCTGATGAAACGTTTAATCCCCGGACCTTATACCTTTTTATTACCTGCGACAAAATCAGTGCCGCGTTTAGTAATGAATCCCAAACGAAAAACTACAGGGATTCGTGTTCCTCATCATAACTTGTGTCAAGGGATTTTAGAGAGTCTAGGGAATCCGATCATCTCTACTTCTGCTTATCTTCCCGATGACATGGGAGATTTACCGACGTTGGGTTATGAAAAAGCACGTTTATTTGATGTTTTGGATAAGTTAGTCGATATTATTCTCGATGATGGGTCAGAATTACAAACCGAAGTTTCGACAATTCTTGATCTAACGGAAGATGAACCACAAATTATTCGTGAGGGTTTAGGCATGGAAAACTTGATTGCAATTACTGATTGAAAAATGCTCGATCATTCAGTCTTCATCATCATCAGGTAAAGTTTCCATCTCTTCCGCAATTAGTGTCTGAAAATCTTCGCCACAATGACTATTCAAATGAGTAGTCGCTGCGAGTAATTCAGCGAAAACTTCGGCTTTTTGTTTGCTGCTAAGGTGAGGAGACTGAAGTTTATCAATTAAAGTGATGATGTTTTCACATTCTGATCCTAATTCTATAATCAATTGATTGAGAGTGGTATTATTGGTTAGAAGGGTGGATGTCTGAATCATTACTTTTTCCTAATCTTTTTCGCGCTTGTTGAACCCCTTTTTCAAAGGCAACAATTTCTTTTTCCCAATGTCTAATTAGACCCTCATCTGGAGAGTCTTTTTCATATTCTAACTTAATTTTTTCTTCATGTTCAGCGATACGCTTATTCAAAGATCGAATTGCTTTTTTATGGTTTTTCTTTCCCATTATCTTTGCTTAAAGCATCTAGATTTTAATCCTTATTATAAGCAGTTAGGCAAAATGAATTTCCTAATATAGTATAATTTATGTAGGATTAAAGAGACCAAGTAAAATAGATTGCGCTTAGTGCATTTTAGCAAATTGGGGTTGCCTCGATCGAAAATTATGAGATTTATTAGAGACTTAAATCCAGAAACACAGAGCCTTCTTACAAGAATTAGTTGTCAAAGTAAATCCCTTCAAGTAAGAAATCGGGCTAAATGTATTTTGTTGAGTTCCCAGAAATTTACAATTGACCAGTTAAAGGTAATCTTTAACGTCGATCGAAAAACCATATATAACTGGTTAACGCGATGGGAAGATCAAAATCTTAAGGGCCTATATAATCAAAAAGGTGTGGGGAGAAAACCCAAATTAAGTCAAGAGCAAAAAGAACAAGTCAAAACTTGGGTAAAGGAAAATCCAAAGTCTCTCAATCAAGTTCAAAATAAAATTCAAAAAGAATGGGGGATTGAGATTAGTAAAGATACGATAAAAAGAATTATAAAGAAGTTGAATATGCTCTGGAAAAGGATGAAGAGAGGAATCAGTAAAAGCCCATATGAATGGGAATTAGAGGTAAAACTACCTCGGTTGGAAGAATTAAAAAAGCAAGCTCAAAAAGGAGATATTGCAATCAAATACTTAGATGAAAGTGGATTTTCTCTCAAGCCTGATGTTCCCTATGCGTGGCAGGAGAAAGGAGAAAGAATAACTTTGAAAAGCTGTCAAAGTAAGAGAATAAGTGTCTTGGGGTTAATGGATTGTGATTATCATTTAGATTACGAAATATATCAAGGGACAATTAAAAGTGATACCGTTATTAAGTTTTTAGATAAAATTAGTGAAAACTTAACGAAAGTTACCGTAGTAGTTCTCGATCAAGCATCAATTCACACGAGCGATGAATTTGTAGAAAAACTGGAAGAATGGAGAGCAAAAAAATTGGAAATTTTCTGGTTACCCCCTTATTCTCCTAAATATAACTTAATCGAAATTCTCTGGAGATTTATCAAATATGAGTGGATTGAAGTTTCAGCTTACGACAGTTGGAAGAATCTTATTAAATACCTAGAAAAAGTGTTGGATAATTTTGGAGCTGAGTATGCAATTCATTTTGCATAGGTGCTTAGGAGAACTTAAATCAATTTTGAAAACATCATATAACTTAGGTAAATCAGTTGTAAAATTATGATTTCTGCTACAACTTCACAACAATTATTAACGTTTGAAGAGTTTTTGCAATGGAAACCAGAGCATCAACATTACGAACTCCATGAGGGAAAAATTATTACCATGCAACCCACAGGAAAACATGAGGAAATTGTGGAGTTTTTGCAAAGGGAATTAACGATCGAAGCGCGAAATCAAAACTATCCTTATCGTTTCCCAAAAAACGCACTGATTAAACCCAAAGATAGAGAAAGTGGTTATTTACCTGATGTTTTAGTCATCTCTCTCGTAGGTTGGGTGAAGCTACCGCGTAACCCAACCCCTAAAATTGGGGAAAAATAGATGATTATTCAATGAACGAGTTTTGTTCTCGATTCTGGAAATATTGATAGGTTTCGCGGGAAAATTGACGGATTAACTCATTGGCGGCGCGATCGTTGTGAGGACGTTCTACCATAATCGCGGCTAAATAACGTTTCCCACTGGGTCGATCGATAATCCCCACATCCCCCACTAATGAGCCAATATCCCCTGTTTTATGAGCAATGCTTGCTCCCTCCCCTAACCCTTGAGGAAGCAGGGTTCTCGTCTTCGTTTCCCGCATAATACGAAAGATTGGATCGCGCGATCGAGCAGAAACCAACTTCCCTTGATTTAATTTCGCCAACAATTCTACCAACTCTTTCGGACTGGTGGTATTTGTTCCTTCTAAATCGGGTAACGGGTTACGAAGGCGAGTCTGTTCTAATCCCCATTCTGCAAATAACTGATTTAAAGCCTCTTTTCCCCCCAAGCGCTTAATAATCATATTCGTCGCCGTATTATCGCTAATAATGATCATTTTCGCTGCGGTTTCCAACGCCAAATATTCCGTTCCCACTGCTTCATACTGCATATTTCCCGAACCACCCGCTTTCACTTCTTCCGTCATCGTCAAACGTTCATCTAACTTTAGTTTTCCCTCATCCCAAGCGTGAAAAAACGCGATTAAAATTGGCACTTTAATCATACTCGCCGCCGAAAACGCTTTCTCCCCTTGTAAACTCACATATTCCCCACTATCTAAATCGACAATAAACGCACCTGGATTCAGTTGAGATTGTTCACTCCCCAGACGTTGTAAGGTTTGCTTTAAGGTCATCGCTTCTTGATCTAAAGGTAAAACTGGGGGAGGTGGGGGTGATGGAGGAGATTCCCCCACTGGTTTGGTTATTTCTGTCGCTGGAGGGGACGGTTGCGAGACATATTTCTCTGGATTGATAAATGATAAGATTGTTCCAGCGATCGCCCCTGTTCCCACTGCTAAAATCATTAACCGCACCACTAACATAAAAGAGAGTTCTATTCCCGAACGAGGCGGATGTATCTGTTCTGGTTTGGGAGATTGCGGTTGATGAGGAAAAGCAACGACATTGTTGGGTTTTTCTCTCCGTTGTTTGCGTTGGGGGCGATCGATCGCTGGAGAACGATGAGAAGATTTTGTCAGGGATTTTGTTTTTTTTCCTTGCTAGGAGAGCGTTTTTTATTTCCGAAAGCTGATTTACTTCTATAATCTCTTTTTTTCTTGGGATTTCTACCTTTTCCCGATCGATATTCGTTGCGACTGACCATAACAATTACTCCTCCTCATTCACCACATCATCAGGATTATTGATAGCCCATTCCGTCTGTCTTAAAATCCCTCGTAAAAGGGCTAATTCTTCTGGGGTTAGATTAGCACGATTAAAAATCTGACGGAACTTTTGCATCCGTGCGCTTGCGGTGTGAGGATAGAGAAAGCCAATTTTCAACAACACTTGTTCTAAATGTTGATAGTATCCTTCTAATGCTTCTAAAGTAGCGGTGTCTGGGGAGGAGGAATCAAAATTTTCCGTTGGGGTAGTTACCAGTTTTTGTAATTCGTAGGCACAAATTGCCACCGCCGTTGCTAAATTGAGGGAAGGATAGGTGGAAGCTGTGGGAAGATAGAGACAATGTTGGGCGTGGGTAATTTCTTCGTTGGTTAAACCACTGTCTTCTCGTCCAAAAATTAGGGCGGAGGGAACGTTTAGCAGTTGGGGAAGAATTTGTTTGGGGGGTTGTAAGGAAAGAGAAAGGGCGCGATCGCGTGCGGTGGTCGCAACGGCTTGTTGACATCCCACTAACGCTTCTGGGAGAGAATTAACAATTTTTGCCCTCGCTAAAACATCACCGCCATGAACTGCCATTTGTCGCGCTGAAAAACTATAAGGATCACATCGAGGATTGACGATCAGCAGGGTTTCTAATCCCATATTTTTCATCACCCGCGCGATCGAACCGATATTTAACTCTCCTGCTGGTTCTATTAATACAACGCGAATGTTCTCTAAGGAAGAAGTAGCCATTATCAATGAAGGTGATCCGATCGTCAATCAAGGTTAGATTTCTGGAGGGAAGTTTGATGCTATTTCACTTGATAACTATAAGAGGCTTTGAGCATATGATAAGTTACCAGTAATTGGGTCAACGCTAGAGGATAACTTTGGATGGTTTCTCCAGTCGTTCCAATAACCTTACCAATTTCAATTTCACTATCAATGCGACAAAAATCGGCTAAATAGGGAACTTCTGTACAGAGAACTTTCTCCATATCAATCACTTGTTCTTTCGTTGCATTTCCCTGAATTTCTAAAACATCAACAGGTTTCCCCATATCCCGATCTAATTCTAGTGCCACTGCGCCGTTTTCAGGTTGAGTTTCAAACAAGCGCACCAAGTCAGGGTGAGGAATCGTTGGTCTTAAAACGAGACGCACATTAAGATTACCATTGCTTTCTTCAGAATGATCTTCTGGGGGATAGAAACTCACCACAACATCCGCCCATTCCCGTTGCGGGCGAATAAATGCTTCGGAGTCTGGTTCACGCTTTCTCAACGCTTCTAAAACTTGATGATCTGTATAGCCGCGTTTACGAGTGTCTCGTTTCACCTTCCATGTTTCTCGTAAAGATTCAGGAGGCGCAAGATAGACTTTCACATCAAACGCATCCCGACAAGCGCGAGTGTAATAGCCAAGCAAACCTTCGAGAATAACAAATTTTTTCGGTTGAATATACTCTGGCGGATCAAACTTTCCCGTATCGTGATTATAAATTGGTTTGAGAATCGGTTGGCCGCCTCGTAATAACGCAATATGCTGTTGCATCACATCGAGATAGTTACAGTCAGGGTGAAGCGCACTGATTCCCGTTTCTTTCCGTTGATCTCGATCGTAGCGGTGATAATCATCAGTACAGATTACTGTAACATTCTCTTCCCCCAAAATTTTAGCGATCCCTTTGGTAAGAGTGGTTTTTCCAGCAGCACTATCACCGACAATACCCAAAATAATGCGACGTTCAGCCATAATTTATTCTGTAATTATAATTTTCACAGTTAGAAGTTCCGATTAATTGTACCTGTTTTCGGGAAAATTTCTAGAGACTTCTTTTCCCCCCTTAAGTAAGGGGGGTTAGGGGGGATCATATTTCCCCCCTTAAGTAAGGGGGGTTAGGGGGGATCATATTTTCCCCCCTTAAGTAAGGGGGGTTAGGGGGGATCATATTTTCCCCCCTTAAGTAAGGGGGGTTAGGGGGGATCATATTTTCCCCCTTAAGTAAGGGGGGTTAGGGGGGATCATAAAAATGTTAATCAAGTTGACTTTCGATCGCAGCATCTAACAACCCCAAACCTTCTTCTAAACTTTTGATTTGTGAGAGATTATCTCGTAACTTAGAAGCGCCAGAAAAACCCTTTGCATACCAAGCTAAATGTTTTCGGGATTGATAAATGCCGCGATCGCCGCGATACTCCCATAATCCCTTTAAATGTTCTTTGGCGCAAGTTAAAACCTCTACAGGAGTCGGTTGAGGGCGTTTTTCTCCTGTTTTCAAAAAATAATCAATTTCTCCCACCAAAAACGGATAACCCAATGTTCCTCGCGAACACATCACCCCATCCGCACCCGTTTCTTCTAAACAACGTACCGCATCCTCTAGGGAAAAGATGTCGCCATTAGCAATGACAGGAATCTCTAGAATCTCCTTAACTTTTTTTATCCAATGCCATTGTGCCTTTCCGTTATACCCTTGACAGCGAGTTCGACCATGTAACGTTAACATTTGTGTGCCAGCGGCTTCGAGTCGTTTCGCAAACTCAAGAATATTAATTTCGTTTTCATTCCAACCAATACGAGTTTTAACCGAAACAGGAACATCAACCGCATTCACCACCGCTTTCACAATCGCTTCTGCGACTTCTGGCTGTCGTAAAAGAGATGAGCCACCCCCTTTTTTAGTGATTTTATTGACGGGACAACCCATATTTATATCAACCGTTTGCGCTCCTTCTTCTACTGCTTTTTGTGCCGCTTCTCCCATGAAATCAGGACGACAATCAAACAACTGAATACTAATCGGGGTTTCATCGGGTGCGATATTCATCACTTGGGGAAGTTCTTTTATCAGTGACCAGTGATCAGTGACCAGTGATCAGTGACCAGTGAACAAATAACAAATAACAAATAACAAATAACAAATAACAAATAACAAATAACAAATAACTGATGACTGATTTGCTATTTTTAAATCAAACTGAAACGGATAAAATAACTTAATGACTGAGCAAATACAATGGGTAAACGCGATCTCAACTCGTCTCTCTCTAGAAAGTGCGATTTCGGAAGTGACCGATCGCATCAAAAAACAGTTATCTGGTTCTCCTGATCTGGGATTTTTGTTCATTTCTTCAGCTTACGCCAGCGAATATCCTCGTTTATTGCCTTTAATCCAAGAAAAACTCCCGATTTCGGTTTTAATTGGTAGTGGAGGCGGTGGCATTATTGGGATTGATGAGGAAAATCAAGCGCAAGAAATTGAAGGGAATCCTGCTTTGAGTCTCACTGTCGCTCATTTACCAGGGGTGAACGTACAAGGATTTCATATTAGCGCGGAGGAAATTCCTGATTTGGACAGTGGAGCGAAGGCTTGGACAAATTTAACAGGAGTTTCTCCAGAACAAGAGCCTGATTTCATTTTACTGGCTGATCCTTTTTTTTCAAAGGTCAATGATTTACTAGAAGGGCTAGATTTTGCTTACCCACAAGGGAAAAAAGTCGGCGGTTTAGCCAGTGCCATGGCGATGGGAATGCAAACGGGTTTGTTCTATCAAAATGGTACAGAAAACACGGAATTGTTGCGAGGGGGAATGGTTGGGGTAGCATTAAGCGGCAATATAAAAGTTGATACAATTGTCGCTCAAGGGTGTCGTCCAGTGGGGCCTCAATTTCAGATTACAAAAGGGGAACGCAATGTTCTTGCAGAAGTGGCAATGGTGGGAGAAAATGGTGCAGAAGCAGGGAAACCTCCGTTACAAGCCTTACGAGAGTTGATGAACGAGTTAAGTCCTGATGATCAACAGTTGGCTCAAGATTCATTGTTTTTAGGCATTGCTCGCAGTGAATTTAAGTTAGAGTTACAAGAGGGCGATTTCCTGATTCGGAATTTATTGGGGATTGATCCTAAAGTTGGCGCGATCGCAGTGGGAGATAAATTACGACCTGGACAGCGGATTCAGTTTCATCTCCGTGATGGTAATACGTCTGCTGAAGATTTAGAGGTACTTTTAGAAAAGTATCAACGGGAGGAAAAGAATAATTCTGCTGTGGGAGCGTTACTTTTTTCTTGTTTAGGACGGGGTAAAGAGTTGTATGGAAAACCGAATTTTGATTCGGAGTTATTTCGTCGCTATGTGGGAGAAATTCCTCTCGGTGGCTTTTTCTGTAATGGGGAAATTGGTCCGGTAGGTAGTGAAACGTTTTTACATGGTTATACCTCTTCTTTTGCTATCTTTAGACCAACAGCCATGACGTAGGTTGGGTGGAATCAAATGAAACCCAACAAACATGACGTAGGTTGGGTAAAATCAAATGAAACCCAACAACCATGACGTAGGTTGGGTAAAATGAAATGAAACCCAACAACCATGACGTAGGTTGGGTGAAATCAAATGAAACCCAACAACCATGACGTAGGTTGGGTGAAATCAAATGAAACCCAACATCAATAACAAATAACCAATAACAAATAACAAATAACCAATAACCAATCCTAAAAATGCGTATTCTAATTAGTCTATTTTGCTTAGTTTTTCTCTTAAGTTTCCCCACCGCAGCTTGGGGACAAAATAATGATTATTCCCAGATTACTGAGGAACAGTTACAAAAGGGAGATCAAATTGCCGAAAAAGCCTTTGAAGCGCTCAAAGAGGGAGATTTCGCACAGTCAGAAGTGTATTGGGGAGAATTGATCGAGTTATTTCCTCGTAATCCCGCAGTTTGGAGTAATCGCGGTAATGTTCGCTTAAGTCAGAGCAAAATTGAAAAGGCGATTAATGATTATAATCATGCCATTGCTCTTGCTCCCAATCAACCTGATCCCTATTTAAATCGTGGTATTGCTTACGAAATTGTACAAGACTGGGAGAGCGCGATCGAAGATTATAATCAAGTTTTAGTGCTTAATCCTGATGATGCTATGGCATACAATAATCGCGGTAATGCCAAAGCAGGAAAGGGAGACTACAGGGGAGCAATTACCGATTATGAAAAAGCCTCCTCTCTTAATCCCGATTTTGCGATCGCGCGGTCAAATGCGGCTTTAAGCCATTACCAAGTGGGGGATGAACAAGAAGCACTCGACGAAACCCGAAAGCTAGTGCGGAAATATCCCAATTTTCCTGATGTTCGTGCAGCACTCACGGCGATGTTGTGGGCTGAACGCCAAGAAGGAGAGGCGGAAAGTAACTGGGTAGCTGTGATGGGAAGTGATGCTCGTTATCGGGATGTGGAATGGCTGGAAAAAGTCCGCCGTTGGCCCCCGCGTATGGTGGAGGCGATCGATAATTTTCTCTCTTTAAATAATTAGCAAACCTCAGCCCTCTTCTTGATGATGACTGACAAACGATCGATGCTAATTCTCGTTACCATCAGGATAAGGACAGTTTTAAGTATCTTTACCAATGACAGACACCAATACAATTTTAGAAGCACTGCGTCCCGTCCAAGACCCAGAATTACAAAAAAGTTTAGTAGAACTGAACATGATTCGGAACATCTCCTTAGAAAATGGAGATTTGAGCTTTACTCTGGTTTTAACCACTCCCGCTTGTCCTCTCAAAGAAATGATTGTGGATGATTGTAAAAAAGCAGTTCAAGATTTGCCAGGAGTGGAAACCGTAGAGATAGAAGTTTCTTCCGAAACCCCTCAACAAAAATCGGTTCCCGATCGAGAATCAGTGCCAGGGGTAAAAAACATCATTGCAGTTTCCAGTGGGAAAGGCGGTGTCGGAAAAAGCTCCGTTGCGGTTAATTTAGCCGTTTCTCTGGCTCAAAGTGGTGCGAAAGTGGGATTGTTAGACGCCGATATTTATGGTCCCAATGCGCCGAGTATGCTCGGATTGGCAGAAGCGAAAGTCCGAGTACAAGAATCCCCAAAAGGAGAAGTTCTCGAACCCGCATTTAATCACGGCGTAAAATTGGTATCAATGGGCTTTTTGATTGATACTGATCAGCCCGTTGTGTGGCGTGGCCCCATGCTCAATGGCATTATCCGTCAGTTTCTCTATCAGGTAAATTGGGGAGAGTTAGATTACATGGTGGTGGATTTACCCCCAGGTACGGGTGACGCACAGTTAACCCTCGCGCAAGCGGTTCCCATGTCGGGAGCGGTTATTGTTACCACCCCCCAAGATGTCTCCCTCATGGATGCTCGTCGCGGCTTGAAAATGTTTGAACAGTTGGGGGTAACAGTTTTGGGAATGGTAGAGAACATGAGTTATTTTATTCCTCCCGATTTGCCCGATCGTCGCTATGATTTATTTGGCTCTGGTGGCGGAGAAAAAGCAGCAAAAGAGTTAAATGTTCCCCTATTGGGTTGCATTCCTTTGGAGATTTCTTTACGGGAAGGAGGAGACTGCGGTATCCCGATCGTTGTGTCTCATCCGAATTCTGCTTCCGCTTCTGCTCTCAGCGCGATCGCGCAACAAGTGGCAGCCAAAGCTTCAGTGGCAGCTCTCACTTAGGGGTTGCTGAAAAAGTCCATTGGTTGGTTTAGTAAGGCAAAAGGCAAGAGGCAAAAGGCAAAAGGCAAAAGGCAAAAGGCAAGAGGCAAAAGGCAAAAGGCAAGAGGCAAAAGGCAAGAGGCAAAAGGCAAAAGGCTTGCATGCAAGGTGCGTGACGATTGAACAATCAATGAACTTGCATTTTTACCTGAACTTAATCGCCTCAAATCCTTATTTGGTAAAACTTTCAGTTTCCCAACAGCAAGCTCTCACTTAAGAACGATAAAGATGACAGGGTTTTCCTTTTCCAAATTCAGTTGGCGCAACTTAATCGCACCTTGGCAAGAAATAGACTGGTTTCTACTGCTCTTAGTGGTCGGTGTTGCCAGTTGGGGGGCTTTAACCATCTATAGCACCCAAATCAACGAGGAAGTCAATGATTGGATTCGTCATGGGATTATGACGGGAATTGGTTTATTGATCGCCCTTTTCCTCGCTCGTTGGCGTTATAATAAATTATTATATTACTTTTGGCTCGTGTATGCGGTCACTAATATTTCCCTGTTGATGGTGCTAGTGATGGGAGTGACGGCAAAAGGAGCGCAACGATGGATTAGTGTCGCGGGATTTAATCTCCAGCCGTCAGAGTTTGCTAAGTTAGGGGTGATTATTAGTTTAGCCGCTATTCTCCATCGTCGTCCTGCCGAAACCTTACCAGCACTGTTGCAAGCGTTACTGGTGGTGGCTCTACCTTGGGGGTTAGTCTTTCTACAACCAGATTTAGGAACGTCTTTAGTTTTTGGGGCGATCGCTCTCGGAATGCTGTATTGGGCAAATGCCAACTTCAGTTGGTTACTTTTGTTGATTTCTCCTGCTGTCGCGGCGATTCTGTTTAATGTTTATATTCCCGCTTGGCTGAGTTGGGCAGGATTAATGTTTGTCATTGCTTGGCGCACACTGCCAGGGGGCTGGTTATCTGGATGCGGCGCGATCGCCCTCAATTTCATTTCTGGGGGCTTAGGAAACCTGTTTTGGGGACTCCTCAAGGACTATCAAAAAAACCGCCTGATTCTCTTTTTAGACCCCAATAAAGACCCTCTCGGTGGCGGTTATCATCTCATTCAATCTCGCATCGCGATCGGTGCGGGAGAAATGTGGGGAAGAGGCTTCACACAAGGCACACAGACTCAATTAGATTTTATTCCTGAACAACATACAGACTTTATTTTTAGTGCGGTTGGCGAGGAGTTAGGCTTTGTGGGAACGATGGGGTTACTCTTGCTGTTCTGGCTAATCTGTGTCAGACTACTAATGATTGCCCTGAAAGCGCAAGATAATTTTGGTTCTTTACTGGCGATCGGCGTTTTCTGTATGATCTTCTTTCAGGTCGCTGTTAACGTCGGGATGACGATCGGACTCGCTCCCATCACTGGCTTACCGCTTCCCTGGATGAGTTACGGACGATCAGCAATTCTAATGAATTTTATGGCGATCGGAATTGTCGAATCGGTTGCGAATCATAAGCAACGCACCACCTTTTTTAGTTAGCCCTGCATATCTTCGTATTTCTGTCAACCCTTCGTTACAGAATTTATAATTCCCCTCGAAAAATTGGTTTAAACTCTTTCCCAAAAACTTGACAAGATTTCCCGAAGCGCAACGAAGGAATAAGGGCTTGAGGGTGATAAATTGCTTAAAAGACAGACCATCCCGTGGGATTTTTGTTTCCAACATCATACCTGAAACGGCGTAAATTCGTCAATATTTTGGTCGGTCAAAAAATCGTTAAGAAGTGTAAAGTATGGGGTTTAATAGAAAAATCTAATGAATTTGCCTTTATTATATTAGTTTTACTAATTTTTCCCCTTAATATCAAAGTAAAACGTAGGTTGGGTGAAGTTTACGAAACCCAACACCAATCAGTCATTCGTCATTTGTCATTAGGTAGAGACGTTCCATGGAACGTCTCTACGCGAAACCCAACACAGGGGGAATTAAGCCGTTTTAGGAATTAAATAATAATCAATAAACCTAAACCCAAGAAACAACTACTCCAACAATAAAATTGCACAGCAATAAATTTAGAATTGCTCACTTTTTGAGGTTGATTGTGATAAGTTTGCACATGACGAACTAATTGATAAGCAGACGGGAGAGAGAGAAAAATAAGGAGACTAGATAAGGGAAAATAACCGAGAATTGTCCAAAATATAGTTAAAATAAAAATGCTTGCTGTGAAGCCGGCGAGAACATTTGCTCCTGTTTTTGTTCCTAGTCGCACGATCGGGGAGCGTTTTCCTGCAGCTAAATCGTCTTCCACTTGATGGAAATGAGAACAAAATAAAATCAGCGAGGTACTGATGCCAATAATGGTAGAAGTGACGAGAAGAAACCAACTAAATCCTTGAGTTTGTGAGTAATAAGCAGCACTAAGCGCGATCGGACCAAAACATAAGAAACAGATGATTTCTCCTAGCCCTTGATAACCGAGACGAAACGGGGGACCTTGATAAGTGTAGCCAAGAAAACAAGCAAGTAAAACCAAACCGATGACCCCCCAATCTTGTTGTAACCACCCGATCGCACTTAAAGCCAAAATTGCACCTGCCAAACAAAAATTACTCACCCAAAAAACGAGAGATTTATTCCCCGTAATGTTGACCACTGAAGTCGTTTTATTCACATCAATTCCCGTCTCTGAATCAAAGACATCATTACTTAAATTGAGCCATGCAATAATCAAAATTCCAGACAATAAGAACAAGGAAAAAATCATCCAATTCAGTTGTCCAGATTCACGATAAGCGATAATTGTCCCCATAGTAATTGGAATAATCGCAACCGTATAAATGGGCGGTTTAATGGCAGCTAACCAAAGAGAGATATTAATTTTTTTTACAAATTTATTTTGGAAACGGGTCAAACGCATAGGAAAATAAAAGGTTATGTTAGGTATAATTAAGCCTCAAGGGTTATGCTTGAGGAAATGTTCGTTAAGAGGAGGAAATTTATTGTTAAGATCAATAAATTGTGAGCAATGACCTAAACTTGGAAGCAACTTCTCCCTTAGAAATATCATCTTTGTTCCCTTAACGCCAGAACGATTATAAAATAATTTACAATTGTTGTCCTCATGTCAGTGACTCCTTGCGACGCTAGACCCTTAGCCGATGATCAAAATTTGCACGATTTTTTACAAACTTGCCAAGAAAAATGTCAGGCTAGTAATCAGCGATTAATTGTTAGTATTACTCAGGCAATTTTCGCAGTGGAACCGCTAACGATTCTACAGCAATTTACCACTGATCAAGAAAGAGTATTTTATTGGGAAAACCAACAACAAAATAGTGCGATTAGTGCTTGGGGAAGCTGTATCGAAAAGAAAATTATTAGCGCCGATCGGTTTCAACAAACCGAAGATTTTATCAACGAATATCGAGACTCAATTTTAGAAACTGGAGACACAAGTTTACCAGAAGTCGGCGCGAAGTTTTTAACCAATTTAACGTTTTTTGAGGCCGCTTCCTTATCATCTTTGTTGCCATCGGTAACGATCTTTATTCCGAAATGGCAAATTACTCGTTCTCATCAATCTTGTTTCCTGACTTATAATTGTTTTCTGTCTCCTACTGTCAACATTATAGAGATTAAAGAAACCATCAAAAAACAAATGCAAAAGATAGAAACCTTTTCTCAATCTAGCATTCGTTTTTATTTTCCTCAAATTTCTTCCTTCACGAATCAGTTAGAAAAAGCCGCCTTAAATAAGCGTCATCCCTTTGAGAAAGCCGTAAAATTAGCACTGGAAGATATTCAGCAACAAAAACTAACGAAAATCGTTTTGTCTCATCATCTTGATGTGGTGGCTTCCCTCCCTTTTGATCCATTTTTATCTTTGAATTATTTACGACAAAAATATCCCGATTGCTATATCTTTTTAGTGGGAGATGGTCAAGGAAATAACTTTATTGGTGCGACCCCAGAACGTTTATTTAGTTTGAGAAAACAAACCTTAATCAGTGATGCTTTAGCTGGATCAGCCGCGCGAGGAAAAAACTCGATCGAGGACGAAAAATTAGCTCAAACGCTTCTCAGTAGTGAGAAAGAAAGACGAGAACACAACGCCGTAAGTTCTTATATTATTCAACAATTAAAACAACTAGGATTAACACCAGAAGCATCACGGCGCCAACTTTTAAAGCTGAACAATATTCAACATCTTTGGACAGTGATTAAAGCAGAAGTTCCCACCGAGATTAATCCGATCGAAATTGTTGCGAAACTCCATCCCACTCCTGCTGTAGCTGGTGTACCCACTGCAATCGCTTGTGAAAAAATCCGTGAATATGAAACCTTCGATCGAGCATTTTATGCCGCTCCCATTGGCTGGTTAGATGGGAAAGGGAACGCTGAATTTATGGTGGGAATCCGATCGGCAATGATTCAAAAAAATCAAGCGCGTTTATATGCTGGCGCTGGAATTGTTGCTGGATCTAACCCAAAAAAAGAACTAGCAGAAATTCAATTGAAACTACAAGCAATGTTAAAAGCACTACGATCATGAGTAACGCTTTAATCTCACCTAAAAGTCAATCGTTTCCGTCGATCGAATCAGGTGCATTCCCGCGTCTTGAAATCGAGCAAAGGCTTCGTCAGCTTGAGTGGTAAAATCAGCACCATTAGGAATAACAACAGGAGAAGTACAGTCTTCAAGAAGATAAATCTTTCGCGCTAATTTCGGGTCTTTTTTTTGAATTTCAATGAGTAAATCATCAATCGTCCAAGCCACACAATGACTTTTTGCTTGTCCTGCAATTAAGAGTCGATCGAAACTTAATAACTGCTCAATTAACGATCGATTTTCTTGAGCGATCGTCCTCCCATTTTGGTCTTCCGTAACTTCTGGACGCAACACCGAATAGTTTTCAGTTAAAGGATTGTTCCCTTTAATTTCATATTGCGGTTGACGTTTACGAGCCGCACTATAGAAAAATAATGCTTCTTCCACAGAAGAAACCAAAGCATGACCAATACTTCCGAGCATACCGTGATAGGGCCAAATAATCAGAGGATATTTTCCCGTCTGATCTAAATGACGAGCATAATGTAAAGCGTAGGTTTGTAAACTCGAATAATCCCAACTCGGAAAATTAGGAACGATCGCAGGATTAACTTTCCAAACGCCTTTTTCAATGTCTTGATGAGAAATAATTGTTGTTCCTGGAGTGGGATGTTCTCCCTGATCATCTACCCAAAAAATCGGATGAAAAATTTGGATAGCAAAATGAGTGTCCATTGTAGCGATGATTTCTGTAAAGCAATGGAGATGACGATAGATGAACTCACATAAACGAATATTATCCTCGATCGCCCCCTGTTGAGATTGTCCTCCCACATACAATTCAAACCCTGGTAAACAGAACGTATTTTGCACATCAATTAACAAAAGTCCGATGCGAGTTTGATCAGCATCAGCAGGAGAAATCTGATATTGTTTCGCCCAATTTTCTCCTTGAGTCGCTCGATCGGAATAGGGAATTTGCCAAACCTCTCGCGCCTTTTCGGGATTAAAAAAACTGGGAATGGGGAGTTCAGAAAAATTACTCATCATCAAATATTTGTTATTTGTTATTTGTTATTTGTTATTTGTTCACTGATTACTGGTCACTGGTCACTGGTCACTGGTCACTGATCACTGATCACTTCCTGACAAAAATCAAAAATCCACTCTCTGCTCAAATCGTAGCCTGAACTTGGTAGGATAAAGTCTTGTAACAACATCTTAATTAAATATAGAAGTTTTTATGAGCAACATTGCCAATACCGAACAAGATGCGATCGCCCCTCACGGCGGACAACTCATTAACTGCATCGCCAACGAAGCCGAAAAACAAGAATTTTTAGCCCAAGCAGAAAGTTTACCGCGAGTACAACTGGATCAAAGAGCCGTCTCTGATCTCGAAATGATTGCCATCGGTGGATTTAGTCCCCTGCGTGGCTTCATGGAACAAGGAGATTACGAACGAGTTGTCACCGAAATGCACCTCGAAAACGGACTACCTTGGTCAATTCCCGTCACCCTTTCCGTCAGCGAAGAAGAAGCCGAACCTCTCCAAGAAGGAAATTGGGTGCGTCTCGATGATCCTCAAGGCAGATTTATCGGTGTTTTAGAATTAACCCAAAAATACCGCTACAACAAAGCACACGAAGCCGTTAACGTTTATCGTACCGATGAAGAAAAACATCCAGGGGTTGCTGTCATCTATCAGAAAGGAGCAATCAACCTCGCCGGACCCGTCTGGCTATTAGAACGTGATCCGCATCCCCTCTTCCCCAACTATCAAATTGATCCCATTCAATCACGAGCCTTATTCCGCGAAAAAGGCTGGAAAACCATCGTCGGTTTCCAAACCCGTAATCCCATCCATCGCGCCCATGAATACATCCAGAAATGCGCCTTAGAGGTGGTTGATGGACTCTTTTTGCATCCTCTGGTAGGCGCAACCAAAAGCGATGACATTCCTGCTGATGTGCGGATGCGCTGCTACGAAATCATCCTAGAAAACTATTATCCCAAAGAACGAGTCAGTCTCGCCATTTATCCTGCTGCCATGCGTTACGCTGGTCCCAGAGAGGCGATTTTTCATGCTTTAGTGCGAAAAAACTACGGCTGTACTCATTTTATTGTGGGACGTGATCATGCTGGTGTTGGCGACTACTATGGCACTTATGACGCACAAGAAATTTTTAATGAATTTGATCCAGAAGCGTTAGGCATTACTCCCATGCGTTTTGAACACGCTTTTTATTGCAAACGCACCAAACAAATGGCAACCAGTAAAACTAGCCCTAGCACCCCAGAAGAAAGACTTCATCTCTCTGGAACAAAAGTACGGGCAATGTTACGAGAAGGAAAATGTCCCCCAGAAGAATTTTCTCGTCCAGAGGTCGCACAGGAATTAGTGAAAGCGATGCAAGCCACCTAATCCCCCAACCCCCTTTGAAAGGGGGCGTTAAACAGGAACTGAAAACTTAGCGCCACGGCTCATACCAGAAATATTCTGGGACTCGCATTTGATTCTGATACACTTCTTTTTTTTCGGTTTTGTCGATGTTGGCGGTGCTTTCTGATAGTAATTCAATGATCACATCTGGGGCTTTTCCTTCTTCCCAAACTACCCAACTTTTTCGTTCGACTTTTGACACATTTAAAACGGCAAAAAAATCAGGTCCTTTGAAGTCTTGATTTTTCAGTTGCGCGGCGCTGTAATAAATGAACATATTACCGCCCATATAGCCGTTATCTCGTTTTTCTAGCCAGGGATAAAGGACATCTAATAACAAGTCCATTTGTATTTTATGTCGTTGAGTTGCCATGGGAATACCATCATCACAGGGAAGTTCGTTTTCGGTGGGTAGCGCGATCGTTTTTGTCAAATTCATGTTAAATATTCTCCCTTATTTTTTGCCAAATTATTAAATATTTAAAGTCTTTTGCCTTTTGCCTCTTGCCTTTTGCCTTTTGCCTCTTGCCTTTTGCCTTTTGCCTTTTGCCTCTTGCCTTTTGCCTCTTGCCTTTTGCCTCTTGCCTTTTGCCTTATTCTACTACTTTTCTATCATAGCTACTGTCTAAAAACCATAATTATAGTCTCATTCGCAAGCGAACTAAGTAATTATTTCTTCTTAAGAATAGCAAAACTTCTGAGGGATTTTTGTCTAAAAAATCTTGTAATGTTCCTAATTCTTCGATCGGACGATGATTAAAGCCAACTAATTCATCTCCTATTTTTAATCCCCATTCATCCGCTAAAGAATCTGGTTCGATTTCAATAATTTCTAACGTATTTGGCGCAACAGTAATCCCTAATTTCTGAGTCTGATTCCCATTTTCAGAAGCAGAAGAAAGGCGACTCGATCGAGCGTTTTCTAAAAAATTATGAACCGAATTAATATGGGTTGATAAGCCCCAAGTGCTATTCCCCTCGGCATTTTGAAAGCGAATAATCGCACGATTTACGCCAATAATTTCTCCTTCCCCATTCAGTAAAGGCCCCCCAGAATCCCCAGGACTGAGTAAAATTGTACTGTAAAGACTGGTCGCTCTGGTGACTTTTTTCAGTGTCCCACTGGTAAGATTTTCTAAAGACAAAAACGGATCAGCTAACGCATACACCCTTTCCTTGGTGTTAATTTCATCTCCATCCGCGAGGGGTAACGTAGAAAAGGTTTGACGGCTGAGAATTTGAATCAGGGCTAAATCATGATCGCGATCGACCGCAATCACTTTCCCTGGATATTGAACCCCATCATCCGTTAAAATGCTGACTTGTCCTCCCTGAGCATCGCTGATAATATGTTCACTGGTGAGAACAATCCCACTGGCTTCGATAATACTTCCTGTTCCTTTTCCCCCTGCTCCTTGTAAAGTAACAACTGCGTCACTAATCTTAAAAGGGAGTGACTCAGAGAGAGTTTCTTGGTTACGATTAGAAACGGTGGGTTGAGCTTCAACAGGGGAATATAAAGCAGTGGCTAAACTTCCTGTTAGCGCGATCGTAATTGAGACAATCCAAGTTGAAATTAATTGTGGTTTCATCGGGATTTATCTAGCGTTCTGAGAAGACTCCCAACATAATCTTTGATTTGTTGGGGTGATGAATCAGAACAGTCGTGGTATAATTTAACCATTAAAAAGAGGCGCGAAAAACCTCTCTAAAAACGTGCTTCACTTTAACGAGTGTACCAGTAAAACCGAAAAATACTTGAAAACTGTATCGTCGGGCGGACGAGAACAGAATAATCTACGCTTGTGGAGATTGACCCACTGGGACTGAAGCAACGAGTTTGTGGATGTTTTAAGGTTGGTCGTCTGCTGAACTTGGTTCAGTAGTTAGAAGCAAGAATCTCCCATCATAATCTTTGATTTGATGGGAGAGCGTCAATAAAGAGTGAGTGAGGAAAAAATGGCTCTAGATGTGATTATAATTGGGAGTGGCATCGGAGGATTAACAGCAGGAAGTTTGTTGGCTCGTTATGGCTACAAAGTCTTAATTTGTGAAAGTCATAATATTCCTGGCGGCGCAGCTCACAGTTTCACTCGTCAAGGCTTTACCTTCGATTCAGGACCCTCCTTTTATGCTGGGATTAGCGCTGACAATAGCAGTTTAAATCCCTTACAGCAAGTTTTAACCGTGTTAGGGGAAAGTTTGAAAACGATTCCTTATGATCCCCTCGGTGAGTTTCATTTTCCCGAAGGAACATTTTTCGCCTTTCAAGATAACGATCGTTACTGTCAAGAAATAGAGAAAATTACTCCTCAAGGGGCTAAGGAATACCGCGCTTTTGTTACCGAAATGTTGGGAATCTATAATTGCTTAAAAGATATCCCAACCATTGAACTACGATCGGATTGGAAGATTCTACAAGTATTATTCCCTAAATATGGATGGAATCTATTAAAATCGCTTCCGAAATTACCTCTGATGAGTGCTTCGGTGGGGAAAATTCGAGAACAAACTGTCACCGATGCTTGGGTGAAACGCTTAATTGATTTAGAATGTTTCCTACTTTCGGGTTTGAAAGCAAACGGTACGATCGCGCCAGAAATTGCCTTTATGCTCGGAGAACGATCGAGAGTAGGGGTAGAATATCCAGTGGGAGGAAGTGGCGCTATTGTTGAAGCACTCCTTCGCGGTTTGCGGCGTTGGGGAGGGGAATTAAAACTCAACGCTCATGTGGAACAGATTTTAGTAGAATCAGGAACAGCGCAAGGGGTGAAACTCCGCAACGGTGAGATATTGAAAGCACCAATTGTCATCTCTAACGCCACCATTTGGGATACTTACAGCCAACTGTTACAGCCAGAAGATTTACCGCCAAACTACCGTCAAACCAGTTTAGCCACACCGACGGTAGAAAGTTTTATGCACCTTCATTTAGGGATTCGCGCCGCAGGGTTAGAAAAATTAAATGGTCATCATGTGGTAGTACATGATCAAAAAAAAGACATTAGCACCCCAGGAAACACCTGTATGATTTCCATTCCTACCGTTTGGGATGCCAACTTAGCACCATCAGGACAACATCTGATTCATGCCTACACTTTAGAACCTTATCAGGGATGGCAACGAAATGAAAACTATCCTCAGAAAAAACAAGCAAAAGCCGCGCCACTGTATCAGGCTTTAGAGAAAATTATCCCCGATCTGCGCGATCGCATCACCCTCGAATTGATTGGCTCTCCCCTCACTCATAGCCGCTATTTAAGACGCTATCAAGGCACTTACGGCCCCGCCATCTCAGCCGAAAACGGGCTGTTTCCCAGCTATAAAACCCCGATTTCTGGGCTTTATCGAGTGGGAGATAGTACCCTCCCCGGAATTGGTGTTCCTGCTGTAGCCGCTTCTGGGATTTTGTGCGCTAACAGTTTGGTTGATCCAGAACAAACTCAACAGATGATCGCCCCCTAATCCCCCTAAAACGTAGGTTGGGTGGAGAAGACGAAACCCAACACCAATCAGTGACCAGTGACCAGTTACCAGTTACCAGTTGTTCTTGATCTAGTCAGTTACTTAGTAGCTTACAATCTGTTACGAATTAATTGCTTACTATTCACTATTCACTGCTTACTGATCACTGATCACTGATCACTGGTCACTGCAATGGGTGGAGAAGACGAAACCCAACACCAATCAGTGACCAGTTAATATGAACAAACTTATAGAAAAGCTAAAACTTATTTACAATTCCTTGATTTTAGTCCCAGGGGGGGGGATTGCTTTGTTAGCTTAAATACAGTATATAAAAACACTTTTTGATAAAATGAATAGTTCATCTCAAGATTTACTCAGCACAATTTCCATCGCGGCAGTAGGTTCAGGTGTAGTTACTTCCTTCGCCGTCAGTCAAGGACAATCCCCCTTAACCGCCCTTTTCATTACTGGTATTGCTACCAGTTTCGCCGTATTCTGTCGCCGTTCTGGTTTAGTTTAATTTTTGTTAATCAACTCTTGTCGGGGCGAAGGGCGGTTCGTCCCGACAGTGGTTTTTAAAGGTGGAACTTTAATTTTAAAATTCCCGTCTTTCCCCTTGACGAATATTAGGAAATGTGCAATGTCTAAACTGTCCACCGTAAAAAAAGGAACATTAACCGTTCTTTCTCTCTTTTTAGGGATGGGAGTAACAACCCCTCTCCTCCTGTCTAATCAAGCTTCTGCTCAATTTGTACACAGTAACATCGCCCAAGTTCGCCGCATTGCGATTCCCTCTGGTGTTTCCCTACCAGTACGCTACGACGAAGCCGAAAAAATTGTTGTTTTACCCGACGAAACCGTTCCCGTTACCCTACAAATTGCCGCCAACATCAAAGATCGTCAAGGACGAATTTTAATTCCTTACGGTAGCGAACTGGTGGGAGAAGTACAACCAGTGGGAAATGGCGCTCGGTTTGTCGCCCAAGAATTAAAAGTCGCTGGAGAATCGTCTCAAAGCATTAACGCCAGTTCGCAAGTCGTGACGCGACGAGAAACTGTGAAACGAGGCGCAAGTACGGGTGATATTTTAGAAGGGGCTGCCATTGGAGCCGCTGCAGCGAGCGTTATTGCAGGAATTACGGGTGATCGAGCGATCGCAACGGAAGAAGTATTAGGAGGAGTGGGTTTAGGTGCATTGGGCGGCTTACTCTTAGGGAAAGATGAAGTGGAAGTGATTTCCATTGATCCAAACCAAGACTTAGATATTACCCTCAACTCTCGCCTTGCCTTATCCTATTAGCTTGATGATTAGTGTTATGTGTTGAACTCTCCACGCGATAAATCGGCGTGGATTCCAAACGTTGCTACGCATTATGCTAAAGCCATAATGCTTCGCGCTTTTCGTTTGGAGTTCCAAAGATAAAATCTTTGGGGCAGGCTCAAAGCTGCTCTACTGACCTTGGCTAGAACTAAGCCTAGCTGTATCTCTACTTTTCTCAGAATGTTTGCCGCCGCTTGGGCATCAGCATTAACGATCCTTCCTTTTGAATCTTTATAGCATCCTCTTGTTACTCTTTTCCCTGATGGCTGCCACCTTTCGGGTTTTTCACCGAATTTCGGTAGCAAATCACGGTCTAAGAACGAGGCTTTGGAGGTATAAGATTCTTCAGTTTCTACAAACTCAATTCCATTTTCTTCTGCTAATTGTTGAATCCGATTTTTTAACTTAGCTGTGGGAATCTGGACAAAGTTTTGATTATTTTGGTGTCCTATATTGAGCCCTTGACGCTGACCTTTATTCCAACCGAAAACGATGATTCCTATATCCTTATTAAGACAATAGTTAACAACCATTTTCGCCGCTTTATTTACAGCATCTCTAATTTGACGATTTCTTTTTTCTGTGATTCTCGCTAACTCACTATCCCAATAACCTTGAGGCTTTCCTTTCTTGAGAGAAGATACTCGACGGTTATAATTTTGATTTAGAGATTTAACTTTTCTTCCATCAATAACGAAAGACTCACTCTTTTGTAGAAACACAAGTTAGCCAATTATCTAAGCCAGGATCAATTCCTAACGCCTCTGTCGAGTTAACTGCGGTACTTACTTCGGGTCTTTCATAAACCCATTCCACATAAAATTCTCGATTTCTAGGAAGGATTCTTAACTCTTTTATGCTTTTCCATTCTAGATTAGAAGGGAACGGAACAAAGAACTCTCCCAACCCAAACCAAATTTTAATCGTTTTCCCCAAAGGGATTCTAACTTGACCAGATTTTAACTTTAACGCTTGTTTTGGGTAGGAAGCAACCGCCATCCCTCCTTTGTCTCTATAACTTGGAAGTTTGGGATGCTTATCAATTGTTCCTTCAAAAAAGGCTTCTCTTAATCCTTGATAGGACTTAAAAGATTCGGCGACACTTCTAAGAATTTGTTGGGAGCATTGAGAGTAGAGGGCTTTGAAGTTAATTTGCTGTTTTAAGGCTTTTTCTGGTTCATATTTACCAATGATTCTTTTCTCATTAAAGAAAATTTGACGAGCCAGATAAATCCCACAATTAGTGAGATTATTAGCCGTATGGCAAATATGTTCTAATATAGGAATTAAGTCAGAGCTTGGTTTAATTCGATTTTGCTGACATCCATACATAGGCTTTCTAAAATAATGCTAAGATTATTATAACATAAATCACGTCATTGACAAGAGATGAAAAAAGAACAATTTTCCATTCGGATAGAAGTAGGGAGACTTGAAAAGTTGAGACTATATGCAAGACATAAAAGAAAAACAATGACTCAGCTAGTAGAGGACTGGATTGATACCTTAGAAATGCCAAATTACAAGGACACAGAAGGCTAAAGCCTTGTTTGTGTCATTCATCTATCCGTTTCAAACGGATGGCTTTCTGACTGAATCGCTGTAATTCGGGCGGATGATTTTGACGGGGCTCCCCACTTAGATATTCACTCACCAAATGGCACAACTACTAAAAGGTGGCTTAATGACTATGGTGATAATAAGATTAATATGAAGGCTGCTCGTCAGTTTCTTCTTAAAAATTGGGAAGCAGAAAGGAGACGATATGAAAATGAACTATACTCCAAGTGAACAACAACGGTTAGCCGAAGCCAATATCAACGCAGCCTTTGACTATTTAGAAGAGTTGATGGATCGCCCAGAAAAGATTTCATCTATTCCTGATGGCGCGATTGTTATTCCTTCCACAGGTGATAAATGGGTTGATGAACAAAATGGTGTAATTGCTCAATATTGGTCAGAGAGGGAACAGAGACCTATCCATCGCACTGAGTACCAGTTCCTTCATTAAGCCTGATCCAATATCATAGCAACATGATTTGATGGGTAAAACTCTCTTCCGAAAATTGGGGATTAGGGATAAAAATCGTTTCATAATTCATGTTTGTGATAGCTATAGCAGTGTCAACAGTTGATCAGGAATCACAAAACCCAGTTAAAATGGATAATTGCACAATAACACCACAAAAATCAGGGAACTGATTATTGGTCACTGCAAACACTCCCATCATCAACGCAAACAGTTACTTATGGCTCTTGGCTATCTCGCTCTAGTTTTACACGCTCATCTCCCCTTTGTCCGCCATCCTGAAAGTAATTATGTCTTAGAGGAAGAATGGCTTTTTGAAGCGATCACCGAAACCTATATTCCTCTATTACAAACTTTTCAGGGATTAAAACAAGATGGCATTGAATTTAAGATTACAATGAGCATGACACCGCCTTTGGTGTCCATGTTACGGGATTCTTTTCTGCAAGAACGCTATGAGCAGCATTTATCCAAGTTAGAAGAACTCGGCGCCAAAGAACTTCAAAATCATCCCGATAACGGACATCTTCAATACTTAGCCCAACATTATATTAATCAGTTTGCACGGGTGCGAAAAACTTGGGAAGCGTATCAGGGAGACTTAGTAACTGCGTTTAAAGAGCTTCAAGACAGTGGCAATATTGAGATTATTACCTCAGCGGCAACCCATGGCTATCTTCCCTTGATGAAAATGTACCCTGAAGCCGTGAAAGCGCAAATCAATATTGCTTGTGACCATTACGAAGAAAACTTTGGTTGTAAGCCGCGCGGAATTTGGTTGCCAGAATGTGCTTATTATGATGGTTTAGAGCGCTTCATGGCAGATGCGAACCTACGTTATTTTCTTATGGATGGACATGGTTTATTATATGCCAGTCCGCGTCCTCGTTATGGCACTTATGCGCCAGTTTACACAGAAAGCGGTGTGGCAGCATTTGGACGGGATCACGAGTCTTCTCAGCAGGTGTGGTCGTCACAGGTGGGTTATCCTGGTGATCCAGTGTATCGGGAGTTTTATAAGGATTTGGGTTGGGAAGCGGAGTATGAGTATATTAAACCCTATATTCTCCCTGATGGACAACGGAAAAATACAGGGATTAAATATCATAAAATTACCAGTCGCACTGCCGAGTTAGGGGAGAAAAAGTTATATGATCCCTATTGGGCAAGGGAAAAGGCGGCGGAACACGCGGGGAATTTTGTCTTTAACCGAGAACGCCAAATTGAGCATTTAGCAGGGATTATGCAACGTCAGCCAGTGGTGATTTCTCCTTATGATGCGGAGTTATTTGGTCATTGGTGGTATGAAGGACCTTGGTTTGTGGATTATTTGATTCGTAAGTCTTGGTATGACCAAACGACTTATGAAATGGTGCATTTAGCGGAGTATTTACGCTTGGAACCGGTGCAACAGGTTTGTAAGCCTTCCCAGTCAAGTTGGGGATATAAAGGGTTTCACGAATATTGGGTGAATTCGACGAATGCTTGGATTTATCCCCATTTACATGAGGCAACGGAACGGATGATTGAGTTGAGTCGTCGTGAAGCGGCGGATGAGTGGGAGAAACGAGCGCTAAATCAAGCAGCAAGGGAGTTACTATTGGCGCAGTCTTCGGATTGGGCGTTTATTATGCGAACGGGAACTATGGTGCCTTATGCGGTTCGTCGCACCCGATCGCACTTAAAACGGTTTAATAAGTTATATGATGAGATTCTTCAGGGAAGCATCGATCGAGTTTGGTTAGAAAAAGTGGAAAAAATTGACAACATATTTCCCAACATCGACTATCAAGTTTATCAACCGATCGAGCAACCCGTGAAGTTAGGACGAAAACCATAGTCTCGGTAATACCGATAATCGGTTAAAATTTGGTGATGATCAAAACATAAGTTCTCTGGAATCTCCCACAGGGAAAAGCGGTTTAAGTTTTTGGCATCATCGGCCGCTTGTGGCGTGCCAACGGCGGTGGCAATAAAGACGATGCTGATGGTATGTTTGCGATCGTCTCGTTGCGGATCAGAATAAACTTGGAACTGTTCAATGAGTTCAACTTCCAGACGAGTTTCTTCTAACGCTTCCCGTTTCGCGGCGGTTTCTACGGATTCACCATAATCAACAAATCCCCCTGGAATCGCCCAACCATAAGGAGGATTTTTCCGTTCAATGAGGACGATCGGGCGCTGGGGTCGATCGCGCAGTTCAATGATAATATCAACGGTCGGAATCGGGTTTCTATAAGACATAATTTCTGGTTTTCTCGGTTTATTTTTACTGCTACCAGACCAGTAAAATTGATTTAGGATTGCTATAGTAATCCCAAACAAATTGTAAATCAATCCCCCCTAACCCCCCTTCGTAAGGGGGGAATTAACAATCCCCCCTCGCCCCCCTTCGTAAGGGGGGAATTAACAATCCCCCCTAACCCCCCTTCGTAAGGGGGGAATCAAGGGAAATGGATTAGAACTGCTATAACTAATTATTAATTAAAAATCAACTTAGATGGTAAATACAGAATCTCAACCCAGTAATTTTACAGGAAACGAAGCCACTCCCGCCAAAATCACAACGGTTTTAGGTGCGGGCGCTTGGGGTTCAACCCTTGCGGCGGTTGCTGAACGTAGCGATCATCATGTACGTTTATGGTCGAGACGCGGTGAAACTCCTTTAGAATCGGTGATTCAAGATGCAGAAATTCTCTTGTCTGCGATTTCCATGAAAGGGGTTAAACCGATGATCGATCGCGTTAAAGCCATTGGTATTCCTGAATCAACGATTATTGTCACTGCTACCAAAGGGTTAGATACAGAAACTGCCTACACGCCTTCCCGACTCTGGCAAGAGGCGTTTCCCGATCATCCGATCGTGGTGTTATCGGGTCCCAATTTAGCGAAGGAAATCCAAAACAATCTTCCTGCCGCCACAGTAATGGCAAGTGAAGATGAAGCCGCCGCCGAAGCTGCCCAAGAAATGTTTGCTTGTGAGACGTTTCGAGTTTATATTAATGCTGATCCCATTGGTACAGAATTGGGAGGAACATTAAAAAATGTCATTGCGATCGCGTCTGGTGTGTGTGATGGATTACATTTAGGGACGAATGCCAAAGCAGCCCTTCTTACTCGCGCCCTTCCAGAAATGATCCGCATCGGAACAACATTGGGCGCATCCAGTGAAACCTTTTTTGGTTTATCGGGGTTAGGAGATTTACTCGCCACTTGTGATAGCCCCCTCTCTCGCAATTATCAGGTAGGCTATGGGTTAGCCCAGGGTAAAACCTTAGAAGAGATTTTAGAGCATTTAGAAGGGACAGCAGAAGGGGTAAACACCACACAAGTGTTAGTGCGGTTGGCGCGTAAAGAGCAAATTCCCGTCCCGATTTCGGCGCAGGTGTATCGTTTACTCAAGGGAAAATCAACCCCGCAACAGGCGGTAGAAGCCCTGATGGCGCGAGAATTAAAAGCCGAATTTGATGATCTGTTTGATGATTAATTAGGGGTTGCTGTTGGGAAACTGAAAGTTTTACCAAATAAGGATTTGAGGCGATTAAGATATGAGTAAAAATGCAAGTTCATTGATTGTTCAACCCTCTTGCCTCTTGCCTAAGGCAACTTGCCTCTTGCCTCTTGCCTTTTGCCTTTTGCCTCTTGCCTTGCTAAACCAACCAATGGACTTTTTCAGGAGGCACTAATTAGAAATGAGATGTTTAATTTTCTCGATGACGGTTTCTAAATGCAGGGGTTTGGCGATGTAATCATCGGCCCCCGCGTCTAAACAGCGATCGCGATCGCCTGGCATCGCCATCGCTGTAATGGCAATCACAGGGACATCCTGCCAGTATTCAGTTTCCCGTAACTGATGCAATAATTCAAAACCATCGACTTCGGGAAGTTGAATATCGAGGAGAATCAGATGGGGTAACAGTTCGCGCGATCGAAGTTCTGCTTCGATTAAGTCCTTCATCGTTCTCCCATCATAAATCACTTCCACTTCATATCCTTCTAATTCCAACACCTGACAAATCAAAGCCTGATTAAAGGGTTGATCTTCCACCACTAAAATCCGAGGACTATTTCCAGTTTCCGTTGTTTCCGTACCAAATGGACGCAACACATCTTCTGGAGACGTTTCTTCTTTAGAGAAATCTTCCTTTTGGGTTCGTAATTCTGTCAGAGGAAGCCAAACCCGAAACGCACTCCCTTGATTTTCTTCTGATTCCACAGAAACGGTGCCGCCATGTAATTCCGCTAAACGTTTGGTGAGTGCTAATCCTAAACCTGTTCCTTCGTGGCGACGGGTGAGAGAGGAATCTAATTGTTGAAACGGACGAAACAATAACCCTTGTTTCTCTTTTGGAATCCCAATTCCTGTGTCTGAGACTTCTAAACAGAGGTAAGGAGTGCTATTGTTAACTGGGCTTCGATCGAGTCTGGATTCTGCGAGTAACTGACGACCATAACGAAGATAACCACTGAGTTTAACTTTCCCCGCTTCGGGCGTAAATTTAATCGCATTGGAGAGAAGATTAATCAAAATCTGTCGGACTCGTCGTTCATCTAATTCCGCACGTTCGATCTGATAATCTAACTCCAATGATAAAGCAATGCGCTTTTTATCCGATCGTGGTTGCACCATCCGCAAACACTGACTACATAAACTATGAACCACGACTGGCTGTAAATCTAATTCGGTTTTTCCCGCTTCAATTTTGGAAAGGTCTAGAATATCATTGATTAATTGCAGTAAATGTTCGCCACTGCGCTTAATTGCCTTGACTTGCTTAACTTGATTCTCGCTTAAAGTCTCTTTTCGTTGTCTTTCCAGTAAATCAGCAAAACCGAGAATGCTGTTTAAGGGCGTTCGTAACTCGTGAGACATAGAAGCCAAAAACTCTGACTTCATTTGTGAGGCTTGGGCTAAATCTTCATTGGCTTGACGGAGATTGTGTTGCACTTGCGCTCGTTCAATGGCGACTCCTAACGTGCGACAAGCCGCTAACACTATATCTTCTTGTAACTGACTTTGTAGAGGGTTTTCGGAACGAGATTCTAAGGTTAAAACCCCAATAATGTCGCCACGATGTCCAGGAATCGGGAAAATGCCCAGTTGTCCAATCCCTGGATTGCGAAACCCCTCCACCGCTTGCGGGTGGTTGGCGTAATCATCAACAAAAAGCGGTTTCCCTGTGATCACCACCTGCCATAATAAACCTTGTCCATAGGGGATGCCCTCTTTCATCAAAGCCCCCATCTCGGGAATTGCATCCCCATAGGTGGCAATAAATTCTGAGGTGATTTCGTTGACGAGAAGCTCTGCTTTTCGATCGTTCCCTTCGCCGCTAATCACTTTCACGTCCCCAAATGCGGCGTTAGTAGTTTCAATGAGGTAGGAAAGGGCAAATTGACCAATTTCCTCGATGTCTGTGGCAGGTTGGAGACGTTCTGTTAATCCCAGTAAAAACGTTAGTCGTCTGAGTTCACGATTGATAATTTCTTTAGAATCAGTTTCGATCGTCAGTTGACGGAGGTTTAGAATATAGCCACCGTCGCTGGTAGCGGTAATTAAAATATGTAAACTTTCTCCCGATGGCTGCTCGATCGTGCAAGGAGTGGGGTTAGAATCAGCTTTTTGGATCAGGTCGATCAAAATTTCTTGTTCTCCCTTTGACCATTTCCCCTGAGTTGCCATTTTTTCTATGATTTCTTGTTGGGAGGGTTGTTGGGCAAGCCAATCTGGGGAAAAGCCCCCTAGAATCAAAAACGATTGATTGTAGGTGATGAGGCGATCGTAGCGATCGAATATCGCGATCGCGCGGTCAATTTGTTCGAGAATTAACGCTTGTTGTTCTTGTAATTGTTTCAGGTCTGATGCCAGCGATTCTGATGCCATTCCTAATGCAGAGGAAACTTTAATATAACTTAACTGTAACTTATATAGCGCTACGCGCTAGGCAAGAGGCAAAAGGCAAGAGGCAAAAGGCAAGAGGCAAAAGGCAAGAGGTAAGAGGTAAGAGGTAAGAGGTAAGAGGTAAGAGGTAAGAGGCACTTGTTAAATCCGATCTTTTTTGTCATCCTAGAATTAACAAGTTGAGAATAATTTGCAGTTTTAAGTTGGGAGTTTAACGTGAAGAAAAGTAAAAAACAAGTTAGCACCTTTGTTCTAGAAGGACGGTTTCTCGATGCGTCAGGGAAATCTCCTCTCAAACCGAAGTATCTCCGTCTCGCCACCGCCGAAGGGGAACAGTTGCTTAAACTCAGCAAGGAGTTACGCCCTCTCCTGACAGAAAATCAGTTACCCGTTGGTACTTGGATCACGGTATCGGGTAAAGAAACCTACAAACCGAAAGAAGGGAAACGGAAACGGAAAATTAGCTCGATCGAAGCACATGATCCTGTAGCGGTTACGCCTTCTCCTCAACCCAAGTCAGCGAAAAAAGAGAGTAAAAAAGAGAAAATCCTAGTCTGTCAAAAGTCTTCCTGCTGTAAACGTGGCGGAAAAGCAGTGTATCAAGCAGCGATGGAAACGGTAGAAAAACACCAATTGAGCGAGCAAGTGCAAGTAAAAGCGACTGGTTGCATGGGAAAATGTAAGAAAGGACCCTGTTTAGTGATGCAAGGGGATAAATCCCGTCATCTAGGCTTGAAGCCAGAACAAGTCCGAGAATTAATTGCACAACAATATAGTGTCTTGATTGGTTAACGGTAAGGGCGAATTAGAGTTCGCCCCTATAATCGATGATAAGTTACGACTTTTGGGAGTTTTTCCCAACCACTTGTCCTTTCAGGGTGTTAAACTCAGAAGCTAATTCTTGGCGAGTAGAAGCGCGTAACAGATAGCGATATACAAACCAAGCAGTATAACCTAATCCCACTAATTCAAAAACTGGGGAGAGTAAAGGAATCCCATTAATCGCACCTAAAACAGCGAGAGTTACTCTGACGGTGACAATAGCGGCGATAATCAGTAAAAGAGTGAGGAGAGGTTGCTGATAGTCAGCAAAGAATTGTCCCACGTAGTCTGGAAGTTTAGAAAAAACATCTACCGCAGGTTTGATTTGTTCTTGCCATTGGGGTTTAGTGTTCGCTGGTGCGAGTTCTCCCCCCGCTTCGGTGTTAATTTCGGCTTCGGTTTGTTGGCTTTGGGTTTCTGTTGTTTGTTCCATAATCTAGATTTCCTTGATTTTTCTTGTGATGAACTGATCTTTTGTCTTTCTGTTGCTGATCTTATCAAAATATCATCTAATTATAATTGTTGGCTTCGATGACGCTTTTTCCTCTCGCAAGGGATGAGAAATATAAATTTTTGTAAACTCGATCGAGGCCTTAAAATTAACCATCAATGATCGATTCCCCAAAACTCGCGAATACTATTAATGACTTGCGGATCAATTCGCAGATCAGCATGAGAAACCCCAGAAAGACAAATACATTTTGCATATTGAAACTGCGTTGAACGCACAGAAATTGTGCCATCTGTTGCTAAAAAATAGTTACTCGCAACACTCAAAGTGGGAATATCTTTCGCAATGGTTTCCGCTAAACGCTGACGATTTTTTGCTAACTCTCTGGCGACACCAATTCCTAAACGAAACGGATCAATAATTCTCGCTAATTCTGCACCCTTAATCGGAGAAGCAATTAAAACTAAACTTTCCACTCTTTCCCACCATTGCGGATATTGTTTTAATATTTCTAGCCAGATTAATCCTCCCATCGAATGCCCAACAATTCTGATGGGAACATCGGGAAAATTCTCTAGGTAATAGTGCGCGATCGTGCTAACTTTTTGAATTAAAGGATTGAATCGCCACCAAGTTTTATAAAACCCTAAATCAGGGGTAATAATTACTGTATTTCTTAATTGTAAACGATTTGATAAAGTTCTCATTGTTACCGAAGTATCCGCCCAGCCATGTTGGGCAAAAAGAAGATAATCAGGTGATTGACGCATAATTGAAAGGAATTTAATTGATATAGCAATCCTAAATGAATTGTAAATGATTTGCCCCCCAAATCCCCCAATTCTGGGGGGCTTTCGTGAGTCAACTTTTTACAAATGATATGGAATCGCTATAAGAGTTAATCAATTTGATAAAATTTGAAGGGTAAATAAATCGTTAATTGTTAGCAATTATGAGAGCGATCGTAATGACCACCAACGGGACAGCAAACGTCTTACAACCGCAAGATGTAATCAGTCCCAAAATTAGCACCCCACAAGATATTTTAATCCGTCTTTGCGCCGTCGGCATTAATCCCATTGATACAAAATTACGCAAGCGTGGCACATTTTACCCCGAACAAATTCCAGCAATTTTAGGCTGCGATGGGGCGGGAATTGTCGAAGCAGTGGGAAGCAATGTCAGCCGTTTTCAAGTGGGAGACGAAGTTTATTTTTGTTATGGGGGACTAGGCAAAAAAGGAACAGGAAACTATGCTGAATATGCAGTGGTAGATAAGCGATTTGTGGCAGCGAAACCTCAATCTCTCTCCTTTGCTGAAGCTGCCGCCGCCCCTTTAGTTTTGATTACCGCTTGGGAAGCCTTGTACGATCGAGGACGGTTAGAAGCGGGAAGACGAGTGTTAATTCACGGGGGAAGTGGTGGCGTTGGTCATGTGGCGATTCAACTGGCAAAACTGAAAGGAGCAGAAGTTTGCACTACCATCAGTTCAGCAGAAAAAGCAGCGTTTGTCAAGAATTTAGGAGCGCATCCCATTAATTATCAAGAAACGAATTTTGTGGATGCGGTTAATGATTGGACGGAGGGAGAAGGAGTAGAATTAGCCTTTGATACCGTCGGCAGCGAAAACTTAGAAAAAACCTTTGCTGCAGTGCAATTATACGGCGATGTGGTGACAATTTTAAGTCCTAGTGAAACGATTAATTGGAAAGAAGCTCGATCGCGCAATCTTCGCATTGGTTTAGAATTAATGTTAACTCCCCAGCTTACCCATAATTTAGACGCACAACTCGCCCAAACTAAAATTTTAGAACAATGTTCTCGCCTCATTGATCAGGGAGGATTAAAAATCCATCTTCATCAAACCTTTCCGTTAGAAAAAGCAGCAGAAGCCCATCAATTATTAGAAGCGGGAGGAATGACTGGAAAAATCGCTTTAGTAATGAATTAATCTATCTAATTAGGGTTTGCTAAAAAAGTCCATTGGTTGGTTGAGTAAGGCAAGAGGCAAGAGGCAAAAGGCAAAAGGCAAAAGGCAAAAGGCAAAAGGCTTGCATGCAAGGTTTTGACGATTGAACAATCAATGAACTTGCATTTTTACCTGAACTGAATCGCCTCAAATCCTTATTTGGTAAAACTTTCAGTTTCCCAACAGGAGGCACTAATTAAACGTAGGTTGGGTGTAGAGAAACGAAACCCAACTCCTATCCCATAATAACCGTTTATTGTTAATCCTTGACTGAAAACAATGATAACTATTTCCCCTCGATCGATTGGAGAACACTACACCCTTTTACAAGGAGTAAAATGGCAAACTTATCAATTATTAGCGTTAGATTTAGCAGAAACCTCTAATCAACATTTAACCTATGATCGCGGAATCCTAGAAATAATGACTCCTTTACCAGAACATGAAAGGAACAAGCGACTTTTAGGACGGATTGTAGAAACAACAACTGAAATCCTAGGATTAGAAGTGTATAGTTTGGGATCAACAACTTGGAGTCGGAAAGATTTGCAGCGTGGGATTGAACCCGATGAATGTTACTATATTACTGAAGAAGCAACAGTACGAGGAAAAGTTAATTTTGATCTTACTGTTGATCCGCCGCCAGACTTAGCGATCGAAATTGATATTACTAGTAGTTCTCTCGATCGTCTCAGCATTTACGCCGCATTAGGAATAAGAGAAGTGTGGCGATTTAATGGCAAAGAACTTTATATTTATGTTCTAGAAAATGGCAGTTATCAGGATTGTGAACAGTCTCAGGTTTTATCCGTTTTGAACAAAAATGAGATCATTAAAATTTTAAATCAACGAGACACAATGGGAGAAAACGCACTGTTGAAACAACTACGGGAGTGGTTACAAAATCAAGAATAATTGTAAGTTTGTATCACCACCAAAACTAAAATTAAAATTGCGATATGTCTTCTCTCATTACCTACAGTCCAGCTTACACCCTTGTTCCCACCTATGAATGTTTTAATCGCTGTTCCTACTGTAACTTTCGCACTGATCCAAGAAACGATACATGGTTAAGTTTAGAAAACGCGAAACGGCGGTTAATTTCTCTCCAACAAAAAGGAGTGTGGGAAATCCTTATTTTATCAGGAGAAGTTCATCCTAACTCCCCCCGTCGTCAGCGTTGGTTTCAACATATCTATGATTTATGCGAGTTAGCATTAGAGTTAGGCTTTTTTCCTCATACGAACGCTGGACCCCTTTTTTATGAGGAAATGAAACAACTCAAACAAGTTAACGTTTCTATGGGGTTAATGTTAGAACAAATTACCCCCAAACTGTTAGAAACCGTTCATAAAAATGCACCTAGTAAACAGCCAGAAATTCGCTTACAACAGTTAGCTTATGCGGGAGAATTAAAGATTCCTTTTACTACAGGAATATTACTCGGAATTGGCGAAACCGAAGCCGATTGGTGGGAAAGTTTAAGCGCGATCGCCCAGCAACATCAAACCTATCAACACATCCAAGAAGTCATCTTACAACCGCACCGCTTAGGAAGCAAACAAAGCTGGAAAAAAGACGGATTTAACCTCAAAGAATTTCCTAAACTAATTCAAAAAGCCCGTGAGATTTTACCCTCAGATATCGCCATCCAAATTCCTCCCAACTTAATTCCAGACTCGCAATTTTTACTTACTTGTATCAAAGCAGGAGTCACGGATTTAGGAGGAATTGGTATCATTGACGAAGTTAACCCAGACTATCCGCATCTCCATGTCGATTCCTTACAGAAAATATTAAACGAAGAAGGATGGAAATTGAAACCTCGGCTTCCTATTTATCCCCAATATTACCACTGGTTATCTCCTAGATTAAAATCCCGAATTTCTTATATCATAGATGAATAATGAACGCTACACACCACCTCATTATTCCCCCCTTTCAAAGGGGGGTTAGGGGGGATTAAACCTTTCAAAGGGGGGTTAGATCAAGTTTAGGTAATTCTTTATAATTGGTGTTGGGTTTCGTAAACTCCACCCAACCTACATGGTTGTCTTTATAATTGGTGTTGGGTTTCGTAAACTCCACCCAACCTACATAGTTGTCTTTGGTTGTTCTTGCTTTTTCTTTTTCAGTGGTAACTTTCGCACCCAAGCCGTCTGAAGAAAAATAATCGCAAATAAAACACAAGAAAGAAGCGCACCTGTAATCCATTTTGCGGCATTTTCTAATAAATTACGACGACGTTGAGACTGAGTATTTTCTGCTTGTTGTTGAATTTGATCTTGTTGTTGTTCAAGACGAGAACGAATTTCCGATCGTAATTCTTCTGGATTATTAGCTTCAATTGGATTTTCTTGACTATTCAGTCGTTGTGCTAACTGTGCTAAATTTTGCGGATTAGCATCTCCTACTAAACTTTTTAATTGTTCAATTTGTTCAATTTGTTGTTCGGATTGAGTGGTAATTGTTTCGGTATTCTCATTATTAATTCGGATCGTGTTGACAATCCCTAAAGGAACGAGAAATAAAAACAACGCAGCGACGACTAGAGATAAAAAAGAGGTTAAGTTTAATAAGACTCGTTCTGGAATTTTCCATTGTGAGGGTTCACCTAAAAAAACAAATCCAAAACCAATTAAGGGAACGGGAACTCTTTCCACAATACCACCGATGGTTTGTAATTCCCAACTGGGATTAGTAAACTGAGGAGGATATAAAATTGTAGCAATGTCGATCGCTGAAAAAACTAATAATCCATAACCAATATACCGTAAAATAGGAATCGCAGAATTTGATTTTGTCGTTTTTTGTACCATAGTTAACGCTCCTCATTCAATTATAAAACTTCTTTTTGCATGACTTGATACCAAGAAAACCAAGCGTTTTCTAATTTAGCTCGATCGCTTCTCTTTTCCGTAGTAGTATAGTTTACTCGCTTTAACAGTGATTAAGCATAAACCTAAAAAAGAGAAAATTGGACTAATTCTTAAATGATACCCCGCAGGAGAAAACGTCCTAATCACCACTAAAGTAATTAATAAACTTCCCAACACCGTAGAAATCATTCCGCTAGCGTTGGTGTCACCTATGGCGCAACCGAAGATAGTAGCGGTGAAGGGGAACAAATCGGTGGTTTGGTGAACGTGCGTTATAAATTCTTAGAAGTTCCCTTGTCCCTACGAGTACAAAGTTTAATTGGAGCGGGAACTGCAATTGTTCCCACTATATCTTATGATTTCCCTCTCAATTGGCAAACTGACGCTTATTTGGGCGCAGGGGTTTCCTTCGCGACGGGAAATTCCCCTTCACCAGTGGGGGATCAAACCAGTTTTGCGATTCAGCCTGGGATTGATTTTATGATTCCAGATAGTAATACGGTTTTATTTGGTAACGCGATCGTGGCGTTTGATGCTTATCGTAAAGGAAGTGACACGGCTTTCTCTTTTCAAGGAGGAGTCGGGTTACAATTCTAGATAGTTATCAAAACTTTCCCTCAGATCATGTTCTTAAAAAGCGTTTTCAAAGCTGCCTCAAAAGACCAATGGCGACCAATTATCAAAGCCTTTACGGAAGTTGTCGGAAAAGATGGCGTTGTTCGACGTAAAGATGAGCTTCTCACCTACGAATGCGACGGTTTAGCCAGTTATCGTCAACGTCCGGCGGTGGTGGTTTTGCCTCGTAGCACGGAAGAAGTCGCTGCTGTGGTTCAACTCTGTAACCAATATAACTTAAAATGGGTGGCAAGAGGCGCTGGAACAGGGTTATCTGGGGGAGCATTACCCTTAGAGGATGGGGTGTTGATTGTTACCGCACGGATGAACGAAATTTTAGAAACTGATCTCTCTAACCAGCGAGTGGTGGTACAGCCTGGAGTAATTAATAATTGGGTGACACAAGCAGTTAGTGGTAAAGGCTTCTATTATGCCCCTGATCCCTCTAGTCAGATTATCTGCTCGATCGGGGGGAATATAGCAGAAAATTCTGGCGGTGTTCATTGTTTGAAGTATGGCGTGACCACGAACCATGTCCTCGCCCTCAAAATTGTCACCGCAGACGGCTCGATCGTCGATGTGGGGTCTCAAGTCCCAGAAATGCCAGGATATGACCTCACGGGCTTATTTGTGGGGTCTGAGGGGACATTAGGTATTGCTACTGAAATCACCCTCCGCATTTTGAAAGCTCCCGAATCAGTAGCCGTGCTTCTCGCTGATTTTACCACGATCGAAGCGGCGGGAAATGCAGTCGCCGCGATTATTGGCGATGGCATCATTCCAGGTGGCATGGAAATCATGGATAACCTCACCATCAATGCGGTAGAAGATGTGGTGGGTGCGGGTTGCTATCCCCGTGATGCAGGGGCAATTTTATTAGTAGAATTAGACGGGTTAGAAGTGGAAGTAACCCACAACATTCAGCGCACAGCAGAGATTTGTCGGGAAAATGGCGCACGAGAAACAACGATCGCCACTGATGCCGAAAAACGAGCTAAATTATGGAAAGGACGTAAAGCCGCTTTTGCTGCGGCGGGACATTTAAGCCCCGATTATTTTGTCCAAGATGGAGTCATTCCCCGTACCCAATTAGCCGCCGTGTTACGGGATATCGAAGCCTTAAGCCAGGAGTATGGTTATCCCATTGCTAATGTCTTTCATGCAGGAGACGGTAATTTGCATCCCTTGATTTTATATGATGAATCCGTCGCAGGAGCATTGGAAACAGTAGAAGAAATCGGCGGCAAAATCCTAAAACGCTGTGTGGAAGCGGGAGGAAGTATCTCTGGCGAACATGGCATTGGTGCGGATAAAAATTGTTATATGAGCGAGATGTTTAGCGCGGTGGATATGGAAACCATGCAATATGTTCGCACCGCATTTAATCCCAAAGGGTTGGCAAACCCAACCAAGTTATTTCCGACTCCTCGCACTTGTGGAGAAGCTGCTAATGCTCAAAAAACGGCTCAATGGAAGGGGGCGCAACTTTATTAAGAGACGTTCCATGGAACGTCTCTACATTGGTCACTGTCATGGAACAGGTGACATTGAGCGCGATCGCGCAGGAGGTGATCACATAACACCAGTGCTACCATTGCCTCTACCATCGGCACGGCGCGAGGAAGTACACAAGGATCATGTCGTCCTTTTGCCGACAATTCTGTGGCTTCACCCGTGCGAGTTACCGTTTCTTGGGCTTTACCAATGGTAGAAGTGGGCTTAAATGCAGCACGGAGAATGATATTCTCGCCATTACTTAACCCCCCTTGTATCCCACCAGAATAATTGCTACGGGTGCGAATGTTTCCCGTTTCATCGGTATAAAACGGATCATTGTGTTCACTCCCCTTGAGTAGCGTTCCCGAAAAGCCAGAACCAATTTCAAAACCCTTACTCGCGGGAAGCGACATGATCCCTTTGGCGAAATCTGCCTCTAATTTATCAAAAACTGGCTCACCGAGTCCTTTGGGAACATTTCTCACCACACATTCGACAACGCCACCGATCGAATCCTTTTCTCGTCGAATTTGATCGATGCGATCGATCATCTGTTGAGCGCATTCTGGATCAGGACAGCGAACAATATTACTTTCCACTTGTTCACGAGTCACCATATCCGTATCTACGATCGCTTCTAAATCTTTGATCCGTTTCACATAACCAACAATTTCAACCGCAGCCAATTGATGTAAAATCTTTTTCGCGATCGCCCCCGCAGCAACTCGTCCAATGGTTTCTCGTGCCGATGATCGGCCGCCCCCTTGCCAATTGCGAAATCCATATTTAGCATCATAAGTGGCATCTCCATGGGAAGGGCGATAAGTCGTCGCCATTTCGCTGTAATCTTGAGGACGGGTGTCTTTATTAGGAACTAAAATCGTAATCGGTGTACCCGTCGTTTTCCCTTGAAAGACTCCTGAGAGGATTTGACAAGTATCGGTTTCTTTACGAGGGGTCGTAATTTTACTTTGTCCAGGGCGGCGCCGATCTAATTCGACTTGGATTTCTTCAGTGGAAATCGGTAATTGCGGGGGACAACCATCAATAATGACACCCACACCACCGCCGTGAGATTCGCCAAAGGTACTAATCCGAAAAAGTTGTCCGAAGATGCTACCCATATCAGGTTTAATAAATAAGGTTTAGAATAGTCTATTTTATCAAGTTTTTTCCGTGATCATCGATCGCGAAATTCCACAACGTTTTCTGTTACCTAAGCCAGAAGGTCGCCCTCCTGACTCGGCTTCAGAACGGTGCGTGATAGTTTCCCATCACACCGCTCCTCTCCCAACTACGCTGTATTAACAGCACTTCCCTGTCTAGTTTCCGATTTACGACCTTTCTTTGTTTTCTTTTGGGCTTTCTTTTTCCCCTTGTTGTTCATTTGTCGTTGTCGGTCTTCGGCAGTTTTCTGATGGTGACAATGACGATGAAGTAATTGTAAGTTCTTGTAATGGTCTTTGCCCCCTTCAGCTTTAGGGACGATGTGGTCAACCTCCATTACATCTTCATCCTTAACGTAAAGTTCACAACGAGCGCATTTGCCTTTCTGACGCTTCATCAGAGTAGCAACCCGTTTTGGTGTGCCAGGATATTCACCCCGACGTTTACTCCAATACCGCCAATCTCCATCGTAAGGAGACCTCGAACCCTCAATTTTTATATGTCTTTCAATTTGAGTCCATGCGTGCTTGCGTAATTCATGCTTGCCCGCAACAGAAGAATTTGGTATATCAGAAGGAGTTGAAAAGACCCATTTATTAACCCTTTTCTCTCCCTTTAAATCTTTCTCCTTAGTCAAATGAAAGTATTTATCTATGCACCATTTGAGAGTTTTATTAGAGTGACGACTTTTCATCCAGCGACGTAGTTTATTCCACACTAGATGGTCTAGATGGTGAAATACTTCTTTTGAGCAGACTGTTTTGTGGTAGTTGCACCATCCCGTGATTATGGGATTTAGCCTATCAATGATTACCTCTTGGGATTTACCTTTCATTGAATCCAACACTGAGACAATCTTTTCATAGTGAGTTTTGATACTTTTGTCGCTAGGTTTGATTATTGTTTTGAATCCAAGTAATTTGCCATTTGTACTTTTTCCTGAATGGTTTTTTCCGATTTCATGTTGACGGATATTCCATCCTAAGAAATCAAAACCTGCTTTCTCTTCTTCGGAATCCATAACTGTATGACAAATTCTCGTCTTGCTCTCGCTAATTTCTAAGCCTAAGCCATGTAACCACTGTTCAATTAGCGTTTTCGCTTGTTGGATGGTGGATTTATCCTTATGGAGAACAACGAAGTCATCTGCGTACCTGATTAAGGAGATGGAAGAACGATTGCGTTCTTTTCTACCTTTCCAAGTTTCAGCCCATTGTTTTATGTACTCCTCAAGTCCATGCAGAGCAATGTTTGCCAATAGAGGACTTATCACCCCTCCTTGTGGTGTTCCCTCATTTGTTGGCATCCAATCACCTTTATCCAAGACCCCCGACTTTAGCCAAGCTCGAATTTGTCGAGCAATAGTCGGAGTTGTATTCAATTTTTGTAAGAGAGCGTCGTGATTTATGCGGTCGAAGCATTTCGAGATATCGGCATCTAACACCCATTTAGGCTTGTACCGAATTGCATCAAAAATTGCTTCTCCCGCATCATGGCAAGAGCGTCCTGGTCTGAATCCGTACGAATTTGGCTCAAATTTTGCCTCCCACTCTGGCTCTAAAGCCAGTTTAAGAAGTGCTTGCCTCGCACGGTCTTCCATTACTGGAATACCCAAGCCGCGTTTTTCCGCTTTACCTGGTTTTGGAATCCAGACCCGTCTTAAGGATTTACCCTTCCCTGTAAGAGTTAGGTTTTCAGCAAGGTTTAATCTTTGCTTAGGACTTAGGGTTTTTACACCATCTATCCCAGCAGTATTCTTACCCTGGTTATCCTGCGAAATGCGTCGTACTGCAAAGAGTTTGGCGCACCAAGACCGCAACAATAATCTCTGGAGTTTGTGAACTTTAGCCACGTCACCACTTTGAGAAGCTCGAAAAATCCGTTTTTGGAGTTTAAACACATTGATTTCAACCTGTTTCCAATCCATATCGCTCCATTCCGTTTTCTCCATGAGGAGTAATCCGAAACTTAACCAAAATGGATAATTAAGAAAGGTCTTAATCGCCGCATTACTTTCATACTTTTGTAAGTCCATGATTCCCTCTACTTAATTTCATTTTCTTCGTAATCGAAAGTGGATACGTCAGCATATCCTTCCTGTTACAGAAGGCGTTCGCTTCTTATCCAATCCTGCCCTCGCTCAACCCGATTAAGATAATCGGAGATTGCATCCCGACAGACTACTTGGAAATCGACCTTCCCAAGAGTATGAACGAGGGTTACTTCGTTCCTGATATCCATTTGATTGAGACCTTAGTCCCTTACTATCCACCGCACAAATTTGGGAATGTGATATAAGCTACTAAAAACTTATATCCTCTTGTGTTGAGCATATTTCGCTCCCTGCGACAGCCTTTACGCAGGGTCGTAATAACGATGGTTCGGACGTAAGTTCGTTGACTAGACATAGCCTCTTGCTAGGGAATTTACCAGATTAGGCTTCCAGCAGTGATCCCATTTAACCCTGCTTTATCCTCAAGTAGTCAACTCTTTAGATAAGGGTTACGCTGTCCTCTTACATCCTAAGAGAGATGGATTTAATGTTCGGTTTTCCCTACATTCATTGTTCGGTAATTCCCACCCTCTTTTCTATACATTTCGTAATACTCAGGGGTATTTCACCATCATGGATATCACGTTGTCAAGGTTCTGTAACCATCGAAGGATATAAAGTCCAAGATGGATTTCCTCCCTGCTCTGGCTTATACTCTCCGCAGTTCAAGAGAACTACGATGCGATTTCACCAGAAACGAATCGCACTTAATCACCACATCATAACGACCAAAGAAATTTTGTCCTAATAATCCCGTAGATCAAGCAGGGGAAATAGTCACCACTTCTACTCCTAGGGGTTTCCCAGATAAAAAAGACGTTCCCGCCATGGAACGTCTCTACATTGAATGATTTATTGATTATTGAACTGCATTCAAAACATCATCAGCATGGGTGCTAGTATTAACATTGCTGTCAACATAACTAATGTTTCCGTCACCATCAATAACATAGGTAATACGCTTGGAAACCGCACCCCCATCAGCATCATAGGCTTTGGTAATACTACCATCCACATCCGCTAAGAGGGTAAAAGGTAAGCCATACTTCTCTTTAAACATTTTGTGAGAGGCTTCATCATCCCGACTGACTCCTAAAACCACCATTTCTTGATCTTGATATTTTTGGTAGTTATCGCGGAAACCTTCTGCTTCTTTCGTACAACCGGGAGTGTCATCTTTAGGATAAAAATAGAGAACAACCATTTTCCCCTTAAAATCTGAAAGAGAAACGGTATTTCCGTCACTATCTTTCGTTGTAAAATCGGGTGCTTTTGTACCAATTGCGAGTGCCATACGTTTAATTTCTGATTCTAAATTGGGCTAACATCAGTTATTTTCGAGGGTGAATTGTTAATTGTCAATTTCTGTCACCCTTGTTAAGACTTGGATTGTTCTTTTTGCTGTTTCGGAGACGAGAAAAGTCCCGACTTCATTATATTCGAGAAAAGCATTGTTGCTCCTGTGGTTAAAAGGAATAACACACCTAACCCATTTAATAACACATAAATCCCTTTTAGTTCATCGCCGAGATATTCTCCTTCGTGAATCACCATCAAAAAATGAGCTTGATCTCTGGTAAAACCAAACCAATCTTTAGATAAGCGGTAAGATACCCCTGTAATAGCGGTGACGATGAGAGGAAGAATCATAATGCCAGCCAAACGTCGATGCCATTCTCGAAACTGTTTACGCCAATTCATGCTTGCTTTTACCTAAAACACATCTTTTCTTTGATAGCATTTTCTAGAGATTTTGATAGTTGTTGGTGAACATCTCAGATTCAGTGATCAGTGATCAATGTAGAGACGTTCCATGGAACGTCTCCCAGTGAACAAATAACGAATAACGAATAACGAATAACTTCACCCAACCTACGTTAAAAAATGCAGCTAGAAATTAAACCGTTAACAAAAGACTATCTAGAAGAAACTGTAGCGCTCGATCGAATCTGTTTTGGCGGACTTTGGACAAAAGGCGCTTATGAACGAGAAATTGATAGCCCCAACAGTCTCTTATTAGCAATCGTCAAGAAAGATGCAGCAAGAGAAAAACTCATTGGAATTGGTTGTTTCTGGGCGATCGTAGAAGAAGCACATCTTACTCTTTTAGGAATTGATCCCCACTATCGCCGACAAGGATTAGGAGAATTATTACTCTGTCAATTGTTAGAAAAAGCGAGAGAGTGGTCATTAGAAAGAGCAACTTTAGAAGTGAGAGTCTCCAACACCAGCGCGATCGCCCTTTACGAAAAACTGGGATTCGCCGTCGCCGGACGCAGAAAAGACTATTATCCCATTCCCCCAGAAGATGCGCTGATTCTGTGGCACTCAAAACTCGATGATGAAAATTTAAGGGAAAAGTTACAGAAGTTACAGCAGAAAAGATCGGCTACCCTCTTGACGAAAGGATGGCAGATATTGCAAAGTAATTAGGGATTTAGTCTAAAAAAATTGTAAAACCTGCTGTAAAACCGTTATTTACCCTAAAAGTAGGGAAATTGCCGCTACATATCCCCTCAGAGACAGACTCCGTAGCGAACAAAGCATGGGATCGCCTATGTTAGAATCAGCGTAATAAGGGTAAGCAGCAGGTGGTAACTAAAGGCTATGTTTGAACGCTTCACAGAAAAAGCAATTAAGGTGATTATGCTTGCTCAAGAGGAAGCACGTCGCCTCGGTCATAATTTCGTTGGCACAGAACAAATCCTTCTTGGCTTAATCGGAGAAGGAACAGGAGTGGCAGCGAAAGTTCTTAAGTCAATGGGAGTCAATCTTAAAGATGCTCGCATTGAAGTGGAAAAAATTATCGGACGCGGTTCTGGTTTTGTTGCGGTGGAAATTCCATTTACTCCGAGAGCGAAACGAGTATTGGAGCTTTCTTTAGAAGAAGCGCGACAACTAGGACACAATTATATTGGAACTGAACACCTGCTTCTAGGTTTGATTCGAGAAGGAGAAGGCGTGGCAGCAAGGGTGTTAGAAAATTTAGGGGTTGACCTCTCGAAAGTTCGCACCCAAGTGATTCGGATGTTAGGAGAAACCGCAGAAGTTTCTAGTGGTGGGGGTCAAGGTCGGACGAAAACCCCAACCCTCGATGAGTTTGGTTCTAATTTGACCCAACTCGCTGCCGATAGCAAACTTGATCCCGTTGTCGGTCGTCAGAATGAAATTGAACGGGTGATCCAGATTTTGGGTCGGCGGACAAAAAATAATCCCGTTTTAATTGGTGAACCAGGTGTCGGTAAAACGGCGATCGCGGAAGGATTAGCGCAACGCATCGGTAATGAGGATGTCCCCGATATTTTGGAAAATAAACGGGTGGTAACGCTCGATATTGGTTTACTGGTCGCTGGAACGAAATATCGTGGGGAATTTGAAGAACGCCTCAAGAAAATTATGGATGAGATTCGTCAAGCGGGAAATGTCATTCTCGTAATTGATGAGGTTCACACTTTAATTGGTGCTGGTGCAGCCGAAGGGGCGATCGATGCGGCGAATATTCTTAAACCCGCATTGGCTCGCGGTGAGTTACAGTGTATCGGTGCAACAACCCTCGATGAGTACCGCAAGCACATCGAACGGGATGCGGCGTTAGAACGTCGTTTTCAACCCGTGATGGTGGGAGAACCCTCTGTCGAAGAAACAGTGGAAATTCTTTACGGATTGCGCGATCGGTATGAACAGCATCATAAACTGAGAATTACCGATGAGGCGCTCGATGCGGCGGCAAAACTTTCCGATCGTTACATCAGCGATCGTCAGTTACCAGATAAGGCGATCGACCTCATTGATGAAGCGGGTTCACGGGTGCGTTTATTAAATTCACAACTCCCCCCAGCAGCGAAAGAATTAGACCAAGAATTGCGTCAGGTGTTGAAACAAAAAGATGACGCAGTACGGTCTCAAGACTTCGATCGAGCGGGAGAATTGCGCGATCGAGAAATGGAAATCAAAGGGGAAATTCGCGCCCTCGCCTCGGCAAAAACCGCAGAAAGCAATAAAGAAGATCAACCCGGACCCATCGTTGGTGTGGAAGAAATCGCCCACATCGTCTCCTCTTGGACTGGGGTTCCCGTCAGTAAAATCACGGAAACCGAATCCCAAAAACTCTTACATCTGGAAGAAACCCTACACGAACGACTCATTGGTCAGGAAGAGGCGGTCAAATCCGTTTCTCGTGCCATTCGTCGCGCCCGTGTTGGCTTGAAAAATCCCAACCGCCCGATCGCCAGCTTCATCTTCTCTGGTCCCACTGGCGTTGGTAAAACTGAGCTAACTAAATCCTTAGCCAGTTACTTCTTCGGTTCAGAAGAAGCCATGATCCGCCTTGATATGTCCGAGTTCATGGAACGTCATACCGTTTCCAAACTGATTGGTTCACCGCCAGGATATGTCGGTTATAACGAAGGGGGACAACTCACCGAAGCCGTGCGCCGTCGTCCTTATACCGTCGTCCTCTTTGACGAAATCGAAAAAGCGCACCCCGATGTCTTCAATATGCTTCTGCAAATTTTAGAAGACGGTCGCTTAACCGATGCGAAAGGTCGGACAGTGGATTTCAAAAATACTCTGTTAATTATGACCTCCAACATTGGGTCTAAAGTCATTGAAAAAGGTGGTGGCGGTTTAGGCTTTGAATTAGATCAAGACCAAGCCGAATCTCAATATAACCGCATTCGTTCCCTCGTTAACGAAGAATTGAAACAATACTTCCGACCTGAATTCCTCAACCGTCTTGACGAAATCATCGTCTTCCGTCAACTCAACCGTGAGGAAGTCAAAGAAATTGCGGAAATCATGTTACGAGAAGTCTTTTCTCGTCTCACCGAACAAGAAATCAATTTAGAAGTGACCGAGGCGTTCCGAGAGCGGTTAGTAGAAGAAGGATACAACCCCAGCTATGGCGCTCGTCCTCTCCGTCGTGCCATTATGCGCTTGTTAGAAGATATCCTCGCCGAGGAAATTCTCTCTGGTCGTTTAAGCGAAGGAGACACAGCAACCGTCGATGTGGTAGAAGGGGAAGTTAAAGTCTTTCCTCAAGAGAAGAAGAAAGAATTGCTCCCTCAAGGATCAGAGTAATTCAGATATCAGTAGGTTGGGCGGAGCAAAGATATCAGTAGGTTGGGTGGAGCAAAGCGCAACCCCACACCAATTAAAAGTAGGTTGGGTGGAGCAAAGATATCAGTAGGTTGGGTGGAGCAAAGCGTAACCCAACACCAATTATAGGTAATTCTGTGACCCTGATATTACCCTTAATGACATAACAAAATGAGCGGTAGAACGTTTGCTTCTACCGCTTTTCTTTATGATCAGAAATTGAAAGGAAGACATATATATCGCTAGAGACGGTAGGGTGGGCATTGCCCACTTACCATCTCTAGAAGAATCGTTTATATTGTTAAGTGATTTAGATTAGAGCGCGATTTTTTGGGCTGGAAAAGTTGACAAACATCTCATTTTTTAACAAATCGTGAATAAAGTCACATCGCGACTGAGAAGGAGAGATAAGCTAAGAAATAATTTTAAGGGAAATAGCATCTTATTTAACCAGAGTTAGAGGCAGTTGAAGAGGGGGAAGGATGAAAGCAAAGAGACAAAAAGCGATGATCGCCCTACTGGGAGCATTGGGGTTCACTGTTATAGGTGGAGATGTGGCTTATCCTCAACAGTTAGAGCTTGCTCAGATAGATGTCAAAGAGTTTGACCAAGAACAGTTTATTAGAGAAGCTACCCGTATAAATGAAGCTAATCGCTTGTTTCAGCAGGTGGTTCAACTGTATCAGGAAGGAAAGTATGCTGAAGCGATACCATTGGCAGAACAAGCCTTGACTTTGTATAAAGAGGCTGTAGGAGAAGACCATCTTGCTGTCGCTCAAACTCTCAATAATTTGGCAGTGCTGTACGAAAATCAGGGAAGATACAGTGAAGTCGAACCTTTGTACCAACAAGCCTTGGCAATACAAAAACGTGCTTTGGGAGATGACCATCCCAATGTTGCCTCCAGTCTCAATAATTTGGCAGGGCTGTACTATAGACAGGGCAGATACAGTGAAGCTGAACCCTTGTTTAAACAAGCCTTGGCGATGCATAAACGCCTTTTTCCCGATGACCATCCCAATGTTGCCACCAGTCTCAATAATTTGGCATTGCTGTACGAAAGTCAGGGCAGATACAGTGAAGCGGAACCCTTGTACCAACAAGCCTTGGCGATGAGACAACGCCTCTTCCCCGATGACCATCCCGTGTTGCTACCAGTCTCAATAATTTGGCAGCGCTGTACCGTAGTCAGGGCAGATACAGTGAGGCGATACCTTTGTTGCAACAAGCCTTGGCGATGTATAAACGCCTCTTCCCCGATGACCATCCCCGTGTTGCTTTAAGTCTCAATAACTTGGCAGGGCTGTACTCAAGTCAAGGAAACTACAGTGAAGCAGTTGCTTTTCTCAAACGGGGAACAGATGTGGAAGAAGCGGTTCTTTCCCGCAACCTTGTGACGGGTTCTGAACAACAGAAGCGGGCTTATTTAGAGACTTTCAGTGGGTCAACCAACTATCCCATTTCCCTCCACTTACAAAATATCCCCAATAACCAAGACGCTGCAAACCTTGCTTTAACCACGATTCTGCGACGAAAGGGTCGGGTGCTTGATGTTTTAGGCAACTCTCTGCGTCAACTGCAAGCCAATAGCGATTCTCAAACCAAAGCACTCTTTCAAGAATTGTCCCAAGTCCAAAACCAACTCTCTCAACTGGTTTACAACCCCTCTCCACAATCTAACCGCCAAGTTATTCAAGATTTAGAAACGAAAGCCACCAATCTAGAAGCGGAATTGATGAACCGCAGTGCGGAATTTCGTCAGCAGGTGAAGCCTGTTAATATCGCAGACGTTCAAAAGGTCATTCCTGATAATGCTATCTTATTAGAGTTTATTCAATATCAACCTGTCAACCCGAAAACCAATGAGTCGGGAAGCCCTCGCTATGCCGTTTATCTGCTGCGTTCATCAGGGGAAGTACAATGGGCGGACTTAGGAGAAGCAGAAGTGATTGATCAAAAAATCGATCGCGCGAGAAATGTATTTAAGGAAGTGGAAGAAACCATTGCTTCTACCCCACGATTTGCCCTCCCGCAGGTTTTAGCGGAAAACTTAGCCCAATCTTATACCCCAGCAGCCCAAGAACTCTATCAGCAAATTCTTGCCCCGATCAGTGAGATGATAGAAGAGAGTGAACATCTTCTCATTGCTCCTGACAGCAGCCTCAACTTAATTCCTTTTGCTGGGCTGATCGATTCCCAAAACCGCTATCTGTTAGAAACCCATCGCATTACTTATCTCACTTCAGGTCGAGATTTATTGCGCTTCCAACTCCCAGACGGCAAAACCGAACGCTCTCTCCTTTTTGCTAACCCCACTTACAGCAGTCCAGGTCAGTCCACGATTCAACTTACAAGCAGTCAGACTCGCGGGAGTAATCAACGCTCTGGCGATTTAGACACTTTAGAATTTGGTGCGTTACCAGGCACCGCAACAGAAGGAAGCGCGATCGCGCAATTATTTCCTCAAATGCAAGTCTTAACGGAAGAAGCAGCTACAGAAAACGCTCTCAAATCCTCTGAAAACTCCCGCATCCTCCATATTGCAACTCATGGCGCAGTGACCAGTGACCAGTGATCAGTGATCAGTAAGCAGTAATCAGTGATCAGTGATCAGTGACCAGTGACCAGTGACCAGTAAACAGTGACCAGTGACCAGTGACCAGTAAACAGTGATCAACAACCAATAACGAATAACGAATAACGAATAACGAATAACGAATATTGATGTTGGGTTTCGTTTCCTCCACCCATTGCAGTGACCAGTGACCAGTGATCAGTGATCAGTAAGCAGTAATCAGTGATCAGTGATCAGTGACCAGTGACCAGTAAACAGTGACCAGTGACCAGTAAACAGTGACCAGTAAACAGTGAACAAATAACGAATAACGAATAACGAATAACGAATAACGAATAACGAATATTGATGTTGGGTTTCGTTTCCTCCACCCAACCTACATTGTTGGATGTCAGCCGATTAAACAGCCTTGTCGTGGGGGTAAACTTAAAACGAGTGTGTCTTTCTCCCAACGCCAATTTCCTTCCCCACAGAGTTTGTTTTGGGGTTGACTGTGTAGTTGATCTGTGGAAACCTGAACTTCTGTTGCTTCTGTTGCGGCGTTAATCCCAATGATTAATTCTGAGGCGGCTAAACTTCGCGCAAATACATAAACTAAATTTTTAGCATAAAGGATTTTATACTCTCCAGTTCGCAATGCGGGGTAACGATGGCGTAACTGAATTAGGGTTTTGTGCCATTGTAATAAATCTTGATCCCATGCTTCTTCTGAGGGGAAACATCGACGAGAATCAGGATCGAGTGCGCCAGGTAATCCCACTTCGTCCCCATAATAAATGCAAGGGGCACCTGGAAAGGTTAACAAGAGCATGGTTGCTAGTTTAACACTGGCGCGATCGCCCTGGGCAATGCTGAATAATCTTGCTGTATCATGGCTGGCGAGAAGGTTCAATTGTGTAAGTTGAATCTCCCAATCATACATTCCTAGCAAGGTTTCTATGTGTTGGGCGTACTCACTGGCATTTTGTGCGGGATACGGGGTATAATCGGGCTGTTCCACTAGGGCGCGATCGACGCGATCGCCTGCGGTAAATGCGATCGTCGGACCTGTAAACACATAATTCATCACCCCATCAAACTGATTTCCATCTAGCCAATAGCGTGCGTCACTCCAGACTTCTCCGACAATATAGGCTTCAGAATTAATTTTCTTGACTCTTTCTCGAAACTCTTCCCAAAACCCAGGAATTTCAATTTGATAAGGTACATCTAAGCGCCAGCCATCAATGCCCTGTTTTATCCAATACTCCCCCACCTGCATAATATACTCTCGCACGTCGGGATTTTCGTGATTAAATTCAGGAAGAGCGCGGTTTCCCACCCAACCCGCATAATTAGCAGGTAAGTCACCATTATAAGCGGAAACGGGCCAATCTTGAATGTGAAACCAATTCACCCAAGGCGAATAAGGACCATTTTCTAAAATGTCGTTAAAGTAGAAAAAGCCACGACTAGCATGATTAAAAACGCCGTCTAAAACCACTTTCATATTACGCTGATGGGCTTGTTTTAATAGTTCTTGTAACGCTTCATTTCCTCCTAAAATGGGATCAACCCGATAATAATCATGGGTGTGATAGCGATGGTTACAAGCTGATTGGAAAATGGGGGTGAAATATAGCGCTGTAATTCCTAAGTCTTGCAAATAGTCAAGTTTTTCCATGACTCCCCAAAGGTTTCCTCCTTTGTATCCCTGTATGGTTGGGGGATCATGCCAAGGTTCAAACTCAACTTGTTGGAAGTTTTGAGAGGCATTTTTAGGCGGTTTTGCTTTGGCAAATCGATCGGGAAAAATTTCGTAAAAGACAGCGTTTTTCACCCAATTGGGAGTTTGTATTGACATTTTTCGGAGGATTTTATTGGTAAAAAGAAATCATTAATCGTTAATAAACCGTCATTGTACCTGAATCATTGCCAATTTTGCGATTTTTTGTTAAAAAATATTTAGATACTCTTGACAAAATTAATGACTATCTCTCAATCAACGATCGAAAAGAAAACTTGGACTTGGCGCGGTCATCAGATTGCTTATGCGACTTGTGGGGAACACGGAAGCGCGATCGTCTGTGTTCATGGCTTTGGCGCGTCTAGTGGACATTGGCGAAAAAATTTAGCGGTTTGGGGAGAGTCTCATCGCTGTTACGCCCTTGATTTAATTGGATTTGGCGGCTCGGCGAAACCGAAACCCCAGACGGAAATTAATTATACCTTTGAAACCTGGGGAGAACAAATTGCTGATTTCTGTGAGGAAGTGGTGGGAACACCAGTTTTCCTTGTGGGAAACTCGATCGGGTGCGTGGCGGTAATGCAAGCGGCGGTGGCTCGATCGCGCATTTGCCGAGGCGTAATTAATATTAACATTTCCCTACGACTGCTACACGAACGGAAACGCCAAACCTTACCTTGGTATCGTCGCCTCGGCGCACCGATCGCGCAAAAACTCCTCAGTTATCCCCCCCTTGGTCGTTTCTTCTTCAATCAACTGGCGAAACCGAAAACCGTCCGCAATGTTTTATTACAAGCCTACAAACGCCAAGAAGCCGTCACCGATGAACTGATCGAGATATTACTCACCCCAGCGAGGGATGAAGGCGCAGCGGATGTTTTTGTCGCCTTCACCAGCTATTCTCAAGGGCCACTACCAGAGGATTTATTACCGCAATTAACCTGTCCCGCGCTAATTTTATGGGGAACTGATGACCCCTGGGAACCGATCGAACAGGGAAAACAATTCGCCAATTATCCCACCGTAGAACAATTTATCCCTCTACCTGGATTAGGACATTGTCCCCAAGATGAAGCCCCAGAGGAAGTTAACCCCATTGTTCAGCAATGGATTGAGGAGAAAACCTTAAGCAGCGGTTGCTAGACAGTCTTCTAGTTGTTTTTGTAACGTGGCTAAATCGAGATTTTGACCAATTAAAACTAATTGGTTACTGGGTTCGCCTTTCCAATCATCATCCTCGATCGAGAACCGCTTTCCACTAAGATGAAAAATATGTCGATCGGGACTTTCTTCAAACCAGAGAATCCCTTTCGCGCGAAAAACACTTTCAGGTAACTCATTATCGAGAAAAGATTGAAACTTCCGAATCGAAAACGGCTTGTCACTTTGGAATGATAAAGAAACAAAACCATCATTATCTAAATGATGGGAATGATGATCATGGTCGTGATCATGGTCGTGATGGTGATGATCATGGTGATGATCATGGTGATGATCATGGTCGTGATCATCATCAGGATTAAAATACTGATCCGACTCAAACAAACCAACACTGAGAATCAAAGGAAGCGGAACATTAGCATTTTGAGTACGAACTAATCTCGCCCCTTCTTTCATACTACGGATGCGATTTTCTAGCGCCTCCACCTGAGATTCTGGCACTAAATCCGTCTTATTCATCAGAATAATATCCCCATAAGAAATCTGACTATAAGCCGCCTCACTATTAAACAAATCCAGACTAAAATTCGCACAATCCACCACCGTAACAATCGAATCCATACGAGTCATGTCTCGTAATTCCGAACTGAGGAAGGTTAAAGCCACTGGTAACGGATCAGCCAAACCCGTCGTTTCTACCACTAAATAATCAATTTTTTCCTCTCGTTCTAAAACCTTATAAACCGCCTCCACCAAATCAGTATTAATCGTGCAGCAAATACAACCATTATTCAACTCCACCATACTGTCATCGGATTGAACAATCAATTCATTATCAATGCCAATCTCCCCAAACTCATTGACCAAAACCGCTGTTTTTAAGCCCTGATTATTACTTAAAATCTGATTGAGGAGAGTCGTCTTGCCACTGCCTAAAAAACCTGTGATGATAGTGACAGGTAAGCCCAACTTCGGCGCTTCCATCTTTCCTGTAGCGTTCACCTGCGAGTTTACTGTTTCCATAATAAACTTGAGACAATAACTTATAACGTCGTCTCTCCCATATTAATCAACTGTGCTATGACCTTAACCGTATTCAACAGCTTAACCAGTCGTGAAGAACCATTTATTCCCATCGAAGCGAACAAAATTCGGATGTACTGCTGTGGCATCACCGTGTATGATTATTGCCATCTAGGTCACGGACGCACTTGTTTAATTTGGGATGTGGTTCGTCGCTACTTACGCTGGCGAGGCTATGAAGTGCGGTATGTCCAGAATTTTACCGATATTGATGATAAAATCCTCAAACGCGCCCAAACTGAAGGGGTGACGATGGAAACCATTTCCGAACGTTTCATCAACGCTTATTTTGAAGATATGGAACGTTTAGGGATTGAAAAAGCAGATCACTATCCTCGCGCCACTCATACCCTTGATGGGATTAAAAAACTGGTTTCAGAATTAGAAAGCAAAGGCTATGCTTATCCTTCCGAGGGAGATGTTTATTATTCCGTGCGAAAATTCCCCGAATATGGGAAACTCTCGAAACGGAAACTAGAAGACTTACAAGCAGGGGCGAGTGGTCGGCTGGAAGAAACTGATCCAGATGCCCCGAAAAAGCGTGATTCCTTTGATTTTGCCCTCTGGAAAGCCGCTAAACCCAATGAACCTTCCTATCCTTCACCTTGGGGAAATGGTCGCCCTGGTTGGCATATCGAATGTTCGGCAATGGTGAAAGAAGAATTGGGAGAAACCATTGATATTCATGTCGGTGGCGGTGACTTGATGTTCCCTCACCACGAAAATGAGATCGCCCAATCAGAAGCAGCAACGGGAAAACCGTTAGCCCGTTATTGGTTACATAATGGCATGGTTAAAATTGCTGGAGAAAAGATGTCCAAGTCTTTGGGAAATTTTGTCACCCTTCGTGATTTATTGGACAAAATTGATCCGATGGTGGTGCGATTATTTATTCTTCAAGCACATTATCGCAAGCCTTTAGATTTTACCGATGAAGGGTTAGAGGCGGCGAAAAATGGTTGGAATACCTTACGGGAAGGGTTGTTGTTTAAGGATAACTATGGGACAAAATTGGGATGGGAAGATACGCTTCCCAATCAAAGTGATGAAGAGATTAAACAACGGTTTGCTGATGTTGTCGATGATGACTTTAATTTTGCGGGTGGTTTAGCGATTATATTTGAATTAGCGAAGGAGTTACGGAAAGAGGGGAATTTATTTGTCCATCAAGGGAAAACGGAGATTTCCTCTCAAGAATTAGCTGTAAAATGGCAGACTTTGACGGAATTAGCGACGGTGTTTGGTTTGAAAACTGAAGCCGCCGCCGTCACGGAAACGACTTCTGAATCGGGTTTGAGTGATGAGGCGGTTGAATCTTTAATTGAACAGCGTGCGGCAGCCCGTAAAGCGAAAAACTTCGCCGAAGCCGATCGAATTCGGGATGAGTTAGAAACTGATAATATTACTTTAATTGATCAACCTGGGGGAGAAACTCGTTGGTATCGAGAATGATCTTTTTGTCCCCTAAATCCCCCAATTCTGGGGGACTTTTTACAGTGATCACCTAAGCCCCCATAGGGGGGTTGGGGGGATAAACTGTAACCTGAATAATTAGAAATGGTATAAGCAATTGTGCTATTGATAATGATATCCTCGTTTATAGTCTTTATATCAAGTTCGGGTAATTGCTTATAATGGGTGTTGGGTTTCGCGTGGAGACGTTCCATGGAACGTCTCTACCCAACCTACTCTTGATCATCGATCGAGCGAACCTGATATTAGTCTAGTAAATCATTCAAGACTTTTTCTCCTGAAGGACTAGCGCTAATTTCAGCAATCTGAGTATTCTGTAAAACGGTATCTACACCTGTTCCTAAGTTTTGCGCGATCGTGTCTAGTTCTTCTTGTACTGAATTAGGTAGTAAATCTCTAGTAATCTCATCGAAATTAATCAAACTCTCATTTGAAGAACGCGCTGAAATGTCAGGGGTAGGAGTATCATCACCCGCCACTTGGAAAGACGGAGAAGAAAAATTGATGATTTCGTCGCTAAGGGAAGTTCCATATCAAAAGTTACGACTTGTCCACTTAAACTACTATCGAAGTTGACCATATTGATACCTTTAGTTTGAGTTACCTGTAAAATTGCCTAGCTTGATCTAGCGGAACTTTGGAAAATGGGAAAAAGAAAACTGCTGCTGTGAGCGACTTTCAGCCATTTTTTAGTCGCATCTACTGGGTACATTCTCGTAAAAATTGTAACCCTTTGCCAATTCGATTTCGACCCCGATAATATCCTCTTAAATTTAAGTTAATCACAGGATAAATTATTATTAAATGCGAAAACTCTCTTATGGATAACGAAGGACAAAGAAAACTGGTCACTGTAAATGCGTTAACATCAGGTAATGTCGTCTAGAAAAAACGTAGGTGATGATGGAGTTAGATTCACTTCCCACTGAAATTATTTTGAATCATCCTCGTCAGTCTTTGGGGAAAATTCAACTTGATTCTCAACCACAACCCGGACAACATATCGAACTGAATGGTGAAACTTACCGCATTTTAGAACGCCACCATCATTATCAATACAAGGTGGGAGGATATCGGCTGGAAAAAATGTCGGTTTATGTTCAATCCGCACAACGTCCCGACGAAATTACCTATCTAGAAGGAAAATGGGTCATCGGCGACATTACTTGTGAGTATAACGCTCGATCGGAGCTTTTGCGCTGTGCGGTCAACCCAGAAGGGCCTTGCGAAGGATGTCAACACTATCAACCGCAATAATCGTGAATAGGGCAAGGCATGGACGTAACTGGACTCGAACCAGTGACCTCTACGATGTCAACGTAGCGCTCTAACCAACTGAGCTATACGTCCCAACGACGCTTTATTACTTTAACATGAATTTTCCAGAACTGCCAAGAGGACAGATTAATTTAAGTAGTTTTAACAAAATTAGCGCCATCGACGCTGCAGTCTGGTACAATGATCAAGGTCAATCTAGGCAAGTGTAAGCGTCTTTGACTCAATCGACAACCGAACCCATCCAACTTGATACTTTAACCCAAGAACTGGCAGCGATTCAGCAAACCGGTTCTAAACGAATTGCCATCCTTGGCTCTCGTCACGTCCCCATTACTCATCAGCAACTCATTGAAATGATGAGCTATGCCCTCGTTTTAGGGGGAAACCGTCTGGTTACTTCTGGGGCAACTGGAACGAACTCCGCTGTCATTAAGGGGGCAATGCGGGCTGATCCCAATTTATTAACCGTGATTTTGCCTCAAAGCCTCGACCAACAACCGAAAGAATCTAGAGATCAATTAGAACAGGTGATTCATTTAGTAGAAAACCCTGAACAAAATGAACTTTCTCTAGGCGAAGCGAGTGCGTTGTGTAACCGAGAAATTATCTCTCGCTGTCAGCAATTAATTTGTTTTGCGTTTCACGACAGCCACACGCTACTCAAAACCTGCGAAGAAGCAGAGGACGATCGAAAATTAGTCACCTTATTCTACTTTGATTAACTCATGGAAACTTCTACTCAGGCTGTACTACTCTACTCCTTGGCGGGAGGGGCAATATTAATTTATCTGCCCTTTTTCGCCGTCGGGTGGGGGCGTTTACAAGTCGGTTACGACTATCAATCTCCTCGCGCTATGTTGGAGAAATTACCCGCCTATGCCAAACGAGCCACTTGGGCGCATCAAAATGGATTTGAATCCTTTACTTTTTACGCACCAGCGGCGATTAGCGCCTATGTGACACAGGTTGATTCTCAGTTGGCCTTGTCGGTGGCGATTGCTTATGTCATTGCTCGTTTCTTCTATCCGATTTTTTATATTACCAATATTGCACCCGCGCGATCGCTCATGTTTGCGATCGGGTCGCTGAGTAGTATGATTTTATATGGTTTAAGCATTCTAGAAATTAACTCCTCACTTTAATTTCTGCTTGTTTGTTGACTCACATTAACTGGATGCTATGGCTTCTAATTACACTTTTGATATTGTTAGCGATTTCGATCATCAAGAAATGGTGAATGCAGTGGATCAAACGCGACGAGAAATCGAAACTCGTTATGATCTCAAAGATTCTCAAACCACTTTGGAGCTAACCGAAGACACAATCACCGTTAATACAGATAGCGAATTTACTTTAGATACGATTCACGACATTCTGCGAAATAAGGCAGCCAAACGCAATCTTTCCCAAAAAATCTTTGAATATGGAACGGTGGAATCAGCGAGCGGAAATCGTGTGCGTCAGGTAATCACCTTAAAGCGGGGAATCGACAAAGAATTAGCGAAAGAAATCACCAAAAAGATCAAAAACGAATTTAAAAAAGTACAACCTTCAATTCAGGGGGATAGTGTTCGCGTTTCTAGTAAATCAAAGGATGATCTGCAAGCAGTTGTACAGACGATTAAACAGGAAAATTATCCCGTCCCCTTACAAATTACAAACTATCGTTAAGTTAGAGATTACTGCGATAAAATAGGGAAAAACCGTTATTAAATCTAGGGAAATTATGGGTGAATCAAAACGCCGCCGAGAGGCTTTAGGAGAGAAATACGGTGAGGAAAAAAAGCTCGTTCCCTGGCTCGGAATTACCAAAAAAGACGGGGAACGATTTGTGAGTTGGACGACTCGCGGCGCATGGATTGGAATTGCTCTGTTAGTCTTCTATTGGCTCACCATTCGCATTATTGGGCCGGCGTTCGGTTGGTGGGAAGTAAACTAATCCACTTTTAAGACAGATCAGGGCGAACCCGATTCGCCCCAATTTACTTCTTACGCTTTCCTACATCGATCGTCAAACCTTGAAGAGAACGCGCCAAGACAGTAGAAACCGTTTCTTGTTCTTGGTAAGATAAACCAGGAAACAGGGGTAAAGAAAGCACCTCTTGCGCTGTCGTTTCTGCCACTGGAAATGCTCCCACTTGATAGCCTAAGCTCTGATAAGCGGGTTGAAGATGTAACGGTAAAGGATAATAAACCATTGACCCAATTCCATTTTCCTGTAATTGGTAACGCACTTGATCTCGGTGTTTAGCATCAATGCGAATTGTGTACTGATTCCAAACTCCTTTCCCTCCTGAAAGCACCGAGGGTAAAATCACCCCTTCTACCTGCGACAATAGCTGATGGTAACGAGTGGCAATTTCTTGACGTTGTTTATTCCAAAACTCTAAATAAGGGAGTTTAATTAATAAAATCGTTGCTTGTAAAGCATCTAAGCGACTATTCATTCCAATTTCTTCTTGAAGATAACGCTCTCGTTGTCCATGATTCGCCAACATTCTCGCCGCTTGCGCGATCGATGCGTTATTCGTAACTAGCGCCCCACCATCACCACAAGCTCCCAAATTTTTAGTAGGAAAAAAGCTAAAACAACCCACATCCCCCCAACTTCCCACCTGTTGGTTATGCCAAGTCGCCCCAGTGGCTTGAGCGCAATCTTCAATCACAAAAAGATGATGTTTTTTAGCAATTCTCATCACTTCCGTCATCTTCACGGGTTGACCAAATAAATGAACGGGAAGAATCGCTTTGGTTTGAGGAGTAATCGCCGCTTCAATTTTTTCAACATCGAGGTTAAACGTCGTGGCGTTGATATCCACAAACACGGGTTTTGCGCCTGTAATAGCGATCGCTTCTGCGGTGGCGGCAAAAGTAAAGGGCGGAGTAATTACCTCGTCTCCAGAGCCAATTTCGAGAGCGCGGAGAGCCAGATAAAGGGCATCTGTGCCAGAATTACAGGAAACGCATTCTTGTCGCCCGATCGTCGCCGCAAAATTTTCTTCAAAGGTTTTCACCTTCGCACCGCCGATATAGCGCCCAGAGGTTAAAACCTTATTGACTGCGTGATTAACTTGTTCGCTGAGGAGGTGGTATTGTCGAGTGAGATCAATAGGAGGGATAGAAGTCATTAGAAGATAATGCTGATTGAGTTAGACACAATTGATTTAGTGCTGACAATGGTTCTGATCGTTGTTGCTCTTAGTGTATCGCGTTGGCAACAATTGGGACTAGAAGGACAGTTATTTTTCAGTGCGATTAGAGCTTTTTTACAACTGATCGCAGTGGGTTATATCTTGGAGTTGGTGTTTACTTTAGAAACCGTGTGGGGAGTGTTAGCGGTTTTATGCGTCATGGTTGGAATTGCCACCACAGTCACTAAAAATCGCATTTCTCAAAAACTCTCACAGTTATTTTGGTGGGTGGGAGGAAGTTTACTGTTAACCACCAGTCTAACTTTAGGCTATGTCGTGATGTTCATTGTCCAACCCAGTATTTGGTATGATCCCCAATATTGGATTCCTCTCGCTGGTATCATTATCGGTAATGCGGTTAATGGCGCGACGATCGCTGGAGAACGGTTAATTAATGCCATTGAAAACAATCGGGGAGAAATTGAAACCCATTTATGTTTAGGCGCAACCCCGAAAAGCGCGATCGAGCCTTATCGCCGTCAAGCCATCCGTGCTGGGATTTTGCCGAATTTAAACCAAATGGCTTTAGTGGGAATTGTCACCTTACCTGGTATCCTCACCGGTCAACTGTTAGGGGGAGTAAATCCTTTAAACGCTGTCTCCTATCAGATTTTGATCTTGTTTAGCTTAGTCTTCGCGAATCTTTTGACCACTTCCTTAATCACTGTCGCCATCTACCGTCAGTTTTTCACGCCAGAAGCACAACTTCGGTAGCCGTAGGTTGGGTGGAGAGAAACGAAACCCAACACCAATATTTGTTATTTGTTATTTGTTATTTGTTATTTGTTATTTGTTATTTGTTCACTGGTCACTGATTACTGGTCACTGGTCACTGGTCACTGGTCACTGGTCACTGATCAAAAGATTTTTGATACACTTCTTAATAAATTCCCTAAGAAATCCCAAAACGTTTTACTCTAAAAGCTAACCCATGTCTTAGTTTGCAAAGGTTTAAACCAATCCTTTGTCATTCATCTAAGATATTGAGGGGGAAAATGAGAAACATCGTTAACCGTTATCGTAGCAAGGGCAACAAAAAACGACACGAAGGATTAATAAATGAATCTATTGGAAAAACCTCTTATAAGCTCAAAATTTGCCCACAAGACCCTTGTCAACGCAAATAACGATCGATCGATGCTCATTTTCCCAAACTTAAGTAAAACCGTTGTGATAGGAGATCAATAAAAATAATGATTAGTGCCTCCGGAGGAAGTTCAGTCGCACGTCCCCAACTTTATCAAACCGTACCTCTCTCTAAATTATCCCAAGCGGAACAACAAGACCGCTTCTTAGAGAAAGGAGAACTACAAGAACTAAATACATTTTTCCAGTTGGGAACCAAACGCATCGAAATCGCACAGATTATTACTCGTAACTCCGAGTTAATCGTCTCTCGGGCTGCGAATCGGATTTTTACGGGGGGTTCGCCCATGGCTTACCTTGAAAAACCGCGAGAAGAAGCCCCAGCAATGGTCGCAGCCAATGGCGAAGAACAGGATATTGGTCGCCAAATGCAACTGGGAACAGTTAGCTATCAAGAAAGCAGCGGTGGCGGTCTCTTAGAAGGACTACGATCTTTATTTAGCCTCTCTGGTAGCAGTAGTGTTCCTGTCCCACCAGGCTTCCGTCCCATTAATGTTTCCCGTTATGGTCCCAAAAATATGCAGAAATCGCTGCGGGACTTATCTTGGATGTTGCGTTATGTGACCTATGCGATCGTTGCAGGTGATCCCAATATCATCACCGTTAACGTGCGTGGGCTACGGGAAATCATCGAAAATGCTTGTTCCAGTGATGCAACAATTGTTGCTTTAGGGGAAATGCAAGCCGCCGCCGTGAGTTACTTCCGTCAAGATGAAGACGATCGCGCTAACGTAGAGCAATACTTCCAAGTTTTAATCAACGAATTTAAAGCCCCTACCCCTTCCACCAAACTCCGTCAACGTCCCAGTGGCGACAAACAAGGGTTAGAACTGCCTCAAAGTTACTTTAACGCGGCAGAAAATCGTCCGAAATACGCGATGAAGCCTGGACTCTCTAACTCGGAAAAACAAGCGGCGGTAAAAGCAGCGTATCGTCAAGTCTTTGAACGGGACATCACTCGCGCTTACAGTCTCTCCATTTCTGATTTAGAATCCAAAGTTAAAAACTGCGAAATTTCCATGAAGGAATTTATCCGCCGTTTGGGTAAATCTCCCCTTTATCGGAAACAGTTCTACGAACCCTATATCAACAGTCGCGCTTTAGAATTGGCGTTCCGTCACTTCCTCGGACGGGGTCCGTCTTCTCGCGAAGAAGTACAAACTTATTTCTCCATTGTCTCTAATGGCGGACTTTCTGCTTTAATTGATGCGTTAGTGGATAGTCAAGAATACTCCGACTACTTTGGCGAGGAAACAGTCCCTTACATTCGCGGTTTAGGAGAAGAAGCGCAAGAATGCCGTAACTGGGGAATGCAGCAAGACCTGTTTAATTACAGCGCCCCTTTCCGCAAAATTCCTCAATTTATCACCACTTACGCTCAATATAATCGTCCTCTGGCGGATCAACATCCCTACGGAAGCGGCAATGATCCTCTAGAGATTCAATTTGGGGCAATTTTCCCGAAAGAAACTCGCAACCCCAGTAAAAGCCCAGCGCCGTTTGGTAAAGATACCCGTCGGATTTTAATTAATCGTGGTCCGGCTACCTATAACCAAACTGGAAACCCGAAAGCACGAGGATTATTCCCGGGTTCTCTCGGTCCGAAAGTCTTCCGCGCTGACGGGATGGCGTTTTCAGGTTTAACGGATAAAACCAATAACAGCTACAGTGTCAAATACTCCGAAAGCAGTTCTCAAAAGCTGATTCTAGCTTGTTATCGCCAAGTGTTTGGACGGGATGTTTATGACGGACAACGGATGAAAACGGCGGAAATTAAGTTAGAAAATGGCGAGATTACCGTTCGTGAGTTTATTCGGATGTTGGCGAAGTCGGAATTATTCCGTAAACTCTACTGGACTTCTCTTTATGTCACTAAGTCCGTTGAATACATCCATCGTCGTTTGTTAGGTCGTCCCACTTATGGTCGTCAAGAAATCAACAAATACTTTGATATTTGTGCGAAGAAAGGGTTTTATGCGTTAGTGGATGCCATTCTGGACACCACAGAGTACAGCGAAACCTTTGGCGAGGATACAGTTCCCTATGAACGTTATTTAACCCCAGGTGGGTTACAGTTACGCACTCGCACCAATAACCTACGGAAAGATGTGGGAACAGAGGTGCAAAAAGAGGTTACTCCTCGTTATACTGAGTTGGGTCAAGTTTCTGAAGAACGCAGCGAACCCGATGTTCAGTATCGCATTAAACAAGGGGTTAATAAGCGTCGGGAACAAACCAAGCAGTTTAAGCTCACGAATCTGTATGATAAGGTTGCGGTTAAAACTGTAATCGGCGCGGCGTATCGTCAGGTATTTGAACGGGATATTGAACCCTATGTGGTAAAAGCGGAGTTTACCAACTTAGAAAGTAAGCTCGGAAATGGTGAGATTACTGTTAAGGAGTTTATTGAAGGGTTAGGTTGTTCTGATCTCTATGTGAAAGAGTTCTACACGCCTTATCCTAATACGAAGGTGATTGAGTTGGGAACGAAGCATTTCTTAGGACGAGCGCCGTTGAATCAGAAGGAGATTCAAAAGTATAATCAACTTCTGGCAAGTAAAGGGATTCGGGCGTTTGTAAAGGCGTTGGTGAACAGTATGGAATATTCCCAAGTGTTTGGGGAGGATGTTGTTCCCTATCGTCGTTATCCCACGCTCCCAGCTGCGAATTTCCCCAATACCGAAAGCCTGTACAATAAGTTAACGAAGCAGGATGACGAGTTGGTTGTTCCCAGTTTTGAAACCACTCGATCGAAGATGGATAATGGTAAGCTACCGTTAGCGGCTCAAGCCAATGGCACAAATGGCGCGGGAAAAACCGCTCAGTATCTGGAGTTAGCTCGATCGATGAACGCTCCTGAAACGGTACAAGAAAGCGCCGCTCGGATTTTCCGCCATTCTCCCCAAGCCAACCGCAGCCAAACCCAAGAAGTGATTGATGCGGTGTATGCTCAACTGTTAGATGTGCCTCAAGCGCAAGTTCCCGATGAGTTCCGTTTACAGTCATGGGAAGCAGCTTTTCTCGCAGGTGATTGTACCGTGCGCGAGTTGGTAAAAGCCGTTGCTAAATCTGATTTATATCAACAGCGTTTTGTGATTCCTTACCCAAATCCGAAAGTTGCGGAAACGCTCGATCGACATCTGTTAGGGCGCACCGCCAGCTCGATCGAAATCAACGAAATGACCCGACTCTTAACCGAGAAAGGGCTTCACGCCGTCGTTGATCACATCGTCGATGGTGCTGAATACGATCGTTTCTTCGGTGACATGGTTGTTCCCTACTCCAAAGGAAACTAACCGCCTCTTGATCCCCCCTGACTAAGGTGAGAGTTTCTTAGCCCCCCTTACGAAGTGAGGATTGGGGGGATTAACATTTCACGCAACCGACAAATTAGAATAGATGTTGGGTTTCGCTTCTTAGCCCCCCAAACTTGGGGGGCTGGGGGGCAAACAACCCAACCGACAACTCTTAGCCCCCCTTACGAAGGGCCGGAGCGAAGTGAGGATTGGGGGGATGATTACCCAACCGACAAATGATAATTGATGTTGGGTTTCGCTTCTTAGCCCCCCAAACTTGGGGGGTTGGGGGGCAAACAACCCAACCGACAAAATAGAATAGACGTTGGGTTTCGCTTCCCTCCACCCAACCTACAACTACTCTTAGCCCCCCTTACAAAGGGCCGGAGCGAAGTGAGGATTGGGGGGATTAACATTTCACGCAACCGACAAATGATAATTGATGTTGGGTTTCGCTTCTTAGCCCCCCAAACTTGGGGGATTGGGGGGCAAACAACCCAACCGACAAATGATAATTGATGTTGGGTTTCGCTTCTTAGCCCCCCAAACTTGGGGGGTTGGGGGGCAAACAACCCAACCGACAAATTAGAATAGACGTTGGGTTTCGCTTCTTAGCCCCCCAAACTTGGGGGGTTGGGGGGCAAACAACCCAACCGACAAATTAGAATAGACGTTGGGTTTCGCTTCCCTTCACCCAACCGACAAGTTTCTGTTCCCCAAGAAATACCCCACCAAATACAACGACCCACACAAAATCGTTGTCGGATGAGACACCTCACCACTCACGACTCTTTCCAATGCCGCTTCTAACGACTCACAAGGAAAACACGCCTCAACTTGTGTCTGCATTTCACACAATTCCTGCGGTGGAGTCGTACGATGATCGGGTACGGGAACAGTGTAAAGCGTATCCCCTGGACGCAACAAAGTATTTAATATCTTATCCTGTTCCTTAGTTGATAAAATCCCCATAATCCAAGTTACAGGTTGTGGTAACGTATCCACATATTGACGAAGCGCCGCCGCCGCCGCTGGATTATGAGCGCCATCGAGGAGAAGGGATAAACCGCGCCATTGCACCCACTGTAACCGTCCTAACCAGCGCGTTTTTGCCATTCCCTGTTGAATGATTGCATCAGGGAGATGCCAACCGTTTTTTTGGAGAGATTGAAGCGTCGCCACTGCTACCGCCGAATTGGTTAATTGCACGTCTCCCAGTAGTGGTAACGGGTAAGATAAACCGTCAGATACCGCCCAATTTTCTTTTTCTGTGAGTCGAGTTGCTGGTTCTACCCAAGTTGTCGCACAGTTTAAAATTGTCGCCTTTTGTTGAATTACGGCGGCAGCTTCGGGGTGTTGGGGGGCGATAAAAGCGGGACAATTTAACTTTAGAATTCCTGCTTTTTCGGTGGCAATTTTTGTTAAGGTATCTCCCAAAACTTGCCAATGTTCCAAACTAATTGGTGTAATTACTGAGGCAATAATTTCTTCTTTAACATTTGTTGCATCTAAACGACCCCCTAACCCGACTTCCATCACGGCAACATTAACTTTTTTTTCGGCAAAATATAGCCAAGCGGCTGCGGTGACAACTTCAAAAAGCGTCGGTATCTTTTCCTCAGAAAAATTACGGTTAATTGCATTTTTAACAGTTTCTAAAACTGCGAGAAAATCGGTTTCTGTAATGGGCTGTTCGTTGAGACAGAGGCGCTCTGTCCAATCAATGAGATGAGGAGAAGTATAACGCCCCACCTGATAACCTGCTGTGGTTAATACAGAGGACAGATAGGCAGACGCTGATCCCTTACCATTTGTTCCCGCGACATGGATGAGAGGGACTTTTTTTTCTGGGTTGCCTAGTGCGGCGAGTAATTTTTTAATTCGAGTTAACCCTAAGTTAACCCCAAATCGTTGGAAGGATTGCAAATAAGATGTAATTTTCATTATTAAATTGATTGAAATCACGAAATAGTGACAAAAGGATTGGAAAGGAAGATTTTAGGCAGAATTTTCCGATCCAATTTCCACCAGGAGCAGGAAACACTCAGTCTAGTATTTTCAGTCGCTTTGAAGATACGCCCAATTTTGAGCAAGCTCCTTATATTATTGATCATCAGCAACCCCTAATTACTGTTGCGGATACCAGCGATTTAGACTTTGAAACCACACCAACGTTTAACTTTGAAGTAGTAGTGCGCGATCGCGCAGCAGGGGACGCACCAGGACGTACCGATCAAGTTGATGTTACCGTCAACTTAAGCGTACTCTGATACATTGAACTCTAGCAAACGCTCATCTTCTTCTCAATTGGAATCAAAATCATGCGCCAAATTATTTCTATTCCCGAAATTCCTTCTCCCTCTCCTGGTAGTACCTTCAGCTTAGATATCGAATACCGAGTTGATCCCACGAATGCTGACACGGAAACCTTAACAGGTTTGGGGATGCGTCTTCATTTTGACTCTAGCGCTTTAGAGTTTTTGAGTGTAGAAAACTTTTTTCGAGAAGATGTTCCCTTGAATACGGTCCCCGAAAGTGCGGAATCGGAAGGTGAGACAACTTCTGATAATGATCCCAGCACTGACCAGTTGATCAGTACCAATTGGACTGATGTCAGTGGTAACTTCCCTGGAGAAGGAGAAACACCAGTTTTACTCTACACCGTTAATTTTAGAGCAACTTCTAGTTTTTCTGATGCGACGACTCTTAATTTTTCTCGCATCAGCACCCCTCCTGGGTTTGAATTGGATACTCCTGTCGTGGCGATCGATGCGACGGATTCTGGAAATGCTCCCCCTTCAGTAAGCAATGAAACGTTCTCGATCGAGGAAAATAGTCCTATAGAAACGGTAGTCGGAACGGTCAGAGCAAGTGATCCAGAAGGACAGTCGTTAACGTTTAGCCTCGATGATAATAGTGTCTTTGAGATTGATGATCAAGGGGAGATCACCGTTGTTGATAACACAGTCCTTGATTTTGAAACTAACCCCAGTTTTACCCTTAATGTCACGGTTGATGATGGGGAGTTAACGGATACGGTTAGCGTCACGGTTAACGTGAATAATGTTAATGAGTCTCCGATCGTCCCTGATCAAACTTTCAGCGTTCGATCGAGCGCTACAAACGAAACCGTCATCGGAACGGTCAACGCCAGTGATCCTGAAACAGACGACTTAAACTTAGAGATTATTAGCGGTAACTTGGACGCAGATCAAGATGGTGAACCAGCATTCGTCTTGGATAACACTGGAGAAATCACCGTTCGTGATGCAAAAGAACTCGACGAGAGAGACTCTTTTTCCCTGACGATTCGAGCCTCAGAAACCGCTAATCCAGACCAGTCCTCGATCGCAACGATTACTGTCAATGTTACCACCTCCCCAGATAGTCCTCTGTTATTTGGTAGTCTTGACGATGACACCCTTGATAGTAACGACTCCCAAACCCCCTTTGATGGCAGTAATCGCCTCCTCTTCACTGGTGCTGGTGGAGACAATATTAACGCCAGCGCGGGGGGTGGTAATAATCGCATTTATGCGGGAAGTGAGAATGATGTAATTATTGCCGCCGAGGGCGATCGCGTTTTCGGTGGCACCGGTAATGACGAAATCACAGGAAATGGTGAGAGTCGTTTCTACGGACAAGCAGGAGATGATTTATTTAGAATTGGGGCAAGTGGGAATAACACGGTGTTCGGTGGCTCTGGAAACGATGACTTTATGATCGCCGAACGCGATCTTCTTCCTGATGCGGCGAATACGATCCGTGACTTTACTCCCGCAGACGATACCCTCGGCATCGATCGCCCTTTCCTCAGTTTTGACAACGATATTCGTCTCGTACAAGAAGAAACTGCCATTCCCACCACCCTTGTCATCCTTCGTCTCGCGGGATTAGAACAAGAAGAAACCCTAGTTCGTTTACCAGGAGTGGAAGTCAACGAGATCAGCGCCGAAGATTTCCTTTTTGATGTCTCCTCTCTCGCTTAAAAAATAGCGAATTAAATGGTTGTCACTCTTTAATCTTTATGTTTATAATAATAAGAGTGCGTCGCGGGATAGAGCAGTCTGGTAGCTCGTCGGGCTCATAACCCGAAGGTCGGTGGTTCAAATCCGCCTCCCGCTATAAACCCAAAACCCCTCCACGCGAGGGGTTTTGCTTTTGGAATGAAACTTAAAAAAGGGTCTCGCATCCTAATAAGTAATTTGTGTTGGGTTTCGTTTCTTTCCACCCATTGCAGTGAACAGTGATCAGTGATCACTAATCAGTGACCAATGTAGAGACGTTCCATGGAACGTCTCCCAGTGATCAGTAATCAGTGAACAAATAACGAATAACGAATAACGAATAACGAATAACGAATATTGGTGTTGGGTTTCGTTTCCCTCCACCCAACCTACGTTTGATAATTGTTGGAATTAATGGAAGTGAAAAAATGAGTACAAATACAACTAAAAATCGCTTAATTGAAAAGATTAACACACTTTCTGAAGTCGAACTAAATGCTGTCTTATCATTCGTAGAGAAGTTAGAACAGTCTGGAAAAGATAATGGAGAGTTTCAAACTCAAAAAACAGATGAAGAAAGAAAGGCTTTAGCGGAAAGATTTGAGAGATTATGTGATAAAACTCAAGCTCTGCTTGCAGATAATTCTATTACTGAGGAAGAAATACAAGCAGAAATTGAGGCTTATCGGAGAGGTGAATGAAAATTATTTTTGATACAAATATTCTCATCTCCGCAGCCTTAAAAGGAGGTAAACCTAAAAGCGCGATCTCCCTAGTGATTGCTAGTTCCAGATTTGTATGGATTGCCTCAGATGTCATTATCCAAGAATATAAAGAGGTATTAAATCGTCCTAAATTGAAGTTACCAGCAACCACAAAACAGGAGTGGTTAGAGATGATTGATTTAGCAGTAAAACTGATTGATGTTTCTATAACTGTTGACTTTCCTAGAGATCGAAAAGATGCTAAATTTTTAGTTTGCGCGATCGCGTCTAATGCCGATTATTTAGTGACAGGCGATCGGGATTTTGAAGAAATACTAGATTTAGGTGTTACTCAAGTTGTTACTGTATCTCAGTTTCTCGAATTAATAGAAGATAAGTAGTAGGCTCTTCTTTTGATCAAAAAACGTTGCAGGGGCGAAACGCCGTTCACCCCATAAAAAAAGCAACGGTTTTACTTTTTCAACCAGCTAAACATCGCCCGTAAATCTTTCCCAACTTCTTCAATGGGATGTTCTGCTTCCCGACGACGAGTAGAACTTAAAACTGATTTTCCGGATTGATTTTCTAAAACAAATTCTCGTGCAAATTCTCCCGATTGAATTTCAGATAAAACTTTTCTCATCTCAGCACGGGTTTCTTCATTAACGATGCGAGAACCGCGACTATAATCTCCATATTCGGCAGTATTAGAAATACTATCACGCATATTGGCGAGTCCCCCTTCCACCACCAAATCAACAATTAATTTGACTTCGTGGAGACATTCAAAATAAGCGAGTTCTGGTTGATATCCCGCTTCCACTAAGGTTTCAAAACCCGTTTTAATTAAAGCACTGAGTCCACCGCAAAGCACCGCTTGTTCGCCAAATAAGTCGGTTTCAGTTTCTTCTCGGAAACTGGTTTCGAGGATACCCGCACGAGTGCCACCGATCCCTTTAGCATAAGCCATGGCGCGCGATCGTCCTTCTCCTGTTTCATCTTGGAACACAGCAAACAAACAGGGAACGCCTTCTCCTTGTTCATAAGTTCGTCTCACTAAATGTCCTGGACCTTTCGGCGCAATCATTACCACGTCAACGCCCGCTGGGGGAACAACTTGTCCAAAATGAATATTAAAGCCATGGGCAAACGCTAAAACTTTTCCAGGGCTTAAATGAGGTTCAATTTCTGCTTTGTAAACTGTTTTTTGTACCTCATCAGGGAGTAAAATCATAATCAGATCAGCCGCTTTGGCAGCTTCGGCAACTGATTTCACCGTTAAACCCGCAGCTTCTGCTTTGGCGGTTGATTTGCTTCCTTCATATAAGCCAACAATGACATTAACACCGCTATCTTTTAAGTTTAGAGCATGAGCATGACCTTGAGAACCAAAACCGATGATTGCAACGGTTTTATTCATTAAAAGGTCTAAGTTTGCATCCTCGTCATAGTACATCCGCGCCATAATACAAGTCTCTCTCACGTTTGTTGTAAGTCCTTTATCCTATCCTATAAGCGCGATCGAGTACAAGCCATTAATCATTGATCATCAAAGATGCTGTTTAGTATTGTTATTCCCACCTATAATCGGAAACCCATTTTAGAAAAGTGTATCCAAGCACTAGAAAACCAAGTGATTACTGACTCTAATCTGATTAGTGATTACGAAATTATTATTGTCGATGATGGTTCAACCGATGAGACCATTTCTTGGTTAAAACAAAAGGCTTTTCCCCATCTGCGCTGGTTTCAACAAGATCATCAAGGACCCGCAACCGCGAGAAATTTAGGGGTAGAAAAGGCAAACGGGGAGATAATTGTGTTTATTGATAGTGATTTAGTTGTCACTGAAACTTTTTTACAAGCTCATGCTCATGCTTTAAACTCTAGCATCGATCGCGCCTTTACTTATGGACGAGTCATTAATACCTCTAACTTTGAAAATCCCACCGCCGAACCTTATAAACTAACCGACTTTTCCGCCGCCTATTTTGCCACAGGTAACGTTGCGATTCACCGCCAATGGTTAGAAAAAGCGGGTTTATTTGATCCGCAATTTCAACTGTATGGTTGGGAAGATTTAGAGTTAGGGGTTCGGTTGAAAAAGTTAGGCTTAAAACTGATTAAATGTCCCGATGCGGTGGGTTATCATTGGCATCCGCCCTTTAGTTTAGAACAATTGCCGCGTTTAATTCAACAGGAGATCGATCGAGGAAAAATGGGCGTTGTCTTCTACGAAAAACATCCCACTTGGGAAGTAAAAATGATGATTCAAATGACAATTTTCCATCGTCTTTTGTGGGGAATCTTATCGGGAGGAGGACGTTTAAACGAAAAAACCATGAGTCCTCTTTTACAATGGTTAATCAATCAGGGAAAACCACAACTAGCGCTAGAAATTGCTCGCATTTTCTTAAACTGGTACAACGTTCAAGCCGTCTCTGGCAAAATCCCCCTTTCTAAGCCGTAGGTTGGGTGGAGTTTACGAAACCCAACATCAATCAGTATGTAGGTTGGGTGAAGTTTACGAAACCCAACATCAATCAGTATGTAGGTTGGGTAGAGACGTTCCATGGAACGTCTCTACGCGAAGCCCAACACCAATCTCATCTAAAATAAACATATTATCATAGTTGAAAACAATGATCGAGTCAAGACTAAAAGAGGGATTTTTCACGGAGAGTAAGAAAACAAAATAGAATCGGATTGGAAGTTAATTTATATTGATAAAAAAGACTTGACTTTTTCAATAAAATGAATAGAATTAAAGGCAGGAAAATTTTAAATAATTCCCCCAATTTGTGTGAGGACAAAATAAAAATGATGCTAAAAACTATTCAAAAGATCGCGATCGAAATTTGCTGTGTCGGAGTGATTGCATTCCCTAGCTGATCAGTATTTACTGCTGATGCGATCGCACTTCCCGAATCCACTCCTTTAGCGGCGATGGAAGAAGCAGCGGATCAAGCCGCTTCCGAAGCTAAAGAAAATGGCGAAAACATCGTTGACAAAGTTAAAAGTTTATTCACTGGTGAATAATCCAGTTGATTAATCTGAAATTGAATCACTGATCAGTTATAGAGACGTTTCCAGGAACGTCTCTAATTTTTATCTCTCATATATTGTTGTATTGTTGTTGGGTTTCGCTTCCCTTCACCCAACCTACGGCTTAGGCTTTACCTAATTTTTGGATTTCTTGGAACTTCTCGAATAACCGATCGCCCCAATAAGCCACATCATAATCAGTAACCGTCTTATACATCTTCTCCATCCGTTGTTCTTGTTCCGCTTGTGGCATATCTAAAGCCTGATCGATCGCGTCATCCATCCGATCCATCGAATAAGGATTGGTTAAAATCGCTTGTGGTAACTCCACCGCAGCCCCAACAAACTCCGATAGAATCAACGTTCCGCCTTTTCCTTCCCGCGCGACCACATATTCTTTTGCCACCAGATTTAAGCCATCTCGTAAAGGAGTCGTCCAACACACATCCGCAGCGCGATAGTAACAAATCAAATCATCAAAAGGAATCGGCTGAGTAAATAACATAATTGGAATCCAATCAAACGTCGCAAAACGCCCATTAATTTCCCCAACCAACTGTTCAATGAGATTTTGGGCTTCTTCATAAACCCGCATTCCACTGGCGGGAGAAACACAAGTCACCATCATATTAACCTTCCCTTGTAACTCTGGACGACGTTCTAACAAGCGACCATAGGCTTCTAACATCTCCCGTACTCCCTTCACATAATCCACTCGTCCGGCAGACATGATTAACTTGCGTCCTTGAAGACGTTCTAAAATCGCCTCATAACGTTCCTTGGTTTCTGGATTTCGTAAAGTCTCTAAAATTTGTTGGGGATTTGTTCCCACTGGAAACGCATCTATATTAACGATTCGATCGCGCCAGCGTAACTGTGTCGTCATTTCTGGTTCCGCCAAAGCCGTTCCCACAGGAGTAATATGTTCAGGAACAACGGTATTTTTTACCACTTCCACTGAACGTAAACTGCGAGCGACATTTACAAAATTTTGTGAGTAACGGGGGATGTGGAAACCGACAATATCACAACAGAGAAGACTATCAACAATTTCTTCTCGCCAAGGCAAGATATTAAAAACATCCACCGAAGGAAACGGCGTATGATGGAAAAAAGCAATTTTTGCATTCGGTTTAATCTTGCGGATATATTCAGGAACGAGCCAAAGATTGTAATCGTGAACCCAAATTAAAGCATCATCCGCAGCCTCTTCGCAAGCCGCTTCTGCGAACAAACGATTAACCTCTCGGAAGTTTTCCCAGTTAGAAGTTTCGTAAGTAAAATGATAAGGGAAAGAGTGCAGGATGGGCCAAAATGCCTCTTTAGAAGTAATGTGATAGAAGTCTTTAACTTGGTCTGGGGTTAAAGCAATGCGACGGACATTGTAGTTGGCGCCATCTTCGATTTCTTCTGCAGGAATATGAGATTTAAACTCAGCATTATCTTTAGACTTGACCTCTTTCCAAGCTACCCAAGTTCCTTGATTAACATTAGAAAAAAAACTTTTTAAGGTGGGAACAATTCCATTTGGGCTTTGTTTCGCCTTGTAATGAATAACGCCATCCTCGTCCATCACCTCATCATAAGGTTGGCGATGATAAAGAATTACTAAAGAAGATTTCATAATTTAACCTCCAATTTAAGCAGTAGCAGAGATGTTTAATTTTACATCTCTAGGCTGATCTAGAGTATTTTATTTTTGCTCTCGAATTGCGTTACTTTAACATAGAGTAATCAGTTTCTCACCAATCTAACGAAAGAAGTTTTTTCTTCTGTCTGTCTTTATCTGCTTGGTAAACTTGTTTGAGTAATATCAGGTTCGGGTAATTGTTTATAATTGGTGTTGGGTTTCGCGTGGAGACGTTCCATGGAACGTCTCTACCCAACCTACTTTTTATCATTGATTGAGCGAACCTGATATAGCTAATTATCGAAAGCAAGCCTCGATCGCGCTCTTTAAATTTTCTTGACTGAGATCAGTAATAATAAAAACTTCTTGCACACTTTTTCCCTGACGAGCGATCGCTTTATAGCCCCCGCGAATGGGAACGGATACCCTTAACTTTAACTTTTGACAATTACTACGAGCGCGACTAATCACCCCAGGAGTAACGGTATAAATCCCCTGGTGAGTAATCAGCCGCTCTAAAACCGGAATCAACCCCTCAATATGGGTGGAATGATTCCAAACTAATCGTCCCTGCGAAGAATCTCCCATGTTACGCTTTCTCCAAAGGAGCCATTGTCAAGCCTTCTCGTCGTAACTGTTGATGATAGAGTTCCGCCGCTTCTTGGGGGCCAACCCAAACAATGGCTTGTCCTTCATTGTGGACTTGTTCGGTGAGACTCCAAGCGCGATCGCTCGTCATCCCTGGAATGTACTTCATCAAACAATTCGCCACGTGCTGAAAGGTATTCACCTCATCATTGAGAACAATCACCTTATAATTCGGGTAGCCCGTGCGAACTGTCTCTTTTGTTTTTTCGGGAGCTTGTATCGGGGAAGCTGTCGCTTGTATCATAACCAACCGTTTCTTTTGAGAAAATTAAAAATTCTTACCCTTATGATATCGATCGAATCTCGTTTAACCAAAAACCAAAGCTGCATACCCAAGGTAACATTGCGCCGTTGAGACTTCTTTCCCCAGAAAGAGATTAGATTTGTTAAATTATACCGATAGAGGTAGTTTACAATGTTTAAGGCGATGTTGCGATTTTTAACGCAACAGAAAAGGAGATAGCCATCCTACTAAATGAATTGTAAATTGTTTTTGCCCCCAAACCCCCAATTCTGGGGGCTTCGATGAATCAACTTTTTACATAAGAAATAGGACTGCTATAGTCCGTTGATGACTACCGAAAAAGCGATTAATCTTAACTCTGGGAGAGAGAAACACCAAAACATGACCATTTCACAACAGCAACAAGAAGCCCCAGGCATGGGGCGAAGACAGTTTATGAACCTCTTAACCTTCGGTAGCATTACCGGAGTCGCCCTCGGTGCGTTATATCCAGTGGTTCGTTATTTCATTCCTCCTTCTTCTAGTGGCGCAGGAGCGGGAGTCACTGCCAAAGATGAATTAGGAAATGATATTCTTGCCAGTGAGTTTTTAGGGAAGCATCCCGCCGGCGATCGCGCTCTGGCGCAAGGACTAAAAGGCGATCCCACCTACGTTATCGTCACTGAAGACGAAGAAATCGCCAGCTATGGCTTAAACGCAGTTTGCACCCACCTCGGCTGTGTTGTGCCTTGGAATGCCAGTGAAGGAAAATTCATTTGTCCTTGTCACGGCTCACAGTACAACGCCGAAGGAAAAGTGGTTCGCGGTCCGGCTCCTTTATCCCTAGCGTTGGTTAATTCTGATGTTAACGAAGACGGTAACATTGTCTTCACTCCCTGGAAAGACACAGACTTCCGCACCAACGAAGAACCCTGGTGGGTTTAAATCATCCTCTTTTAATAAATAATTTGCAAGTAGAGCATAAATAAAGCAAGAAAAATAACCCATGAACAACTCTTTTTGGCAAGCGTTTACGCAGAAAACCAAGAGTCTTCTCACGTCGCTACTTTGTATCGTTTTTGCCACCCTAACTGTCTTTTTCGCCAGTGATGCTTTGTTTCCCCAAAGTGCCGCTGCTTACCCTTTCTGGGCGCAAGAAACGGCTCCTGACAGCCCTCGTGAGGCAACAGGTCGCATTGTTTGCGCTAACTGTCATTTAGCGGAAAAAGAAGCGGAGGTGGAACTTCCTCTTTCCGTTGCTCCTGATAGTGTGTTTAAGGCGGTGGTTCACATTCCTTACGAAACTGACACGCAACAGGTATTAGGAGATGGCTCGAAAGGCGATCTCAATGTGGGTGCGGTTTTAATGCTTCCCGAAGGCTTTAAAATTGCTCCTCCCGAACGGATGACTGAGGAAATGAAAGAAGAAGTGGGAGATGTCTTCTTCCAACCCTATCGGGAAGGGTTAGAAAATGTGGTTTTAGTCGGTCCTTTACCTGGAAACGAATATCAAGAAATCACTTTCCCTGTTTTATCCCCAGACCCCAATCAAAATCGTGATCTTTATTTCGGAAAATATCCCGTTTATTTAGGTGCTAACCGAGGACGGGGACAGGTTTATCCTGCTGGTAATAAGAGCAACAACACGGTTTATAATGCTAAAAAAGCGGGAACAGTTACTCAAGTTGTTGATAACGGCTTTGGTTATGATGTCACCATTGCCACCAGTGAGGGAGAGAGTATTGTTGAGAGTATTCCCCCCGGTCCTGAGTTGATTGTGTCTGAAGGTGATGAAGTCGGAAAGGGTGATGCGTTAACGACTAATCCTAATGTTGGCGGTTTTGGACAAGAAGACAGCGAGATTGTCTTACAAAGTCCAGCCCGAATTAAAGGCTTAATGGCATTTTTAGGGGCGATTATGCTCGCACAAGTGCTTTTAGTGCTGAAGAAGAAACAGGTGGAGAAAGTTCAAGCTGTGGAAATGAATTTCTAAGTTTTTCCGAAACAGCAAGTTAGGATGAGGCAGGCTTAGAGCCTGTCTTTTTTTTTGTCGTTGATGAGAATAAACATCCGCTTATGTTGGATTTCGCGTGGAGACGTGCCATGGAACGTCTCTACCCAATCTACTTTTTTGTCCTTTGTTCTTTGTTTTCCAATGACCAATGACCAATGACCAATGACTAATTTATGTTGGGTTTCGCTTCTCTCCACCCAACCTACTTCTCTGATGTTGGGTTTCGCTTCTCTCCACCCAACCTACTTCTCTGATGTTGGGTTTCGCTTATCTCCACCCAACCTACTTCTCTGATGTTGGGTTTCGCTTATCTCCACCCAACCTACTTCTCTGATGTTGGGTTTCGCTTCTCTTCACCCAACCTACTTCTCTGTCGAAGGATAACGAATAACGAATAACAAATAACAAATAACGAATAACGAATAACGGTTTATTCTTCTTCGAGGTTGACGGTTAACTCTTGTTGCCAATTTCTGATTTTTGCTCTCACTTCTCTATAAACGCTGCTTTGAGAGGGAATCCGTTGAGCGATGTTGATGGCGGTTTGTAAGTCGTTTTGATCGGCTTGTCGGAGGGCGATCGCGTAAATTTGCTTACTCCAACGGTTGACTAAACGTTCGGCGCGGTAACTGTAGTTACTGGAATTTTGGGCTGGGGTGATGGTTTGAATGGCTTGGCTAAGAGCTTCTAAAGTTCCAGCTTCGGCGAGGTTTGAGGCTTCTTGAATGCTATTTCTAGCATTGAGTTCACTACGCCAACGACGAATATTGTTTTGTGCTTCTCGATAAAGAGCGCGGTTAGAACTAATTTGTTGTGCGGTTTCGATCGCGCTTTCTAAGCGACCTTGACTCGCTAAGTTACTCGCTTCTGATAAAATTGGTCTATCTTCAATGCGTTCGATTTGATTTTGCCAACTGGCAATTTTTCTTTGTGCTTCTCGATAAAGAGCGCGGTTAGAGGAGATTTCACTGGCGATCGCGATCGCCGCTTGATAGGAGCGAATGCTGCTCCCTCTTGCTAGATTCACAGCGCGGTTGATAATCGGGCGATCCTCAATGATTTGGATTCTGCGATTCCACTGGCTAATTAACTGTCTTGCTTCCTGATAACGAGGATTTCCCCTTGGCACTTCTTCTGCTTTTACCATTCCCGCTCTCAAGTCAGAAATTCTCCCGCCGTTTGCGTATTGTTTGGCTGCTGTAATTACTTTTACATCCTCAATTTCCTGATCCCACCGATCGATGAGAGCCTGTGCTTTAGAATAAAGAGGACGTTCTTCTTCTAATTGTTGCGCTTGGGAAATCGCTTCTTGTAACCCTGAGACTGTTCCTTGTTGCGCTTGTAACCCTGCTAGAGAAATCGCTCTAAGATCGCGCACTTCTGCTTGTAAGTTTAAGCTCTCTGGAATTGCTTGCGCTATATCTAAAACTGTATTCCATTTTCTTTGGTCTAAGTTTTCTTGAGCTTTCCTCATTAGGGTTTCTCCTACCTTTGTAATTAGATTTTGTGCGGCTCGGTAGGAGTAACTACTTTCTTCAATGGATTCTGCTTTTTCGATCGCGGTTAACAAATCTTCCACACCGCCTCGATCGAACGCATCACGCGCTTCATCTAAAACCGCCCCTTCTACTTTTGCTTCTTGTATTTTCGCCATTAACTCGGTATAACGGCGGTTGGCCAGATAGTCATTTTCCAGATCAACTAATCTTCCTGCTTCCTTAAACGCTTGATTCCAGGCGGCTTGATTTAATTGCGCCTCCACATCTTGCTCGATCGCTTCTCCTTGTTGCCAAATCTCACGCCAACGCTTGACTTTCTCATCAACCACTGCTTTTGCTGCCACTCCCGAAGGAATCTTTTTCGCAATTGCCATGGCAGCTTCTAAATTTCCCGCTTGAAACTGTCTTTCTCCTAAAACTAAGACTTGCTCCGACCATACCTTAATATTTTTATTAATTTCCTGACGCAAGGGATGATCTTTGGGTAAGTCTGAGACTAAATTAATGGCAGCGAGATAACTATCCGTATCCCCTTCCTTTGCTTCCACCTGAGCGCAGTATAATCGTCTTGAACCCGAAGCGAGGGGCCAATAGACTGATTCACACCCTTCAGGAGTATTGAGGCTTAATAACGTAGAAGTTGCGACATAACCAGTGGCGCTGAAACTCACCATCACTACCGCCGTCCAAAACTGCCAACCGAATAGTTTAGAAATTTTCTGCCAAGTCGTCGCAGCCACCGTCGTTTCTACTCTGTTACCTGTTTGCGGTGATTGAGGTTGAGAAGGAATAGGATGATTAGTCATAATTGATGAGAAGACGATCCAATGATTGCAGTTCAATTAATTGAACTGCCCCAATTATAAACGCCACAGTTGTCAGTGGTAATGTTAATTCGTTAACCGATGGCAAAGGAAAGCCCGCAACTACAGGGATTAATCGCTTGAGGATTCTTGAAACGAAAGCCACCTCCCATCAAGTCTTCGGTATAGTCTAAGGCGAGTTGGTGGAGATAGGGAAGACTTTTCTCATCAATGATTATAGAGAAATCGGTTTGGGGATAAACTCGATCGGTGCTTTTGATCTCTTCTTCCCAGTTTAAAGTATAGTAAAGCCCAGAACAGCCACCTTCTTCCACACCGAGACGAAGATAGCTATCCGATTTTTGACGGGTTCTCTGAATCCGTTTAATCTCTTGTTGGGCTGCTGCACTAATTTGAATCATTATCCTTTATTGACGAGCGTAATCATCCTGAAACCGAATGATATCATCTTCGCCTAGATATTCTCCGTTTTGCACTTCAATCAACACCAAATTAATCACCCCAGGATTTTCCAGACGATGAGCGGTACACTGAGGAACATAAGTGGATTGATTCGAGGTTAAAATCTCTTCTTTCTCTCCACAAACAACCTTAGCTGTCCCAGAAACAACAATCCAATGTTCGCTACGATGATGGTGCATTTGTAAACTCAGCCGATGTCCTGGTTTAACTTCAATGCGTTTGATTTTGTACCCAATTCCCTCTTCTAAGGTACTAAATGATCCCCAGGGACGAGATTCGGTTTCAGTAGCGGAGGAAAACTGAATTGAGGATGGAAAAGTAAGAGTTTCGTTGTTAGACATGGTTTTACGAATAGATGATTACGTTACAACTTAGGCGTGAACTACGCAAAGCCGTCTTCGACTGAGCTTTGCGCTTCCTCCCCAATAGAATGCGACACAGTAGAAGTCTTACGACCTCTACTATCTCGACTAACATCTAGGCGAGAGGCGGTAACCCCCGTTCCAGAGGTCTGTCTTGAGTGCGTCTTACATTCTGGGGAAACCCCAGAATTACGCACTCGCAAAATTCGCAGTCCTTCATCTTTTATATTCTTGGCAGCGTTTATGTCTCTATCGTGGTTAGTTTGACATTTTTCACACTGCCAATTCCTTACATCAAGGGTCAGGCTTCTTACTTGATTTAGACATACATGACAAGTCTTAGAGCTAGGGAAGAAACGGTCAATTTCTTGATACACTTTTCCTTCCCATTCCGCTTTGTATTTCAACATCGTACAAAATTGACCCCAACCTACCTGACTAATTGCTTTAGCTAGGTTGTGATTTTTGACCATGTTTTTGACTGCTAGATTCTCGACACAAATAACTTGGTTTTCGGAGACTATCCTGCGTGATAGCTTGTGATGAAAATCTAACCGACAATCAGCAATCTTTTTATGAACTCTAGCGACTTGTTTCCGAGTCTTGTTCCGATTGCTAGAGCCTTTCTGTCTTCTAGATAAACGTTTTTGTTTGGCTTTAAGGTTTTTCTCGTGTTTATTCAACCACTTTGGATTCTCGAATTTAGAACCATCACTGGTAATCGCAAAATGATTGATTCCTAGGTCAATACCAATAGCTTTCCCTTCACCAGATTGTTCAGGAATCTCTTTCCCGTCTTCCGTCAAAATTGAAGCATAATAATGACCCTGACAATTTAGAGACACTGTAACACTTTTAATTGTTCCTTCAATTTCTTTATGAATTTTGACGTAAACAACTCCCATTTTTGGGAACTTTAGACCATTATCAACTAAAGAAACATTTTGAGGATAAGTGATTGATTGTTTACGATGTTTAGCCTTGAAGTTAGGGAAAGAAGCTCGTCCTTCAAAAAAGTTGATAAAAGCACGAGACAGGTTGAGAGCCACTAACTGTAAGCATTGGGAATAAGGTTCTTTAAGCCATTCGTATTCTTGTTTCAGTTTTTTAATCTCTTTCTGAATAGCGAATCGGTTTAGACCTTTTCCCGTTGCTTTATAAGTTTCATTAGTCAAGTTGAGCGAGTAATTCCACAAAAAGCGATAACACCCAAAGCTCTTGGCTAAGTGCTGTTCTTGCTCTTTTGTAGGATAGATTCTAACTTTGGTCGCTCTCAACATGGTCAATAAAACTTTTGATGATAAATAAATTTTAGCACAAATTTACTGGTTTGTGTTCTAAGTTCGCGCTTCACCCCAATTCGCTTCGCGCTCAATTGGGGACTTCTCGCTCACACTCAGTTAAATTTTCTCGCTGATGCTTCCAGACGTTCCGAATTAGCGAGGATGTTCCTTAAACTTATATCTAAGGCAATTTTATCTTAATGCAACAGCAAACTGTAGGTTAGGCGAAATGAAATGTAACCCAACACCGATTTAATTAACCCGACGCAAACATTACAGGGTTCATCCAATTAATGCTTTCGTAATCATCTACAAACCAACTTGATAAGTCCGATTTAAAACTATCTATGTATTCCTGATTTAGTTCATACATAACAAATCGTCTCTGATTTTTATAAGCTGCTTTTGCGGTGGTTCCAATTCCTGCAAAGGGGTCTAAAACCACATCATTAATAAAACTATAATACTTAATCACTTTTGTTGCCAGTTCCTCTGGAAAAATTGCTGGATGCTTTTTAGAATGAGCAGGATGAATTTCCCAGATATTTGTAACTTCATATTCTCCTTCTATTTTTGATTGTTTAACTAAGTCTTCATCGGGATGTTTACGAATATTCCAATCAATGAGTCTGGGCGTTTTTTTACGATAAACTAAAACATATTCTGTCACAGGAACGGGTTTATATTGTAGGGGGTTTCTATCGGCGGCAAACCGTCGCCCTCTTCCTGTCGCCCAACCTGCTCCTTCTGGTTTTTGCCAGATAATATCATCAATAAATTCAAAGTCTTCTTCCATAAATAGACGATGAAAATCAAAGGGAACTGCAATTCTTTTTGAGGATTCATTTCGGCTTGCTCTTCTCATTAAAACGGGAGCAATATTAATTACAAAAAAACGACCTTCATTTAAGACTCGGTAACATTGATGTATGATTTTTTTCATCTTTAGAAGATATTCTTCATACTCAATATAATCAGCATATTCGGGTCTGGCGTTAAAATAGGGCGGTGAGGTAAAAACTAAATCCACTGATTCGGATGGAGTCTCTTGCAAAAGTTCTTCTGAATCACCCATCCCTACAGTATTACAGAGCGGAGAAATTTTTGGTAAATTGGACTTGTTTTTTTTAGCTTTAATTTCTGATTTTCGACCTCCCATTCTTTCTTCTAAAACTTCTTTAGATGTGGTTTTTTGTTCATTAATTAAACTGGTCTTGGCATCAATTACAATTTCGCCGATCGTTTTCTCATTACTTTTAAGTGGCACTCGCCAAATATGGTAACGATCGTCAATTTCAGGTAAGCCATAAGTAATTACATTTTCCAGTTCAATGGTTTTTAGAAATTCGTTACTGATTGCTTTCGCTTCTTTTACTGTTTTGATTAAATATTGTTCTTTCATTTTGATAGAAATGATTAATTATAATGCCCCCTAATATTAGGTTCAGTAATTGCTTATAATCGGTGTTGGGTTTCGCTTGGCTACACCCAACCTACTTTTTATTATTGATTAAGCGAACTAAATTAAGATCGACTACTTTCAAACATTAATTCCTCCGCCATCTCGAAATTAGCGGTGACATTTTGCACATCATCAAGACTTTCTAAAGCATCCATTAATTTCAGCAACGATCGCGCTTGATCAGGATCAGTCACTTCCACATAATTATTAGCAAGCCAGCGTAATTCTGCTTCTTTTACAGGGAATCTAGCCTCGATTAAAGTGCGATTCAACTGTTCTAAATCAGTCGCTTCTGTAAACACTTCCGCACCTGGATCATCATTCATTTCATAACTTTCGGCACCCGCATCAGCAGAAATTTCTAACAATTCTTCTTCATTAATTTCTCCTTCTAAAATTACCACTCCTTTTTGTTCAAACATCCAACTAACGCAACCCGTTTCTCCTAAATTGCCGCCATTTTTAGAAAATGCCGATCGTAAATCAGCGGCGGTACGATTCCGATTATCTGTTAGTGCTTCAATTAAAACGGCAACTCCACCCGGTCCATAACCTTCGTAACGAATGGACTCTAATTGTGCTTCATCACTATCATAAGTTCCCGCTCCTTTTGCGATCGCGCGGTCAATATTATCATTGGGAATACTGGCAGCTTTGGCTTTTTCGATCGCAGTTCTCAATTGAAAATTCGCTTCGGGATCGGGTCCGCCATTGCGTGCGGCGACAATAATTGCGCGAGAAAGTTGTGTAAATGTTTTCCCTTTTTTCGCATCAACTCGTGCTTTTTGTCGCTTAATATTTGCCCACTTACTATGTCCAGCCATATTTTTGTTATTTGTTATTCGTTATTCGTTATTTGTTCTTTGAATCACGAGTCACGGACGATAAACCAATTTTTAAATGTTCAGGTCAATGACGTTGTAAACTAAGCAGGGTAGGGTTATGATAACTCCCTACTGTTAATGTCTATTGTAGTAAGGAAAGGCTATGGCTCTCGAATATCCTAGCGATTTGAAATACCTTGATTCCCATGAATATGTTCGTGTAGAAGGAGAAACCGCAACGATTGGAATTAGTGCGTTTGCGGTGGATCAGTTGGGTGATATTGTCTTTGTAGAACTTCCCGATGTGGATGACACCCTAGAAAAGGGCGAAACTTTTGGCACAGTGGAATCGGTGAAAGCAGTAGAAGATATGTATGCGCCAGTTTCAGGAACAGTTATCGAACAGAATAGCACGGTAGTTGATGCCCCAGAAACGATTGTAGAGGACCCTTATGGGGCTGGCTGGTTGCTAAAAATCAAACTCAGTAACCCCGATGAAGCAAATGAGGCGCTTTCGGCAGATGAATATCGGGCAAAAGTAGAGGGAGAATAAGAACAGGGGAGAAGAATTCATTTCTCTCGCCAAATTTGTTACAAATTGATACAGGAGGACTCGCTAAGTTTTTTAGTGTAGTAAATACACCCATTTTCTATGGTTAGTTTAGATTCAAAAACAAAACAAACGACAACAAAAAAATCTCGTTCCCCAGTGGATGAGGTGTTAGGGTTAGATGATCAATTTGTGAACCGTCACGTTGATCCCACCCCTAATGAAATTGATCAGATGTTGAAAGAGTTAGGAGTTTCTTCTCTTGATGCGCTGATTGATGAGACCGTTCCCAGTTCGATTCGTTTCCAAAAAGGGTTAAATCTTCCCGAAACGAAAAGCGAACATGAGGCGTTAAAACAACTGAAATCGATCGCGTCCCAAAATCAGGTATTTCGTTCTCTGATTGGCATGGGATACTATGACTGTATCACTCCGGCAGCAATTCAACGGAATATCCTCGAAAATCCAGGTTGGTACACTGCTTACACGCCTTATCAGCCAGAAATTGCTCAAGGGCGTTTAGAAGCGTTGCTCAATTTTCAAACCATGATTAGTGATTTAACAGGGTTGGAAATCTCAAATTCTTCTCTGTTGGATGAAGCAACCGCAGCTGCTGAAGCGATGAGCATGAGTTTGGGAGTGGCTAAAAATAAAGCGAATGCGTTTTTCGTCTCCCAAAACTGCCACCCACAGACGATCGAGCTTTTGCAAACCCGAGCGAAACCCCTCGGTGTTGAGATTATCGTTGGGGATCATCAACAGTTTGATTTCAGTACACCAATTTTTGGTGCGTTACTGCAATATCCGACCACAGAAGGCAAAATCTGTGATTATCGAGGGTTTGTGGAAAAAGTCCACGAACAAAAAGCATTGGTGACAGTGGCGGCTGATCCCCTAAGTTTAGCGTTATTAACGCCGCCTGGAGAATGGGGAGCAGATATCGCGGTTGGCTCTACCCAACGGTTTGGGGTACCGTTAGGGTATGGTGGACCTCATGCTGCCTATTTTGCAACGAAAGAGAAGTATAAACGCCAACTGCCAGGAAGATTGGTGGGTGTCTCCAAAGATACTCAAGATAAGCCGGCGCTCCGCCTCGCGTTACAGACACGAGAGCAGCACATTCGGCGCGATCGAGCCACCAGTAATATTTGCACAGCGCAGGTGTTACTCGCTGTTATTGCTTCCACTTATGCGGTTTATCATGGACCGGATGGGATTAAACGTATCGCCGAAAAAGTCCATCGCATGACTGTCACCCTCGCAGAAGGGTTAAAACGGATCGGTTATACGATTTCCTCTGAGCCGTATTTTGATACGTTGAAGGTGGAAACAGAGCATCAACAACAGATTCTCAACGCAGCAGAAGCTCAGAACATTAATTTGCGGCGTTATGCTGATGGCGCAGTGGGAATTAGCTTAGACGAAACGACAACCGTCGCAGAAATCGTGACGCTGTTACAGGTTTTTTCAGGAAAAGAGACACTTCCCTTCCGTTTAGAGGAATTAGTCCCCGAATTAACCTTTGAGTTTCCAGAAGCCTTTACTCGCACCAGTGACTATCTGACAGAACCCGTGTTTAACCAGTACCATTCGGAAACGAAATTGGTGCGTTATCTAAATCATCTCCAAAGCAAAGATTTGTCTTTGACAACATCCATGATTCCGCTTGGGTCATGTACGATGAAGCTGAATGCGGCGGCGGAAATGTATCCTGTAACCTGGTCAGAGTTTGGAAAAATCCATCCTTTCGCACCGACAGCACAAACCCAAGGGTATCAAACTTTATTTACCCAGTTGCGACAATGGCTGTCTGAAATTACTGGCTTTGCTGATATTTCTCTCCAACCGAACGCGGGAGCGCAGGGAGAATATACAGGACTCCTAGTGATTCGTCAGTATCACGAAACGCGAGGAGAAAGTCATCGTAATATCTGTTTAATTCCAGAATCAGCACACGGAACTAACCCAGCAAGTGCGGTAATGTGTGGGATGAAAGTTGTCCCCATTACCTGTAATGAACGAGGAGACATTGACCTTGATGAGTTACGGGCAAAAGCAGAGAAATATAGTGATAATCTTGGGGCTTTAATGGTGACTTATCCCTCGACTCATGGGGTATTTGAAACAGAGATTCAAACGATTTGCGAGACGATTCACCAACACGGTGGACAGGTTTATCTCGATGGGGCGAATATGAACGCGCAAGTAGGATTATGTCGTCCAGGTGATTACGGCGCAGATGTCTGTCATTTGAACTTACATAAAACCTTCTGTATCCCTCATGGTGGCGGTGGTCCGGGGATGGGACCGATCGGTGTGCGAGAACATTTAGTTCCGTTTTTACCCAGTCATCCTGTGATTGAAACAGGGGGAGAACAGGCGATCGGTGCGGTTTCCGCTGCGCCTTGGGGAAGTCCTAGCATTTTACCCATTTCTTGGATGTTTATCGCCATGATGGGTGCAAAAGGGCTGACTCATGCGAGTAAGGTAGCGATTTTGAATGCCAACTATATCGCCCATCGTTTGGATGATCATTATCCCGTGTTGTATAAGGGAAATAGTGGATTGGTCGCCCATGAGTGTATTATTGACCTGCGTTTGGTGAAGAAAAGCGCCAACATCGGGGTTGATGATATTGCGAAGCGGTTGATGGATTTTGGTTTCCATGCGCCGACGGTTTCTTGGCCCGTTGCGGGAACCATGATGGTTGAACCGACGGAAAGTGAGTCGAAAGAGGAACTCGATCGCTTCTGTGATGCGATGATTGCGATTCGAGAGGAAATTCGCGCGATCGAGTCTGGGGAGGTAGATGCTGAGGATAATCCCTTGAAAAATGCCCCTCATACCCATGAAATGCTAATTGGGGACGGTTGGCAACATTCCTACTCCCGTGAAACAGCCGCGTATCCAGCGCAATGGTTGCGAGATTATAAATTCTGGCCCGCAGTGGGGCGGATTGATAACGCTTACGGCGATCGCAATTTAGTCTGTTCCTGTGTGGGAATGGAAGCATATAAAGAGTAAACTTGTAGGGTGGGCATTGCCCACCTTTTTTAATGAATAATTTGTTATTGGTTATTCTTGCCTAGATAAAAAGTAGGTTGGGTGAAGCTACCGCGTAACCCAACACCAATTATAAGCAATTACTCGAGCCCATTATTATACCATTTTCAAAAAGTCAACCCCTCTATTAAGGGAAAGGGGGGTTTCCCCAAATCTTCACTGTAAGCTGTGCTATTTGCAATTGATTTTCCGGACACTCTTTCTAATTCTTGTGGTAATATCAGGTTCGCTCGATCGATGATAAAGAGTAGGCCCTAGTGAAGCGAAGCGAAACCCAACACACATTATAAGCAATTACCCGAACTTGATATAACTCTAAAAAACAGAGTCTAGAAGAGCCATTAATTAGCTCAGTTTTTCTAATCTCAGAGACTGTATCCTTTTTTTCTAGTTCAGTCTTTAGGATAACTGATCGAATGATTAACTCTGAAGAGTAAATTATATCCAAGAAAGCTAGAGAAATTATAGCCGATTCATCTCTGGAATCACCTTCACTAATGGTTAATTCAGTAATTGCTCTAGCAAGTTTGATTATGCCAAGTGAAAAGATATTGCGTGCTAATAAAATTGACATCTTTATTACTTATTGTTAGCTATTGATTCGATAAAATCTCTCATCCTCTACAATAATTTACACATTATTATATTGAGGTTTTATGTTTATGAAACATTATTAATTCAATTAGAATTATAGCTTGAAATTGATTAAACTATAGACTAGCTTTGATCGTAAACTTATTGTAAAATAATATAATAACACTTCCCTGAAAATTTGAGCAATGAAAGACAAAGTAATTTTGAATTCAACAGCAAACAGAATCAAAAAAAGTAATTATTATAATCCTTTAGCTCAACCTTTTTTAAAGTGGGCTGGAGGAAAAAGAAAATTAATACTTACCATAAAAAAGTACCTTCCTAAAAACTATAATAAATACTATGAACCTTTTGTAGGAGCAGGTGCAGTTTTATTTTATCTTCAACCTAGAAAAACTCTCATTAATGACACAAATTGGGAGTTAATTAACTGTTACCACGTAATTAAAGAAAATCCCGAAGAATTATTAAAACTTTGTCAGAGACATCAAGAAAATAATTCAAAAGAATATTATTATAAGCTCCGTGAAAAAGATCGAGATTCTAGTTTTAAAAACCTATCATCAGTAGAAAGAGCCGCTAGAATTATTTACTTAAACAAAACCTGTTTTAATGGGCTTTTTCGTGTTAACAGTCATGGACAGTTTAATGTTCCCTATGGCGACTATTCTAATCCTGTTATTGCCGATTCAAGTGTAATAATGGCAGTCAATAAATTTCTCAATCAAAAATCAGTTGAAATTTGTAAAGATGATTTTCAGAACGCTGTTACATCTGCCAAAAAAGGGGATTTTATTTATTTTGATCCTCCCTATCACCCGATTTCTAACACATCTTCTTTTACAGGATATAATATCAATGGTTTTGGCGAAAAAGAGCAGGAGCGACTGAAGCTAGTCTGCGATCAGTTATCTGATCGAGGTTGTTACGTTTTAGTTAGTAATTCAGATACCCCTTTTATTCGTGAACTGTATGGTGATTACCGATATAAAATTGAAGAAGTTAAAGCTGGACGTGCCATCAATGCTGTTGGCTCAAAGCGAGGAAAAATTGGAGAGTTATTAATTCATAATCAGTATGAGTGCAAATCTGTTTAAAAAAAATGATCAGGCTTGGAAAACTTTATTTCATGAGGAAAAGATATTAGAGAACATAGAAAAATATGGTTACTTCCAGATTTCATCTGAAAGAATCAATCAGGAACGCGAAGCACGTCTGATGACCAAATTTGATCATCAGTTTCAGCGTCCGAAAATTTTCAAAGACAATAATCTTTCTATACAACCTAATTCTAGAGGAAGATATGTTATTGGAGCATTTTCTAGCTATTTTTCAATTCCTGAAAATAAAGCATCGTTTGATGTAAAATATCTGCAATTTCCTCCTCATATCAAAACCATCGTCCCCAATCTAATCAGTTCCGAATCATCGGCAATTCTATGTGCACATCTTTCTGGTATGCTAGAGGAAATTTTGGGAGAAGAAACCTATTTTACGGTATTTGGCAGAATGTCAACAGGAATCTTTGACTATAAAATTGATAACCTTAAAACTGGTGGGTCTAATCAAATTAGGGTAGAAAATGCTCAGTGTGAAATTGACGGTGGATTTGAAGGAGAAAGTAAGTTTGCAATAATTGAGGCTAAGTGTCAATCTGTTGATGATTTTATTGTTAGGCAACTTTATTATCCGTATCGAGCATGGGAATTAAAAGTCAATAAAGAAATAGTGCCTATATTTCTTTCTGTTTCTAATAATATTTTTACGTTTTATGTCTTTAAGTTCCTTGATTCCAGTCGATATAATTCTATTCATCTAGAATCAGTTCATAGATATTGTATTGGACAATATGAAATTGAGTTGTCGGATATTAGAGAAATTATTAAAAATATACAGAGATTTAAAGATGATAAAGATTTAACATTTCCCCAGGCTGATACTTTCATTAGAGTGATTGACCTTTTAGAAAAGTTGTATGTTAATGAAAGTCCGCTAAGGAAGGAAGAAATTACAACAAATTATGCCTTTGATGTCAGACAAACTGATTATTATATTTCAGCAGGAATATATCTCGGACTATTTGAAAAACTACGAAATAATGGTAGTGTTTACTATAGCTTGAGTCCTAGAGGTAAAGAAATTATCGAGCTTGACCCAAAAAGGAGAAATCTTGAGCTAGTAAAAACTATCCTATCTTATAAAGTTTTTTATCTTATTCTATGTGAATATCTAAATAGTAGTGAAAAACCAAAGCGAGAAAGAATTATAGAAATAATGAGGGGTCATGTTGAGGGGCTAAATCAAAATACTATATCTAGACGCGCACAAACGGTTGAAAAATGGATTAAGTGGATTCTTGAACTAACATCTACATAACGAGTTATTAATATTAGTAAGGAGGGTTGGGGGGATCACTGATCACTCTTTCTGTTTTAATGTCAGTTTCAGACAATTGCTTATAATTGGTGTTGGGTTTCGCGTGGAGACGTTCCTGTTACTGAGCTTGTCGAAGTATGGAACGTCTCTACCCAACCTACTTTTGAGCGCGAACCTGACATAAGCCCCAAATATTGGGGATTATAGGGGGCTAATCATCAAACCGTCCGCCACGAAAACCGCGACCACGACCGCGACCGCGACCACGACCCGCGCGACGATCTTCCATTAACTCGGCAAACTCTTCTCGTTGTTCTGGGGTTAAAACTTCTCGCATTTCTAACATACTTTCAAAACGCAAATCAGACATTTCTTGACGAAGTGCTTGCACTTGTTGATGTTGACGACGAACTTCACTGGTAGAAGCATCATCAGTCATCAGGTCTCGTAAGGTTTCATAAGCATCAGAAAGCGCTTCTTTCTGTTCCATTAAACGCGGTTGATATTCGCTGCGGATACTTTGCAATTGATTTCTTTGCGTTGCGGTGAGATCGAGTTCTTCCATCAGGTTTCCTCGTCTTCCTCCTCTTTCAAAACGTTGGGCAGTTAACTGAGACTTTTCTGGAGAGGAAACATCAGAATAAGTTTCTGCAAAAGCGCTGGTTGCGCTGAGAGAGAGTAATAAAACGGTTAAAAGTGAAATACGACGAAAAGACATGATTTTTACCTCTAATTAGATGATTTTGTTTTTTCTGTGGTTAACGTTTGCCAACTGGTATCACTGGGAGGAGGAGTGGTCACTGCTTCCCAGTTTTCTGTGAGGAAGTGTTCTAACTCTGCGCTGGGTTGAGGAGAATAAAAAGTGGGTTGTAACAGCCGAACGCTGGTAAATAGCAGTAACACACTGGCTGCAATCACGCCACCAAAGGCAACTTGAGGGAAAGCAACGACTTTTTCTCTTTGGGGTTCAATTTCGACGTGCGCCATGATCTCGGCTTCTAAATCCACTTTTGGCGGTGGCGGCGAAGAGTTATATTGACGGATAAAGTTAACTAAACGATCGTCAGAATTGTGACTCATAAAACTACTCCTTGCTGTTCTATAAATTCTCGTAGTGCCTTACGACCATGAAACAAACGGGATTTAACGGTTCCGGTGGGAATGTCGAGAATTTTGGCGACTTCTTTTTGGGGGATGTCTTCTAAGTCGTGAAGGACAATCACCGCTCGTTGTTCAAGATTAAGGGCTTTTAATCCTTGTTGCACTAGGTCTTGGTAGTACATCTGATTAAGATCAGGATTATTTAGTGATAAATCTTGCCAAGAGAGAATTTGATTTTGTTCTCGTAATTGAGCAAATGCTCGTCTCTGGTCACAAGCAACATTCCAACAAATACGATACAGCCAAGTGGAGAAGGTTTTCGGTTGACGCAGTTTGGGTAGCCCTTTCCACGCTCGGAAAAACACTTCTTGCACTAAATCGTCTAACATGGATTCGCCACATAGTTGATAAAGGGTGGAACGCACTCGTGTTTGATAGCGCCGATAAAGAAGCCGAAACGCGGCTCGATCGTTGTTTTGACAACGTTTGATAATTTCGCTGTCAGTGATGTTAGTGTCTTGTTCGGTTAACACACACTCTATCTCCCCAAACCAATTGATGCACCCGTTTAGACAAGAAGGGAGAGAAAAAGGTTCAATCTGTTCTCACAGCAATCTGTTCTGAATTGGTGAGAAGCCGATTAACTGAGTTCCCCCAGACTTGGGGGCTAGGGGGCGATGATTTCTTGACTGAGTTCCCCCAGACTTGGGGGCTAGGGGGGATGATTTCTTAACTGAGTTCCCCCAGACTTGGGGGCTAGGGGGCGATGATTTCTTCTGTAATTTCGCTCTTGTTTAATGTTGGGAACTTCCTGATCAATTTAAAGTCAAGGAAAAGCGCGATCGAACGTCAAAAGAGCAATAGTATAATTACGGAAAACTGTAATCTAAAATGAATTAAACAGGTCTTTAAAATCGAGGGAAAAACGATGAAAATTCTAATGATTTCGGCAATATTGCCCTCTCCTTACACGCCACATTCGATTCCCACACGAACATTTAATTTGATGAAAAATCTCAGCAAACTTCATCAAATTACCCTCGTTGCCCAACATTATCAAATGGCAAAAGATACCCATATTGAAGCGTTACGGGAATGGATAGAAGATTTGGTTATTTTTCCTCAAAATCAAGAACCTACTCGCCGAGGAATTGTTAGTCGAGCGAAAAGATTAGGACAACTCTTAAAAGCGGGAACACCACAAAGCGTTTTATCCTATTATTCCCCAGAAATGCAGCAATGGATTGATGAAAAGGTTAGGGAAAAAGCCTTTGATGTTATTACCTGTGAACACAGTATCAATGAAACTTATGTTCGTTCCGAATGGCAAAATCAAGTGAGAACAGTTATTAATATTCATGGTTCAATTTACGGCACTTGTCAGAAGTATCTCGATCGCTCAACTGCTGTTAAAAAGAGCATTCGGGAACAATTAAACTTACCATTGCTCCGACGTTATGAACAAAATTATTGTTCTAAATTTTCTCCCTTACAAGCGATGGCTGTTGGTGTGCCTTTAGTTGCCAATGATCGGGCGTTAGAAGGCTTAAAAGTGGATGGAGCAACGGTTAATCTAGCGGCGATGCGATCGAATCGTTTAGAGGAATATATTTACGCCATCGGGCGTTTATTTAAAGACAAACAATTGCGAGAAAAACTCTCTCAAAATGCTCGTAATTTAGTCGAGAAAAATCATAATTGGCAACGCATTACAGAACAATATGAAAAAATCCTCACCGCTAATGTTAATCATCGAGAAACCACCCGATCGCTCAGTTGACGTAAAGTTTGATCGAGTTCTGAATTTTGTTCTCTGTGTTGGGAAATTTTTTCGCAACTATACATCACGGTAGTATGGTCTTTTCCCCCGAATACTTCTCCAATTTTAGGTAGGCTTAAGTTAGTATATTGGCGCATTAGATACATTCCAATTTGACGGGCTGAACTAATTTCTCGCCGACGGGAACTCCCTTTTAAGTCTTCTCTAGAAATGTTAAAGTATTCTGCAACAATTTCTAATATGGTCTCAGGAGAAGCGGTAACTTTTTCCGTTCTTGGGTTTAAAACTGAAGCCACATTTTCTAAAGTTAATGGTAATCCCGATAAAGATAAATGAGCAACAACTTGAGTTAAAGCTCCTTCTAATTCTCGAATGTTAGAAGGATAATTTCTCGCGAGATATTCGACAATATTTGCAGACAAAGGAAGCTGATCATACTCTGCTTTTTTCTGGATAATTGCCATTCTTGTTTCGAGATCAGGGGGTTGAATATCCGCAATTAATCCCATAGCAAATCGAGACGAAAGTCTTTCTGAACAACTGGGGATTTGTTTGGGAGGGCGATCGGACGCTAAAACCACTTGTTTTCCCGCTTCGTAGAGGGTATTAAAGGTATGAAAAAACTCTTCTTGAGTGTATTCTTTTCCTTCAATAAATTGGATATCATCAATCAGCAAAATATCGGCGGCGCGATAATGATCGCGAAACGTTTGCATTTGATCGCGCCGAATAGCGTTAATTAAATCATTAGTAAACTGTTCAGTTGAAACATAAAAAACATGAGATTGGGGATATAATTCTAAACGGTAGTGACCGATCGCTTGTAATAAATGAGTCTTTCCTAATCCCACACCGCCACAAATAAAAAGGGGATTAAATTCTCTTCCTGGATATTCAGCGACTGCTAAAGACGCAGCATGAGCCATCCGATTATTTGAGCCAACGACAAAATCGGAAAAGGTATGTTTAGGGCTAAGGCTATTTTCAAACGCTCGATCGGTTGATAAACTATTATTAATATACTCTTCGCTTTGTTTCCACCAAGTTAAAGGAATTTCTTCGGCGTTAGCGTTAGCAACAGAAGCGGTAATCACTTTAATGGTTAAACTAGAGTTAGTCAATTCTTGAGCCGTTTTTGTAATTAAAGATAAATAGTATTTCTGTAACCAATTACGGGAAAAAGGGTTAGGCGCACAAATGATTAAACAGTTATTATTAATACTTTGCGGTGTTACTGTTTCTAACCAAGTCTTATAAGTTGGCGGACTCAATTGAGGTTTTAACTGTTCAAGAATCTGTCGCCAGATTTGCTGTGCTAAATCATCCATTATTACTTATAGATCAAAA